>CAVXVD010000088.1:0-54614 GCA_963765015.1 uncultured Acidobacteriota bacterium | reverse complement strand
CAGCACAGGCTGTCACGTTCGACCGGCAGAGGACAGCGCCCTGGCGCTGAAATCCGTAGCCGCCAAGACTCCAGACTTGATCCTGCTCGACGTCAACTATGCCTGGCATGGATGGCTATGAGGTGTGCCGTCGCTTGAAGGCAGACGAAAAGAGCAGCCGCATCCCCGTTATTTTCATTAGCGCCTTTGGCGACACGCGCCAAAAAGTCACCGGCTTTGAGGCTGGCGGCCTTGACTACATCACCAAGCCATTTGAGGCCGAGGAAGTGCTGGCGCGGGTCAGAACGCATTTGCGGCTGCGCCAGGCGGAAGAAGCTCTGCGCCACGCCCACAACACGCTGGAACTCCGAGTGCAGGAACGCACCGCTGAACTCCAGGCCTCCAATCAAGCCCTGCGGGAGAGCGAAGAAAAGCTCGCCGGGCTTTCGAGGAAATCGAGGTGCTCAAGTCCCAGCTCGAATTGCACAACACCTACTTGCAGGAAGAAGTGGTGGAAGCCAAGGCCTTCGGCGATTTGGTCGGCCAGAGTTCTGGTCTGCGGAATGTTGTCAGCCAGATTGATGTGGTGGCCCCCACGGAAGCTTCCGTGCTCATCCTGGGTGAGACCGGAACGGGCAAGGAATTGGTCGCCCACGAAATCCACCGCCGTAGCGCTCGCAAAGACGAGCCCCTGGTTCGAGTCAATTGCGCCTCGATTCCCCGGGAGCTGTTTGAAAGCGAGTTTTTTGGCCATGTGCGAGGCTCTTTTACGGGAGCGGTGAAGGATCGCGCCGGACGTTTTGAAACCGCCGAGCGCGGAACGATTTTCCTGGATGAGGTGGGGGAAATTCCGTTGGACATCCAAAACAAGCTGCTGCGCGTTCTCCAGGAAAGCGGTACGAACGGGTCGGCGACGACCGCACTCGCCGCGCCGATGTGCGATTGTCGCCGCGACCAACCGCAATTTGAAAAAGGCAGTGGACGCAGGGCGTTTTCGCGAAGACCTTTTTACCGGCTCGCCCGCGCGCAATTCCCCGTGCGCAGCGGAGACGGCAAGCAGAAAGCGGTCAACTATCTGCTGCCGCACGTCCAGCGCATCCCGAGCCGCATCGTGCGCGACGAACTGGCCCACGAGATCGCGCAGAAGCTCGGCATTGACTCTGCCGTCATGCGTCAGGAACTCCGCAACGCTGCCAGCACCCGCTCCACTTCGGCGGTGAAAGCCCCGGTCGACTCCCAGGTCACCGACGCCGAAAAAGTTCTGATCCGCGCCCTCGCCTCCGCCCGGCAAATCCACCCCGGCGACGATCACCTCTCTGCCCGCGACGGCGCCGAAGAAGAGTTCGATCCAGCTCGCCAGGCCAGCTACGTCCTGCAGAACGAGTCGCTGCACCGCGGCCTTGCCACCGAGTCCCTGGCCGAGTCCCTGCTCAATGCCAGCCCCGAAGTTGCCGATGTATTGGAAGTGCCCGCGACCGAGAGCGATCGCCGCATGCTGGCTACCATCCTGCTGAAAGAGGACGAAGATCTCACCGCCGAGGTCCTGGAAGCTGCGGTTCGCGCCCTCCGCCGCATTCACCTCCGCCGCCAGCAGGAGCAGGTTCAGCAGGAACTGAGGAAGCCCGGTTTGGCAGCCGACAAAGATCGTCTCCGGGAACTGCTGCAGCAGTTGGAGCGCATCAGCCACGCCCTCCGCGACCCCGGCCCCGAGACCAAAGCCTCCTGACCGCGCAGCTTCCAGCCACGCTGGCAAGGAAGGTTTTGGTGGAAGAGCGGCGCCTGAGCGGCGCGCGAGGAAGTAAGGTTTTAGTGGAAGAGCGTCGCAGTTTGAACCGGGTTTTGAAAGGGCACGGCTTTAGCCGTGCCGTAAGCATCGCATTTTGATTGCGGCTTTACCCGCTGAGGGGCTACGAGGCGACGAGGTTCTCGGGAAATAGTACCGCTTACACCGCGCTTCAGCGCGGAAGGGGAAGGTTTTGGTGGAAGAGCGGCGCTTTAGCGCCGGGAAGGAACGAAATAAAATCCGTGTTGATCCGCGTCCATCCGCAGCGACGAAGTTGTTTCTAAAGGTTTTTCGCTAGAGAGCATGGCTCAGCTTCGGAAGGAAGGTTTTGGTGGAAGAGCGGCGCTTTAGCGCCGCGTCAAGGGTCATCGCTCTCGGGGCTTTAGCCCCTGAGGAAACCCGAAAAGTGCTTGAAACAAAAAGCCTTCCGCCACCATCTAAGGATGTAAGGGAATCTCCAGGAAGCGGCAGGCACGGGAATTACGGCGGGCAACCGATAGACGACACAGCACTTATGTGCTAAACTCTGACGTTTGTGCTAGATGCACAATCCCGCTGGACCTATTCCCACCTTTAAGGAACTTTATCACGCGCTCCTGTGGAGCGGAAACTAAGTAGTTTGAGGACACCTCTTGGCTCTTGATGACAAGTTCGACGACATAAAAAAGCTGATCGACACAGGTAAAGAAAAGGGCTACCTCACGTATGACCAGGTCAATGACCTCATACCGCATGACGTGCACTCGCCCGAAGACCTTGACGATCTGCTGACGACGATTGGTACGCAGGGCATCGACGTGCTCGAAGGCCCGAAAATGCCTTCGTCTACGCTCGACAAAAAATTCGAAGACTCCGAGGAAGGCGAGGACGTAGAACTCGACCTGACCCCCGGGGCGCTGGAAAAGACGAACGATCCCGTCCGCATGTACCTGCGCGAGATGGGAACTGTGCCGCTGCTTACGCGCGAAGGCGAAGTCGAAATCGCCAAGCGCATCGAGCGCGGTCAACTGCGCGTGCTCAAAGCCCTTTCGCGATCGCCCATCGTGATCCGCGAACTGCTGGCTATGGGCGAAGATCTCAAAAAAGGCGTGCGCTCGATCAAGGAAGTGGTGACCTTCGACGAAGAAGAGATCACCGACGAGATCCTGCAGAACCGCCTGAATGAGTTCACCGGCAAGATCGATGACATGGCCAAGCTGTACAAAAAAGCCAGCGTCCTCGAAGAGAAGTACCACGAAGTCTCGAAGACCAAAAAGCCGAAGGATCATCGCCGGGCACGGCGCAAGCTGGCGCGTGCGGTGGTAGCCACGTCGAAGGCAGTACGCAAGCTCGGCTTCACCAACAATGAGCGCAAGCGGCTGATCGAGCGTCTGAACAAGACGGTCGACGGCATGCGATCGCTCGACCGCCAGACGCAGAACCTCGAGCGCAAGGCCGACGCGACTCGCAGCGAAGAGCAGAAGAAGGAATATCGCCGGCAGGCGCGCGCGATTCGCGGCGAAGTGGAAAAGCTGGAACTCGAAACCGGCGTGTCGTTCCCGGAACTCAAGCGCACGCAGCGCGAGATTATCCAGGGGGACATGGATGCGGAGCAGGCCAAGCGCGAGCTGATTGAGGCCAACCTCCGCCTGGTGGTTTCGATTGCGAAAAAATACACCAACCGCGGACTGCAGTTTCTCGACCTGATTCAGGAAGGTAACATCGGACTGATGAAGGCCGTCGACAAATTCGAATACCGCCGTGGCTACAAGTTTTCAACGTACGCCACGTGGTGGATTCGGCAGGCCATTACCCGTGCGATTGCCGATCAGGCGCGTACGATTCGTATCCCGGTGCACATGATCGAAACGATCAACAAGCTGATCCGCACGTCGCGGCAGCTGGTGCAGGAACTGGGACGCGAACCGACGTCGGAAGAAATCGCCAAGCGCATGGATATTCCGGTCGCGAAAGTGCGGAAAGTTCTGAAGATCGCGCAGGAACCGATCTCCCTGGAAACGCCGATCGGCGAAGAGGAAGATTCGCATCTGGGCGACTTCATCGAAGACCGCGCGGTGGTTTCACCGGCGGAAGCGGTGATCAACGTGAACCTGAAGGACCAGACGGGACAGGTCCTGCGCACGCTGACTCCGCGCGAGGAGAAAGTCATCAAGATGCGCTTCGGCCTGGAAGACGGTTCGGAGCACACCTTGGAAGAAGTCGGGCAGAGCTTCGCAGTCACCCGCGAACGCATCCGCCAGATCGAAGCCAAGGCGCTGCGGAAATTGCGGCATCCGTCGCGCTCGCGGAAGTTGCGGGCGTTCATGGATGGAGTGCGGGACTAACTTCATCTCCGCGGATTCGCGCGGATCAACACGGATGGAAGGGGCACGGCTTCGGCCGTGCCTTTTTTTATTTTGCGGTGGGTGACGTCGCCCGCCGAGCCGCGAAGCAGCGCAAGAGTGCAGCCCAGGGCGCAAGCCCTGGGTTTCCTGTAAGGGCGAAAGATCAATTCCAGATGTAACGTTCGTCGTACGCGACGTTGTTTTTCTTCAGAAACGCCACAAATTCCTCCTGAAATGACCGCTTCCGATGGTGTTCCTCCTGCGTCGCGATGTACTTCGTGAGCGCCGGAATCAGGGATTCGCTCACGCTGAACACGCCATATCCCGATTGCCAGCCGAATTCTTTGTGCCCTTTCTTCCGGATCCATCCCGAGGAATTTGTTTTGAGGGTGCGTGCGATCTCGGCAACAGATTGGACCGGGCGAATCCGTATGAGCATGTGGACGTGGTCGCAGGTGCCGTTCACGATCAGCGCCGTACCGCGCAGTTCGCGGACGATGCCGCCCAGATATGCGAAAAGGTCGGAACGAATGTCTGGACCGATCAGAGGCTTACGCAGTTTTGTGCTGAAGATCAGATGCAGCACGACATTGCCGCAGGTCTGCGCCACTTTTCTTTCGCCCTTTCAGGGCTCGCCTTTCTTGCGCCATTGACCCAGGGCTTGCGCCCTGGGCTGCATTCTTGCGCCGCTTCGCGGCTATCGAATTGTCGAGCGCAACATGGAACAAAAGATGTGATGAATGTCACAGTGCAGCGCGGGTGTCCGAGCAAAATTCCCGAATCGATGCCCATTGTTCGCGACGAACGCGGAGGATTGGGGACCTGTGTTTTTCTTTGGCCCTTTCAGGGCTGACTTCTCTTGCGCCACTGACCCAGGGCTTGCGCCCTGGGCTGCATTCTTGCGCCGCTTCGCGGCTATCGAATTGTCGAGCGCAACATGGAACAAAAGATGTGATGAATGTCACAGTGCAGCGCGGGTGTCCGAGCAAAATTCCCGAATCGATGCCCATTGTTCGCGACGAACGCGGAGGATTGGGGACCTGTGTTTTTCTTTGGCCCTTTCAGGGCTGACTTCTCTTGCGCCACTGACCCAGGGCTTGCGCCCTGGGCTGCATTCTTGCGCCGCTTCGCGGCTATCGAATTGTCGAGCGCAACATGGAACAAAAGATGTGATGAATGTCACAGTGCAGCGCGGGTGTCCGAGCAAAATTCCCGAATCGGTGCCCATTGTTCGCGACGAACGGGGAGGATTGGGGACCTGTGTTTTTCTTTCGCCCTTTCAGGGCTGACTTCTCTTGCGCCACTGACCCAGGGCTTGCGCCCTGGGCTGCATTCTTGCGCCGCTTCGCGGCTATCGAATTGTCGAGCGCAACATGCAACAAAAGATGTGATGAATGTCACAGCATAGTACGGAGACTTGCCCCAAGGCTCTCGGTGGCCCATTCAAGCCCGGTTTTGGCTTGAGTGGGGCAGTTCCATTTCGGGAATCGCTTCCACTTTCTTCTCCAAGCTTCTTGCCTCTCATTTTTCGTTCCTGTCGAATTGGAAGATAGGGTTTTTCGATGCTGGAGTTGGAATGAGGAAGCGGAAGACGAAGATTATTCAGGACAAGAAGAAGCGCGGGGAGTGGGCGGAGTCGGTGTTTCTGGTGCGGGCGGGGGAGGAAGGGTTGACGGCGAGCAAGCCTTGGGGAGACTCGTGGAGTTACGACTGCGTGGTGGGGCGTCCGGGGAAGTTTGTGGCGGTGCAGGTGAAGTGCACGATCGCGAAACTGGAAAGCGGGAAGGGATATATCTGCTCGGTGTGCAGCAGTCATAAGGCGTATCCGGCGGGGTCGTTCGATTTTGTAGCGGCGTACGTGATTCTGGAAGATGCGTGGTACATCATTCCGGAGAAGGAAATTCGCGGGCTGAAATCCATTTCGTTGTGTACGGTGGGTGCAGAAGCGAAGTATGAGCAATATCGGGAGGCATGGAGTCTTTTGAAGAAGGCGTCGGAAATCGGCGAGAGCGAGCGCAGTGTTGAGCCGGCGGCTGCGCCGGAGCCGGAGGTGGCTGCGCCTTCGAGCGCGGTGGGACGAATGCAGACGGCTGCGAATTATTTCCGGCGATATATGGAACGAGCGAACGTGGGACCGACGAAGAGCGGCGGGGAGAGCTAGAGCAAGCCGCGAAGCGGCGTAAGAATGCAGCCCAGGGCGCAAGCCCTGGGTTCCCTTACAAAAGCAAGAACAAGCCCTGCAAGGGCGAAAGATCATCGCGGCGACACCGTTCGTCGTACGCGACGCATTTTTCTTCAGAAACGCCACGAATCCCTCCTGATACGAGCGCTTCAATGGACGGCGGTCAAGCAATGCTCGACAACCTGCAGAAACTCGCACTGAATGCTGACCAGAGCCGTCGCCCAAAGAGGCTGCTTCCCGTCCGCGAGATGTCGGACTAAAATTTGAAGATGCAGGCGGCGGTTATTAACCCATTTCAAGCCCCGAGTGACTCTCGGGGCTTTGGCTTTTTGGTCCGTGGTTCGCACCCTTCGCAAAGGGCGCGAAGGATGGGGCACCCTCGGTTGGGATGGTGTCGGTGAGATCAAGTAATAAGGGCTGGGCCACCCATCCGGGCCTCAATGGGACACCCGCCCCGTCCACTCATTTTACTTTTTCCGATAACATGCATCCGTGGCGATCACCATTGATGACTTGCGGCGGATGGCTGTGGCTCGCAGCTTGTTTGCGCCGACTACGCTGAAACGGGCACTGCACCGGATGAGATTCGTGCAGGCGGATCCGATTCGGGCGCCGGCGCGGGCGCAGGATCTGATCCTGCGGCATCGGGTGAAGGGATATCATGCCGGCGACCTGGAGCGGCGCTACGCGCAGCTCGGGGTGCACGAAGATTTTTTCGTCAATTACGGATTCGTCACCAGCGAACTGCAGGCGCTGATGCATCCGCGGGTCCAGGCGCCGCTGACGGCGCAGGGAGGGCCATCGTGGACCTCGGGTCGCCGAACACGCGCACAGCAGCTGCTCGAATTCGTGCGCGAGAAGGGAGTCGTGCATCCCGACGAAGTTGACCGGCACTTTGCGCATGGCAGGGTAACGAATTATTGGGGAGGCGCGTCGAACGCGACCACGCATCTGCTGGGCGCGCTGCATTATCAAGGATGGTTGCGAGTGGTGAGGCGCGAGGCGGGGATCCGGCTGTACTCGGTGCATGAACATGGGGGAGGGCCGATCGACGAAGTGGAACGCGATGCCCGCCTCGACGCGTTAGTGGACGCGGCGGTACACGTGTATGCTCCCATGCCGGTGGGACGACTGAGAACTCTGGTGCGGCGGGTGCGCTATGCGGCGCCGCAGTGGGAGCGGTATCTGACGGCAGCGCTGCGACGGGCGGAGGAGCGGCTGTCGCACGCAAAGGTGGATGGGACGGAATGGTATTGGCCGGAGGGAGAGAGTCCGAAGACGGCGGCGCTGCCGGAGACGGTGCGATTGCTCGCGCCGTTTGATCCGGTGGTGTGGGATCGGGAGCGCTTCGAGCGATTCTGGGGATGGGTCTATCGCTTCGAGGCGTACACTCCGGCTCCGAAGCGAGTGCGTGGCTACTACGCGCTGCCGATGCTGTGGCGCGATCGCGTGATGGGATGGGGAAATCTGGCGGTGGTGGCTGGCGAGCTTCGTCCGGAGTTTGGGTATGTGGATGCGAGCGCCGCGCGGGACACCGGCGTTCGGACGTGAGCTTGATGCGGAGGTGGAGAAGATCAAGGTATTTCTGAGACGAGCGTAGCTTTTGTGCACGAACGGCGGACGAATGCGTCCGCCGCCACACGATTTCTTCACGGCGTGTAAGTTATTGAAATTGTTGGCGGGTGAAATGGAGGCGTGGAATTTGATTCTTAGTTTTCCTCGGGCTTCCACAGGGAAGACACATCGTCCACAGTTTCTGCACAGTGGGAAGCCTTTTTAGTGTTGCGAGTCGCAACAAAGTGAACGAGAGTGGGCCCAGCGAAACGTGAGAGTTCCTGATCTGGCTGGATGATTGCGGCAGAGCCAGTGGCAGCCGGTAAAACGCGAAAGCGAATTGCCGGGGGGAAACTTCCAGAAACGCGCGCGAGCGCGACTGGTTGCCCGGGCGATGCGGCCTCCTCCCTCTCTTGCTCTTAGAGCAAGTTGGGCCGCTGGCCACCGCAGCAGTTGCAGGGATCGTGATCGAAAGATGACGAGCCGGCAACTGGTTTCGGCAAATGCGGCACTCGTGGCTCGTCGCTCCCTGCTCGTCAGAGCAAAGAGCAAGAGCGCGAGCGCTGTCGGGCCGAAGCGGTCATGCGCCGCCTCCGCGGTGAAAAGACAGAGCAGGAAACCACGAACGAATGCGGCTGGGTGGCTGGCCCGGCCGCATTTCTATTTTTGTGGCCGGCATTCTATTTGGTGCTCGCTGCGAGGTGCGAAACCTGACCCTTACCGGGTTACCTCGGTCATCGGACAACGGCATGACTGGTCGCTAACATTGTTCCTGTGAAGCGGCTTTCCTGGAATACACAGTTGATGCTGGTCGCCGGCGGGTATGCTGCGGCCGTCGCGATCGCTGGGTTGCTCGTCGTGCTGCGATATGTGCAATACGCGACGCATCCGCAGGATGTGGCGGCTTATGGCGGCATGTATGCGGGCGGAGACCTGGCGCTCGAGGTCTTCATATGCGGCATGCTGCTGGTCGTTACTTTTTTTCTGATGCTGGTGATTCGGGAATCAGAGACGGCGTACACGATCTATGCGAAAGTGCTGCTCGGGGTAAGTGTGACGATGCCGCTCTCGGTGGCGGTTGTAGCTATTTCCGCTGTGAGCTCCGTCGGCTCCATCTTTGGATGGGCGTGCGTGTTTCGGCTGTTTGCATCTCCCATCGTGCTGTATTCGGGCTCGGATTGAGCCGCTGGTTCGCGCGGTATCCGCGGGCGAAGAAATTGACGATGTATGCGCTGCTGGTAGAGAGCGCCACTTTGTTTGTGATGATGGCCTTGTTGTTTTCTTCCGCGCGCTTTGGGCATTCGTAGCAGGCTGCGGACAACTCGTGGCCGGGAAGCAATCCTCGAGGCGCTGAAGCGCGGACTCATTTCCAACGACTGAAAAACGGCTCCGCTCGGGATGACGTCGGGGTGATGTCTCAGGTGCGCTATCCAAAGGCCCCAGGGGCTAAAGCCCGCCATTTCTTCATCGCCTGGACGCGGCGCTGAAGCGCCGCTCTTCCACGGTTGCTCAATCGGAGCGGTTGCCCCATCAGCAGGTTGCCCGATCGGACGGTGCTCCAATATCGGACGGGTTTTCGAGGAGTTTCCACAGCATAGTCGCGGGCTTCACAGCTTCTGCACAATTCATTTTGCGTTTCGCTTTATATTCGCTTATGTTGGTGCTGAGAATCCGGCAAGGTTGTGCCCGGACATCTTCCGAACTATGGCAACTTCCGAATATACGATCAGCAGTCTTCCGGCGAACGTGGAGGCGGAGCGTTCGATTCTGGGCGCGATCCTGCTCGACAATTTTGCGTACAACCAGGCGGCGGAGCATCTGCGGGTCGAGGACTTTTCGCTGGATTCGCACCGGCGGATTTACGCCCGGATGATGGACCTGGCGGAGTCGTCGCGGCCGATCGACATGATCACGCTGATCGAGGAGCTGGACCGACACAAGGATCTGCAGCCGATTGGCGATGTGGCGTACGTGTCGAGCCTGGTGGGCGGAGTGCCAGACCGGCCGAGCATCGAGCACTACGTGAAGATCGTGCGCGACAAGGCGTTGTTGCGCGGGGTGATATCGGCGGCGACCACGGCGATTGCGCGGGCCAGCGACCAGTCGGACCTGGCGGAAGATGTGCTGAGCGATACCGAAGCGGCCCTGATGCAGCTTTCGGAAAAGCGCATTGGGCGCGGGTTCATGGGCGTGCAGGAGATCGTCCGGGAGACGTTCGGGTCGGTCGACGCGCTGCTGCAACGCGGACAGCGCATTACGGGGCTGGCGACGCACTATACGGATCTGGACGAGATGACGTCTGGCTTGCAGCGGTCAGATCTGGTGATCATTGCGGCGCGGCCTTCGATGGGCAAGACGGCGTTTGTGATGAACATTGCGGAGAATGCGGCGATCGAAGATGCGAATGTGGTGGGAGTGTTTTCGCTGGAAATGTCGCGCGAGGCGCTGCTGATGCGCTTGCTGTGTTCGCAGGCGCGGGTGGATGCGCACAAGATGCGGACCGGGTCGCTGTGGCAGGACGATACGAAGAAAGTGGTGCGGGCGATGGAGCAGCTGGCGCATGCTCCGATCTTTATCGACGACACGCCGGGGATTTCATTGAGCGAGATGCGGGCGAAGGCGCGGCGGCTGAAGCAGGCGCAGGGCGGGCGGCTGGACCTGCTGATCGTGGACTATTTGCAGCTGATGTCGGGCGGCGGGAAACGGTTTGAGAACCGCACGCAGGAAGTTTCGGCGATTTCGCGCGGGCTGAAGGCGCTGGCGAAAGAGTTGAGCGTGCCGGTGATTGCGCTGTCGCAGTTGAGCCGCGCACCGGAAAGCCGCGGCGGGGATCATCGTCCGCAACTGGCGGACTTGCGCGAGTCGGGATCGATCGAGCAGGACGCCGACCTGGTGATGTTCATTTTCCGCGAGGAAGTTTATAAGCAGGACGATCCGGAGTTGCAGGGGAAGGCGGAGATCATTATTGCGAAGCAGCGCAACGGACCCATCGGCAAAGTGAAGATGGCGTTTTTGAAGAACAGCACGCGGTTTGAGTCGTTGGCGGAGGGCGGGAGGGGGGATGAGGAGTAGGTTTCTTTCGGCCCTTCGGGGCTGGTGATTCGCGGTTGACGTGACCCAGCGCTTACGCGCTGGGCTGCAATCTTTCGCCGCTTCGCGGCTGGAGGCTGTGCCGTCCTACGGGAGTCAGGCAAACAGTTTGATTCTTACCCAGGGCTTACGCGCTGGGCTAATGAATATCGCCGCTGGCGCGGCTGGAGGCTGTGCCGTCCTACGGGACTCAGGCAAACAGTTTGCCGACCGAGGGGCGAATCGGGTGCTCGATGGGTACGGGAAACACTGTAGAGGGGTTGCGGTAAGTACTGTAGGAAGTTAGGTTTGCGTGGGGCGGAAATATGGCGATGGCCTGTGGAAAAGCTTGTGGAATCGAAAACGGATTTCAAAATTGCTCGGGGTAAAGACCGATCGGTCGGTACCGCAGCCAGGATTTTTGTCCGCTTAAAGCCATGAGTAGTAACCAGTTATGCAATTCACGTGCTGTTAACATCGGGCCCTCGAAATATTGCGTGCATTCTTTCTGGTTTTGAGATTTGCACATTTTGGGGTCTAGTACTTTCGTTTGGGGTGCGATTTTCGCGGGGTTGCAAGTCCACGTCAGTTGCGGTCCAGCAGCAAAAAGAACGATACGGGGCATTGCTTTTGGAGATGCCGGGTTCGACCGAAATGTCGTGGAGGACAGTTGTTGGCTTCGTTACCCTTCGGCTACCGGGAAGGCTGTTACGGGTGGAGCGATTCGGGGGATTTGAGTGCAGGGCGGCTTCCCTACAGGACTCGGTCTGGCCTTCTTTTCTTTCCCAGCGCTTACGCGCTGGGCTAATGAATGGCGCCACTGCGGGGCTTTGAAAACGATGGCGTCTGTTCGGGGGCTCCGGAGTTGGGCGTCGGGGACGATTTTGAGAGATTGGAAATCCTCACTCTGACGTCGCAGAAGGCCGACGTTAGAGTGGGCCACACGGCGTTAAGACCTCGAAATGATGGATTCGTCGTTGGGAAAAGCGACGCTCGCTGCGCTCGCGGGACGGACGAATGCGTCTGTCCCCACATTGCGTCTTTCTCCCGTTGCGTCCGTCCCTACATGATCATCTCGCCGGGCGCACGGTTGCAATGTACGATGAGTGGTGCCGGGCGCGGATGCGCTGTCTGTGTCCGGAGAACGAGGAATTCTTGAACATCCTCGGCCGCTTAGAAAACTGGAAACAGCAAGGTGCGATCTCGGTGGAGCAGCAGGCGCGACTTGCGAGCCTCTGCCGTCGGGAACCTCTCTCCGTTTCTCTTGAGCTGAATGTTCTTCTTTATGCCGGGGTGCTGGCGTTTGTGGCCGGGCTGGGATGGACGGTGACGACCTGGTCGCGGCAACTCGGCGACGTTGTTGTTCTTACCTTTCTTTCGGCGATGCTTGCCGCGTGTTTCTGGTACTGCTTTGCGCGCGCGCCGCGGTGGTCGACGGCGGAGACGGCGACGCCGAGTGCGGTGTTCGACTACGTACTCTATCTCGGCAGCCTGGTGTGGTGCGTTGAACTCGGATATCTGGAGAAGCGCTTTCACCTGCTCTCCGGGCAGTGGGATCTGTATCTCGCGGCGACGGCGGGCCTCTTTTTTTTCCTCGCGTATCGTTTCGACAATCGCCTTGTGCTCTCGCTGGCGTTGTCGTCGCTCGCGGGATGGTTCGGGCTTACGATTTCGCGCTGGCCGACTCATCAGGACGAGACGTATCGACAATATGCGCTGGTCTACTGCCTGCTGGTGGGAGTTGGCGGTGCGATTCTTCAGCGGCGCGGACTGAAGGCGCATTTCTTCGGAACTTATTTGAACGTGGTGGCGAACGTTTTGTTTTGGGCATTGCTGTCGGGAGTGTTCGAGCGGGAGAGCTATGGAGTGTGGTTTGTTGCGGTGCTGATGGCTTGTGGCGGAGCTCTGGCGTGGGGGTTGAAGAGCCGGCAGTTTGCTTTCGTGGCGTATGCCGCGGTTTACGGGTATGTGGGTGTCAGCGCGGTGCTGATCCGCGACATTCATGACGTAACGTTCATCTTCAGTTATTTCGTGGTTACGGCAATCACGATGCTGGTGGGGCTGGTGATGATCGCGCGGCGCTTCGGGAGGCCGGCGTGAGAATCTACAGTGCTGCGAGTGAAGAGACGCTGCGCGCGCGGAAACTTCTGGCGGAATGGACCCACGAGGGGTTTCTCACCAAGGAGCAGTATCAGCGTCTGGAGAAGGAAACGAGCTCTGAGCTGCGCACGACCAATATTTTTCTGCGGCTGGTCTTGTTTCTGTTTACCGTCATCGGGGTGGGAGCGGCCTGCGCGCTATTCTTCGTGGTTTCCCGGGCATCCGAGCAAAGCGGCGGCATTCTCCTGTTGTTTTTCGCTGCGGTCTGCTACGCGGCGGCCGAGGTGGCGGTTTCGCAAGGGCGGCTGTATCGGTATGGGATCGAGGAGGCGCTGGCTGCTTGCTCGGTTGGTTTTCTGTGCGGGGGAATGTTGGCGGCTTTTTTCAGCGGTCCATATTATTCGCCGCAGCAGCACAGGGTCGAGTCGCTGGTTCCCGTGACGGGGGCTGTGTTTTCGCTATGGATCTGGCGGCGGTTCGGTTTCTCGTATGCATTTCTCGCGGCGATGGTCTTCGCCATTTTTGTGCCGGGATACTGGACGGCGTCGGCGGCGGCGCAGCATGGGATCATCGTCGTGCTCTTTGCGATTGGGCTGGTCGGGGTCATGACGGTACGCTCGGGCCACCGGCTGGATTATCTCGAGGAGGGTTATGCGCTGGTCGAGGCGGCGCTGTGGCTTGGCATTTACCTGACGATCAACCTACAGCTTTCGACGTTGAGCACGTACACGCAGTGGTGGGGTGTTGTTGGTCGGGATGCGGCGTCGGAATCTGGGAGGCCGTTTTATTGGACGACATGGGTGCTGATCTGGTGCGTGCCGGTAGTGGTGATGGCGCGCGGGGTGCGCCTGAAGGATCGTTTTGTGATTGCGGTGGGCGCGGTGGTTGCCACGCTGACGCTGGTCACGAATAAACCGTATCTGGGGTGGCAGCGGCACACGTGGGATCCGATGCTGATGGGCGTCTTGCTGACTGGAGTCGCATTGTTCGTTCGACGGTGGCTGGCGCGTGGCGCGGGCGGAGTTCGGCACGGCTTTACCGCAGCGCGACTGTCGGGGAAGGACAAAGAGTGGATGAATGCGGGGTCCACGGTGTTGGGGCTGGTTACACCGGTCACGCCAAGCCCGCAGCCTGCAAGCTCGGACTTCCGCTTTGGCGGGGGAGCGTCGGGAGGCGGAGGGGCGAGCAGCGAGTTTTGAAGCAATTCCGAGGCGGGCGTCGAAGTGCCCACTCAATCCAAAAGCGGGATTAATGGCCCACCGACTTCGAAGCACGAACGACTTCGATCCCTTTTTCACATGAGCACAGCGAATGGCAATCCGCTAGATCCTTCAGCACGTTCGTGCCATGACGAGTCTGGTATTTCGAACCGACGAGAGGTGAAATCTTTAGTAAATTAACTCTCGGGGGATCATTAATGGAGTGCCGCACGAAGAACGATCTTGAGCAACATCTTTCGGACATTCGCCGAATGGTTTCCAGCCCCGGACTGACGCCGGAGGCAAAAGAGGCGGCGGCTCGGGCGGAACGATTCGCGATCGAGTTGGTAAAGGAACACGACGCGACCGGGCACGAGGGCAAGCGATGTCCGTTTGCCACACGGCTGTAGGGATCGGGTGCCGCGAGCTTTCCACGGGTCGTCGCTGCGCGATTGTGCGAAGGCGGCCGTCCCGAGGTTTGGTTCTCAGTCTCTGAGTGCGGAGGTGGCTCCCCTTCGGGGCTCGACTTTCTACCTCTTGTCTAGTCGGTCGGGGATGACATTCTCGCGAGGCCACCGGCCCGTGCGCCGACAATAAGAGTGCGATAGGGCAGTTCCTGTCATTCCGTCTTCAAAGATTTCATGGGATCTACCGAGGCGGCGCGACGCGCGGGGAGCAGCGCGGCGAGGAATGCGGCGGCCAAGAGCAGCGCGATACTCGCGGAGATCGCCGAAGGATCGACGGCTCGCGTCTCGTAGAGAAGGCTTGCGACCCAGCGGGTTGCGACCAAGGCGAGGGCAAGTCCGGCAAGGACTCCGCCTACAACCGGAACCGCCGCCTGGCGGAGGACGAGCCGGATCAATTGGGCTTTGCCGGAGCCGAGAGCGATACGAATGCCAAACTCCTGCTCGCGCAGCGAAACCGAGTAGGCGAGCACACCGTAGATTCCAAGCAGCGCGAGCAGGAGTGCGGCGCCGCCGAAGCTCGACAGCAGCATGGTCTGGAAACGTTCGGTGGCGACGGAGTCGCTGACTTGGTCGTCGAGCGATTTGAGGATGGGGATCGCGACCTGGGGATCGATGTTCCAGATTTCGCGGCGGACGGAATCGATCATGGTCGAAGTCGGCTGCGAGCCGCGGATGAAGAAATAGACGCGCCACCAGGGATTTTCCCAGTAGGGCAGATAGATCATGTTGGCCGTCCTCTTGAGGTCGTTGATGCGCGCGTCGGCGACCACGCCGACTACGGTGTACTTGTCATCGCCGCCGGTGGTAAAGATTTTTCCGACGGGATCTTCGCCCGGCCAGATGGTGTGCGCGGTTTGTTGCGAGATCAGAGCGTTGGTGGGATGTTCGCGATCCGAGGGCTGGAGATTGCGGCCCTCCAACAGAGGAATCTTCAGCGTATCTACGTAGCTCGGGCTCACCCAGCGCATGTTGGCAGCGGGTTCCTGGCCCTTCGCGACAGGATGATCAGGCCGGAAGATAGTGTCGACCCAAGTTTCCCCTGCCAGGGGCAGCTCGCTGGTCATGGCGACCGACTGCACAGCGGGGAGCTGCGCGAGATTTTGTAAAGCGCGATCGACAAAGGCAGCACGCAAGGTCGCCGACTTCTCCACGGAGTCGCCATATTGCGGCGCATATAAATCCACCTGCGCGAGCGTGACGTGACGGGAGTCGAAGGCGCGCTGCTGGGTGAGCAGGCGGGAAAAGCTGCGCACGAGCAATCCGGTGATGATCAGCAGCACAACGGTGCAGGCCACTTCGCCGGCGACGAGCAACTTGCGAGTGCGCTGGCCTTCGCGGGTGTTCGCCACGCGGTTGGGATTGGCCTGCATGGCCGATTGGGGATCGACGCGCAGCGAGCGCAGAGCGGGGAGCGCTCCGAATAGCAGAGCGGTGAGAATCGACAATCCCGCGGCGGCCAGCAGAAGGGGCCAACTCACTTGCGTCTCATTGAGGCGAGGCAGGCTCGAAGGAGCTGCCGCGATCAACAGGCGCACTCCGGTGAAGGACAGAAGGATTCCGAGCATGCCGCCGGCCACTCCCAGAACAATGCTGTCCATCAGCGCGGAACGGAGCAAACGTCTCTGGCTCGCACCGAGCGCGCCGCGGACGGCGATCTCGCGCTCGCGGGCGACTGCGCGTGCCAGCTGCAAGTTCGCCAGATTGACGCAGCCGATCAACAGGACCGCACCTACCGCGGCGAGCAGAAGCCATAGAGCGGTGCTGACCCCGCCGGCGACTTCGTCGCGCAGGGATTCGACAATAATTCCCATGTGAAAAGGAATGTGCGTGGATTGGGCAAAGCTCTGTTGCAGGCCGCCGAGTTCGCTGGCTGCCTGCTGCGGCGTAACTCCGTCTTTGAGCCGGGCCACGACCAGAAAGTCGTAATCGCCGGCGTCGCTCATGCGGTTCGGACCCGGCACGAGGGGACGGAAAATCTCATAAGGCTGGGTGTCGCCCTGGGAAACCGCGGTTGCCATTTCATTCATGTGGGGAAATCGCAAGCCTTGGGGCAGAACCCCGACGACGGTTTGCGGAATTCCGCCGATGAGGAGGATGCGGCCGATGGAGGTGCGGTCGCCGCCAAAATATTTCTGCCATGCATCCCAGCTGAGGATGGTGACGTTGTCGCGGCCTTCGGCCGCTTCGCTGGGGAGAAAGCTGCGTCCGAAGACGGGCTCGACGCCGAGCACGGAAAAGAAATTGGGGGAGACACTCAGTCCCCCAACGATCTCGGGATGGCCGGTTCCGGCAGACACGCTAAAGGTGTTGTTGTTGAAGATGGCGGCGTCGGCGAGAGTCCTGGAATTGTTCTGCCAGTTCAGGTAGTGCTTGTAGTTGTCGGGATAGGGCTCGTTGTTCATCTCGCGGGCCGTTTCGCGCAGGACGACCAGGCGGTCGGGGTGCGGGAAGGCGAAGGGCTTGAGCAGGACGGAGTTCACCACACTGAAGACGGAGGTGACGGCGGCGATGCCGAGAGCCAGCGTCAGGATGGCGGTGAGGGCAAAGCCGGGGGATTTGCGCAGGGTGCGAAGGCTAAAGCGGAGATCGTGGAGGAGTACATGCATGGGGAGCCTCAAGGCCACGATTGCATTTCGTCGGCCACGGGTCGGGGGACAAACCCCGTATTTTCACTCGTGGGGACGCGGGGCGCGCGGGCCGAGGCGCTTCCTTGTCCGGAATCGAAAAGGGGATGTCCGTTAGTGAACAGTGGAGGAGGGGGCCGCAGGGGCTGAAGCCCGGGGATGTGGGGCGCTTGACGCGGCCCTGAAGGGCCGCTCTTGCACGGTCGCGTCCAGGCCGCTCTTGCACGGTCGCGTCCAGGCCGCTCTTGCACGGTCGCGTCCAGGCCGCTCTTGCACGGTCGCGTCCAGGCCGCTCTTGCACGGTCGCGTCCAGGCCGCTCTTGCACGGTCGCGTCCAGGCCGCTCTTGCACGGTTGCGTCCAGGCCGCTCTTGCACGGTCGCGTCCAGGCCGCTCTTGCGCGGTCGCGTCCAGGCCGCTCTTGCACGGTCGCGTGCAGGCCGCTCTTGCACGGTTGCGTCCAGGCCGCCCTTGCACGGTCGCGTCCAGGCCGCTCTTGCAAAGCGGAATGTTTTAGTCGCTGCTTTCGCCGACTTTGAGAACGGCGAGGAAGGCTTCTTGCGGGATGTCGACGCGGCCGATACGCTTCATTCTCTTCTTTCCCTCTTTTTGCTTTTCGAGAAGCTTGCGCTTACGAGAAATATCGCCGCCGTAACACTTGGCGATGACGTTCTTGCGCATGGCGTGAACGGTTTCACGGGCGATGATCTTGGCGCCGATCGAGGCCTGGATGGGGACCTCGAACATCTGGCGAGGGATGAGTTCGCGCATCTTCGAAACCAGAGCCTTGCCGCGTTCGTAGGCGAAGTCGCGGTGAACGATGATGGAAAGGGCGTCGACGGGCTCTCCGGCGACGAGGATGTCGAGCTTGACCATGGGCGATTCCCAATAGTCGGCGAGATGGTAGTCGAGGGACGCGTAGCCGCGGGAGACGGATTTCAGGCGGTCGTAAAAGTCGAGAACGATTTCGTTCAACGGCAATTCGTAGTGGAGCATGACGCGCGAGGAGCTGACGTACTCGAAGGTTTTCTGCTTGCCGCGCTTTTCTTCGACGAGGGCGAGAATGCCGCCGACGTATTCCTCGTTGGTGAGAATGGTGGCGAGGATGACGGGCTCTTCGATTTTGGCGATTTCGCTGGGATCGAGCCAGCGGGAAGGGTTGTCGATCTCGACCATGGTGCCGTCAGTCTTGTAGATCTTGTAGCGCACGCCGGGGGCGGTGGTGATGAGATCGAGATTGAACTCGCGCTCGAGACGCTCCTGGATGATCTCCATGTGAAGCAGACCAAGAAAGCCGCAGCGGAAACCGAAGCCGAGTGCGACGGAGCTTTCGGGCTCGAAGAAAAACGAGGAATCGTTGAGGCGAAGTTTTTCGAGGGCTTCGCGGAGTTGCGTATGCGCGTGGGCATCGATGGTGTAGAGCCCGGCGAAAACCATGGGCTTGATTTCTTCGAAGCCGGGCAGAGCTTCGAGGGCGGGATGGGCGTCGTGCGTGATGGTGTCGCCGATCTTGGTGTCGGCGACGTTCTTGATGTTGGCGATGATGAAGCCGACTTCTCCGGCGACGAGCTGGTCGATCTCGACAGGCTTGGGGGTGAGGACGCCGAGAGTTTCGGCGTCGAAGGTGGTGCCATTCCACCAGAGGCGAATGCGATCGCCTTTCTTGAGCGTGCCTTGAAAGACGCGAGTGAGCACGATGACGCCGCGATAGGGATCGAACCAGGAGTCGAAGACCAGCGCCTGGAGCCGGTTCTCGGGCAATCCCTTGGGCGGTGGAACGCGCTTGACGATGGCTTCGAGGACGTCAGGGACACCTTGTCCGGTCTTGGCGCTGATGAGGACGGCGTCGGTGGCGTCGAGGCCGACGGCGCCTTCGATCATCTCTTTGGTGCGCGGGATGTCGGCGGATTGCAGATCGATTTTGTTGATGACGGGAATGATTTCGAGGCCGTGATTGATGGCGAGATAGGAATTGGCGAGGGTTTGGGCTTCGACACCTTGCGAGGCGTCGACGACGAGGAGCGCGCCTTCGCACGAGGCGAGAGAGCGCGAGACTTCGTAGGAAAAATCGACGTGGCCGGGCGTGTCGATGAGATTGAGCTGGTAGGTTTCGCCGTCATGCGCGGTATACATCATGCGGACGGCGTGGGCCTTGATGGTGATGCCACGTTCGCGTTCGAGGTCCATGGAGTCGAGGACCTGAGCCTGCATCTCGCGCGCGGTCAGGGATCCAGTCAGCTCGAGCAGGCGGTCGGCGAGCGTGGATTTGCCGTGATCGATGTGGGCGATGATCGCGAAGTTGCGGATGTGCTGGGAATCCATGATGAGAGCGGTAAGTATTGATTTTAGCAGGTGGGAGCGCAACTACTCTTGGGCTCTTCTTTCGCCGCTTCGCGGCTCGCTCGATCTTTCCTTCTACCCACGGCTTGCGCCGTGGGCTGCATTCTATCGCCGCTTCGCGGCTGGACACGAGACTGGACGGCGACAATGCGGAAACGAGCAGGAATCCCAACCGCGGCATTCCTAGCGTCGGGCGACATGAGGTGCTTCGCCCGGCTGTTGCCGGGCTCGGGATGACATTGGGATGAGATGATTATGAAAATTGAGGCGCTTCTTTCTGCAGGCAGGGTTGCCCCGGATACCCTAGTCATTTAGTCTCGTGCACCGGGGAAATAGCGAATGATTCGAGCTCAGCTGGCGTGGACTGCCGTCATGGGTGCGGTGATCGGGTACATCGTGTGGCGGAGAGTGCCGCCACCTTGGACGGATATGCAGATTGCGGGGCTCGTGCTGGTGGTGGCGGGCTTCGTGCTGTGGGCGGCGGCGCGGTGGCAACTGGGGAGCTCATTCGCGGTCACCGCGCAGGCGCGGCAGCTGGTGACGCAGGGGCTGTATTCGAGGATTCGGAATCCGATTTATTTTTTTGGGTCGTGGGTGATTGCGGGAGGATTTCTGTTGGCCCGGCGGCCGATGGGGCTGCTGATTTTCCTGGTGCTGATTCCGTTGCAGATCTGGCGGAGCGAGAGAGAATCGGCAGTGCTGGAAGCGAAATTCGGGGAAGAGTATCGCAGGTATCGGGCGGGGACGTGGTTCTGATGGTGACAGGGTGGTCCCGGGGGCTAAAGCCCCGGGTCTATGATTGGGGCGTGACGCGGCCCTGAAGGGCCGCTCTTCCACGCTTAGTGGCGACCCTTCCACGCTTAGTGGCCACTCTTCCACCCTTAATGGCCACTCTTCCACCGTGAAGGGCCGCTCTTCCGCCCTTAATGGCCACTCTTCCACCGTGAAGGGCCGTTCTTCCGCCTTTGATGGCGGCTCTTCCACCGTGAAGGGCCGCTCTTCCGCCCTTGATGGCGGCTCTTCCACGGGGCGCTCTCAAGTAAGTGGCCCTCTTCCACAGATAAGGGCGGTGTGAAGTTAGTGGGCGCTGTCACAGTGAGGCCAGCCGCGGAGAAAACTCTGAAGGAGAGATGGTGGTTTTATATAAACAGTGGTCAGTGGGCCGTGGACAGTTGCCAGTAGAATCGGAATCACATGATTGTGCTTGCTTCGGCATCGCCGCGACGGCAGGAACTTCTGCGCAACGCAGGAATTGCTTTTACTGTGCAGCCGGCTGATATCGATGAAACTCCTCTGGCGGGCGAGGGGCCGCGAGAGTGTGCGGAGCGACTGGCGCGGGAGAAGGCGCTGGCGGTGTGGCGGAAGCGGCCGGAGGAGGTAGTGCTGGGCGCGGATACGATCGTGGTGGTGGAGGAGACGATCCTGAACAAGCCGGTGGATGCGACGGATGCGGTGCGCATGTTGCGGATGCTTTCAGGGCGGGAGCATCGGGTGATTACGGGAGTAGCGGTGGCCGGGCCGGCGGACCGCGACAAATCCCCAGTTCTCCCGAAACCGGGGAGAAGCGGGGCACCGGCGATCTCTGGAGCATCCGAGCTGAGGAGTGCCTCCGAGACAACGGTCGTCACCATGAGTGATATTTCGGACGAGGAAATTCGCGCGTACGCAGCGACGGGAGAGCCGATGGACAAGGCGGGGGCGTATGCGATCCAGGGAATGGCGTCGAGGTGGATCCCACGGATTGTGGGCGACTACAGTAATGTGGTGGGGCTGCCGGTGGCGCTGGTGTACCGGATGCTGCGGGAGTTCGACACGGTGTTGAAACTCAGCTGAGATTGGCGGGAATGTTCTGGCCTGGAAGGTTGGGCTAGGACTTTTTCTCTTCTTCTGCTGCCGGCGGCGCTTCCTTCTTCGCCTCTTCGTCTTTC
Organism: uncultured Acidobacteriota bacterium; assembly: GCA_963765015.1. Classification (GTDB taxonomy): domain Bacteria; phylum Acidobacteriota; class Terriglobia; order Terriglobales; family Acidobacteriaceae; genus Sulfotelmatobacter. Next base: position 33,066 of record CAVXVD010000088.1, on the reverse strand, counting down.
ATCGACGACTTGAAGTTGCGGATGCCCTCGCCGAGTCCCTTGCCGAGCTGGGCGAACTTGCTGGGACCGAAGAGCAGGAGCGCGATCGCCACGATGAAGAGGATCTCGGTGATACCGATTTTGCCTTCCATGATAGGAACCTCCGCGGATCGTGGCAAAGCCTTGCCGGGAGAGCTTACTTCGCCTGTAAAAATTCTAGGCTACATGGTGCCGGGAGTCAAAGCACGGTCGTCATCCTGGACGCTGCTGTCTTCTCCGGATCCAAGGGCTTTAACCGCCAGGGACACTCAGGCTCACGAAGGAATTCCGGCGGCGTTTGTTGCGCGGGAGATCCGCCGGAGTTACGAATCGGGCGGGGAAGAGTCTATTCTGAGGACGTTCCTTGAGGTGTGAAGTTATGTGGATGTTGCGGGTAGTTTTGGCGGGTTACTTTTTGTTGAGTGTTGCGGCGGGCGTGGCGCAGACTGCGGCGGCGCCGTCGGCACCGGTGGAGCAACGCAAGACGAGCGAGCCGTATACCGGGGATCTTTCGATTTTCGATACGCCGGGGCGCGAGGAGCGGCTGCAGATCAATCGGGTGATGGATATTCTCGGAATACAGGCGGGGAAGTCGGTGGCGGATATTGGAGCGGGGTCGGGATGGTTTACGGTGCGGGCGGCGAAACGGGTGGGACCGGGCGGCGAGGTATATGCGGTGGATATCAATCCGGACGCGATTGTGTACATCGGCAAGCGAGTCGAGAAGGAACATCTGCGGAATGTGAAGGCGGTAGTGAGCAAGGCGGACGATCCGATGTTGCCGGCAAGGTCGGTGGATGCGGTATTGCTGCTGAAGACGTATCACGAAGTGGCGCAGCCGGTGACGTTGATGAAGAATCTGCGGACGGCGCTGCGTCCGGGAGCCGAGGTTGGAGTTATCGACCGCAACGGCAACGGAGAGGATCACGGAGTGGGGAAAGAGATTGTGATTCGCGAGGCGGACGAGGCTGGGTACCGGTTAGTGGAGCAGTACGATTTCGTGAAGGGCGACAAGATGGATTACTTCCTGGTGTTTGCGGTGCGGTGAAGTCTTGCGAGGCGAGTGGGTACCGTCCCTTACGGGACTCACGGGTCGTTCGTGAGGTGACCCAGGGCTTACGCCCTGGGCTAACGGATGCCGCCGCTTCGCGTCTGGGCTGGGGCGACTGAGGCAGATGCCCTTTTTTCAGAGATTCGTGCGATTCGATGCGTAGAACCTGTCGCGCACGAGCACTCACTTCTCGCTGATTCAATTCTGAAACTGTCGCTGAGAAAACGCGCCTCGCTTTGCTAGGCGGGACGGACGAATGCGTCCGTCCCTACATGGTTCGTGGTGAGGGTTGCCGGGCTTCGCCGTGGCAGGACAGCCGAGGCGGCTGTCGCCAGATGAGCCAGGCTGTCCCCGCACGAGTGGAATCGGGTCAGGCGGTTTCGATCATGCTTGCCAGGAGCAGGGCTCGGCGGGGCAATTCGGAGAGGACGATGTGTTCGTGGATGGCGTGGGCGCCTTCGCCGACGCCGCCCAAGCCGTCGAGCGTGGGGATGCCGATGCCGGCGGTGAAGTTTCCGTCGGAGCCGCCGCCGACGGCGGCTTCTTCGAGCTTCCAGTTGATTTTTTGTGCGATGGCCTGCGCCTTTTTGTAGAGCGCGATGACTCCGGCATTGCGTTCCATGGGCATGCGGTTGATGCCGCCTTCGATGGCGAGTTTGCAGTGCTTGTCGAAGGGCTTCAGGGCCCGGAATTTGCGATCGAGAGTGGCGGCCTGCTTGGCGCTCTTGATACGTACATCGATTTCTGCGACGGCTTCGGCGGCAATCACGTTGGTGCGGGTTCCTCCGCGAATCACGCCGGGATTCACGGACAGTCCTTGCGGCAGGTTGGAGAACTTGGAGACGGCGGTGATCTGGCGGGCGAGTTCGAGGATGGCGCTGTGTCCTTTGCCGGGATCGAGTCCGGCGTGGGCGGCAACGCCTTTGACGGTCAGAATGTAGTCGCCGACACCTTTGCGCGCGGTCTTGACGGCGCCGCGAAGTCCGGCGGCAGGCTCCATGACGAGGACGGCGGCGGATTCGCGGGCGAGAGCCTCGGTGGTTTGGCGGGAAGAGGTGCTGCCGACTTCTTCGTCGGAGACGAGGAAGACGGTGACGGGGCGAGGCAGGCCGTTGTTCCAGGTTTGCAGGGCCTCGATGGCGAAGAGCATGAGGGCGATGCCGGATTTCATGTCGAGGACGCCGGGGCCGTGCATCCGTCCATCGGAGATGCGGCAGGGCATGCTGGCGAGTGTGCCCAGCGGATAGACGGTGTCGAAGTGGCCGAGGAGGAGAACGGGCTTGGTTTTTTCGCGGCCGGGGAAATCGATCTGCAGGTTGTCACCGTAGTCTTCGGCATGATGCAGGCGCGCTTTGCCACCGAGGGCTTCGAAGGTGCCGGCGAGAAAGGCGCCCATGCGATCGGCGGAGAGCTTATGGTCGCTGGGAGATTCGATCTCGACGAACTTGCGGATGGTTTCGAGGAGCGCGTCCTGGCGGGATTCGAAGTAGCGGAGGCGGTCGGAGGAGAGTGAGTCGGGCTGTGTTTTCGGTGAGAAGGCGTTCTTCTTGGCGGGCATTGGGCCTCAATCCGGGTGATCCTTGGTGCTCTGGGAGGTTAAGGGCTTTCACCACAGAGGGCACGGGGGAAGCACAGGGGAAACGGGGAAATTATAAATGCCTATGTGGTAGAACGCACTCCATTCCGAGGGATACGGGTAGTCGCTTCTGGCTTATGCGCTGGGCCGGATGAGCGGGAGATCTTTCGCTTCGCCTGAAAAACGGCTCCGCTCAGGATGACGCCGAAGTTATTTTGAGTACAGGCGGTGCAGTATAATCTTCAAGCCGTTTGTGACGAACTATGAATGACAGCCCTGTGCCGGAACCTTCGCCTGAAGGGACTAAGATCGCGCTCGATATCCACGAGATTCTGAAGATCCTGCCGCATCGCTATCCGTTTCTGCTGATCGACCGCGTATTGGATTTGAAGCGGAAAGAGCGCATCGTAGCGATCAAGAATGTCACGATCAACGAACCATTTTTCTCCGGACACTTTCCCGGACTGCCGATCATGCCGGGTGTACTGATTGTGGAGGCGATCGCGCAGGCGGGCGGGGCGCTGCTGCTGACGGAAGTGGAAGATCGCAACGACAAGGTGATGGTGTTTACCGGGATCGAGCGGGCGAAGTTCCGGCGTCCGGTGAGCCCGGGGGATCAGCTGCGGCTGGAAGTGGAAGTGAAGGGCTGGCGCTCGGTGCCGGGGATGACGGCGGCGAAGATGCAGGGATACGCCTACGTGGGCGACCGTCGGGTGGCGGAGGCTGGGGTTTCGTGCCAGTTGATTGATAGTTCGCGCGGGCGGGGATCGGGCGGGGATGCGTCGTCCTGAGAGAGCAAGAGACTTCGTAACTTCAACGGCTTTCACCACAGGGGGCACAGGGGACCACAGAGGCAATTCTTCCTGCTTGCTGACCTTGCCTATTGGATTCAGCTTCCGATGAACATCCATCCTACGGCTCTGATTGATGCGCGGGCGAAGGTGCACGCGTCGTGCGTGATTGGGGCGTATTGCGTGATTGGCGCGGATGTGGAGTTGGGCGAGGGATGCCGGCTGGGATCGCATGTGGCGATCGAAGGGCCGACGAAGATCGGCGTGGAGAATCACTTCTTTTCGTTCTGTGCGATTGGCATGGCGCCGCAGGACATCACGTATAAAGGCGAACCAACGCGGCTGGAGATTGGCGATCACAACGAAATCCGTGAATACGTGACCATTAATCGCGGCACGGTGAAGGGCGGCGGGCTGACCAAGGTGGGCAGCCATCTGCTGATCATGGCGTACACGCACATCGGGCATGATTGCGTGATCGAGGACCATGCCATGCTGGTGAATGGCGCGACGCTGGGCGGACATGTGACGGTGGAAGAGTGGGCGGTGGTGGGAGCAATGTGCCCGGTGCATCAGTTTGTGCGGATTGGAGCGCATGCGTACATCGGTGGAGGGACGACGATCACGCAGAATGTGCTGCCGTTTTCGATGACGTCGGCGGCGCGCGAGACGCACGCGTACGGGATGAATAAGGTGGGGCTGGAGCGACGCGGATTCTCGAAGGAACGGATCGCGAAGATCCATCATGCGTACAAGATCTTGCTGGCTTCGAAGATGAATACGACGCAGGCGCTGGAGCGGCTGAAGTCGGAGGGCGATCTGGGCGATGATGTGGAAATGCTGATCCGGTTTATTGAGGGGGCGGAGCGCGGGATTATTAAGTAGGAGGCGGCGATGGTGCGCTGGGATTGAGGCCCGGATGAGGGTCATCGGGATGTTTCGCCAGTCGCCGCAATGCATCCTGGTCTAGCACGCAATTCTCCGGCTTATCCTGCTGATAGTGAACCTTGAGCTTTCGTTCTTTGCATATGGACTCAAACTGCTCTGCATCGTCTCTGCTGGTGAACGTGGCCGACTCGCACCCAAGAAACTCTTGGTCGCGCACTTTGTACATGTAGCGAAGGGTCACCTTCGGGGCTCCGTCTGCATCGGGGCCTTGGACGGTGTGAAGAACAAGGCCCTCGGCAACAGGCCAGCGTTGCGCCTGCTCCAACATGGTTGCTTTTCTCTCTTTGGCCTCCTTCTCTACCCTTGCCTCAACCTTCTCAACTACGGCCATAACCGACACGACCACGCCTGCAATCGCCAGCCATCCGTAATACAACCACCAATATCGATGGTTATCGTCAAAATGGAACGCCACGAAGAAGAGATACAGCAAGTATGGTCCGAAAACGGTTTTGGGCAATTTTGCCCATGGTATCCACTTTTCCCAAGGAAGCATCCACGTGGCGAAGATGGGTATAGCGGGTATGGCGGGAGTCAATATCAGCCAGTCGGTAGTTGACATTGCACCGCAAGCATAGCGCGTCAGGACGGGACTCACCAGCAACACGCCTGGGGTGAGATGAGATCGTCAGGGTTCCTGGAATGGAAAAGGGATGGGTACTTTCGTGTACTCATAACGCCTTTTTTTCTTTGGCGATATACAGGAGTTCTGGTATTTTTCGCTGTGTTGCGATGGTTTGGCCGGATGTTTCTGCCATCGTTTCCGTAGTTATCAACACAAAACCACGTTACTTCGTCTGCGCCCATACTGGACCGCTCTCTTCGTAAGGGTGCTTGCAAGTCCTGTTGTCAGCAAGCCCAAAAGCAAGCCTAAAAATTTAATGGAGGGGCGTTTCATGTTGAAGTCTTTATTGGGATTCGTGTGTCTGTCAGTTCTTCTTGCAAGCTCGGCGCTGGCGACGGTAACAGTAAGCTCTCCCGCGAACGGCGGAACCTATGCCGGATCGGTGCAATTCAACGCAACCGGTTCGACGACAACCTGCTCAAAAGGCGTCGGTTCGATGGGCATTTACACTGCGCCTGGAGTATTGGCGTATGTGGTCAACGGCGACAAGCTGGATACGACACTCAGCCTGGATCCGGACACCTACAACACCGTGATTACCGCGTGGGATAACTGCGGAGGGGCTACTACAGCTTCGGCCAAGATAACGGTCCAGGGCAAAGGGTCTTCGGGCGTTGCGATCAGCTCTCCTGCCAACAACAGCACGGTTGGTTCCTCGGTGAACTTCAAGGCTACGGCGACGACCACATGCTCGAAAGGCGTTTCGTCGATGGGCATCTACACGGCGCCCTATCAGCTCGCTTATGTGGTGCAGGGCGCAAGCATGAACTACAACCTATCCATGAACCCGGGAACGTACAACGCCGTGGTGGAGGAATGGGATGGGTGCGGAGGAGCGGCGACAGCTGCGGTTACGGTCAACGTCAGCCAGAGCAGCAGCGGCGGCGGAACGTTCTCGAAGCTACAGCAGAGCGGGGGCTGGGCGGAAGCGGGGCAACGCGCTCCGTCCTTCGTTAATTGCACGCCTTCTCCCTGCGACAACATTACGTTCTCGATGAAGCAGGGCGTTAACTCTCCTTCCATGAGCGGAGCGGCGACGGAATTGTCTCTCGGTGGAAGCCAGGGATATGGGGACGGTTTCTGGAACAATCACCTGATCGGGGACGGCTCTTCGCAAGGCATGCTGGACAAGAACCACACGATTGTTCCGACGCTGCACAACTTCACCTACGATGTTTATTTCTGGGCAGACGACGTTAATTTGGCGCAGGCTTTGGAATTTGACATCAACCAGTTTTTCGACAATAAGGGCTACATCTGGGGACATGAATGCCGGGTGGCGGGCGGGAACGAGTGGGATATTTGGGATAACGTGAACGCGAAATGGGTTCCAACCGGGATTGCCTGCTATCCCAACAGCAATGCATGGAACCATCTCACACTCCAAGTGCAGAGAACTTCGGATAACCAGCTGCTGTTTCAGTCGATCACGCTCAACGGAGAAACGCACAACGTCAACCAGACCTATAGTCCCGGGTCGGCGGTCGGCTGGTACGGCGTCACGGTCAACTACCAGGAAGATGGTAACTCGAAGCAGTCGCCGTATTCGGTTTACCTGGATGAGCTGACGTTTACTTACAACTAAATCCCAGGGTTGAAATGCGAACGACACAAAGGGTACGGTCCGCGACCGTACCCTTTTTTGTTCTCGCGTCAAACGGTCACGAAAGCACATGCCGCGGCAATGCCCGTTCGAGGGCGATCTCGGCGGCGATGTGGAGATGCCGATCAACCAGCAGTCCGGTGGTACTAAACAGTTTTCTTTCGCCCCTTCGGGGCTGGCATCGGTTCTTGTGGAATACCCCACGGCTTGCGCCGTGGGCTGCAATCTTTCGCCCGCTTCGCGGCTGGGGCGGACCGTTTTTTCGCGACATTCCCCGGCTGGAGCGAGAAACGTTTCCCGCGAAGTTTCCACGCGGACGGCGAATGGTGTCGGGGATCGTGGAAGTTGTTCGCGGACATTCAGCCCGCCGCCGAACTGGTCTATGACCTTACCCTTTTTTCGTTTCGGTAAATATTGTGCCGCGATCCGTGAGATTCGAAGTGCTCGGCGAGGAGTTCAAAGGCTTTCACCACAGAGGGCACAGGGGATCACAGGGGAAACCTGCGAATCGTGAATGGCTAGCCGTTTGGCCCGATAACGCTAGATTCGGGTTGTTTGATTGTTCCTTCTTTTATTGCCTCTTATTTCCCCTTCTGATCGAGCAATTTTTCCATTTCGTCCATTACGCGGTTCATCTTTTTGACGGTCAGGTCGAGGGGTTCGTCGGTGGTCATGTCGACGCCGGCGTCTTTCAGGAGGTCGATGGGATATTCCGACTTGCCGGAGGAAATGAACTTGAGGTAGCGCTCGGTGGCTCCGGGAGCGCCGGCGAGAACTTTTTCCGACAAGGCGGACGAGGCGGTGAACGAAGTGGCGTACTGAAAGACATAAAACGAGTTGTAGAAGTGGGGGATGAAAGCCCATTCGTTGGCGATGTAATCGTCGACGATGCAGACGCCTTGATCGTGTCCGTAATATTTGCGGACGATTTCGGTGTAGAGCTTGGACAAGGTGTCGCCGGTGAGGGGCTGACCTTTTTCCGCCATTTCGTGCATACGCAATTCAAATTCAGCGAATTGCGCCTGGCGGAAGACGGTTCCCTTGATGCTCTCCAGATAGTTTCCCAATAACGAGAGGCGGGTCGCGTCGTCTTTAATCTGCTTGAGCATGTAGTCGATCAGGAGAGCTTCGTTGAAGGTAGAGGCAACTTCGGCGACGAAGATGGGATAATCCGCCAACGGATACGGCTGAGTCTTGTTGGAGAAATAGCTGTGCATGGTGTGGCCGAGTTCGTGGGCCAGCGTGCTCATGTCGTCGTATTTTCCGTTGTAGTTGAGCAGCATGTAGGGATGGACGTCGTAGGCTCCGCCGTTGGAATAGGCTCCGGAGCGCTTGCCTTCGGAGGGGAACATGTCGATCCAGCGCTCGGTGAAGGCGCGCTTGGCTCCGGCGGCATATTCGGGGCCGAGCGGGGCAAGGGCTGCGAGGATATTTTGCTCGGCGACATCGACGGGATATTTGGTGTCGACGGAGGAGACGAGTGGAGCATAGAGGTCGTAGTAGTGGAGTTCGGGAAGGCCCATCATGCGCTTGCGAAGTTTGAGGTAGCGATGGAAGGCGGGCAGGTTGCGGTTGACTCCGTCGACGAGGCGGGAATAAACGGAGACGGGGATGTTGGGGCCGTCGAGGGCAGAAACCAGATCGTTGTCGTAATGGCGGGCGTGCGCGTAGAAGATCGAGGTCTGGACGTTGGAATTCATCATGGAGCCGAAGGTCGCACGGTATTTTCCGAGCGCGGTGAAGAAGGCTTCCATGACTTTCTGGCGGTCGTCGCGGTTGAGAGAGGCGCGGTAGAGCGAGAAAGCGGCCTTATCGAGCTTGACGGTCTTGCCGTCGTGCAGGGTGACGGAGGGGTAGGGGAAATCGGCGTCGGCAAAAATGCCGTAGACGCTGGAAGGGCCGCTGGCCATGACACCGGAGGCGGCAAGAAGTTTTTCTTCCGAGTTACTGAGGGTGTGAGCGCGGCGGCGGGCGACGTCTTCGAGGTAATGGCGGAACATTTTCAGGCGAGGCTCTTGCGCGAGAAAGCGCTCGATGGTGGCGTTATCCATCTTCAGAATCTCGGGCTCGATGAACGCCGTTTCTGTGCCGAACACGGAACTGAGCTGAATCATTTCCTGCTCCATGCCCTGATAGGTGCTGACGCGAGTGTCCTGATCGGAACTCATGGCGGCGTAGACGAACAGGCGCGAGATCTCTTTATCGAAGTGGCTCTGGGTTTCAAGGGCCTCGGCGAGACGAGATGCGGAGGAGGCCAAGGTGCCTTGGAATTCGCGCAGCTTCGGCAGTTCGGAGGCGAGCTTTTCTTTGGCCGTGCGCCAAGCTGCGTCCGAGGGATAGATCGCGGTAAGGTCCCATTTGTACTCGTCTGGAGTCTTGCTGCGATCGCGCTCCTGGGCCTGAGACAACAGGGTGGAGAAGGCAAACAGCATGAGCGCGCCCGGGAGGTGGCGCAGGATGATGGCGAGATCGAGATGCATGGGCGGTGCTCCTTCGGAGTTAGACGAATGCTCGGATGAAACCGTAAGCAGAGTATCGGATTGCGACCCGGATCAGAAATAGATTGTAAGTGCTAGACTGGCTCGGCGTCCGCGAAATTGGGCGCGAATTTTTTCTCGACATGACCGATCCAAAAGAAAAACTGGGACTCATCGCAGGGAATGGGAAGTTTCCATTTCTGGTGCTGGAGGCGGCGCGGGCACAGGGGTTTGAGGTGGTGGTGGCGGCGATCAAAGAAGAGACCGCTCCGGAGATTGAGGGGCAAGGCGCGGTGGCGGTGCACTGGCTTTCGCTGGGGGAGTTGTCGAAGTTGATTGAGACGTTTCAGCGGGCAGGGGTGAAACGGGCGGTGATGGCGGGGCAGGTCAAGCATAAGCAGATTTTCTCGAGCATTCGTCCGGACTGGAAGCTGGCGAAGCTGCTGCTGTCGCTGACGACGCGGAATACGGACTCGCTGCTGGGGGCGGTGGCGAAGGTGCTGGCGGAGGAAGGCATCACGCTGGAGAGTTCGACGTGGCTGCTGGAGCCGTTGCTGGTGAAGGCTGGGGTGTTGACCGAGCGCAGGCCGAGCGAGCAGGAGATCAAGAACATGGAGTATGGGCGCGCGGTGGCGCGACGCTTGGCCGAACACGACATTGGGCAGACGGTGGTGATTGCGGAATCGGCGTGCGTGGCGGTGGAGGCGATGGAGGGAACCGATGCGACGATTGAGCGGGCGGGGCAGATTATGCGATCGCTGCACGGGGATGCGTCGACACTGAGCCGGGCGCTCACGGTGGTGAAGATTGCGAAGCCGAATCAGGATATGCGGTTTGACGTGCCGGTGGTTGGGGTGAAGACGATCGAGGTGATGCGGGCGGCGGGGGCGAGCTGTCTGGCGCTGGATGCGGGACGGTGTCTGCTGCTGGATGGGCAGCGGGTGGTGGATGCGGCGAATGCGGCGGGGATGGCGGTGGTCGCGGAGGAGAAGAGCCATTGAAGAAGAGAGCGAGGGAGATTTCGAAGAAAGTCGTAAAGCGCGGCGGACGAGTTGTGGGATCGGAGGCGGCGGGGATTGCCGATCAGTTGCGGAGGGCGTTTTATGGCGAGGCGTGGCACGGGCCGGCGCTGATGGAGTTGCTAGAGGATGTCGACGCTTGTACGGCGGCGGCTAAGCCTTGGCCTGACGTTCATAGCATTTGGGAACTGGTGTTGCATGTTGCGGTGTGGGATGACGCGGGGCTGCGTCGACTCGATGGGAAGAAATGGCAGCCTGTGGGAGTGGATAATTTTCCTCCGGTGGCGAAGGTGACGGAGGCGGAGTGGCGGAAGGCCGTAGCGCGGACGAAAAGGACGCATGATGTGTTGGTGAAGACCGTGGGAGGGTTGGCGGATTCACGATTGCGGGATCGGGTTCCGGGGAAACGGTACGATTTTTATCACATGCTGCATGGGATCGCGCAGCACGAGTTGTATCATGCGGGTCAGATCGCGATTTTGAAGAAGGCGATCCACGGGGGCTAAAGCCCCGGCGTCTTTTTCGCGTGCATTTACGCGGCCCTAAAGGGCCGCTCCTCCACGGTGGTGCAGGCCAAGGTTGCGCGGGTCACGGTGGTGCAGGCCAAGGTTGCGCGGGACACGGTGGTGCAGGCCAAGGTAGTGCGGAACACGGTGGTGCAGGCGGCGGTAGTGCGCACCAGCGCTGGTTGCACTCCGCGTGGGTGGGCTGAAGGGTATGAGCGAGAACGGGTGCCGTCCCTCCGGGACTCGGGCGGTTTTGCGATCTTTCCCAGCGCTTACGCGCTGGGCTATCGAATGCCGCCGCTGCGCGGCTGACCCTGATCGGGAGGGCGTGCCGCATCAAATTGCTTCATCACCACTTTCTTGAAGATTACCCGGGCGGCGTCACCACTTCTTGAAGATGACGGCTACGGCGGCGACGATCAGGGCGAAGCCGGCCAGGTAGTTCCAGCGGAGAGGCTGCTTCAGGTAAAGCACGGAGAAGGCGGCGAAGACGGTGAGGGTGATGACCTCCTGGATGGTCTTGAGTTGGGCGGCGGAGAATTCGTAGGAGCCGATGCGGTTGGCGGGGACCTGGAAGCAGTATTCAAAGAAGGCGATCAGCCAGCTGATGACGATGACTTTGTAGAGCGGGACCTCGCGGAATTTGAGGTGGCCGTACCAGGCGAACGTCATAAAGATGTTGGAGATGGTGAGTAGTGCGATCGTCCGCATGGGTGATTGGGTCCTTTCGGTGGTTCATCGTTGGTCAGCATCTTGCGGCATAGGGTAACGGATTTTAGAGATTGGGGTGGTGGGGATTCTTTCGCCCCTCCGGGGCTTGGCGTCATCTTCGAGGGCTAGCCCACCGCTTGCGCGGTGGGCTGCATTCTATCGCCGCTTCGCGGCTGGGCGCTTTGAGTCATCCTTTACGCGTCCTGCGCGCTTTGCGGCTGAGCGCTTTGAGTCATCCTTTACGCGTCCTGCGTGCTTCGCGGCTCAGCGCTTTTAATTCCCTTTGCGCCTTTTGTGCTGCTTCGCGGCTGGGGCTAGGAAGAACCATGCAGATGCCTTTTTCAAAGATCGATCCGTAGTAGCGCAAGCACGCCTCGCTGCGCTCGGCGGGACGGACGAATGCGTCCGTCCCAACATGTCGTCCTCGTCCCCACATTTCCGTCCCCACATGTGTCCGTCCGCACATGTTCCGTGGTGGCGAGCTGACACGCATGCTGCCCCGCTGCCACCGCGCCTGCCGCCGGCCTCTACAGCTGCAGATGAGTTTGGATTGATCCTGCACAGGCCAATTCGCAAACCAAGACGCTAATCCAGATGCTCTTTCGGCGGTTTCCGTTTACAATTTTCTGTTCCGGCAACCAGCCAACGGGAAGTATCTCCTGCCATCACAAAATCCGATCGTCGTCGCGGTGGTGGGCGTGGGGGTGTTTGGACGCAATCACGCCCGAATTTATAAAGAGCTCGAATTGCAAGGCGAGCGGGTGCGACTGCTGGGAGTGGTCGATCCGGACACGAGCCGGGCCGACGCGGTGGCGCGCGAGTTCGGATGCAAGGCGTTCGGATCGGTGCACCAGTTGTTGACCACGCACAGCGAGGTGCAAGCGGCGTCGGTGGCGACGCCGACTGCGCATCATTTGGCGGTGGCGGGCGAGTTGATGAAGGCGGGAGTCGATGTGCTGATCGAAAAACCGCTGACGGCAACCTTGGCCGAGGCGGAGGAACTGGTTACACTCGCGGCGAAGCACAAGCGGATTGCGCAGGTGGGACATCTGGAACGGTTCAACCCTGCGGTGCGGGCGACGGTTCCGCTGCTGACGCACCCGATGTTTTTTGAAGTGCACCGGCTGAGCGTGTTTACGCCGCGGTCGCTCGATGTGGATGTGGTGCTGGATCTGATGATTCACGATCTCGACATCGTGCTGGCATTCGCGAAATCACCAGTGAAAGAAGTGCGCGCGGTGGGGCTGCCGATTTTGTCGGGCAAGGTGGACATTGCGAACGTGCGGCTGGAGTTCGAATCGGGGTGCATTGCGAATTTTACGGCGAGCCGGGTTTCGACGGAGCGGGTACGCAAGCTGCGATTTTTCCAGCCGCGGCAGTATGTCTCGCTGGATTATGGACGCCAGGAGGTGCTGGTGTTCACGGTGGCGTCGGATGAGGGCGCGGGCGCAACTCCGTCAGTCAATCCGCAGATCGGGGTGACCAAGCCTCCGGTGGCGTCGGAAGAGCCGTTGCATGCCGAGTTGAAATCTTTTCTGCAGGCGGTGCGGGAGCGGACCACGCCAGTGGTTCCGCTGGAAGATGGGCGGCGGGCGCTGGCGCTGGCGCTCGAGATCGTGGCGGCGATTCGCGAGCATGGGAAGAAAGTGGATCTGGCGGGGATCGCGAAGGCGCGGGTCTAGGGGCGAGAGAGTCAAAGGCGTTCGACACAGAGGGCACAGAGGAACACAGGGGAAACCTACAAACTCATCTGTTGACCATCTAGATCAACTACGCACCATCCTCGTCCTTCGGAGCATCTACAGGAATGGATCCTCGTCACGAATGTACCCAGGTTCCGCGGCGGTGGACTCTTGTTTACATATGTTTACACACCTAAGTCTTGGCCCGATTGTGGGGGAGCGGAATCGGGGGAAAGATGCGAAAATAGAGGTAAGCTGGTGGTAGAAGCGCCGCGCGCCGTTGGCAGTTACTCCTACGAAGGCCGGATGCAACGCCGCGAGTGTATTTGGTTTCTAACGGACAGGCGGAGATAGCTTTTTCTCGTTCAGGCTTCCTGTTCAGGCTTTTGATCCAGGCTTTATCGTTCGAAGCATCGCATGCCGATCACACAAATTCCATTCCAAGATCCGGTGGCTCCGCCTGAGAAGCCGCAACCGGAACAGCTGGGCCTCTACGATACGCAGGATTGGGAGACGGCTTATCGCGACCTGGATTCGCGGGTGCCGCACCTGCTCATCCAGTTGCAGGACGATCTACAGAGATCGCGCAAGCGGGAGGCGCTTTGGATTTCGGTCATCGTTCACCTGGTGATCTTTATTGTGTTGTGGAACCTGCCGTTGATTGAGAAGTATGCCGGGTGGCATTCCGTGGTCGCGGTGCCGGTGAATTTGACGCAGGATAAGAATGTGACGTTCCTGCCGCTGCCGCCGGACTTGCAGAAGGCTGCGCGGAAGCCGAAGACGAACATCCTGTCGGATAAGGACCGGATCGCGATGTCGCGGCATCCGGAGCTGGATCCGAAGGAATTGAGAAAGATTCTGGCGACGCCGCCCCCGGGAGCGCCGGGGCCGAGCGGTCCGCGGGCGGCGCAGCCTGCGCCGCCAGCTACGCCGCAGAATCAGATGCCGACGCAGCAGCCGCAGCAGCAGGCTCCGGCGACGCAGCGTCCGCAGTTCCAGACGGATCAGACGGCACAGCTGCAGACGCCGCCGCATCCCGCCAACAGCTTCAGCAAGTATGCGACGGGCATGACGCCGGGATCGGCGATTCAGCAGGCTACACAGGCCGCCGCCGCGAGCCGCGGACAGGGATCTGGAGGACAGGAAGGCGACTTCGGGTTAGGCACGGGCGCGCACGGGCGGGCGCAGGGCGGCTTGGATGTTCTGAGCGATACCCAAGGGGTTGACTTTGGTCCTTACTTGCAGCGGATTCTGCAGGATGTTCGGGAAAACTGGTATCACCTGATTCCGGAATCCGCGGAGATGAAGAAGGGGAAACTGGCGATTGAATTTGCCATCACGCGAGACGGGAAGGTGGCAGACATGAAGCTGGTGGCGACGTCGGGCGACATTGCGCTCGACCGTCCGGCGTGGGGCAGCATTACGGCATCGAATCCGTTTCCGCCCTTACCCAGCGAGTTCACCGGGCCATACCTGGCACTGCGTTTCCGCTTTTACTACAACCCTGATAAGGCCGACCTGCAGTAACGCTGCGCGGGGGCTAAAGCCCTCTAGAAATCAACGCCACTTACGCGGCCCTGAAGGGCCGCTCTTCCACGGTGACACATTCGTTCACGGTGACTCATTCGTTCACGGTGGCTCATTCGTTCACGGTGGCTCATTCGTTCACAGTGATTCATTCGTTCACGGTGACACACTTGTTGGTGTGGCCTTTTTCCGCAGCCCCCGAAGCCGTGTCCTTTCAAAGCCGATTCAGAACTGCAACCGGTTCCGTCCATCCGAATCGTTTTCTTCCTAGAAATGATCCAATGAAATGAGGCCATCGTAAGGCCGGACTTGGTTCATTTTTCGTTCCGGCGGGGAGAGTGGAACGTGGAAAAAATGCCAGTGTTGTTTATCGGCCATGGATCGCCGATGAACGCGATCGAGCACAATACGTTTACCGAGGCGCTGGGCGGACTTAGTGCGCGATTGCCGCGGCCGAAGGCGGTGTGTGTGGTGTCGGCGCATTGGGTGACGGCGGGAGCGCACGTGCTGACTTCGGAGCATCCGAAGACGATCCACGATTTCTACGGATTTCCGGCGCCGCTGTATGAGGTGCAGTATCCCGCGCCGGGAGCACCGGACGAAGCGGAGAAAGTCGCGACGAAGGCGGAGATCGAAGCGGTTCAGGATTGGGGGCTCGATCACGGATCGTGGAGTGTGCTGCGGCACATGTATCCGAAGGCGGACGTGCCGGCGTTTCAGGTGAGTCTGGATCAGCGGCGCAGCTTCAAGCAACATCTGGAGCTGGGGCGGGAGATTCAGTCGTTGCGGGAGCGCGGCGTGCTGATTCTGGGCAGCGGGAACATCGTGCACAATCTGGGACGGCTCGACTGGGATGCTCCGCACGGAGCGTATGACTGGGCAGTGGAATTCGACGCCAGAGTGAAGGCGGCGGTGGATGCGCACGACGCGGGTGCGCTGGCGGAGCCCGGGAAGTGGGGCGAGAAGCTGCTGGCCACGGCACATCCGACGGTCGAACATTATTTGCCGCTGCTTTATTGCATGGGCAGTACGGATGCGGGGGATGAGGTGTCGTATCCGTATGAAGGGTTTGATTTCGGCAGCATTTCGATGCGGGCGATTCAGTTCGGGTAGACGAGGGGAGATGAGTGCAGTTTGGAAATTGCCCGTCCCTCAGCGGCTAAAGCCGCAATGCAAATGTGATCCTTACGGCACGGCTGAAGCCGTGCCCTTTCAAGACCGATTCAACCTCACTGCTGGCGGAGGGCCAGGCTTCCGCCGATGCGAACGTGCTGCCGTAGTGGCGGCTTCCGCGTGATCGGGGTACCTGCTACATTCTCAGCTAGTGTTGCCCTCCGAAGAATACGTTGAGCGGCGGAATGGCCGGGCGGTGCGCGTCGCGCACTACGAGGAAATCCACATTCGATTGGGAAACTTGCGGCTGCTCGTGGCCGTGATCGTGGTGATCATGGGCTGGGTTGCGTTCCGCGATCATTTGTTTTCGGGTTGGTGGCTGGCTGCGCCTTTTGCGGCGTTTCTGGGAATCGCTGTTTATCATTCGCGCATTCTGCGGGCGCGCGATCTGGCAGGACGGGCCGTCGCGTTTTACGAACGAGGGCTGGCGCGGATTGAAGATCGATGGACGGGCAGCGGGGAGACGGGCGAGCGGTTTGTTGATCCTCACCATGTGTATGCCGCGGATCTTGACCTGTTCGGGGAAGGCAGCCTGTTCCAGCTTTTATCTTCGGCGCGAACGCGCATGGGAGAAGAGACGCTGGCGAAGTGGTTGCTGGCGCCCGCGAGCGTGGAGAGCATTCGAGAGCGGCATGGGGCGGTGTCGGAACTGCGCCGGGAATTGGATCTGCGGGAGGATCTCGCGGTACTTGGTGCGGACGTGGGTGCGGGCGTGCATCCCGAAGAACTGGTGAAGTGGGCGGAGTCGCCGAACCAGATGAAGCCCGACTGGCTGCGCTGGCTGGCTTTGGTGCTGGCTTCGCTGGCCGTGATGGGGGCAATGGCATGGGCAGTGTGGGGAATCGCGACGCCGCTGGTGTTTGTTGTGGTGATTGAAGCGATCATCACTTACAGGTTCCGGCATGCGCTGGATGAGGTTTCGCACGGGACGGAGCATGCATTTCGCGACCTGGATCTCTTATCGGGCGTACTGGCGCGGTTCGAATCGCAAAAGTTGGAGGCACCGAGGCTGCAGGCACTGCAGCGGGAGTTGTGGTCGAGCAACGTGCGGGCATCGGAGGCGATTGCGCGGCTGAGGAGCCTGGTCGATCTGATCAATGCTCGCCACAACCTCTTCGTGCGAATCATTGATGCGCCGCTCATGTATTCGGTGCAAGTGGCGTTTGCGGCGGAGCGATGGCGCGAGGCGCACGGCGGCGCACTGCGGTTGTGGGCGAGCGCGACCGGGGAGTTGGAAGCGCTGCTGTCGCTGGCGAGTTACAGCTTCGAGCATCCGGCGGACCCGTTTCCGGAGTTCGCGGACGGCGAAGCATCGTTGGAGGGCGAGGAAGTCGGACATCCTCTACTGCCGGCCGTACTTTGCGTGCGAAACGACGTGAGTATTCGGGGCGAGACTCGCGTGTTGCTGGTGAGCGGCTCGAACATGTCGGGAAAGAGCACGTTGATGCGGGCGGTGGGCGTGAATGTAGTGCTGGCGATGGCGGGCGCTCCGGTACGAGCCAAGAGACTGCAACTGACTCCGCTGGAGTTGGGAGCGAGCATACGGGTGAACGATTCGTTGCAGGAGGGCAGCTCGCGGTTCTATGCGGAGATCACGAGGTTGCGGCAGATTTTCGATCTTGCAGGGAAAGAGCCGGCGCTGCTGTTTTTGCTCGATGAGTTGCTGCAGGGAACGAACTCGAAAGATCGACGGATTGGCGCGGAGGGAATCGTGCGGGCTCTGCTCATTCGCGGGGCGATCGGGTTGGTGAGCACGCATGATTTGGCCCTGACCGACATCGGAGGCGCGGTCGAAGGGCATCTGCGGAATGTGCATTTTCAGGATGAGTTCGAGAACGGCAAGATGACCTTCGACTATAAGCTGCGGGACGGCGTGGTCACGAAAAGTAACGGGCTGGAGTTGATGCGGTCGATTGGACTGGACGTGTGAGCTTGTTGCCTCGATCTGCGTAATCCGTGGAGTGCGGCGAGGGAGTCAAAGGCTCTCACCGAGGGCACGAGGGCACAGGGGAAATCGGCGGCTGATCAACATCGCCATCGAAGCCGAGACCTCATCCTCTTCTCAACAGTCATCCTTTTCTCAGGTGAATGGAACCGTCTCCGGTGTGGATGGTGAGCAGGCTGCCGCCGCCGTTGAGCTTGCCATGAATCTCGTTGGTGCGAATCTTGCCTTCGGTGACAATGGGCATGTCGAGGTCGATGTGTCCGTCGCTGGTGTGAAGATCGACGTCGGCGGCGAGGGCGGGCGGGAGTTCAAGGGTGACGCTGCCGTCGCCGGTTTCGAGTCTCCAACTCGAAGCGAGCTGAGAACCGCTAGTGGCGCGGACATCGACGTGGCCGTCGCCGGTCTTGAGTTCGAGTTCGTCGAAGCGGCCGTTGGCGGAGATATGCCCGTCGCCGGTGGTGGCGTGAAGCTTGCCGTCGACGCCGTTGAGAGTCTCGGAGCCGTCGCCGGTGTGCAGGTCCATATCACCCTTGAGATCGGCGACTTCGATATGGCCGTCGCCGGTGCGAAGGTTGACCTTTCCCTCGCGCGGCATCTGGATGAGGATCTCGACTTTGCTCGAACCCCAACTGAGGCTAATGCCGTGGTGGGGATAACGCACCTCGATCTGAACGGCGTCGCCGGTCTGGTGTTCTTCGATGCGGAGGCCGTCTTCGCCGATCTTGTAGCGGCTGCTGATCACTTTGGCTTCGATGGTGTTCTGGTCCCAGGTGGTGACGCGGATGCTGGCGTCGGAGGTTTCGACCCGCAGGTCGGGCCGGCCGCTGATTTTGTACGTCTTGGACCATTCGTCGGCGTGAGCGGGCAGAACGGCGGCACTGAGAGCGAGGATGGCGAGCGACAGGCGGATCGCGATAGGTTTCATGAAATCCTCCGGCGGGTAAGCACAACATTAGCCCCGCCTCTTAGACGTGGTTACGGGGCGGCGGTGAGGTTGGTTCCATGAAATTTCGCCGGGCTAGAGGGGAGGCGGGCTGAGGTAGGCCATGCGGATCAGGGTGCGCTCGGAGAATGGGAGATAGAGGAGTGCGGCGCTGGCGGCGAAGGCGGCGCCCAGGCCGATCTGCGGGACCAGGAGGAACGGGGCGATGGCCCACAACTGGTCGAGGGCGAGGATAAAGGGGAACATCTGGCGGAATTTCTGGCCGAGGCGCTGGTGATCGAAGGCGACGGCGGAAAGCAGGTAGAGGCGAAGAGGGATGCCCACGCCGGCGGTGATCAGGACGGCCGCGACGAGAATCGTGGCGGAGCGCAGGGAGAGAAACGAATCGGCTACGGCCTGGACATAATGCAGAAGGAAAAGAGCGGAGAGATAGAAGCACAGGTACATGACTTGAATGAGGGCGAAGAGGCCGCGGGTGATGGCGCGGCGGGGAATGGGGACTTCGAGTTCGGGATGGATGGGCACGGGAGGATCGAGTTGGGTGCTGGCGGGCGGGATCGGCGTAGGGATGTTCGCATTCTTGATTCCGCCTGCGGGCTTTCCATCGGTCATCGCGACGTCGTTCGGACCGTCACTTTGCACTGGGGCGATGAAGCGGTAACCGCGACGGGCGAGGGTTTCGACGTAGCGGGGACTGGAGGCCGAGTCCCCGAGAGCTTCGCGAACTTTGTTGATGGCGGTGTTCAGGCTGTGGTCGAAGTCGACGAAAGTGTCGGAGGGCCAGAGCTTCTGCTGGAGCTCCTCGCGAGTGACGACTTGGCCGGCATGCTCGAGCAACAAGGCCAGGACCTGGAAGGGCTGTCCCTGGAGGCGCAGCTTGATGCCGCTCTTGCGCAATTCGCCGGCGCTGAGATCGAGCTCAAAGATGCCAAAGCGCGCGACTCGGACGTTACTGTGCGGGACGGGCATGGACGACGCCGTAGTTTAGCATTCGGAGGCAGTTCCTTCGCTCAGGCGAGGGACTGGGTGGTGGTGCGGTTGGCAAAACGCCCAACCACGAAGGGCACGAAGTTCCACGAAGGAAACCGAGAAACTGTGCCGTTACCGGGAACTGCCGAGGCTTTTCCCGGGCGCTACAATAGGCGCGTGCCGACCAGTGACCCTGAAAACGATTCTGCGGACATCGGCTCTGCGAACATTGATTCTGCGCGGCATCACCGCCCTGCGGTCTATGCTTCGGAGACGACCGGGCTCCTGCTGATTGCGGGTGTGTTGCTGATTCTCACGCTGGTGCGTTTCTGGCATGAGATTCACTGGAGCCTGCGCTGACGGTGGGAGCGGAGCCGCGAGCGGGAGGAGCCGAGCCGCTGCTGGTGGTGATTCTTGGTCCCACGGCGAGCGGCAAGACTGCGTTGTCGCTGGAACTTGCCCGAAAGTTCGGCGGGGAGATCGTCAACTGCGATTCGGTGGCGATGTATCGTGAGTTTGATATCGGGACGGCCAAGCCAACCTCAGCCGAGCGAGCGCAGGCGCCACATCATCTCTTTGATTGCGTCGATCCGAGCGAGGATGTGACTGCCGGGGAATATGCGCGACACGCGCGGCAGATTCTGGCGGAGATTAGCGCGCGCCATCGTTTGCCGATTGTTGTGGGGGGCACGGGGCTCTACTTGCGGGCTCTGCTGGAAGGATTGTTTGCGGGGCCGCAGCGGTCGGAGGAATTGCGGGAGCGGCTGAGGGAGCGGGTGGCGAGCCGTGGGTCGGGGCATCTGCACAGGATTCTTCGGCGACTGGACCCGGCCGCGGCCGGGCGCGTGCATGGCAATGACGCGCCCAAGCTGATTCGCGCCATTGAAGTTTGCCTGGCATCGCGGCAGAAGATGTCTGAGCTGTGGGAGCAGGGACGGGAGCCGCTGCGCGGATTTCGAATACTGCGAGTGGGGCTCGATCCGGAGCGGGCTGCGCTCTACGATCGGATCAACCAGCGGGCGCGGCAGATGTTTGAGCTGGGGCTGGTGGAAGAGACGAGACAGTTGCTGGAGAAGTATGGAGCGAGCGCACGTCCTCTGGCGTCGCTCGGCTATAAGCAGGCGGCGCAGTTGCTGCGCGGGGAAGTCACGGGGGAGCAAGCTTTGCAGGCGGCGCAGCAGGGTCATCGCAACTACGCCAAGCGGCAAATGACGTGGTTTCGGCGGGAGCCGGAGGTTTTCTGGCTGCGGGGATTTGGAGACGATGTGGGGATACAGCGGGAAGCCGCCGCACGGGTCGGGAACTTCCTGGCCGCGGATTCACGCGGATAACGCGGATCGGTTCGGCCGAACATCCGAGACCTCAGACCTTTTGTTCTGCTATCGTTCCTGCATGCTGCGAATTCTATCTGCTTTCGTCATCATTCTTGCCCTCACCTCGGCTTCGTTCGCGAAAGAAAAACACCAGCAGGGTAGCCCGATCCATCACAACCAGAGCGGCGACAGGTGGGCGGAGAAGACGCTGCGCAAGCTGACTCTGGAGGAAAAAGTCGGGCAGGTGTTTATGGTTTGGTGCCGCGCCAGTTTTCTGAATATCGAGAGCCCGGAATATCTGCAATGGCGCGAGCAGATGGAGAAATATCATGTCGGATCGTTTGCGATGACGGTGCACGTGGATGGTCCGTTTCTTCTGCGCAGCGAACCGTACGAGGCGGCGGAACTGTTGAACCGGCTGCAGAAAGACTCGAAGCTACCGTTGTTGTTTGCCGCTGATTTTGAACGCGGGGTTGCGACGCGGCTGATGGGGACCACGAATTTTCCGCACGCGATGGCCTTCGGAGCGGACGGCAAAGCGGAGGATGCCGAGAATTTTGGACGCATCACGGCGCTGGAGGCTCGAGCAGTAGGAGTGCACTGGAATTTTTTCCCGGACGCCGACGTGAATTCGAACCCGGCAAATCCCATCATCAACACGCGCTCGTTCGGGGAAGATCCGAAGCAGGTGGGCGATCTGGTGACGGCCTATATCAAGGGCGCGCATGAGGCGGGAATGTTGACGACGGTGAAGCATTTTCCCGGACACGGCGACACCGCGACGGATTCGCACCTGGGAGTCGCCAGCGTAAACGGCGACCGGGCTCATCTGGAGTCGATTGAGTTGCCGCCCTTCAAGCAGGCGATTGCCGCGGGAGTGGACGCGGTGATGGTGGCGCACGTGACGGTACCGGCGCTGGACGCCGATCCCAATCATGTGGCGACTATCTCGCCAACGGTGGTGACGGATCTGCTTGAGAAGCAACTTGGATTCAAGGGGCTGGTGGTGACGGATGCGCTCGATATGGCAGGGCTGACGCATCTGTTTGCGAACGATATTGGACGGGCGGCGGTGGAGGCGTTCAAGGCGGGGAACGATCTGCTCCTCATTCCAGCAGACCTGGGCGCGTCGTATCAAGCGATGATCAAGGCGGTGAAGGCGGGGGAGATTTCGCAGCCGAGGCTCGATCATTCGGTGCTCAAGATTCTGAAAATAAAGGCTTCTCTGGGTTTGAACGAAGCGCGCACGGTGGATCTGAACGCGGTTGGGACGTTGGTCGGAAAACCGGAAGACATTGCCTTTGGCCAACAGGTGGCCGAGTCGGCGATCACGCTGGTGCGGGACAACGGGAAGGTGATTCCGCTGAAATCGAAGGGAACCGTTCAGGCGGGGCTTCCGTATACCAGCAGAGAGGAGACGCACAACCAGGTGGTGGCAGTTGTGTTTTCGGACGACATGCGGACGGAGTCCGGACGCGCCTTTGGGCGGGAGTTTCGAACTCGCATCCCGGATGCGCGGGTGATTTATGTGGATCCACGGGTGGCAGCGGGGATGAGTGACGAGGTGCTAAAGGCGGTCGACGAGGCGCAAACCGTAGTGACGGCGGTGTATGTGATTCCGACGGCGGGAAAGATCGGCAATTCGGTGGCGATGGCGGACGCGACCGGCACGCTGCTGCAGCAGGTGCTCGATCACGCAGCGGCGAAGACTGCGGTGGTCGCGATGGGGAATCCGTATTTAGCGAGCGATTTCCCGAAGATCGAAAATTATATGTGCACGTTCTCCAATGCGACGGTCTCGGAAGTAGCGGCGGTCAAGGCGCTGTTCGGCGAGATTGCGATTGGCGGACACTTGCCGGTCACGATTCCGAATATTGCGCAACGCGGGGTTGGACTGGAACGTCCTGCACAAGTGGCGCGAGGAGGGAGTTCGCATGCGCAGTGAGATGCAAGGTGCGCTGGTTCTGGGATTCGCGGCACTGCTGTTGCTGCCTGCTTGCAGCGTGAATGTGGAGAAAGAGAAAAACGGCGAGGACAAGCAGGTCGACATCAAGACGCCGATGGGCGGCATTCATGTCGGGAAAGGGGTGAACCCGGAAGATGTTGGTATCGCGATTTATCCGGGCGCCCGCTTGAAGCAGAGGGATACTGGCGGCGATGACAAGAGCGCAAACGTGGATATTTCCGGATTTGGATACGGGTTGAAGGTGGTGGCGCTGGAATACGAGTCGAACGATGCGCCGGGGAAAGTGGTGGCGTACTACCAGGATCAGCTGAAGAAGTACGGCAAGGTGCTGGTTTGCCACACCGCGCATCTGGATGTGAATGCGGATATCAAAGAGCACAACAGCGGATCCCATGACCTGACCTGCGAAGGCAGCGGGAACGGGGTGAACGTGGAGTTAAAGGTCGGCACGAAAGAGAATCAGCATATTGTCGCGGTGGAACCGCAAGGGAATGGTTCGAGCTTCTCAGTGGTGTATGTGCGCACCCACGGCAAGGACGCTGAAATCTAGGGCGTCGTTAATCTATCGTTGGTTCAGGAGGAGTTATGTTTCGTCGTCTGGTATTCGCGGTCACGATAGCCGCTGTGACAACCTTGCCGGTGTTTTCGCAGGATTCGAGCGCGCACGACAAGAATCTGGACGTGCAAAGCTCGATGGGAGATCTGCACGTGGGAAAAGACGCCGATGCGAAGAAGATGGGGCTGCCGCTCTATCCCGGGGCGCAACTGAAGGGCGACGACGAAAACAGCGATCAGGCGAATCTGAGTATCCTGACCGACGCGTTTGGGATGAAACTGCTGGTTGCCAAGTACGTTTCGAACGATTCTCCGGCCAAGGTTCTCGACTTTTATCGCGACAAGCTGAAGAAGTATGGCAAGGTGCTGGAATGCCATTCGCAGAAGCACGGCGGAGATGTTGACGTGCATGACGACGACAAAGATACGAAAGACAGCAAGAATAAATCGTTGAAGTGCAATGAAGATTCCGGCCCGGTGGTTGAACTCAAAGTTGGGATGGAGGACAACCAGCACGTGGTGGCGGTAGAACCGGCCGACTCAGGCAAGGGATCAACCTTCTCTCTGGTTTACGTGTACACCCGCGGCAAGCACGGGGACATCTAGAGACTGCCTCAGCTAGCCGCACAGGGGCTAAAGCCCTCAAGAATTCAACGCGACTCTGTCGCGGCCCTGAAGGGCCGCTCTTCCACGGCGACTCGTTCCCCCACGGTGACACACGCGACGTCCTTGCTTCTGGGCCGCGCCGTGCGGTAACTTCAAGCTAAGCCCTTCTTCGGCCTCTCGTGCGTTCGAAGCGACGATGGAAAATCCCTGTTACAAGTGCGGTCAGGTAGTGGATGAAGGGCGGACATTTTGCCCGCACTGCGCGGCTCCGCAGATTCGCGTGGTGATGGCCGAGCCGGCTCCGGTGCCAGCCGCCGAGAGCGTTGCAGCGATGGACACAGCCGAGCTTCCTGCATCGGAGACCCTTCCGGTGCTGGCGGTGCCCGTCACGTGGTCCCAGACTTTGAAGCCTTGTGCGCTGGCAGCTCTGGTGGCAACGGTGCTGATGTTCCTGAGATTGAATCCTGGGGTCGCGATGTTCAGCACAGGATTTCTCTCCGTAGTTTTCTACCGGCAGGGGCGTCCGAATATCAGAATGAAGCCCACGATGGGAGCGCGACTGGGTGCCTATTCGGGACTTCTCTGTTTCGGAATCATGGCACTCATGCTCTCCGTGGTGGCGACGATTCCTGATCTGCGGGGGAAGATGCACGACCAGATTGTCGGACTGGTTGATCAGCAGGCTGCGGTCTCGAACGCGGGTGATCCGCAGGTTCAGAAAGTTCTCGCCTGGATTCGGACTCCGGAGGGCTTTGCTTTCATGCTCTTGTTCGTGGGGATCGCGTCCCTGGTGATTTATGTTCTGCTCGGGGCTCTGGGCGGGGCGTTGGGTGGGACGATCTTCGGGCGGCGAAAGCAAAAATAGATTTCAACCGCTGGTCGAAAAGCGACCCTTGCGGCGTGCGGCGCCTGCCGCGTATGATGCACCGTTCTCCACTTTCCTACAATGAATCAGCTACGATGAATCAGCCTGCGCGCGGTTCGCTGCTCGGCATCGAACATCTCGACACGAAAGAAATTCTGGGCTTGCTCAAGCTGGCCCGGCGCATGAATCCGCAAAAGGCGCGTCCACTGCTGCGGGGCAAGCGCGTGGTGCTGCTGTTTTACGAATCATCGACGCGGACGCGTTCCTCATTTGAATTCGCGGCAAAATCACTGGGCGCGATGACCACGCTGGTGCAGTCGTCTGGATCGAGCATCGAAAAAGGCGAGTCGGTGCTGGATACGGGATACACGCTGCGGGCGGTGGGTGCGGATTGCATCGTGATGCGGCATCCTTCGGCGGGTGCGCCGCATTTGATGGCGCGGCATCTCGATATTCCGGTCATCAATGCCGGGGATGGCATGCACGAGCATCCCTCGCAAGCGCTGCTCGACGCGGTAACCATTCTCAAGCACAAGAAATCGTTGAAGGGGTTGCAGGCTACGATTATCGGCGACATTTTTCACAGCCGGGTGGCGCGGAGTGCCTGCCACCTTCTGACCCGGTTTGGCGTGAAGCTGATCCTGTGCGGACCTCCGGAATTTGTGCCGGACGTGGCGACCACGCTCGCGCCGGGACTTCGCGTGACGCGGCATATCGAGGACGCGCTGCGCGGGACGGATGTGGTGATGCTGCTGCGGGTGCAGACCGAGCGACTCGCGGGGCAGAAGATCCGGCTGCAGGATTACATCGCGAAATATCAGATGACGGCGGCGCGGCTGAAACTGGCGAAGCGGGACGCGATCGTGATGCATCCGGGACCGATTATTCGCGGGCTGGAGTTGACGGCGGAAGTGGCGGACGGGCCGCAGTCGGTGATTGTGGACGAGGTTCACAATGGGGTGCCGACGCGCATGGCGATTCTGGCTCGGGCGCTGGGGAAGGCGAAGTGAGCCACGGATTTCCACGGATCTGCACGGATTGATTGGGAAGCGAGAATGTATCCCTGTTTTGACATTGACGGAATCTCTTTGGAGAGGCTGCTGCGGGAGTGGGAGTGCTAGCGCCCGGAGAGTTTAGATTGGTAGCAGTGAGCGCATTCGGAGACTTGTTTCTCAGGGATTGCGAGGGCGCTGTGCATCGCCTCGACATCACGGGCGGAACGATTTCTGCAATTGCAAATTCCGAGCAGGCATTTCGATTCGCTGCAGATGATCCGAGCAAGAAAAAAGAATGGTTCTTGATAGACGAAGCAGAATGGGCGGAGCGCAAGGGCTACAATCCAGGAAGAGGTCAATGCGTCGGGAGCAAGATTCCCTGGATATTCAAAGAGAGCGCCCGCATGCCAGACAACTTGTATGTGGCTGACCTTTATGAGTACGTCTCGTTCATGGGTGACCTGCACAGTCAAATCAACGATGTTCCGGATGGCGGCCAAGTCCGAATCAAGCTTGAACCTCGTCCGGACCGGTCGAATCCCGTCGATAACTGAATGCTGACAGCTAAGAACCAAAAGCGGGAGAGTGCCAGTCTGCTGATCAAGGGCGGGCATGTCGTCGACCCGGGGGCGAAGATCAACGCCGCCATGGATATTCTTTTGCGCGATGGGCGTGTGGCGGAGGTGGCGCTGCCGGGCAAGATTCGGGGCGGGGCGGATGAGAAATTTGACGCTCGGGGATTGATTGTTGCGCCGGGCTTCATCGACCTGCACGTTCATCTGCGCGAACCGGGGCAAAGCTACAAAGAGACGATTGCCAGCGGAACTGCGGCTGCGGCTGCGGGGGGATTTACATCGGTGTGCACCATGCCCAACACTGCGCCGGTGGTGGACACGGCGGAGTGGGTGCACTGGCTGCGAAATCCAGAGCGGGGAGCGGTGGTGAACGTTTTCCCGATTGGTGCCGCCACGCGCGGGAGCAAAGGCGGCACGCTTACGGATTTCAGCGCGCTGCAGCGGGCGGGGGCGGTGGCCGTCACCGATGACGGCAAGCCGATCCTCGATGACGACGTGATGCGGATGGCGCTGCGCCTGGGAGCGGAATTGAATTTTCCCGTGGTGCAGCATGCGGAAGATACGCGGCTGACGGAGAATTGCTCGATGCATGCCGGGCCGACGAGTTTCCGCCTGGGATTGCGGGCGATGCCGGCCATGGCGGAGGCCGCGATTGTGGACCGCGACGTTACGCTGGCGCAGCAGATTCGAGAATCGCGCATGCATGTGGCGCACTTGTCGACGGCGGAAGCGCTGAAGGCAGTGCGGCGCGGGAAGCGGGCGAAGGCACGCGTCACCTGTGAAGTGACGCCTCACCATTTTGTGTTGATCGACGAGAACGTGGGTGAGTACGACACGAATTTCAAGATGAATCCTCCGCTGCGCTCGGCGACGGACCGCGAGGCGATTCTGGTAGCGCTGGCTGATGGCACGGTGGATGCGATCGCTACCGATCACGCACCGCACGCGGCCCACGAGAAGCAGGTCGAGTTTGAAAAGGCTTCATTTGGGATCACGGGGCTGGAGACCGCGCTGGCGCTGGCGATCACCAAATTGCATCGCGAGAACAAAATTCCGCTGACGCGCATCGTGGAACTATTCACGGCAGGGCCGGCGCGGGTGTTCGACCTCGAACATCGAGGCTCGCTGGCGCGGGGAAATTTCGCCGATGTGACGATTTTCGATCCCAAGAAGCGGTGGACGTTTGAAGCCGCGAAATCGCGGTCGCTCTCGCACAACACGCCGTTTGACGGATGGCAGTTCACGGGGAAAGTTGTGGCGACGGTGGTGGGCGGGAGGATCGTGTATCGGGCGGATTGAGGAGTTGGACGCGAGATCCGCCGCTCTAGATTGCGGAGCTTCGCTCCGCCGGACGGCCGTGGGCGGCTATCCCTACATAAGCCTTTATACCCCCAGAATCCCCATGCGCTTGCCTACACTTTTCAACACTGCCAGCGCCTGATCCAGTTCTTCCTTCGTATGCGTGGCGGTCATGATGGTGCGGATGCGGGCTTTGCCTTCGGGGACGGTGGGGAAGGCGATGCCGGTGCCGAGGACACCTTCTTTGAAAAGCTCGCGAGAGAAGTCCATGGTGAGCTTGCCGTCGCCGATGATGATGGGCGTGATTGGAGTTTCGCTGGCGGGAGTGCTTGTGCCGCCGATGTCGAAGCCGAGCAGGCCGAGTTCTTTTTTCCAGAAGCGCGTGTTCTCCCAGAGTTTCTCCATACGCTCGGGCTCATTTTCCAGAACGTCGAAAGCGGCGATGCAGGTTGCGGCGACCGAAGGAGGATGCGAGGTGGAGAACAGAAATGGGCGGGCGCGGTGATAGAGGAAGTCGATGAGGTCGCGGGTACCGCAGACGTATCCGCCGAGCGCGCCGATGGCCTTGGAGAGCGTGCCGACCTGAATATCGACGCGGCCGTGCACGTTGAAATGATCGATGGTGCCGCGTCCGTTGCGGCCGAGGACGCCGGAGGCGTGAGCGTCGTCGACCATCATGATGGCGCCGTACTTTTCGGCGAGATCGCAGAGGGCGGGCAGCGGGCCGATATCGCCGTCCATGGAGAAGACGCCGTCGGTGATCAGCAGCTTTTTGCCCGGCTCGTTCTGGATGCTGGCTAGCTGCTCTTCGGCGTGAGCGATGTCTTTGTGGCGGAAGACGAGAATTTTGGCCTTGGAGAGGCGCGCGCCGTCGATGATTGAGGCGTGGTTCAGGGCGTCGGAGATGATGAAGTCATCTTTGCCGAGCACGGCCGAGACGGTTCCGGCATTGGCCGCGAAGCCGGACTGGAAGACGACGCAGGCTTCGACGTTCTTGAAGCGTGCGATCTTTTCTTCGAGTTCCATGTGAATCTTCATCGTGCCGGCGATAGTACGGACGGCGCCGGAGCCGACGCCGAACTTGCGCGTGGCTTCGAGAGCGGCTTCGCGCAGCTTTGGGTGAGTCGTCAGCCCGAGATAATTATTTGAGGCGAGGTTGATGACTTTCTTGCCGTCGAAAGTGCAGACGGGGGCCTGTTCGTCGTCGAGGACGCGGAGTTTGAAGTGTGTGCCTTTGGCCTTGAGTTCGTTGAGCTGGTCGGTGAGGTAGGAGAGCGGGTTGGTGCGGGTTGCCGCGGTCATAATTACTTGTCCTGTACTGCGCAGGTCTACTTTAACTTATAACTCGAGTGCCTGAAAATCCGATGTTAGAGGCGGTTTCACGTCGGAGCGTAATTCCAGATCTATTCTTTGAAGGCTTGCAGAGTGCTTTCCAGCATGAAGTCAATGATGTTCTTGTTGCCATCGGAGCGATAGGCATCCCAGCGGGCTTCGAGGGAGCGCAAGATTTGTCCTGTTGGAGTAGCGGCATCGAACTTGTCGGAAATTTTTCGCGAGGCATCGGTGTAGCGGCAAGACTGGGAGACTTTCACTTGCATGAAAAGCGCCAGCGATTCTTCGATGTCCGACGCGGCACCCTTGTGATTCTTTACCAAAGCGATGGCCTGATCCGCCAGAGGATGAGCGCGCCAGTTGTGGCCAGCATACTGATCCACCATAAGATGCGTGGCTTCATGTCCCAGGACCCATGCGAGGTTCGGCTTCTTAAACAAGCTTGTATACACGCCTGCCGGATACGTATTGCCGCTTCCTGAAAGGTGAAGCGCGATTGCGGCAACATCTAAATGAGCGTAAGGGAAGGAAAGCCGTTCCAGTTCCTGGAGTTTATCCAGCGGGGCACATTCGGACAACTGTTGTTTCCACACGTTCACTTGTGCGTCCTCCTGGGGGGCGATGTTCGTTTTCCAGAAGGCTTGAAAGGCGGGGAACGATCTCTCGCCCTGGTGAACGATGTCTGCGATTTGTGCATACGCCGGGAGCGGATCGCTATATCCGAGTATGCGAAAACGTTCCGTTCCACTCTCTTGAAGAGGAACGACGCGGCTTTTGGCACCCTCATATTGTTTCAGCAATGGATACAACGCGGC
This sequence comes from uncultured Acidobacteriota bacterium, assembly GCA_963765015.1. Lineage (GTDB taxonomy): Bacteria > Acidobacteriota > Terriglobia > Terriglobales > Acidobacteriaceae > Sulfotelmatobacter. Next base: position 3,181 of record CAVXVD010000088.1, on the reverse strand, counting down.
ATAGGACTCGATCTGGGTTGAAGCCGCTTGCTCCGGCAGGGAAATGGTGTCGTCTAATGTAGGGATCTTTCCGAGCGGGACGCTGCTTTCTAACTGCGCGAAATCCTTGGTGGAGCGATAAAAAAGGTAAAAGAGATAGTCGGAAACTGGGGAGGTTATGAATCGAACGCTCACGGGTGCCATGTGGATCGAAGAAGTTGTGAGAGCGTGTGTCGCCAGCGGCGTTGCGGCTTGGCCATTGCAAAGACCGCATAAACAGAGAGCAGCCGCTAAAGCCCGCTTCCCAGAATCCGTAGAGCCGGCGATGAGTTTGTAGAGCTGGTCGGTGAGGTAGGAGAGCGGGTTGGTGCGGGTTGCTGGGATCATGGATGCCTCGTTCCTTCGGCCCGGAAACTTCTTTGCCGCGGATTTGCGCGGATCAACGTGGATCTCAAACCGAGTAGTCTAATATCCTGCACAGTCATCCTGGGCGCGTTCTTTGCGCGAAGGACCTATGCAGCTCGCGGCAGCAACTACATCTCCGGCGAAGCGCATAGGTCCTTCGCTTCGCTCAGGATGACAAGTTGATATAGGACGCGAGTTCATTTCGAACCGAAAATCGCGGGCAGGAGTGCCCGCGCCACACTTATCTCACGCCATTCGGGTAGACCAGGATTTTGCTGGCCTCGCCGGTCTTCAGCCGCTCCATGGCCTTGCTGAAATCCTTCATCGGGATGCGGTCGGTGATGACGGGGTGCAGATTCAGTTTGCCGCTCTTGAGCAGGGCCGTCATCTGATACCAGGTTTGATACATGCGGCGGCCGTTGATGCCCTGGATGGTGAGGCCCTTGAAGATGATGTCCTCGGAAAAATTCAGCGAGATGGGCTTGGAGGTCAGGCCGAGGAGCGAGATTCGGCCGCCGCGACGCACGATGTCGAAGGCGGTGCGAATGGAATCGGGATGTCCGGCCATTTCGAGGACGACATCCACGCCGAGGCCTCCGGTTTTTTCCATCACGATAGCGTTCACGTCCTCTTTCGCGGGATTGAGGACGTAGTCGGCGTTCATGTCACGGGCGATGCGGGCGCGGTGCTCGTTGACTTCGATGGCGAAGACCGAGGTTGCGCCGACGGCCTTGGCGACAGCGATGGAAAACAAGCCGATCGGTCCGCAGCCGGTGATGGCGACGGTCTTGGCAGCGATCTCCCCGGCCAAGACGGTGTGGACCGCGTTGCCGAGCGGATCGAGAATCGAAGCGTAATCCACCGGGATGGCGGGATCGAGCTTCCAGATGTTCGATTCTGGGATCACGACGTATTCGGCGAAGGCGCCATTGGCGTCGACGCCGATGATCTTCACATTCTGGCAGATATGGGCTTCGCCAGTGCGGCACTGCAGGCACTTGCCGCAGGCCACATGCATTTCGGCGGAAACGAAGTCGCCTTCCTTGACGCTGGTGACTTCATCGCCGAAGGCGGCGACTTCGCCGCAGAATTCGTGTCCAGGAATCAGGGGCGGATGGATGCGGTTCTGCGCCCAGCGATCCCAGTTGTAAATGTGGAGATCAGTGCCGCAAATGGATGCGACCTTCACTTTGACTAGCACGTCGGTGCGGCCGAAGGCGGGGATTTTTACCTCGCGGACGTCTGCGCCGGGCGCCGCCTCCGGTTTGACGACTGCCAGCATTGTTCCTTCTTTTGATGAACCAGCCATGAATGCCACCTATGACTTCAGTAAGAAAAACGCAATCAAAACACAAAACGTATGATTCTAGCACCGAGCGGCGCGGATGGCCGCTGCCTCTATTCTCCTCCGCGACCGGCGCCGTTACAATCGGAAGCCATGGGGCGATGGCGAAGTCTCGGAGGATTCCTGGTGGTGGCATGCGTTTGCGCCTTTTGCGTGGCGCAGACTGCCGTATCTGCTTCGCGCGCAGAATTCACGCGGCGGCTGGTCGCGGCCGCGGTCGAGCGCACGCATCATACGGTGCGGTATGAGTCGGCGTATGTTGGGATTCCTTACCCTGGTGGTGATGTTCCTGCCGATACCGGCGCCTGTACTGACGAGATCATTCGCAGCTATCGGGCGGTGGGAGTCGATCTGCAAAAAGAAGTCCACGAAGATATGGTACGGAATTTCGACTTGTATCCCAGCAAGACGAATTGGCACGCGAAGCGGACGGACACGAACATCGACCACCGGCGGGTGCCGAACCTGATGGTGTTCTTCGGGCGGAAGGGGGAGGCGTTAACGATTACCAACCGCGCCGAAGATTATATGCCCGGGGATCTGGTCACGTGGGATTTAGGAGGCAACGTGCCGCATATCGGGATTGTGGTGGATCAGAGGACGGGTGGCCGCTATCTCGTCGTTCACAATGTGGGCGAGGGGCCGAAGATGGAAGACGTGCTGTTCAGTTGGAAGATCACGGGACATTATCGGTATTTCGGGCGGTAGAGGGCGGCGGGCTTTCAGAGCCTTGAGAAGAGTATCTCCGCGGAAAGCGAAAGGCGACCACAGCGGCTAAAGCCGCTGTGTTTACGGCTCCCGAACGCGGCCCTAAAGGGCCGCTCTTCCACGGTGCTTTTACCGCCGAAACTTAAACCTGAAGCCTCATCCTCCGAAACTTCAACCGCGGAAGCTTCAGCCGCCGGAACTTCGGCCGCCGAAGCTTCGGCCGCCGAAGCTTCAGCCCGCCGAAACTTCAACCTCCGAAACCTCACCGTCGAAACGTCAACTTCCGAACTTCTGACTCTGAGACTTCAGCTGCCGAAACCTCACCGTTGACACTTCAATTGCGATGCTTAACTTAGGGCTTGGACGGTTTCGGAACAACGGTTTTGAACTCCTCCGACTTGCCGCGGGGGATGGTCAGCGTCTTCCACTCGTTCGAGCGCAGATGCTTGGCGAGGAATACGATCTGCCCGATGTGCTGCGCGTAGTGGGCGATCTGGCGGTTGATGGCCTGCAGTACGGTGTGCGGCTCGGCGCGAATGGTGACCGTCCTCATCACGTCTTCGGGCTGCAGCGCGTCGAGTGTGGCGAAGACACAAGCCCAACCTTCTTCCCACCACTCCATGATTTCTGCGCGAGTGGCGGTTCTGGTCACTTCAAATTCCTGGTCGCGAAAGCGGCCGGGCTTTTCGCCGTCGCTGGTGAGGAAGTCAGTGAAGCGCGAGCGCATATTTCCGGCGAGATGCT
>CAVXVD010000087.1:0-3673 GCA_963765015.1 uncultured Acidobacteriota bacterium | reverse complement strand
AGCCAAGCCGGGAATTGTCGCGGCCGCCTGTTTAGGATCGCTGCCGCTCCTGGTGTTGGGCGGCCTCAGCCTCCTGATGCAGAGTGCGGTCCACCACACCCTGTCGATGGATCTGCCCAACCTGCAAGCCCGCGTGGGAGAAGAAATTCTTGCTCACACTTATCTGGGCCTGGTATCTGCGGTCTTCCTGCCGTTCCTGGTGATCCGGTTCCTGCAGCAGTTCAAAGCCACCAACTCGTAACGCAGGCGCTCAAGTACCGCAAAGCCTTCCATAAGCCGCCGTCCTGGCGGAACCTGTCCCCAATTTGATCGAAGCAATGTCATAGCGCGCAGGTTCCAAACCTGTAACGGATCTATGCTCGCGGGTAGAATACGGACCAGTCGAAGTTTGACCCTCGAACGAATCCAATGACTAAGATCGCGTATGTCGCCATGGCCGCGCTTTTTTGCGTGATGAATCTTGCTGCGCAGGAGCAAACGCCTTTCCCGGTCACTTCGGTCGTCGATGAGCCCACCATCGCTGGCCGGCCCGTACAGCTCGACGCCCAGGGGAAACTCTTACCCTGGCCCATGCCCTCCGACACTGGCTACTCCTATTCGTCCCACGTTCTCACGCAGTGGACGATTCTTTGGGATCAATATAACCGCCAGCGTCTTCATTACTTTTACTGCTGTTTCGACTTCGACCGCACCACCTTCGAGCTCGCACCCGATCTGCACTGGGTCAATTCCACCGGCTACCTGCGCGCCATGATGCAGGGATTTATTGAACGCGTGTACCCTTATACCGGAGATCCGCGAACCATCACATTTCTCGAGGACTTCGTCGATTACGAATTAGAAAATGGAACGACGCCGGAGGGTTACACCTGGTCGCAAGTGCCGTATGCCTCGGCAAATCCGGGAGCCACGCATTACAGCGGCTGGAGCCAGCTCGGCGCCGAAGACTTCATCGAACCTCACGTCGTTGGCGAGGATGGGTACGGCTATCTCCGCCTCTACGAGATGACGGGCAATACGAAGTATTTGCGCGCCGCAATCCACTGTGCCGATGCGCTCGTGAAGAATTTCAAGCCCGGAGATGAGACGAACTCACCCTGGCCGGTGCGAGCCTACGCACGGGACGGTGAAGCCAAGGGGAGCCCGATGGGCCCTTATTCCTCCAACGTGATTGAGCCCATCATGCTGTTCGACGAACTCGTTCGCCTCGGTCAGGGCGATGTTGACGGCTACACGCGAGTACGCGCCGGAGCCTGGGATTGGTTTCAGAAATATCCATTGGCCCACGACGTGTGGGTCGGCTACTTCGAGGATACCGTGGCCAGCATGGGCAACATGAATCAGGTGATCCCGCTGGAATTTGCCCGCTACGTCTTGCTGCATCCTGACAAAGACCCGCAATGGCGCGAGCACGCTCGTCATCTTATCGAATGGGTCAAGACCACTCCGAAATGGCCCAAGTACATCGTGCATGGCGCGACCGTTACAACCGAGCAAGGCAATGGCATCAACTTCTGCTGTAACCTGCCGAACCAATGCTGCGACAGCCACACATCGCGTCTCGCCGCCGTGGAGGCACTGTTCTTTGCGAAGACAGGGGAAGAAGCCTATCGGGACGCTGCCTTCCGTTCGTACAACTGGGTCACTTATTTTCAGGGTCTGTCGGCCGGCGCGCATGCTCCTTTTGCCGCGCAATGGTGGTTCACCGACCAATTCGCCGACGGCCCAAGAAGGATGATGGATGCGTTCTGGGCAGTGCCGGAGTGGGCTCCGGCGGACGAATCCCATCTGCTCGGTTCGAGTTCGGTGGTGACGAAGATCAAGTACGGCAAGGGATCTGTCACCTATTCCACGTTCGATCCCCAATCCTCAGACGTGCTCCGCTTGGATTTCGTGCCTGAATTCATCACCGCGAATGGGAAGCCTCTCGCCCGTCGCAAGGATCTTGACCAGCCCGGCTTCACCTTCAACGATTCGACTCACGTGCTGCGCATTCGTCACGACGACGCGCGCGACATCGATATTCAGGGTAAAGATGGAAACGCCCCTCCGCTCTACGTCACTTTCGACGATCCGCATCTCGTGGCCGGAACAATCTTGAAGAGCGAATATCCATCCGGAGTAGTCGATTGGGGCGCGGACCAATGGCGCATCAACGTGCCGGAGGGCAGGTTCGGAACCTTCAATCTGGCTCTAGTCGACCCCAAAGCAAAGACGGCGGAGTTCCGCTTTTACTGGCCGCGCATCTTCGCTGGGATCGATGTCTACAATGGAGGAGCGTCAGAGGCTACGGTCACGATTCATTCGCCGGAGATTCGTGAGATCTCGTTCACCATCAAGCCGGGCCAACTCCAACGCCTGCGCACCGGTTGGCGCGACGTGAGTACCAGCGTGATCTTCGACCTGAAAAACGGAGAGGGCTTACGCTTCGATAACCTGGCGTACCTGCATGAGTGAAGCTAATTCGCGGTTGACATAGATGACAAAAAGGCACGCTTAAACAATGACTGAGAAAAAAGATGATCTCCAACTAGGAATGGACTGTTCCATCACGCGCCGCGATTTTCTGAACGGTATTGCTGTCGGGGCCGGCATGTTAGCCATGCCCAACGGCCTGGCCGCTCTCGGAGCCGGCGACTTCGCCCCCGAAAAGGCGCCGGGATATTACCCTCCTGCCCTGACCGGCATGCGCGGCAATCACGACGGGACTTTCACATTCGCCCATCGTCTGCGCGATGGCGAATCGTGGGACAGCGGTGTCGCTCCCGAAAAGACCGGGGAAACCTATGATCTCGTGATTGTTGGAGGAGGCATTAGCGGCCTCGCCGCAGCCTATTTCTATCGCAAAATTGCCGGATCGAAAGCCCGCATTCTCATCCTCGATAACCACGACGACTTCGGCGGACACGCCAAGCGGAACGAGTTCAAAGCCGGAAACCGCACGCTCCTCGGCTACGGCGGCACTCAATCGATTGAAAGCCCATCTCGCTACAGTGACGTGGCCAAGGACCTGCTGAAAGATCTCGGAATCCATCCCCAGCGTTTCTACAAAGCGTACGACCAGAAGCTATACAGTTCCTTAAAGCTGGGCACCGGCTGTTTTTTCGATCGCGACACCTTCGGAGAGGATCACTTTGTGGCCGGCATGGGCAATCTGCCATGGCCCGAGTTCCTCGCGAAGACTCCACTGTCGGCCGAGGCCCGTCGTGACATTGCGCGAGTCCACACCGAAAAGGCTGATTACCTTCCGGGTCTCTCTCGCGAACAAAAGCGCGCCAAGCTGGCCAAGACCAGCTACGCCGATTTTCTGACGAAGATTGTTCAACTCCATCCCGACGTTCTTCCATTCTTTCAGTCGCGCACGAACGATTTGTGGGCGGTGGGCATCGACGCCGTGTCCGCGCTCGCCTGCTTCGAAGCTGGCGACGATTATGACCTTGGGTATCCCGGATTTTCCGGAATGGATTTGGCAGGAGACGACGACCGGAACGGCGAGAAACCAGAGCCGTATATCTTCCATTTTCCGGACGGAAATGCCTCAGTTGCCCGCATGCTCGTTCGCGCGCTCATTCCCGGCGCCGTCACCGGCCGCACGATGGACGACATCGTTCTGGCTGCCTCCCACTACGATCATTTGGATCAACCCGGCGCCCCGGTTCGCATTCGCCTGAAC
>CAVXVD010000086.1:0-36103 GCA_963765015.1 uncultured Acidobacteriota bacterium | reverse complement strand
ACCAGGTCGATCGCGTGGCTCATCCACTGGTCGGGAATGCCGCTGGAAAATTCTTTATACAGGCGAAATTCAAAATACATCTGCGGATCGAATGGCCGCGCCGGCTTGGTGAGCAGCCACTTGCTCCAATCCGTATCCTGTTCGCGGATCTGCTTGACCTCCGGACGGCCCCGCCAGCGTGGGCCGTGATAATTCCAAACAATCTCTACCTTGCTAACGTCACCGAGCGCGCCGCTCTGGGCAATCTTTTGCGCTGCCACCTGGTACGGCTCGCTGCGGTGCTGCGTGCCCACTTGAACCACGGTCTTCGCTTGCAGGACGGTGTCGCGCGCCGCTTTCGCTTCGGCCAGCACATTCCCCATCGGTTTCTCGACATAAGCATCTTTGCCGGCTTCGGTCGCCATTTTCAGGATCGGTGAATGCGAATGCTCTGGCGTCGAGATCAGCACTCCGTCAATATCCTTCATGGCCAGCAGTTCTTCCACGTGCTGCACAGGGCGCGGAGCCCGGCCGTAGTATGTCGCGTTCGTCGCCACCGCTTTGTCGCGGTTCACCGTCCACAGATCACACACCGCGGTCATCTCGACGTGATGACTGGTTTTGAGCTTCGACGCAATCAGATCCAGATCTCCACCGCGGCTTCCATTTCCGACGTGGCCCAGCGAAATGCGGTCGTTGGCTCCGAGAATATTGCCGTATGAGAGAGCGGTCCGGGGCAGAACGACGCCGCCGGCAACGACGGCAGCGGAGTTGGCCAGAAAATCGCGGCGATTGATGGGAGAAGAATCACTCATTATTGGCTCCAGTAAAGAAATGACGAAAGATTGGGTGGCAGCGAATCAGGGCGCATGTTAGTAGCCAGCGGAGCGCAAGTCAAGAAAGCGCGGCGCACCATATTCCTTCACGCTATGTTTTCTTAAGTCCGTCCGGAACCAACGGCAGCGCGCGCAACCGAATTCCCGCCGCGTCATCAATGGCGTTCGCGATCGCCGGCGCCAGGCCCACCATCGGGCACTCTCCCGCACCGACTGAAGGGATATCCTTGCGGTCGAGCAACACCGTTTCCAGGACAGGTACATCGCTGAATCGCGGCACGCGATACTGTGACAGCCGGCCGTTCAGAATCTTCCCGTTTTCGAACTCGATGGCTTCGAACAGCGCGCCGCCCAGGCCTTGCACGTTCGATCCTTCAATCTGATTGCGCAGGTTGTCCGGATTCACAATCGCACCGCATTCGAAGGCAGACACCACTCGAACGACTCTCACATCTCCAGCCTTCGGATCGACGTGGACTTCGGCGAAGGTCGCGATGTTGCCCAGTTTCTCGTAACCACCGCCCATGCCAAATCCCTGCCCGGCACTCTTGCTCTTTCCCCAGCCAAACTGTTTCGCTGCTGCCTCGAACACGGCGCGCAAACGCTGGTCCCTCAGATTCTTCAGCCGGAATTCCAGAGGGTCCATTTTCAACGAGTGCGCGATTTCGTCCATGTGCGACTCGCGCGCGAAATGATTCGCCGTGGCGGCGAGGGCGCGGTACGATCCCTGACGCAACGGAGATTTCACCGCATGAAACACGATCCGCTGGTTGGGTATCTCGTAGTACGGACGAATCCCCGCGGATCCCGAATTGTAGTTGTGAAATTCCCAGGCGGTAACGGTTCCGTCATTGCGAACGCCGCTGGTCACATCGATGACGCCTGCCGGACGGAAGTACGCCCAGGAAAATTCTTCTTCCCGCGTCCACACCACTTTGACCGGACGTTTGGCCGCTCGCGCCAGCCGGGCCGCTTCAATCGCCGTTTCTCCCGTGTGCTTGCCCCCGTATCCCGAGCCGCAGTCCGGCATTAGCACGCGCACTTTATCTTCGGGAATGCGAAACGCTTCGGCGAGTTGCCCGCGAACTCCGAACGGACGTTGAGTACCGGTCCAGACTGTTAGTTGATCACCGTCCCACTTAGCCACCGCAGCGCGGGGTTCGAGAGGAACGTGCGCGATGTACGACACCGTATACGTCGCCTGCAAGCGGTGATCAGCCGCTGCCAGCGCCGGATCGACAGCGCCCGTATCAAAACGGTCGCCATCTCCCGTCGGGTCCTTGCCCTCCTCGGTGTTCTTTCGCAGATAGTCGAAGAGCTCTTTATTCGAGGGCTGCGGATCCGATTTCCATTCCGCGTGAATCGCGGCACTCGCTGCCTCGGCGAGCTTCGAACTTGGCGCTGCAACGCCAATGAAGTTGCCGTCCACCACAGCGGTTACGCCCATCGCCGCCGCTTTCTGCGTGTCGGCTGAAATCAAGGTTGCGTCGAAGGCAGGTGGCCGCACTACTTTGCCGTAGAGCATGTTCGGCAACTTCTGGTCGGAAGGGTAACGATGGTGGCCGGTTACAAAATCGCGCCCGTCCACCTTCAACGCAGACTGGCCCGCAACCTTCCAACTCGCGGCTGGGATCAATCCCTGATCCGCCGCAACATCCTGAGTAATCTGTTGTCCCTTCGTCAACGCGTCGAAGGCTAACGAACGATTGTTCTGCGCATCGATGACCTTTCCGTCTGCGACGGTCAGATGCTGGCGGTCGGTGTTCCATTGCGCGGCCGCCAGTCCAATCAGCGTTTCGCGCGCGGCGGCCGCCACTTTGCGAAGCTGCAGATTCATCGTAGGCGTAGTCCGGCTTCCGAACGTACCCATGTCGAACGGCGTGAGCTGCGTATCGCCCATCACCATTTCAATCCTGTCGATCGGGAGATGAAGCTCTTCGGCAACCGCCTGGCTCAGCGAGGTCCGGATGTTCTGTCCCATCTCTGCTTTCCCGGTATAGACGGTGACCCGCCCGTTCTCTCCCAGGTGCAGCCAGGCCCCAATTTCCTTGGGCAAATCGTGACGCTGTCTGGCCCCTCCGCCCGACTCCTGCGCTACCATGGCCGGCTTCAACACGGAAATCACCAGAACTTCGGCCCCCAGAAACTTGAAAAAATCTCGCCGATCGAGATCGAAGCGATAGGGAGCGCCGGCCCGGAGTTCGTAACGCTCAGGCTCGACAGGGAACTGCAAGGAAAGTTTTTCGCGCATCACCGGCCACCCTTCGCCGCAGCCGCGATGTTCACTGCGCCGGCCGCCTTCTGGATCGCGCTGACAATCCGCGGATGGGTTCCGCAGCGGCAGACGTTGCCGTCCATGAAGTCGATGATCTCGCTTTCTTTGGGCGACGGATTGCGCTTGAGCAATGCAACCGCCGACATGATCATCCCCGACGTGCAATAACCGCACTGCATCGCCCCGGCCTCAAGAAAAGCCTCCTGCACCGGATGAAGGTGCTCTCCGTTGGCGAGTCCTTCGATGGTGGTAATTTCCCTTTGCGAGACCGCGCCTGCACGCGTGACGCACGAGCGTTGCGCCTTGCCGTCGATCAGGACGGTGCAAGCGCCGCATTGGCCCTCGCCGCATCCATATTTGCTTCCCGTCAGATCGAGGTACTCGCGCAAAACCGTCAGCAGGCTGGTTTCAGGGTCCGCTTCCACCGCGTACGGCTTCCCGTTGATTGCGAGATGAATCGTGGCCATTCCCAACTCCGGAGCGGAGATCGTAGATTGGTTGCTGAGGACTTCCTTTAAGAAATGATATACCGGTTCCGACCCGTGTTCTTAGTCCACGTTTTCTCAATCCCCGTTTTCTTAGTCGATGATCGCCTGATAAGCCAGTTCGTGTACTTGACGATCGAGCGTCAAGTCGCCTGCTGGATGCAGTTGTGCCATGAAGATGACAATCATCTGTTCCTGCGGATCGATCGAGAATGCGGTGTAGAAAAACCCTCCCCAGTCGTACGATCCCGGCGATCCCAGTTCGGCGAGAGGCGCCTTCACGCCATCAATGCCAAAGCCAAGTCCGAATCCCTGATCGGGGCCAATCTTTCCCAACTGATCGTGGGTCATGAGTTCGACGGTTTTGCGGCTCAACAGGCGCGTGTTGCCGATCTTGCCGCCATCGAGCATCATCTGGCTGAAGCGCGCATAATCCATCGCGGTCGAAACCAGGCCAGCGCCGCCCGAGAACAGCTTCTTCGGACCACGCGAAGGATAATCCGCAGAATAAGTAAACGTTCCTTCGGTGATTGGAGTATCTGGGAAGCGATTCAGTCCCTTCTCGGCATAGTAGGTGTACGCGGTCGCGAGACGGGGAAGTTTGTTGTCGGGCGGATAGAAATACGAATCCTTCATGCCCAGCGGCTCGAAAATCCGTGTGCGGAAAGAACTCATCGAGGGGTTTTCCCGAGAGAGCTTCCACCAGGCGTCCAAGCACATCGACGCTCAAGCTGTACTCGAAACGGTCTCCAGGATTGAACAGCAGCGGGAGAGGCGCAAGACGTTTGACGCTGTCGCCGATGGTGCCGTCATACGGGAGTAAGCCGCTGGCAACGTTGGCCTTTTCGTAAAGCGGTCCGAGGTCGTCGTTCCAGTTGTAAGTGATTCCGGAAGTGTGCCGCATCAGATCGCGGATAGTGATTTCCTTCGTTGCCGGAATCGTGTAGGAGTTGCCGGAAGCCCGCTTCACCAGTACTTTGGGATTCTTGAATTCCGGCAAATACTTCGAAACCGGATCGTCCAGCAGAAATTTTCCTTCCTCATACAGCATCATGGCCGCAACGCTCGTGATGGGCTTGGTCATCGAGCAGATACGGAACATGGCATCGGGCGGCATGGGTTTCGCGGCCTCACGATCAATCATGCCCTGTGCCTTGTAATACGCGACGTGGCCGTGGCGCACCACCAGAGTGACAGCCCCCGCAATTCGCTTGTCATCCACCGCCTGTTGCACGGTAGTGCCAATCCGCTCCAGTCGTTCGGAGGAGAGCCCAACCGATTCGGGCTTAGCGCCGGGCAGGTCTTGCGCGAATGCAAAAGCGCTCAGGATCAAAAAGCCGAGCAGAACCGGAAGACTTCTCCGGCTCTGCCCGGCGGAATGCGTCGAGTGCATGCTTCCTCCGCGTCCTAGGACTTAATCGTCTTCGAAGCCGCATCCCATGTAACGGCCTTCTGGCGGAAAAACGATTCGTTTGCCATGTGGCACGCGATCGCCGCGTTGTTGCCGAACACCGCGTCCTCAGTCACCGGCTTGCGCGATTTCACCGACTGGAAGAAGACGTTCAGATGTGGGCGCATATCGTCCCAGTCGTGACCCTTGTAAACCGTGTCTTCGTGCAACGGTTCCTTCCCTAGCTCCGGATCATGCTCCGCATGCCACTGCTTTACATATTCGTCGCGCAACTTGGCAGGGAAGCTGAAGCTGTAATAGCTCGGATCCATATCCACGCCGGTTTGCGGAGAGTGCCGTAGTTCGAACTCGCCGGCATCCATCAGACCCTTCGGCCCCATGAAGCGCGCCAGTTCCGGAGTCTCGCAGCCGAGATCGAGCCGTACATACACTGGAATGCCGTGATAGTCGAACAGCACGGTGTGGAAGTCTGGCATGTCACGGCCGTCCTTGAAGCGGAAGATGCCGCCCATCGCCGTCGCCGACCGCGGGATTTCGTTCCATCCCAGCGTGACCATCATGCCGCTGATGAGGTGCACCATCAGATCCCCCGCAACGCCCGTCCCGTAGGCCCTCCAGCATCGCCAGCGCGCGAAATGATACTTGTTGAAGGGAATTTTCGGAGCGTCATTCAACCACGTATCCCAATCCAGAGTCTCCGGAGAAAGATCCGGCGGCGGCGGATACTCCCACGCTCCCGTCGGATCGTTGCGGCCCAACGTAAGTTCCACCATTTCGATGTCGCCGATCGCTCCGCCTTTGTAGAGTTCATTCGCCTTGGCGCAGAGCACGGAACTCACGCGTTGCGATCCGATCTGCACAATGCGATTGTTCTTTTGCGCGGCATCCACCATCGCCAATCCGTCGGCGACATTGTGCGACATCGGTTTCTCGCAGTAGATATCCTTGCCCGCATTGCAGGCGTCGACGACCACGCGGCGGTGCCAGTGGTCCGGAACCGCGGCCACGATGCAGTCGATGTCCTTCCGATCGAGCAACTCCTGATAGTGCCGCGATGCCGGCAAGCTGGCATTGCCGGTGATCTCCCGGGCCAGCGTATGCCGTCCATCATACAAATCGGCAGCTCCCACGCACTCAACTCCCGGAATTGTGATTGCCCCGCCCAGCAGGCCCGAACCTTGCATTCCGATTCCGATCATGCCAAAGCGAACACGATCGCTTGGCGCCACCGCCCGCCGCATCGGGGACGCTTCGAGCCTCACAGTTTTCGACAGCAGCATGCCACCGGCTGCGGCCGCTGCGCTTCCTTGCAAAAATGCGCGTCGCGAAAGAATACGTTTCATGCCATCCCTCCATTTTGAATTCACTGCGACTGCTCGAGCCATCCACTATTTGTTGAGAGGTTTGATCGCCACTTCTTTGAAGAACACAATGTCGTCATCGCTGTGGTTTTGCAGCCCGATGTATCCGAAATCCGGCCGCGGTCCCCGTTGCGGTTCGAAATCGAACTTGCGCTCCGGCACCGGATCGCCATCTTTGTAATCCGTAACCTTCACGCCATTGAGCACCACGATCGTGCGCGAGCCGTCCAATGTGATGTCCATCGTGTTCCACTCCGGACCTGGCTTCCATGCATGCTTCACCAAGGGCTTGGTCAGCGAATACAGCATCGCCGTCTCGTGGTATTCGTCTTCCTTCGAAGTCTCCGGATGGTTGTCGATCTGTACCTCAAACCCGTAGTTCACCGGCATCCACTCTTCGCGCGGCTCGATGGGAATTCGAATGAAGACTCCCGAGTTATCATTCTCGTCGCGCATCTTATAGACGACGTGAATCTGGCAATTCCCAATCTTGCCGGCAGTCCAATAAAGAAGACCCATCCCGCCGTGCGTGTGGATCAGCCCGTCTTCGACGGTGTCGTTGCCCGGTCCAACATGCTTCCATCCGGTCAAATCCTTGCCGTTGAAAAGCTGTTGCCACTTGTCGGGATCGCCCTTACAGATGTTTTCGTCGGCGGCGAACGCGTACGTCAACAATCCGGCAAACACAAAAATGCACACAGTAAATCGTTTCAGCATAGGAATCTCCAAGGGTGTTCGATACCAGCGATCATGGGACAGACCAATCTACTCGCACCCACGTCCGGAATCAATTGCGCCATTCGGTATTAAGCCCGGAATTCGGGTTTTGGGCCTTTGGTCCAAAACAAAGCGCCTCGCCGGAAGGCGAGGCGCCAAAACCTAATTGATCGGAACCTGCTGGAGAATCCGCCGGCCGCTAGTCCATCTCTCGATAATCCGTCTCCCGCTGCTGCCCTCGGAACAGCAGCATGCCCGCAGCGCTTCCGGAACTGCCTTCGCCGTCGCGTTTCTTCTGCCATTCGGCTTCGGTCAGCACCGAAATCGGCTCGGCCTTTTTCTTCTTCAGCCCTGCGTTTAGCGCGGGAAGCTCTTTTTGCGCCAGCTTCTGGAAATCGCCAATCACGTCTTCCAGTTCATGAGCCAGCGACTCGGCACGCGCCGCCTGGTAATCAGCCGGACGCCCCTCATAGCCGTTGACCGTGCCATAGAGTTGTCCCAAGAGCTCTCGAATCCGCTCTTCTCCGGTGACCATGCCGCCTTCTTTCGTGGCGACAATCTTCGATCGCAGTTCGTCGCACTTGGCCGCCAGGTCCTGTAGTTGTTTGCGGAGCGGATCCTTCTGCGTCAACTTCGCAGCCCGTTCGCTCGCCGCGTTATGCACTCCTTCGATCGCGTCCACTCCATAGGTCATGTGCTCGATCGTGTGGTAGATTTTCATCGTCAGATCGAACTGCGCTTTGCGATCCTCCACCGAAAACTTCGCTCGGGGATCGACCGTCACATTGATCTGTTCGGTGTAGACGTTGTCTCCCTTGGTCATCTTCACCGTGTAAGTGCCGGGCAGCACGCGCGGACCTTGCGCCGCCTCGAACAGCGCACTCGCCGCCGGAGGGACCGCCGGAGCCTTCACCCGCATCGACCAACCCGCCCGATTCAAGCCGCGATGCTTGCTGCTGGGCACGGTGTCCACGAGTTTGCCGTTCGCGTCGAGAATCTCGATCTTCAAATCACCGAAGATATGGCGGCCTTTCTGATAGTAAGTAATCTGCGCATCGGACGGCCGTTCCCTCCCGATGAAAGTCTCATCGCCCTCCGGCCATCCGCCCGACCCCTCGATGTACTGGATCGTCCGCCCCGGGAGCAACGTGGCTTCCTTCGACATCAGCTCCGGCGTCAGGGCACGCAACGGGGAAATGTCGTCGATGATCCAGATTCCCCGCCCATGCGTCGCCAGCACCAGATCGCCCTCCCGCGCCTGCACGGCGATATCGCGCACGGCAACAGCGGGGAAGTTGCTTCCCTTATATTGCGCCCAGTGCTGTCCGCCATCGACGGAGATCCACAAACCCACTTCCGTGCCGAGGAAGAGCAGTTGGGGATTGACCGAGTCTTCCGCGATGACGTGCGCATAGCCCCGCACGCCGCTGTCCGTGAGCGGGAGCGCGGTCCACGTCTTCCCATAGTCCGTCGTTTTGTACGCGTAAGGCTTCATGTCGCCGAAGGTGTGGCGATCAAAGGTGGCGTAGGCGGTGGCTTCATCGTAACGGCTGGCCGCCACGGTCGATACCCAGGAGTCCTTCCCAACCCCATTGACGTTGCCGATCACGTTCGTCCAGGTCTTGGCGCCGTCGCGAGTCACCTGCACGTTGCCGTCATCGGTGCCGACCCAGATGATCTGCCCGTTCTTCGGCGATTCCGAAATCGAGTAGATGGTCGTGTTCATTTCGGCGGACGAATTGTCCACGGTCACGCCGCCGGATTCTTCCTGCTTCTGCTTTTCCGGATCGTTGGTCGTCAGGTCCGGCGAGATGCGGTCCCACGACTGGCCATGATCGCGCGACCGGAACAAAAATTGCGCGCCGATGTAAAGCGTTCCCTTCTCGTTCGGACTCATGTGAATGGGCGTGTTCCAGTTGAAGCGCAGCTTTTTCTCGCCGTAGTTGGGCAGCGGCTTGATCCCGCGAATCTCGTGCGTCGAACGGTTCACGCGCCCGATTTCTCCGCCTTGCGCCTCGGCATAGAGATAGTTCGGATCCGACGTATCTTCAAACATCCAGAAGCCATCTCCGCCGAACATGTTCTCCCAGCGGGAATTCGAAATCCCGCCCGGATACGACGAATCTCCCACCCACGAACTGTTGTCCTGCAGTCCGCCGTATACGTGATACGGATCCGAGTTGTCCGTGCTCACGTGATAGAACTGCGAGATCGGCAGATTCATCTGATGCTTCCAGCGCGTGCCGCCGTCCTCACTGCGCCACAATCCGCCGTCGTCTCCCGCGATCACAATGTTCGGGTTCTTGGGATCGATCCAGACATCGTGGAAATCCCCATGGGCTCCGCCGGAAACCACGTTGAACGAGGTTCCGCCGTCGGTGCTGTAGAGCAGGATAAGATCTGGCTTGAAAATCTTGTTTTCATCTTTCGGATCGACGATCAGGTTGCCGAAGTAAAACGGACGCCACACCATGAAGTTGCTCGCGTCCAGTTTCTTCCACGTGACTCCGCCGTCGTCAGAGCGGTACAGCCCACGCCCTTTTTCCGCTTCAATGTTGGCGTAGACGACTTGCGGTTTGGAAGGAGCTACAGCTACCGCAACTCGGCCCCACGGCTTGGCGGGAAGTCCTTTGGCGTTGCTGTCATTCACCTCGCTCCAATGGTCTCCTCCGTCCGTTGACTTGAACAACCCGCTTCCCGGCCCGCCCGAGCGGAAGGTCCAGCCTTGCCGCCGGAAATCCCACATCGAGGCATACATCGTCTTCGGCTCCTGCCGGCTCATGGCCAGCAGCGCGCATCCCGACGAGCCATTGGCGCCGGCCAGAACTTTTTTCCACGTCTTCCCGCCATCGCTGGTCTTGTAAACGCCGCGCTCGTCATTGTCGTTCCACAAGTGTCCCATCGCGCACACCACAACGTTGTTGCCATCCGCCGGGTCCACCAGAATCTTCGCGATATGCTCGCTATCTTTCAGGCCGACGTTGGTCCAGTTCTCGCCACCGTCGGTAGACTTGTAAACACCGTCACCGACCGAAACGCTGTTGCGCACCCACGCCTCACCGCTGCCCACCCAAACCGTCTTCGGATTCGACGGATCAATGGTCACTGCCCCGATCGACTGTGCCGTCTCCCGGTCGAACACCGACTTGTAGGTCGTTCCGCCGTTCACCGACTTCCATACACCACCACTCGCTGCGCCGACGAAAACCGTGATCCGTCCATCCTGTTCAATCGCATCGACTGCAGCGACGCGCCCGCTCATAGTAGCCGAGCCGATATTTCGCGCGGGAAGCCCCGAGACTGTTGCCGCGTCGAACTTGTAACCCGTCTGGGAGTAGGCCGTGTTGGCTGCAAGCATGCAAAAAACCACCCAAAGGAACATGCTCAACTTCGCCAGAAGGGAAAAATGACTGCGCTTCGTATTCATCAGTTCGTTTCCTCGTTGCGGTTCAGGATGCCGCCCATGTAACGTCCACCACGCCTCTCTTGCACGTCCCGGACAAACTTCGCGGGAATCAATGAATTCCCACCATCCCGGACTTCTTCTCTTCCGGTTTCAGCGACGCAGGAACCGCGAAGTCCGCGGGGTCGATCTTTATATTCACTTCAATCTTGTCGACCGACGTGTTCTGTGTCCCGGGATTCGCCTTCGAGCCCTGCGAAATCGAGAACGGATACATCACTCCGGCCACCGGCTTGTAAGATCCCAGGTCGACCACGCTCTCGCGGACCGAGCCGCGGATGAACTCCTGCACTTCCTTGCGGATCTCGAGAAACGTGTCGGGATCGAGGAAGTAATAGACGATGTCACCGTCCTTCAGCGTGACCTTCAGGCGCAGCGCATCGTCGCCATCCACGACGTCATGGCCCAGGTACTCGACCGTGTTGCCTTTTTCTTTGTAATCGACCAGCGGCCCGTCAAAATCAGCATCCAGCAGCAGATCCTTTAAGTCGTCTTCACCCATCAGTTCGGGATCTTTATGTCCGCCGAACGGCTGAATCTGCCAGCCGGTGGCGCCGTCGTAGGCGGTAACGGCGGTCATTCCCTGCAGCGAGAAGGTTTCGCGCACCAGGTTCGGCCGTACGTTTTCCTGCAGACTGGCGGCGGTGATCCCTCCGCCGACATTGAGCTTGCCCGTGATCCGGACGGACTTGATGGCCTTGATCTTGTCGATGCCGCCCTTGGCCTGAATATTCTTGTTCACGAGCTCGTCGGCGGTCTGCGCCTGCGCAAAAACGCCCAGACACCAAACGGCCATCAGCACAATCACAGCGTGACGCATGGGAGCGAACTCCTGTTGTATGGGACTTTGGAACTGGAAATAAGACCCCGCTACTGTAAAGGGTAGTAGACGTTCTTGCCAAGCCTTGGTGAGCAGGGACAGCCAATGCTCATGTGGCGACGGCCGCCTCGGCCGTCCCGCGAGGGCGAAGCCCAGCGGCCGCGGGGGAAGGACCGTGGTTGTAATGATGAACATTTGCCCGGACAAGGGAAGAAGATCCTTCCGGAGCCGAAACAACCTTCCCATCTACGAGGATTTTCGTTGACACTACGAATATCTTCGTAGTATGTTCCTTTGCCATGAGACAGCCACCGCAGAAACCCACGGCTTCGGAACTCGAAATCCTCCGGGTGCTATGGACGCGCGGGCCCTCGACGGTTCGCGAAGTCCACGAAGCGCTCAGCGAGAAAAAGGCCCTGGGTTACACCACAGTTCTAAAACTGCTGCAAATCATGACCACAAAAGGCACGGTCCGCCGAAACGAAACCCAGCGCGCGCACGTCTATGAAGCGTGCCTGCCCGCCGAGCAGACCAAGCGGCAACTAGCTGGAGACATGCTGCAGCGCGTTTTTGAAGGATCGGCCAGCCAGCTCATGATGCACGCGCTCGCCGGCCGCAAGGCCTCTCGGGAAGAGATCGATGAACTGCGGCAAATGCTGGATGAGTATGAAAGGAACCGCCGATGACCGGAATGATGACCGCGATGATGATTCCGATGACGATCACGCCCACAACCGGCAGCCTGCTGAATTGGCTTTCTCCAGGCACGATGCAGTCTCTGGGATGGGCCTTGCTGCATTTTCTTTGGCAGGGAACTGCTCTGGCGGCGATCGCAGCGGGATGGATGGCTCTTTCCCGGCGGCCGGTGGCGCGCTACTGGATCGGCGTCGCCGCCCTCGTCTTGATGCTTTTGGCCCCGCTAGTGACTTTTCTGAACTACCAGAATGAGCGGGCAAACGGAGCGCAGAGCGTGAACCCCTTGCCCGCTCCGACGCAGCTTTTCACAATGGCGAAAAACGATTCCCCAGCCGTCAGTCATTCAGTCCGCCGCTGGATGCAACCGGCTTCGATTTCCGCGACTCTGAATGCACTACCCTGGCTCGTCGAGGCCTGGCTGTTGGGTGTGGCATTGTTCAGTCTTCGATCTGCCGGCGGCTTCATCCTGGTGGAACGCGAACGCCGGAAACGTTCGACCGTGGTGAGTGAGCACGTGCTCGGGATTTGTTACGAACTGCAGAATCGGCTCGGGATTGATCGCGCCATTGACTACTGCGAGTGCGCGTGGCTGCAGGCCCCGGCCGTTATTGGATGGTTTCGTCCCGTCGTCTTTCTGCCTGCGACCGCGCTGACGGGGCTTTCGGAAGAACAGCTTCAGGCGGTGATCGCGCACGAACTGGCCCACATCCAGCGCCTCGATCCCTTCGTCAACGTATTCCAGGTCGGGGTGGAGACCCTGCTCTTTTACCATCCCGCAGTCTGGTGGCTGAATAAGCGGATTCGCGACGAGCGCGAGCACTGCTGCGACGAGACGGCCGTGGCAATCTGTGGCAATCCCGTGGAATATGCACGTGCCCTCACGCTGATGGAAGAATGGCGCAGCGCGCCAGCCTTTGCCATGGCGGCTAATCGCGGTCCGCTCACCGAACGCATCGTGCGCGTCCTTGGCCTGAAGACGCTGGGAGCGGGAATGCGCGGAATCGGCCTTACCGGAAGCATCCTGTGCCTGGCGGCGGCTCTTGCGGCCGGAAACGCGTTGCTGGGAATGGCGCATCCCAAAGCCGCACTTGCGGCCGCGCTGGCTCAGGCGACTACGAAGACGTCCACCACTACGTCCACCGCGGTTGCTGCGGGCGGTGCAAGCGAAAAGCCCTCGCCAGCCCATCCTCAGGGCGAGGAGAAGCGCGCGGGGCAAGCCACGGCCAGTTCGTACATTGATGCGATGAAATCGGCCGGACTCGGCGACCTTACCGTCGATCAACTCATCGCCCTGAAGATCCAGGATGTCACTCCCGAATACGTGCGTGGCATGCAGCAACTGGGCCTGCATCCGGATGCGGATACGCTGATCGCAATGCGGGAGCAGGATATTACGCCGGAATACATCGGCGAACTGCGCCATGAAGGGCTCAATCCCAATCAGGATCAGCTGATCGGGCTCAAAGTGCAGGGCGCAGACGGTGCCTACTATCGCGGCCTCAAGGACGCAGGAATCGATCCCGATATCGATCAGTTGATCGGACTCAAGGTGCAAGGGGTAACGCCGGAATATGTGCGGGAACTGCACGCGGCCGGAATCGCCCTCACCGCGGACCAGGTCATCGGGATGAAAGTGCAGGATGTGGATCCGAAGTACGTGAAGGAATTACAGGCTCTTGGGCTGCAGTTCGGCGCGAATGAACTGATCGGAATGCGCGTGCAGGATGTAACTCCGGAGTGGGTGCGCGGCATCGAGGCGCTCGGGCTCAAGCCGTCGACCGGCGAACTCATTGGCATGCGCGTACAAGACGTGACGCCGGAATACATCAAAGCCCTGCAGTCTGCGGGATTCAAAGTCAGTGTCCAAGACATCATCGGCGCGAAGGTGCAGGATGTGACCCCAGAGTTCATCGAGCAGGCGCGCAAGCACGGATTCAAAGACCTGACGCTGCAAAAGCTGATTCAATTGCGCCAACTGGGAATTCTGGAATCGAAGGCCGACCTCTAGATCATCACTGCGTCGTGCTCGCGGCGGCGTGATTTCGAGGCCAGGTATGTGCTCTCGGGCGCCTGGCTTCGCGATCGCTGGACGGCCGAGGCGGCCGTCGCCACACGAGTAGCTGCGCCCCATGAAAACTTTAAGGAGAAGAAGGTATGAGAATGCGTCGAACCCTCGCTTACCTGGTGTTCGCATCGTGTGTTCTTCTGTTCGTCGTGAAGAACCGAGCTGCGGACGTGCGCAGCGGCGACTGGACTATCAGCAAGTCCGACATTGTGGGCAAGGTCGAGTTCTCCCTCATCGAGCACCGTCATGATGGGACGTCGAGCCACCAGTCGGATTGGCCTGCCGCGTCGTTCCCGGGCGTTGATTTCTCGAAGTCCGGACGGCAGGATGTCCATTTCACCATCACGCGCGATGCCGGCAAGATCGACTGCGAGGGCTTTCTGAATGACGGCGAAGGCGCGGGATTATTCCACTTCCATCCCGACTCGAACTACCCGCGCCAGATGCAGGAGCTCGGCTTCTCCGTCGACGAGGAGAAGCAGTTTGCCATGGCGGTGCAGGATGTGAGCCTGGAATTCGCCAAGGAGATGGAGCGCGAACATCTGAGCGATCTGGACGCGGACAAGCTGATCGCGTTTCGCATCTTCCGCGTGGACTCCATTTTTATCGAGGGGCTGCGCGCTGAAGGCCTGAAGATCTCCGACAGCGACAAGCTGGTGGCTTTCCGCATTCATGGAGTGACGCCGCAGATGGTTCGTAGCCTTCATCAGGCGGGATATTCGCCGGACGAAGATACGCTGATCGCCATGCGGATTCACGGCGCGACCCCGGAATGGATGGAGCAGCTCAAACGTTGCGGCTACGATCACATCGATCTGGAAAAGTTGATCGCATTTCGCATCCACGGCGTCTCGCCGGAATTCATACAGAAGTTGCAGGGACTAGGGTATTCGCATCCCGATCCCGACGAGCTGATTGCCATGCGTATTCACAACGTCACTCCGGAATACATCAGCGATATGCGGTCGCGGGGGATTCATGACTTGAGCATCGATCAGCTGGTGAGCATGAGAATTCACGGGATCGATTAGGAATTGTTGACGGATGAAGGAATGGGAAAAGCCGCTGGTTGCCAGCGGCTTTTTTGTTGGGAGACGGAATTTCCCACTTCCAATTCGAAGCACCCGAATCTAGTGCGCGAACGCGATGTTTATTCCGGTGGTGAAAATCACGTCGTTACTCTTCGATCCGATGGGCGGGTTCGAGACGTAGATGTCGCCGAACTGGTTCTGCCAGCCGAGCCACTTGCTGATCTTAGTGACGGTGCCCAAATTGAATGTCATCCGGTACTCACCGGTCTGCTGCAGATCGGGGAAGAAACCAAGATTCTGCGTGACGACGGTGCTCTTGCCCAGCTTCTGGTTAAGTTCTTCCCCCAGCGTCAGAGCGGCGAATTTGTGGGTCTGGCCGTAGGAAACAAAAGTAATCGGGGTCGTCGGGGGCAGGTTCTCGGCTCCGTTGGAGTAGGTTTCGTGGGTGAAGTTGATGCCGCCGAGAAAATTCAGAGTCGTCTTGGCCGTTGCGAGAGCATGGAAGCCGAAGCCGCCGGTGTAGACCTGGCGGAGATCGAGGTACTGTAAAGCGTTGCTCTGGAAATCCGCTGCGCCGAAGGCGAACAGTTTTGGATTCACGTTGCGATCGTAGCGCAGACCACCCGTCGTGAGGTTGGCGACGGTGCTGGGAGTCGCCAGGTTATTGGTGGTGTCGATCGCGCTGGCATAAAGCGTGATCTTGTCGTTCAGGGTGGGGTGCGTGGCATTGAAGGCCACCGCCAGGTTCTCCGTCTCGCTGTTGCCACGAGCCACGGAGAAGCCAACATTCACGCCGCCGTTCCAGCCGTGCCGCAGCCCGGGATGTAGAGATTTGTCGTAGGCGGTCTGCTCGGCATCATTGCGGATTAAGGTCACGTCATCTTTGGGGGCTTCGACCATGCCGTTCGCCTTGGTAGCGATTTCAATCTTGCCGTCAGCTGAGGTCACGGGACCAATGGCGGTCTTGCCTCCCTTAAGGCTGACGTGGAGTTCCTGATCGGTCTTGATGTCCTGAATTGAGGCGAACTGGATCGTGACATCTCCAGCGGCGTCGGTATGAAGAACCAGAGTCTTACCGTCGGATTTGATGACCGTGCCGGTGAGGCGATCGCCATTTTTCAGCGTGACTTGGTCGGCGAGAGCGGATACGGAGAGGAAAAGCACAACACATAGGGTCAATCGGTCGAATCTACGCAATGACACAACTACCTCCAGATGGCAGAATTGTTGATGATTACCGCTTTATGGGAGCCCGAGTTGCTACGAAACAGAAGAGAAAAATAGAGACAAAGAGGCGGAATCACGGCCCGCGATGCTTTTCAACGAGGTGTCGATTAGCTCTTGGTTTCAGTCTTCTTGCTCTGATCGGTCGAAGCCTGCGCCGGGGGATTATCCTTCATGCCGTCTTTCAACGCACGAATCCCCTCACCCAGACCCTTCCCGAGTTCAGGCAATTTCTTGGGGCCGAACACCAGCAAGGCAATAAAGAAGATGACCAGCAGGTGCATCGGTTGAAATAGACCTTCAAACATCGGAGCCTCCAAGGGTTATCAAGACAATGGTAAATCATACGCTATTGCAAGAAGCAGGGAAAGGTCCAGTGGACCCTTCAAGGCTCCTCGTTTAGCCTTTTCAACCTTTTACCTGAATGGAGGGGCAGTCTTCGGTGAAGGCCGCCACGGCAGGGCGTGATTTCAATCACAGTCGAGAGGCGATCGATGGGCCAGTTCTGCAACCCGTTATCCCCGCTGGTTACCTCCGTGACCTTACCGGCGCCTCCGCGGTCGGGCTACTGTTTCAGCAGGCTTTCGAAGGCGTTTGCGTCCGCATTCCCTCCCAAAAGCCGTTACCCGCAAGCCAATTCAGAAGTTGGGGAGTCCGGTGAGAGCTAAGGCTTCGCTATTGCTGTTCCTGCTCGTCCTCACGGTGGTTGATGCCCGATCGTCCGAAAGTCAGCCCGTAAACACAACTCAACTGGCTGCCTGGCTGACCGGCGGAATTTCGAGTAAAAGGCTGGCCCGCCTGGTGACCGAACGTGGCCTTGCGACCCTTCCGACGCACCGCGAACTCCGGCAGATGGAGTCCGCAGGAGCGGGCAAAGATCTGATGAAGGTCTTACGCTCGGGGAATGCGCAATCCGCCGAGATTGGTCCTGCGATTCCCGCCGTCCTGCTTAAGGCGGCGGACGAGGCGCGGGCAGGTCATTTCCACGAATCGGAACTTCTGCTGCACGGACTGACGAACGCGAACGGCGAGGACGCGGCGGTGCACTTTGCGCTTGGGGTGATGCTGCGCCAGCAGGATCAGTTTGATGACGCCTACACCGAGCTCGAGCAGGCCCTGCGCCTCATGCCCGACCTGGCGGAGAATCACAGCGCGATGGCCTACCTTTTCTACCGGCTCGATGATGGGCCGAATGCGATTGCCGAGGCGCGCACCGCGCTCAGCATCGATCCGAAAAATGCGGAAGCATATCAGTACCTGGGCCTGGGGCACTACTCCCTGGGGCAGTACCAGGCGGCGGTTCATGCTTATGCGGAGGCGCTGAGCCACGATCCCGAAAATCCTGACACGTTCTACGACATGGGGATTGCGTTGCACGCCGATGGCAACCTGCCGCGTGCCATTGCTGCGTATCAGGAGGCGATCCGGCTGAGACCGGAGTTTTGGGAGGCGCACTCGAATCTGGCGCTCATCCGTCATGAAGAAGGCAATCTGGTAGACGCCGTCGCGGAATACCGCGTGGCCAAGGGAATTGCGCCGGGCGAGGCGTCGATTCGCAATAATCTTGGGAATACGTACTGTGATCAGGGGAATTTCGATGCGGCCATCGAGGAAATGAAGGAGTTGTACCGCGAGCATCCGGAGTGGCAGCAGGGGCACGGGTGTCTGGCGAGTGCCTACATGGCGAAGAACAATTACGGCGCAGCCATTGCCGAGCTCCAGCTGGCGGTACATCAGAATCCGTCGGGATCCGCCGAGCACCGGATTCTGGGGCAGGCATTCCTGCTCGACAATAAGCCGGAAGAGGCGCTGCACGAACTCCGGATTGCGGTTTCGCTGAATCCTGATTCAGAGCCGGCTCACCATCTGCTGGGGACGGTGCTCTTCCAGCAACAGCAGTTGCATGCGGCGGAGAAAGAGTTTCGCGAAGCTCTGCGCGTGCATGCCTCGGCCGACAACCACTACGCCCTGGCCGCTTGCCTGATGAGCATGGACCGCTATCAGGAGGCATTGTCGGAGCTGGAGGTTGCGGCAAAGCTGGATCCGGAGCAGACGCTGTATCGCGCTCGCCGCGAGGAGCTTTTGAAGCTCATGAAGGAAACGAACTCGCGCTAAGCGCACCGCGTGCGGAGAATGAGTGCCCGCTTGGACAGTACCCGTGTTGCACTTCTGGTGCGTAGCCGAAAGCGCGGGCAATGCATACATTAGAGAGAGCCCGAGGTTGCCGGGGCTCTTTGGAGATAGAAGTGGCGACGAACGTTTCGCAATCGCGGCAAGGCAATGCGGCCACAGCGGTGCAGGCTGCTGTGACCAAGGAAGCGGCACGACGCGTGGAAACGACCGCCTCGCCCGCGAATCCCGTGCGCAAGCCCTCGGGATACGGGTTGCCCTGCTCGAAGTGCCACCTTTACTACCCAGCCGACCTGGATGCTTGCCCAACCTGCAAGAATCACGAGCGCGTTTCGCCCGTAGTGGCCAAAGTAGCTTCAAGACCCGTACAGGCGGCAGCAGAGGCTGTTCCCGATAGCGCTGTCGTGGAGCAGGAGCGGGAAGAGTTTCTACGGCAATTCAAGTCGCAACTGCTGGAGGCGCATGCCGAAGTTGTGAATGCGCCGGAGGCTTTCTGCAAGTTCGGGGAACAGCATCACGGGGAACCGGCTAGCGCCGAAGTTTGTGGGGCTTGCTACGAGCGGTTGCAGGAGCGCTTAGACGTTTTCGAAGCGACGCTGCATCTCGACTTGAAGGAAGCGGCGCAGATTATTTACGACGCGGTTTGGTCGGATCCTTCGGATCCTACGAAGACGTATCAGAATGCCGCCAGCGCCCTGCTGACGGAATTGCGCAAGCGCGCCGGGATGACCACGGTGCTAGGCCCGTTCCAGCCGCTTACTCACTAGAGCCGGCTGCGCTGCGTTACTCGGATTTCAGCGCAATCCACTTCTTTCCCGCATACAGCTTGTAACCATCACCATCCACAATCAGTTTGAGCGGCACGGCATGCTGCAGGGCTGAATCCGTCTGTGCAGAGGCGCTCAAAACGTCTGCGTTGGCAACGTCCATGACGACGAATTTGCCGTCGGCGGTAAAGCCGAAGCCATATTGCCCCGGCGGCAGCGACGACCCACCGATGTCAAGCTTGGTTTCGGTGATCAGCAGGCCCTGGTACTTCTGCTGGATCGCCGTCGAGTAGCCGGAAGCGTCGACCAGAGCGGCGAGCGTTATCTTTCCGTCGGCCAGTTGAAATCCCACGGCATTGCGCAATTGCACCGGGGCCTTCTGGCCGCGGAAAAAATACTCGGTAGGGACCGCCTTCTTCACTTCGTCAGCACTCAGGATGTGTTTCGAGGCCTGCTGGGCGAGGGCCGAAACCAGCATGACGAGAGTGACTGCGCCTAGAATCGCCGTACGTTTGGTCTGCATGACAGTGAGTCCTTAAATGGGAGAGTGAATAGTGCTCTCCGAAACTGTAACGGTTTGGTCGAGCAGGTGCAAATCCAGTTCTCCGCTTCGGCGCCATGGCGCGTAGGTCGAGCACGTCCGTCGCTGGCGTAGTGGTAAGTTGACTGAACGCATAGAATCTTGAAATGGCAAGGGCAATTGTCGCGATCGGGGGCGGAGAGATCAGAACCAGAGGAACCGCCGCGATCGATCGAGAGATTATCCGACTCTCCCACAAGAAGAATCCGAGACTTCTTTTCATTCCCACTGCAAGTTCGGATTCCGAAAGATATTGGGAACACATCCAGGAATATTTCAGCGGTTTTTTGAAATGCAAAACCGATGTCCTCTTCCTGATCAAAGAACAACCTTCAAAGGAGCAAATCCGGAGGAAAATCGAATCGGCCGATATCATTTACGTTGGCGGCGGGAACACCCTGCAAATGATGCGCGTGTGGCGGCGCTTGGGTGTCGATGATCTTCTCAGGGCCGCTTATGAAAATGGAATCGTGCTTTCTGGCATCAGTGCAGGCGCGATCTGCTGGTTTGATTCCGGACATTCCGATTCGATGTCGTTTTACAACCCGCAAAAGTGGAAGTACATCAACGTGAGGGGCCTGGGGCTTCTCAAGGGCATCCATTGCCCCCACTACAACAGCATGACCCGGGGTGTGCCACGGAGAAAACATTTCCGCGACATGATTCGAAAAACAGGCGGGATTGGAATTGCGATTGAAAACAATTGTGCCGTGGAGTTCATCGACGGCCGATTCTACCGCGTCGTCCGGTCCAAACCCTATGCCCGGGCGTACCGCGTATCCAGGAGCGGCGGGGAAGTGGTCGCGGAACAGATTCGCCAGCAGAAACAACTTGCCTCCGTTGAGTTCCTGACTCCTCGGTCCGGAGCCTGATGGTTCCAAGAATTCAATTCTGGCTCCATGACCTGACCCAGACGGGCTGACACCAAATTTTGCTTTGGACGCAAGATTCGGATAGTCCGCTTCGGAAGCCTCGCCCTATTCTTTCCCTACTATGACAAGCAGTGCCATACTCACAGCGGAAAGCCTGACGACCATGTCAGCTCGTCAACCTAAACCAACGATTCAACCGCCGGAGACCGCCGCCGACCCGCGATGGAATGCCGTATTGGCGCGCGACGCCCGCCGCGATGGCGAATTTGTTTTCGCGGTTTCCAGCACAGGGGTGTATTGCCGTCCGTCATGCGCGGCGCGGCGGCCACGCCGGGAAAATGTCGAGTTCTTTGCCCGGCCGGACGCGGCGGAGAAGGCGGGGTATCGAGCGTGCCTGCGTTGCCGCCCGAAAGCGGCCAGTGGAAATCAGGAATCCGACAGCGCAAAGGCGATTTGCCGTTTCATCGAACAGCATCTCGATGAACCAGTCACACTGGGCCGGCTGGGCAAGGAATTTCGCCTGAGCCCGTTTCATCTGCAGCGGCGCTTCAAGGCAGTTCTAGGCATTACGCCGCGGGAGTATGCCGACTCCTGCCGACTCAAGATGCTTAAGCGCACTCTGCAGGCGGGAGATTCTGTGACGCGCGCCATGTACGAAGCGGGATACGGATCGAGCAGCCGCCTCTATGAGCGGACGGCATCGCAGCTGGGAATGACGCCCGACAAGTACCGGCGGGGCGCCATCGCGGCGACGATTCGCTATGCGTGCGTGGATTCTCCTTTGGGACGGATGCTGATCGCGGCTACGGAACGTGGGATTTGCTCAATCCAGTTCGCCCGAACCGACGGAGAACTGCTGGAGGGGCTGAAGCGCGAATTTCCCTTTGCCGGCCGCAAGCTGGATAAAGGGGGCCTCGCATCCTGGGTGAGCGCGTTGCTCGAACACATGCGCGGCAGGGAACTCAACTCGGCGTTGCCCCTCGACATTCGCGCGACCGCGTTTCAGCGGCGGGTGTGGGCTTACCTGCAGTCGATTCCGTTCGGCGAGACCAAGTCGTACAGCCAGGTAGCGAAAGCAATCGGCAGACCGACCGCCGCGCGCGCTGTAGCCCGCGCTTGCGCGACCAATCCGGTCGCGGTCGAGATTCCTTGTCATCGTGTCGTACGCGAAGACGGCAGCATGGGCGGCTATCGCTGGGGTCTGGAACGCAAGAAAGACCTGTTGGAGATGGAGCGGCACCCGTAAGATCCTGAGATCATTGAAGTTGCAAATTGCATACAATAATGTAAGTACATTTATAGCAATACAGTGTCTCAAAATGAAACTCCGCGCGAGCAGAAAGTGAAGCTCCGGGCTAGGCGAAAATCGGGTCAAGGTCGCCGCCTGGAATGCCTTTCGCGAGCCCAGAGCTGCCCTGGGAGCGACGGGAAGCAGCGGAGGTGAGCCAAAGGCCATCCGGGCAGGGATCGCGCCTCTGACGGCATCCTAGGGGCCCTCTACGACAATTCAATGACTTACACGAAAGCTCAATGACTTAGCGTCCCGAGGTCGAAAGCCCTTTCTGGAGAGGAACGCTTTACGCGGCCCTGAAGGGCCGCTCTTCCACGGTGCTGCGGGCACGGCGCTGATGCACTGCGCCGGGGCACGGCGCGTTCTGCGGGTTCCGCTCCTGCCATCCTCGAACATCGAATATAAAATCATTCCGCAGCTCCGCGCCTTCCCGTCACCAGCCAATTCACGACCGCAACGGCTACGGCTGCGACCAGAATCAGCGACTTGGTGTATTCAATCCGGGTCAACAGGCCCGCACAAATCAAGACTCCTGCCACTGCCAGCGCAATGCCTCCGGGCAACTGAAACGCCGCTCGCGTTTTCTGTTTCCATCGCAGTACTGGAAGCGCGGCGCAGACCACGCCGTAATAGAACAGCCGCGATCCTGCCGAGAGCGTCGCATTTCCGGCAAAGGTGCCGAAGAGCGCGAGCATCCACATCAGCAGGGCGAACACGGCAATGGAAAAGTACGGCGTGCGAAAGCGAGGATGCACCCAGCCGAACGCAGCCGGGAAGTCCCCGCGCTCGGCCAGCGCGAAGGTGATGCGCGGCGTGGCCAGCATATTCCCGCTGAGATAACCGTAGATGGAAAATAGGGCGCCCAGGGCAAGTAGCGGGCCGCCGCTGTGCCCCAGCACGATGCGAGCCACGTCGGCCAGGGGGCGCTGGCTCTGTCCGGGATCAGGCAGCACCCCCACCACGACCCACTGAATCACGCTATAGATGACGGCGCAAGTGAGGAGCGCGGCAAACAATCCGAAGGGCATGTCGCGGGCCGGATCCTTAGCCTCGCCCGCCGATATCAATGCGGCCTCGAAACCTCCATAGGCGAAGATCAGCAGCACCATCGCCTGAGCCCAGTCGTTCGCTCCCGCAGAGAGGTTTGCGGGTGGAAGGATGCGATGGGACGCCATTAAATAAAATGTTCCGGCTGCGGCCACCAGCGCCAGGGATGCGAGCTTGGCGGCGGTAAACGAATTACTGAGCTCGGTTCCAGCACGAACTCCGAGGAAATTGATGGCGGCCAGGATTCCGACGAGCAAGGTGAGAATCATTAATTTCGGAATCGTCTGGGTGGCGCGCGGCCAGAATTCTCCGACGTAAACGACGAACAGGTTGGCATTTGCAGCGCATGCGGTGAGCCGGACAAACCAGACCAGCCAGGCGACTTGAATCCCCATGAAGCGTCCGAAGGCTTCGCGCGCATACAGATACGGGCCACCTGTTTCCTGGAAGCGTGAAGAGACTTCAGCGAAACAGGCCATGATGACGCCGGCGGCCGCTCCGCCGAGAACAACGGCGAGCACGCTGGCTCGTCCAACTTTTTGTGCCAGTACGGCGGGCAGCCCAAAGACGCCGCTGCCGATGATGCAGTTCACGGTGAGCGCAGCCATGCTCCAGCGGCCGATGGCTCGCACCAATCCCTGCTTCGGGAATCCTTGCTTCGACAAGCCTTGATTCGACCATCCGTGCTGGGAGTCGCTGGGTCGGCTGCTTTCAGTCACCGCGAGTTTGTATCACAAACGGCGAATGCCCTAATAGGGAGCGAGATTGTGGCACGTGTTCCACG
This sequence comes from uncultured Acidobacteriota bacterium, assembly GCA_963765015.1. GTDB lineage: Bacteria > Acidobacteriota > Terriglobia > Terriglobales > Acidobacteriaceae > Sulfotelmatobacter. The sequence goes on along the minus strand of CAVXVD010000086.1, from coordinate 12,269 downwards.
AGGAGCGCGATGTTCAAGCGCATGGGAAAAGCCGCGTCCCTTCGCCCATTTGGAGGGGAGTGACCCTTTGGCGGACCAAAGTAACGAAAGAATTACGAAAGCGCATGCCCGTGGGACATCTATTCGCTGTGCCTTGCCGATGAGATGGTTGGTACGGCAAAAAGAATGGCCATCGAAGATATGGACGACCTTCATCTCCGAATCGCGCGCGTTACCGAAGACCTGCGCACCATCCAGCAGGAGCTGAACTGCGCTGCCATGCAGGCTCCGAGCGATCCGGAACTCATGGAAGCGCTCAACTCGCTTTCGGAGACGGAGCCCATTGAGACTCTGCGCGTGGCGCTCGATCAGATGCGTCACTTCCTGTGGTTCTATTCCCAGGTGATGAACAGTGAGCCGGAGCTCGGAGACAAGTTGCGCCAGGCTGGAACGCTAAAAACTGCAAGTGATGAGAAACCCAAGCTGGAGAGTTCTTTCTTGGATCAACTCTCCCGTGCCGATGAACTCATGCTGCTCTATCATCTGGCGGAATCGAAGCGGCGCAAGCCCAACTAGACAGCCATCCTAATCGTCGATCGCCAACGAAACACTGCTAGCTCTAAGCTTCCCGGCCGCCCACGATCGTTTTGATCACTTCTCCCGCAGGACTCAGGATCGTGAAATCTGCCCGGGCTCCAGGGGTCAGCGTTCCGTAATTCTCCGATAAGCCGACGGCCCGTGCTGGATTCAAGGTTGCGGCGCGAACCGCGTCTCGTTGCGACCACTTGGCAAATTGCGTCACATTGCGCACAGCCCGGTCCATGGTCAGCACGCTTCCGGCGAGACTCCCACCGGAAGTGCACTTGCCGTCTTTGACATCCACTTCAATCGGGCCCAGTTGGTAATGGCCATCGGGCATGCCCGTGGCGGAGATCGCATCGGTGATCAGTACCGCTCGCTCCGTGCCTTTCGCGCGCAGGAAAAGCTTTACTACCGCTGGCGCGAGATGAATGCCATCACAAATAATGTCTGCGGTGAGTTGGTCATTGGAGAGCACTTCGCCCAGAATGCCGGGCTCGCGATGATCCAAAGGGCGCATGGCGTTGAACGTATGTGTGGCATGGCGCGCGCCCGCAGCCACGGCACGGGTCGCGACGGGCATTTCCGCGTCGGAGTGCCCGATGCTGACGCACACTCCGCGCCGCGCAGCTTCCGAAATCACCTCCATGGCTCCTGGTATCTCGGGTGCGATGGTCAGCACGCGTACATGTCCGCGCGCGGCCTGCCAAAGGCGATCGAAGATAGCGATAGTCGGCTCGAGCAGATTTTCGGGAGGATGAACTCCACGTCGCTTGTGACTAAGAAATGGACCTTCCAGATGAATTCCAAGTGGCCGCGCCTGCGAGGGGTCGCCGTCCGTTCCGGATGCAGCTTCGATCGCGTCCGCTAATCGGCCTAGGGCAGCGCAGGTCGAGTCGAGCGGCGCTGCAACGGTCGTGGGAAAGTACCCGGTGACGCCGTGGGCGGTCAGGAACTTTCCCAAGCGAGGCAGATCCGACGGCGTCGCGCGCATGAGATCGACGCCAGCGCCGCCATGCATGTGAATGTCGAGGAAGCCGGGGGCCAGGGACGCATCGCCCAAGTCCATGAACGCGCAGTTCATGGGAATCGCTTGGTCGGAGCGCGATGAGACCTCGGCAATCTTTCCGTCTTCTACGATGAGCAGAGGATTCGCGAAGTCTTCGATTGGAGTGTAGAGGTGGCGTGCGGTGAATGCAGTTTTCATGCTGGTTTCGTGGCGAAGCATTATCGTAGCTGCGCGAGATGTTTCGTACAACCTCTGCGCGCGGGTGGAGGAATTTTGCGGAGGGAATTCTGACGTGAGTAATCACGACGTATCGCAGGGAAGCATCGCAAAGCAGGGCATCGTCATACATCAGAATGCTATAATCTTCCCGTAAGTCTTCAGTTTGCCCAAGGCGCGCGGAGTTCCTTCAGCGCCACGGAATGTCGGGGAGTGGCTCAGCCTGGTAGAGCACCTGGTTCGGGACCAGGGGGTCGGAGGTTCAAATCCTCTCTCCCCGACCATCTTTTCTCTCGCCCATTCAGTCGGTTACGCGGCTTTAGCGGCTTCGAATTGATCCTCTTTTTTCGGTACATTCGGTAACTGAGGGCAATTCAAAACCGAATCCGCTTTTTTCTGCCCGCATCTTGCGGAACGGAACGTCCTGTCTGATCTTGTCGTAGAGGTCGCTCATATCTTTTCCCGCGTGCCCCAACCAGTATTCGTACAGCCCCTTGGGGCAGTCGGTGTAATTCTTCAGATATGTGTTCCGAAAACGCCGAAACGCATGGTTCGCCATCTGCTTGGAGAATACCTCCGGCGTGTTTCCAAACTGCGCTATACAGCCGATGTAGCGGCGTCCAGCCATCATCGACATCCGTGCCGCCGAGGAGTTGGAAAGCATAAATGACTTTCACTGTCGGCAGATATTGCTGCAACCAAGCGCCCGCCGACGCTGGCTTGTAGTGGGCGACTTCGTCGATAAATTCCCGCAGTTCATCTGCTCCAAGTTGCCCCTCGGCAACGGGGTTTTTCTCAACGACCGCAATCGCCTGCCCGGACTTGTGCTCTAGGGTGAGTCGCTCCCAAGCATTGTCATCGCCTTCCGAGATGCGAAGCACGGAGGGTGCGCGACCTCATCCGTTACGTTGCCAGTGCGGCATCTTAAGAGCACTTCGCCCCGACTGCTAAACTGGTCGGGATTTTTCGCGCCGGGTCGCACCGTTTCTGATCGAGCGCGGGGATGCATCCGCGGGTCTGGAGACTGCGAAAGTGAAAGTATGTCCAAGGGAGTCAAGCCGACCCATCTTTCGTGGAGCGTCGCGAGATCCGCATGTTCACCTCATCGACTTTCCGTGACATGGGGCTGGATGTGCGCTCGACTGATATTGGAGGGGTACCCGATTTCAGCGCAACCTTAGGAGAACAGTGATGAGTCCAACCGCCAAAATTCTGGTGACCGGTGATTACGGTTTTGATTATGACATTTACCTTCCCACAGATGAGGATAATCCGCCACCGGGAACGGCACCGGCACAGATTGGAGTCTCGGTTGGCGGCGCGGGCATTGCGCTGCGAATCTTGAAGTCGGTGGAGGCACAGCTTGCGGATGCCGGCAAGGGAACTCCAGGCACGCCCAGTATCGAGGTGGGGTTTTCCGGGAAGCCAAACGATGTCACGTCGCCGCCCACGGCCGCATTGTGGCAGAAGTTCAAGTTCGGGAAGTTGGACAAGACACCCGACGGCAAAGATGCGGAGGTCTGGCGCGTCCGGCGTTCGCTCAGCCTGGGGCCGGTCACAGGTTCGCAGTTGCGTCCGTCCGTACCACTACCCCCGATGGTTGCGGGCGACTTCCATCCGAATGTTGTGCTGGTTGAGGACAATGTTGGCGAGTTTCGATTCCAGGTTCCAGAGTGGCTGGAGGCGGCCGGGGGAAAGGTTCCCGAGCAATCGCCGGAATGGATTGTCTTCAAGACCAGTGCGCCGGTGTGTCACGGGGCATTCTGGTGGGCATTAAGCGGTTCAGCCGAGTTTCGAGACCGGTTGGTGGTGGTCGTCTCGATCCGCGATTTGAGGAGTTCGGAGATTCGCGTGAGCCAGGGGATCTCTTGGGAACGAACGGCACTGGATCTAGCGCGTGAGTTATCCCAGAGTCCGCTGTTGGAAGGTCTGCGCCGGGCGAGGCACGTGATCGTCACCGTGCACGGCGAAGGCGCACTGTGGATGGAGCGTATCGAAGACGGAAAGGATGGGATTGCGCAGCAGCGCTTCAAGTTGTTGTTCGATCCGGGGTACATGGAGGGCGAGTGGTCCCAGGAGATCTGCGGCGATGAGGGGAACGCTTACGGGTTCCACTCTACTTTGGCTGCAGCCGTAGCCGCACATCTGGCATTGGCAGGCAGAGATGGGCTGCAAGCAGGCATTGAAAACGGGCTGCGGGCCATGCGCTCGCTGCGGGCCATCGGCCACGGTTCGGCGAAGGAGTCCGCTCCTGAGTTGCCCGCCGAAGCGCTGGCTGCAGTGATCCTAACAAAGGATTTCGAGAAAATGACGACGCCACTGCCGAAGGTGCCCGCCGCTGATTTGAGCAGGCTCGGCAGATTCGGTCAGGCGACCGTTCCATCGACACCATCCTCGGTATCGGCCAAATGGCGCATGCTTGAGGCCAGCGATGGTCGGGTGGAATCTGATCAGCCGTTGTATGGTCTGGGTCGCCGAGTCGCCTTGCTGGGATTGGAAGGGCTCAAGAATGTGCCTTACGCCAGTTTCGGGAAGTTGTTCACAGCCGACCGTGATGAGATCGAGGCGCTGCGCAATATCCAAAGGTTGATGCAGGATTACGAGAACAACAAGACCGAAACCAAACCACTGTCGATTGCAGTGTTCGGCCCGCCGGGCGCGGGGAAATCGTTTGGGATTAAACAAATCGCCGAGACGGCGCTGCACGGGAAGAAGTCGTTCCTCGAATTCAACCTGTCGCAGTTTGAAGACAGCTCCGACTTGATTGGCGCATTCCATCAAGTGCGCGACAAAGTCTTGGAAGGTGGAACTCCCATTGTGTTCTGGGACGAATTCGATTCGCAGAACTACAAGTGGCTGCAGTATCTGTTGGCTCCAATGCAGGACGGGAAGTTCCAAGAAGGCCAGATCACCCATCCTGTCGGAAAGTGCATTTTTGTTTTTGCGGGAGCGACCTGCTACGACTTGAAGAGCTTTGGCCCACCGGAGAAGCCCGAGGCACAGAGCGAAGAAGCGCTGAAGGAACACAAACAGGCCGCCAGCGATTTCCGGCTCAAGAAGGGACCTGACTTCAAAAGCCGTTTGCAGGGCAACCTGAATGTGCTGGGCCCGAATCGGCGGCAGTGTTTCATCCCCGCCAATCCACCCGGCGAACAGTGGATTGACGATCCCACGGATGTTTGCTTTCCGGTGCGCCGGGCAATTCTGTTGCGCTCGTGGCTCGGGCTGATGGATCCCAAGAAAAAGCAGAGCCGGGTACGCTTGGACATGGACTCTGGCCTGCTTGCAGCGTTGATCGAGGTCGACCACTACAGCTATGGCGCGCGTTCCATGGAGAAGATCGTCACGCCAGTGAAGCAAGATGGCAAACGCGGCTACCACCGCTCGGCGTTGCCGACGAACGAAGTGCTGGAGATGAATATCAAGGAACTGGGACAGTTCATGGAGATCATTGACCAGCCGCGCGCTTTCCAGCAACATGCTGGGCGGTTGGCCCCGGCCATTCATGCAGCCTGGTATCCGCTGGGCGATCAGGAAAACGCGTACAAGACTGAGTTTGCCAAGCTTCCCGAAGAGGGCAAAGGAGACAACTATGCGGCGGCGGTGCGAATCCCGATGATCTTGGGACTGGTGGGATTACAACTAGTCGAGGAGAACGATAAGGAGCAGGCCGTGCCAGATGTCAAAATGATTCTGGAGAGTCACCTCGAAGTTCTGGCCGACGAAGAGCACAAGGGCTGGATGGAGGTCAAGCTCGCGAACGGCTGGAAGAAGGCGCCCCCGCCCAAGGATGACGAAGAAGCAAAGGCTCAACGGGCAGAGCGCCGACACCACTGCTTGGTGCCTTATGCGGAGTTGGCTGAGACTGACAAAGTCAAGGACCGTACCAACATCAGGAACATCACGACAGTCGCCGCGCTCGCTCACTTCAAGATCGTGGCAAGGAAACCTCTGTCGCTTCATATTTGAAATCAAAGGTGGCCGTTCAAACGACAAAGCGCAGAACGGGTGTGGCTTGATCTCGGAGTCAACCCGCCTACGCCGTCGGCACTGGCCTGCGATACAGAATCTGCCAGTCTAGTACCTCGGCCAGCATGATTTGTCCTACCAGTTCGGCCTTCTGACGAAGAACCTTGCTGGGTAAGGTTGTAATTCTTGCCTTCTCGAGATCAGTCTTTATGCGTAGCAGGCTTTTTCGCATCGCGCCTGAACGCTCTGCCAATCTGCGGAACTCGCCTTGGTTGGAAATTCCGTGACAGGTCGCCGATAAGGCCGGTAGCCCAGCGGCGAATACGATGACCCACGGCACCAAGCCTGGGATTTCGATTCTTCCACCGTACAGGTGCAGGACTAGCTCGACGACGCACGCGAGAAAGGCCAAGGCGATCGCTGACAACCCCAGCTTGTGCAAACGATGGTCGATCGTGTGCATCCGACTCTCGTTGCGATCGTGATATTGGATTTGTCCATCCACCCAATCCTCGAGAATTGCTTTGTAGCAGCGCTCGAGGTACTCCGGCGTTACTTTAGCGTTGGGCAGGCTGGTGGCCCGCATGATCGCCTTCAACCGCCACTGCATCCAGCTCTGCCGCAAGTCTCCGTGCATGTGGTGAGCCGGCAGGATAGGTTCGGTGTCGCTCAAACCCAAAGGATAGAGGTAGCGCAGAATTCGTAACTGCTCGGCCAAGTAGCGGCAATCCACGGTGCGGTGATGCCAAAGCCTCGTTCTAATGCACCATACGAGGTAAAAGACGATCAATACAGCGCCTAGCTCACACAGCACCCAAACCTCAGAGAAACCGGGTGCAGCATAGCTCAACAGCGCGAAGATCACGGCCCCCAGTCCCAGACTGAAGATCAGCAGAAACGCGCCGCGGTACTGACCGGCCAGACGAATAGCCGGGTTGTTGACTAGGTTATATTGCGCCTCGAACGGATCGGGCTGCCACGGCTGATATTGAGGAACTGGTTCCGGCTTCTTAGTAAAGACGGTCATCAGCGCTACAAACCACTTCCACAGGTGGCTGAGCCACGTCTTTTGGCGGCAATTCGCGCCATAGGCGGGAATCAGGTCGGCTTCTTCGGGCGCTGTCTCCTTGCCCTCGGCGGTTACGCTTGTTCCGTACGGCTTGGTCAGCCACGGTGGGCGCATGATCTGCTCAACACATAGGCTAACCGCCGAGCCCATGTCCTCGCTTAACGCAGTCCACCCCTCCCGCTCTCTATTATTTGCCCCGTCTTTTGAATCGTTCTCATCCCGCGGAAAGCTCAACCAAGCTTTATTGGAGTTTGTTTCCAGCCAGACGACCGGTATGTCTTGTCCGCACGCGGTCTCGACGACCTCCGCCGTGCCGCCTGCGCCATTCGCCGGCAAGCCGTCCCAAATCGCCACGAGAATGTCGCTGTGGCTTAGCACGACCTCGCCCACCGATATGTAAGGGAAATCTCCGCGTATTCCGTCGAACTCGAAGACGGCTATGGCATGCCGGAGGATCTCGTTGAACTCTGCGATACTGGCGGGATCAGGATTTCCGGCGCCATCTGTGAAATCCTTGCAATATTCTTCGCGCGCAAAGGGCAGGGGGCATTGCAATTCGTAGCCGAGGTCGAGGGCGGCTTGGGCGAACAGGCGATCCGCGCCTTCGGCCAGCGGGGAGGTCGCGCGGAGCACGAGTGGCACGGTGGAATACGCTTCGCGGGCGATGACTGTTGAATCCGCTGCGGTCTGCGCAATCGCTTTCAGCACGGCCGATAAGCGCGGCTGCAGGGACTGTATCTGGTCCGCAGTCAGCCTCCGATGTCCCGTGATGCCGACTCGCAGCGCGGCACGTGGCCGAAGATTGTCATTCGCGGTCTTTGCTTGCACCCCGTACCTCCAGCTCGCGACTGCATAATAGCATCGGACCGCCGGTCCCAGTCTGCGCCTCAAGTGCGGGCTCGAGCGTTCATCTACTACCAACCAAGAACTGCAAGGAATTGCTCGTAGCAACAGGACGCAACGAGGAGCAGACCCTCGCGACGCTCCGCGAGACGGCTCCGGAGCTTCTTGATTGATCAAGCCGGTGAGTCCAACGGTTGAAGCCAGTACTGGATTCCGGGGCGGGCAGTGCCTCGCCGAATAATTGTTGGCACCGATGACGGCGAATTGCTCCAGTTCAAGACGATCGGATTGACCTGGAATCCCGTTGAAGGCTGTGCTCCCCCACTGGATCCGGAAGCGCAATTGCGGCAGGAGATCGCTGCATGTCTTCGGTTCTGGGGCGGATCCCATCTCAATACGATTTTGGGGAAACTCGGCCTTGCTGCCGTACTCGACCAGGCCGGAAAAGGCGGTGAAGCAATCGATATCTGGCTAGATGTCGCTAAGATTTGTGGGTTACTCCACGGAGAAGCCCTGGCTGCGGTGCGGGAGGAGCTTGAGCGGCTCATTCCGCATCTGGAGAGTGCTGAAGAGGGCGAACTTGTGAAGGAATTGAAGAGTAAGTTGGAGGAAGCGAAGAACAATATTACGGATGACGATGTTCCATTTTGAAGGGCGAATCTCACGGGTCTACGTCGACACAAGAAGTCGGTCCATGTCTCTTTAGTGTTGTCATCGCGCTACTTTTGCGCAAAGCGGAACTCAAGGCCATTTTGTTTGGCTCGCTTCCTCCACTCCCGGCATAACTCGTACATTGCAACACCAACCGGTTCCGGCCTGTTCAGGTCGTCAAATGACATTTTCTGAGGCGAAACGGAAGGAACGTTGATGCCGAGCAAGTCGGGATGTTCCAGCAGGAACTCTCGCCGTACCATGGCCAGGCCAGTTGTTTGCAGGTAAAGCCCGACAAGGCGAGGATCTCGAGAGAAATCCCACGACAACTCTATTGAAAGTTCGGCCGCGTCCTCGTTCAGCGATGAGAGGGGAGCGGCAAGAGCAATCAGGCTTTTGTCCGTGCGGCGGGCTTCGTCCAACAGGAAGTCGCCATCCAGACCGTCAGCCAACGCAATCATTAACACGGATGGAAGTGATTCCCAATCCTCGCGAACAACCGGCGTGCGACTGGGAGTGCGGATCCTCTTCTTTTGTTCTGGCGACGACCCGCTGAACATCCGCAAGAGCCGGAGCGTGGCTTCCTCCATGTCATCTGCGCGTGTGATGGGGATGGCATATACGGACGGATCGATTCCGGCTTCCAGTAGCGATGGGCACGCGCCTTCATCGTTAGAAATGAAAACGGTCCGCGCTGCACGTTCGGGGGCCAGCATCAAGAACGCTTCGTAACGAAGGGGGCCGGTGCGGTGGACAGTGTCAACCACAAAAACAGGCGCTATGTCGATCAGACGGTGCACCATGCTCTTCCACGTGTCTTCGGTCGAAGTGCGCATCAGGTCCAACCGGAGCATCCGTCCGACGGGTCCCATCCGTTGGGGATCGAGGAGCGCGACGACGCGCAGAGGAGTGGCCGCGTTCAGCCTGAAAAACAGCGTACTTGCCCTGTCACCCGATCCAGCCAGAAACAGAGCGGCGGGAGGTAAGGCGAGCCGAAGCACGGGCACCAGCGAAGCCGACACCATCACTGCGATCACGCCGGAGCGAATCGGCGGCCCAATAATGGAGATACCTACTAGAAGGCCTATCATTGCGAGGGCAGCGAGAAGGATATAAAGGTTCCCCGTGAAGCGACATAGATACAGCGTTTGACGAATCAGCGCGCTGTCGATTCCACCCATTAACACATAGGTTCGTCGCCAACTCCGAATATGGGGCAGAAGAAACAGCAGTGCCATCGCCCAGCCGATCCAGTTGATTGCCGGATGCGCCATCAATGAAGGCTCCTTGCGCGAACGGTCGCGGATGTGGACACGCTTCGTCTTTAATGTGGTCCGAACAGGCGCTGCAACCAGGATTTGCGTTCCATGGGAGTTGCGTCGGGTTTCGCTGGCCGCATTGCGCCGGAAGGGTCGTTCTTGCCTCCGTAGAGCGACTCAAGTTCGGCGAGACAATGTCTCCCATCGTCGTCGGCGGAGAGTTCGAATCCCGCCTCCTGAAGCATTCTGGCATTGTCCCGACTTTCGGCCGACAAGATCGACCCTCCCGCCGTCAAGGAGCGGAGAGCTGCTGTCTGATAAACCTGGCTGTAGCATTGGTCGGTGTACATGGCCAGCTTCGGCTTCTCCTCAAAGCCGCGGAGGACGCGGATCAGTGCCAACTCGATGAATGCAGGCAACCGGGTTCCCCCCGCAAGAATCCAGAGGTAGTCGCCATGCACTCGATCCAAAAGGGCTCCCATATCCACTGGTCCGGGTTCCATAGCTATACACGTTACGCCCAACGATTTTGCGAAACTTTCGGCTTGGCCATCGCCGGATGGCCCCTTCAGCCGGAGCCATAAGATTTCGCTGAGGTCAAACCTCCACAGGTGGATGAATTCAGGCCCCAGCATTTTCTTGCGAATGTCGGCAAGCCCCTGAAGGGTTCGCCCGTGCGCGGGCAAGCGCAGGTTCATAAAATGTTCAACCTCGCGCTCGGCGGCAGCATCAAGAGGAACCGCAGTCTCACCACGTTGCAGGCGGATGCAGACTTCTTCCGGTAAGTGGAAGGACTTCTTGAGCCGCTCCACGCAGTTCTGCCACTGTTGCGGATGGTTGCGTATTACCAATTGCCCCAAGTTCTCCCCTGGTAGCGGTTTCGGACGGCGCAGTCCCGGGGGGAAACCGGATACAAGCGCGGTAAGGGTGGGCGGATTCATCTTGACCTCCGAATTTCTGGTTTGGTTATAGGCTGGCCGATTCCTCTCAGCCTTCTCCCATCAATTGCTGCACCTCCCCGAACAGGCGGCCGATAGCCTGGTGAAGGTGCGGTGCCAAGGTACTGTTCCAGAAGCGAGTCTGCGTGCGGGCATCGGGTCCGGCGAGTAATAAAAGGTGTTCAAGGTCGCTATCGAGCCGGGCGACGGCGTCGTAGGTTCCCTGGCTATGAAAGAGGAGCCGGCGTGCGAGCAGAATCTGCACCTCCGCGCGTATCTGCGAGAGCAGGCCGCGTTCCTGTTCGCGGAGCGGTTGGCCATCGGCCAGCGGCTTCAGATGTTGTTCGCAGGCGTGCACGACCTCGTCGGTGCGGCGGAGGTGCCTCAGACATTCGATGCGATGGTAGCTGGGATCTTCGGCATCGGTGATATAGCCATCGGCGGGCAGGGCATAGTAACGCTGGAGTTCCCTGAGATGATCGACCCGCAACTCCTCGGTCCGATGGAACGAATTGAGCGCCTCAAGAAACGAGTGCAATTCGCGAACATTGCCGGGCCAGCGCATAGCGCACAGTTCCTTCAGAACGTCGTCGTTCAGTCCGCCTTGATCGCGGCGCAGTTTCCTCCAGTGGGCCTTGGCGAGCAAGGCGACATTGCCAGGATCGCTGCGTAACGGGGGCGCATAGATCACGAGTTGACGCAGCCGGTAGTACAGGTCTTGGCGGAATTGCCCCGCCTGCATCATGGCGTAAAGATTGCGATTGGTGGCGGCGATGATACGTGCACGAACCGGAATCTCGTCGGTACCTCCCAGCCGCCGGATTTTCTGCTCCTGCAAAGCGCGCAAAATCTTTACCTGATGGTTCGGATTGAGATCGCCGATCTCATCTAGAAACAACGTACCGTTCCCGGCGAATTCCCACAGCCCGATTTTGGAAGTGGTCGCGCCAGTAAAGGCCCCGGGCATATGCCCGAACAGTTCCGATTCCAGCAGTTCGCCGGGGATGGCGCCACAATTCACTTCAACAAACCGTTCCCGCTGCGATTCGACCTCGTGAATGGCGCGGGCGATGACGCTCTTGCCGGCTCCAGTTTCACCCAGGATGAGTACCGGCAGTTCGCTGGTTCGGGCGCGCAGGATCATTTGCCGCACGAACCTGTACTCCAAGGTTTCGCCGAGGAAGCGCCGGGAAAGCTCTTCCGGGACGGGCCACTCTTCCAACCGTAGCGGCAGAGCAGCCGGTTCGGGATGAACCGATGCCTGCAACTCGCGGCTTTCCGTGCCGCCCCCTAACTCATGAAAGATTCGCTCGCTGGCTCCAATGACATAAGCCTTGCACTCGTTGGCCGCAGCAGCATTCTCCAGAAGAGTACGAATACCCTGCCGCAATCGCCCCGAGGTGGTGTACTTGCCATCGATCACGGGGACGTATCCATCGTGTCCCAACATCACGTCGGCCAGGGACTTTGCCTCGTGCTTTCCACCACGATCTTTGAACGGCGTGCCGTATTGCCGGAACACACTTAGTTCGGAGTCGCGTACGACCAGAACCGATGGTGTTTGTGTTGCGGGAATGGAATTCTCCGTCAGGGGCGTGGCGATGGGAATTTGCTTCGGTTCCGCGGCGTGGGAGAACCATAGCGCTTGAATCGGCATCCACGAACCTCGTTTCAGAAGGGCACATCATTATCGGAAAGCGCCAGTCGCATGTCCAGCGAGTGTGTGCGCGACGCTAATTCTCCTTTCCCCTCCCCCA
>CAVXVD010000085.1:0-6278 GCA_963765015.1 uncultured Acidobacteriota bacterium | reverse complement strand
TGCGACCCATTGAATGGGGGCGCCGATATCGTGGTCAACTCGGCCACAAAGTTTCTCGGCGGCCACGGAACGGCCATCGGCGGCGTGATCGTTGACGGGGGCAAGTTTGACTGGGCAGCATCGGGCCGCTTCAAGGATTTCACCGAGCCTGATCCCTCCTACCACGGCCTTTGCTACACCGAGGCTTTTGGCCCGCTGTCGTTCATTCTCAAGGCGCGCGTGCAAGGACTGCGCGACACAGGCGCGGCGCTGTCTCCCTTCAACGCGTTCCTGCTCTTGCAGGGAATTGAAACGCTGCATCTGCGCATGGAACGCCACTCGCAGAATGCCCTGGCCGTCGCCCACCATCTCGCGGAGCATCCCGGCGTGGACTGGGTCAATTACCCGGGCCTTGCTTCGAGCCCATACTACGCGCGCACCAAGAAATACCTGCCCAACGGCGCCGGCGCGCTGGTCACCTTTGGAATAAAGGGCGGCCCGACGGGGAGCGCATTCGATGCGGGCAAAAAGCTGATCAACACTCTCGAGCTGTTTTCTCTCCTGGCCAACTCGGCGATGCCAAGTCGCTGGTGATTCATCCCGCGTCGACCACGCATCAACAGCTCTCGGCTGAGGAGCAGGCGGCCACAGGCGTGACGCCGGAGATGGTGCGGCTTTCCGTGGGCATCGAGGCCATTCGCGATATCCTCGCCGATCTTGACCAGGCCATTGAGGCTGCAAATGGTCACAAGTTTGCCGGCTCAACCCGTGCTGTTGCGGCAAAATAGGAAAGGCAATCGAAAGCAGAGCTGAAACCTGAATCCTGAAACCTAATCCGCGATTTTATGACCGATAGTTACAGCCGGAGCGGCGCTTCACCGCCGGGATCGAAGACGATTGAGCCCACCTACTCAAGGCGACTTCGTTCTGGATGGCTCCCTGCCGCTCGAGTGTGCGGCCGTCCCACCTGTCCCATGGTTCGAATCCCTGGGGGGCAGCCAAAACAGCACGTCCCCGAAATCCCCAATCCAACCGAATATCCATTGAGAACAAATGATTACAACGATCTCGCGTGCTTCGAAGCTTGCAGAGCCGGAATGGGAGGGCGAAGCGCGGCGGCGTGAGGCCAAGAACAAGAGCCCGGGTCGGACAACAACCGCAGCATCAAAATAAATTGCCTGACACCTGCTCGGCCGCCAAGTAGCTCCGCGACTGCAGTCGATCCCAGTCAAGCATCGGATCCTTCTTGATCGTACTGCTCAACTCAATCGAGAAAACCTGGTTGCGCACGCGGCCAACAACCAGGCTGCTCCCGCGCGAATGCTGCTCGCTTGCTCTGCAAATCCATGCCTCGTTGCCAATCGCCCGAATCGACAGGGAATCAGAACCGCACTGTTCCTTCATTGCCTCTTCGCGCGCATGCGGATCCGAAGGAATCTCAACGACGATGGTGAGGGTTCGAGCGCCACCTTCGCTGTGCGTTGAAAAGGTGCATGTTCCAGGCTGGAATTGACTTGTTCCCGTATAGGCGCCCGTGGCCGGCGCGTCCAGCAGACTCGATGCCGTGGCTTCGTTCATCCACGGACACTTATTCTCACCTCTGGCCGGCAGAGACATTCCGAGCAGAACGAGCAGGCCAATGGTGGTTATGGGCCGCCAGATCACCGGTCGCGCCCAGCGAATTCTAATTTCCATCCGATGCCCCGCCCGTTCCCTGTGGCAGATCCGAATGCATGTGCCACGGTATGCTCTCGTTCGAAATCTCAGGATGATTGCGGAGGAAGTCCAGAGAGTAAGTCGGCGCGCCGGGGTCCGCTTTCTTGTCGGCAAAAGCAGCCTGTTCCCGGATTGCATCATCCTTCCGTCCCATGCGCCGATACAGGATGGCAAGGTTGTAATGCGCCGCCAGATCGTCGGGATCGATCCGCTGCAACGCTTCAAACTGCTCCAGCGCCTCGTGCTCCATCTTCTGCTGGTAATAGGTGATCCCAAGCTCGCGCCGCGCATCCCTCGATTGCGGGAACATCTCCACCACTTTGCTGAAATCCGCAATCTCGCGTTCCGTATTGCCGGCACGCCGTTCAAGCAGCCCATCGTAGTAGAGCGCGCGGGCGCTTGCCGGATCGAGGGTCAGCGCGTGACGAATGGCGCGCCGTGCCGACTCGTACTTCTCCCAGACAATCTCGGTCAGCCCAATATTCGTGTATCCGTCCGCGTAGCCTGGCCTGAGCTTCACGCACTCGGTAAATGCCGACACCGATTCGGCGTACTGGAATTGGTCAAGAAGGGCAATGCCCAGGTTGTTCCAGCGCATCCAATCGGGATTGTCCGCGGGATCAGGGTCTTCCGGTGTGTTCGCGCCGATTTTGAGCACGCGGGTCCGCGATGCCAACTCGACCACTGGGTATGCCGGATGATCCGGACCGAAGATGTTGTTTAGATAGCTCTGCCGGAGATGCCTGTAGTTCACCTTTGCGGTCACGGTCAGGTTCCCTTGCGCATTCGCGGGTATTCGGAACTGGTACCGCACCAGCGCTGACCTGCCGGCCTGCACAGTGTTGTCGTAGGCCACTGAGTGGATGGTCCAAACCTTGTGGTTGTCTACAAACTCTCCCTGGTCCGTCACCGGGCGATTGGTGAAGCTGTGCGCGCGCGGATCGAGCATCCCGTCAGGTTTCAGAAATCCGCTGTGGTAGAACTCTTTGCCGTCCGCGTCCTTTACAGTGAATTCCACCCAGGCTTCGTATAGGTCGCGCACCTCTGGGATGAGCGAGTGCCCGATGTTCTTGTTCTGAATGACGACGTAAGCCTCCACGGTGTCACTGGCCGCAAGATCATAGGACACTCTTCCCAGAGGAGCGATGAGTCGATCGCTGCCCTCTTTGCGAAGCGCGAAGATATCTACGTTCAGGTAATTGCCTGATTGAAGAAACTCGATCGTCTTCTTAAGCTGCTCGTCGAATCCGTAGTAGAACGGCACCGCCGTGTTGCCAGCCAGCCAGCGATGCGACGCGAAAGTCCCGTTCTTTGCGCCGTACTCCTGCAGTGACACCGGGTTGCGCTTCATATGGCATCCCTGGCAGGAGGTGAAGTCGGCGGTATAGAACGTCAGCGGATTTCGCTGTGAGAACTTGGATTGCTGCCACTCGTCGTATGCGGTAAACGCCCGGATGAACTTGTAGTCGTTGAGTGACGCAGGAAGATTGGCCTTGTGGCACGCGGCGCAGAATTCCGGCTTGTGCAGGAAATCGTGCATCACCGCCGCCGAGTGGCGCTCGGGATGCCGCATAATCTCGGCGAATGGCACCTGACCCGGAATACGGTTACCTTTCTCATCTACCATGACCGCGGGCACACCCATCACCACGCTGGCATTGCCTTCCGGTGCGTTCACCTTCACCACCGAGTGGCAGGTCATACAAGTGAGCCCATCGGAATCGAATTGCGCCCGATCCACCTTTGAATCTTCAGTCAATGCGCCGGAGATGACGCCGATGGGGTTGTGGCAACTATCGCAGTGTCGCGCGAACGCGATTCCGCGCTCCGGATCGCGAATGAGGATATTCACGCTGGTGCGGTAGAACGGAGTCCGGAAAGCGTTCGAGTGCAATGCCTGCCGCCACTGGCTATAGGCCTCCTGATGACAGGTCCCGCAATACTCCGCCGTGGGAAACGCTCCGGGCTGAATGAACCCCTTTCCCTCCACCTGAATGTTGCCAGGCAGGAATGGATTATTCGGGCCGTAGTGAAAGTCATACGCTCCGGTAACGGCATCGTTGTGCGTCTGCCGATCAGTGTCTTGCTGCTGCTCTGCACGCAGCTCGTATTGGTGAAGCGCTTCAAGCTGCACCGGCGTATCCTTGACCGGAGCTGAACCATTCACCGGCACAGTGTAAGCGGAAGGCGGCGTCAGCGGATCCTGCTGAATCTGCGCCGCCGATTGCGGTCCGCATGCTGCAATCGCGACCCAAGGCAGGAGCAATCCCGGCATACTGAAACGAGCGAACAAACCTCTACCCATAGGCTCTTTCCTGCGTTTGGAGAACTGCCTCAATTTGAGGCGTGCTGCGATTTGCCTTTTCCGCCATGATCCGGGGAGGGTTTGGGGTCATAAACGCTGGGCACGATTCCCTTGCCCTCTTCGATGGCGAAGTACCGGTCAACCGCCGGAATGGCCACTACCTCCTTGACTCCGTCAGGCCATTGAATCTCGGCTTTGTCCACTGTGGTCGCCTGCCCGAGCCCGAAGTGCAGCCGGAAATCGTTTGAAGACTCAAAGCTGCCGCCGCTCATCACGTCGCCGCGCTGGCGCATTCCGTTCGCAGTGAGGAAAACCTTGGCGCCAATGGCGTCTCGCGGACTCTTCGGTCCGCCGATCAGCTTCAGACCCACCCAGTGGTTGTGATCGTCGCTCACATTGCGCAGTAGCACCGGGGTGTGGTCGATGCAGTTGATCACGACGTCGATCTTTCCGTCGTTGAACAGATCGCCGAACGCCGCTCCGCGCGCGGGAATCACGTCAGCCAGCCCTGACCCCTCCACTGCTGGAACGACCTCGAACTTCTTGCCGTGATCCAGGTTGTGAAACAGCAGAGGGCGCTCAGCCCAACTGGTGCCCCAGTTGTGGTGATCCACTTGCGGATACACGTGGCCGCTCACAAACATCAGATCCTTCCACCCATCGTTGTCGTAGTCGAAGAACTGAGTGCCCCAGCTCAGAAAGGGGTAGGTAGGCTCCGCTATTCCCATCTGCGGTGTAATGTCCACATAGTTGGCGTCGCCATCGTTGCGATAGAGCGTCTTGTAATCGTCAGAGAATGTCGTTGTGTAAAGATCGAGGCGACCGTTATTCATATAGTCGCCAACGGCCAAGCCCATCGACGCTGTCTCTCGCGCATCCTGGTTCAAGGCAAACCCGGAATAAAAGCTGGCGTCCTGAAATGTTCCGTCGCCCTTGTTCAGATAAAGGTAGTTAGGCGAAGAGTCGTCGGTGACAATCAAGTCCAGCTTGCCGTCGTCATTCACATCGACGAATGTGGAGGAGAACCCGAAGTAGTGGCGCTTGTCCTCTACCCCCGCCTTGACGCTGACGTCGGTAAACGTCCCGTCACCATTGTTATGGAATAGGTGGTCAGGCTCGCCGGGTAAGCCGCGCGGCCCGCACATCGTTTGTGCGCCGCGAAACGAGCAATTCCCGAAACCCACCGTTTTCGATCCGGGATAAGGCAGATTGTTCGGATCCCAATGGATATAACCCGGAACAAAAATATCCAGCCGCCCGTCGCCATCGTAGTCGCCAAAGCTCGGACCCGTTGACCAGTTGCCCAGAGCAACCCCGGCCTTTTCGGCAACGTCAGTGAACGTGCCGTCGTGGTTGTTGTGGTAAAGGCGGTTCTTGCCGTAGTTGGCGACATAGAGATCGGGCCAGCCATCGTTGTCGAAGTCGCCCACAGCCACTCCGAATCCCCAGCGGTCGTTCGTCACGCCGGCCATTTCGGCCACGTTGGTAAATGTTCCGTCGTGGTTGTTATGAAACAGTGCTGCATGCGGCGGTTCAACCTTTCCGGTCTCCGCATCCACAGTCGACCCATTCACAAGGTAGATATCCAGCCAGCCATCGTTGTCGTAGTCGAGAAGAGCCACGCCAGATCCGATCGTCTCCAGGATGAGCTGCTTTTCCGGCGTGCCCATCTTGTGGCTCCACGTGGTGAGCCCGGATTTCTCTGAGATGTCCTGAAACACGATCGGCCCGGATTTCACAAACCCGCCTGCCGTAATCGGCCGGCTCTCTGAGTCCAGAACGGGGGCAAACACTCCCCCCGTGGCGCTTCCACCTTGCCCTGGCTGGCTTTCTTTGCCGTTGTAGATTGCCGGTTCCGCCGGCGGCGCTTGCTGGGCCTTTGACGAACCGGTTATTGCCGCAATTTGGAATGACGCAACCAGAAACAATCCAATGTGAACAGGGAACCTTGGGGAAAGATGCAATCCGCGACCTCGCAGGGAAGAGCCTGATTGAGGATCCTACCGGGAGCGTGATATCACTGTCGCCTGCACATCGATTGAGCCCAGTCTCCTTCATTCGGTGGAGTGACGACATAGGAACTTCGTCTAGCACAACCCACTCCTTCGCGCGCTGCGTGTTCACGTCCCACTTATTGCCGGATGCAAGCGCAGATTCAGGAGTGCAGTCTTGCGCTGTGCGCGGGTGTTTTCCGCCAGCTTGGTAACCATCGTCAACCCAGATAAGCAGACCACGATGATCGCGGCGCAAAGGAAGTCCCACACGGAACTGCACCTGG
>CAVXVD010000084.1:0-37312 GCA_963765015.1 uncultured Acidobacteriota bacterium | reverse complement strand
TCGAATCAGTTTGAATTCAGCTCCAGTTATGGCGGCAACGCCACCTTCGATGAAAACGTGTTGGCACAGACCAAGCATGGCCCCTGGGGTGCACTCTTCGCCAGCAGCGTCCTCGGCACCAACGGCTACATCCAGGAAGCCCCCGACCAGCGCGGTCCTGTCGATCAACCAAGCAATGTTCATAGCCAGAGCGCGCTGCTCGATTTGGAGCACCAGGGTGGTCCTCTGCGGCTCTTTCTGCGCAGTTCGGCTTATAACGACTCGCGGCACAACGGGACGCCTTACCAGTACAACACCACTCGCATGCTTCGCTACGCCACAGGCGGAGACTGGCAAACGTGGCGCAACTCTTCGCTCAATGTGCGTCTGTATGGCTCAGACGAAGAGTACCGTCAGACCTTTTCAAGTATTTCGAACGCGCCCACATCCAGCGCTCCAACTTGTTCCTACCGCTGTGGCGAGATTCCGGTAAAGTTTTCCTTCATTCCTGACAACGAGCTGGGAGGAGCGGCGCAGTGGAACGAGCCGCTTGGCGCCGGGCTGCTGCTGGTGGCTGGGACTGATGTGTACGATGCCCGGATGTGGGACCTCGAAGACAGCTTTAAGGGCAGCGGAACGATTACCAACCAATACGACCGGCAGCGCGACACCGGCATTTACGCCGAGCTGATGTGGGTTCACAAGGCGTGGACCGCCACCGCGTCCAGCCGCGAAGACTGGTTCCGCAATTTCAACAACCAACTCTTGGATTTCACCGGCTCTGGATGGATGTTGGCCTCCTCGCAACCGCCGCAACTCAGCCAACGGCTTTTCGATCCGCGCCTGGGAATCTCACGCAAGCTGAATGCCCACTGGGCGCTCAATGCCTCGGGCTTCCGCGCATTCCGCGAACCCAATCCCGACGAGCTGTACCATGCGTTCCAAATCGGAAGCCAACTGACCCTGGCCAATAACGATCTGCTCAGCGAACGCGCTACCGGCTGGGACGCCGGCGTGGCCAGCCAGCATCATTGGGGCACCATCCGCGGCAGTTATTTTCTCACCCAAGTAAACCGGCCGATCACGGCAGTTGCCATCGGTACCAATACCTATAAACGCGAAAATCTCGGGCAGATCGAGAGCCGCGGAGTCGAATTGGATATCGAACTCCAGCCGCTATCCTGGCTCTCGGCCGACGGCGGCTATCAATACGCTCATGCCGTGGTCTCAGGCGGCTCACAGGATCTCGGCGACTGGATTCCCGAGGCGCCCCGCAACATGGCCAACCTAAATCTCCGCGCCTTCAAGCCGAAACTGGGAACGCTCAGTCTGCAGGGCCGCATGAGCGGCAAAATGTATGACGATGCCGCCAACGATTTTCTGCTCCACAGCTATTTCCGGCTCGATGCCTATGGCTCGCACCAGTTCGGCAGCCGTTTCGAAATTTTTGCCGCCGGCGAAAACCTGACCAATCGCGCCATTGAAGTTTCCAAGACCCCGACCACCACCCTGGCCACGCCTATTGTGGGCCGCGTAGGAGTCCTCATTCACCTGGGCGCGGTCTCACGGTAGCGGGCTGCACAAGCGCGACACCGTCCTCTCCTCAACCCAGCTCATGAATCCCGCCCCGATAGAATCAAGAAGTGAGTCTCTGGTTCGATCTAATTGCCGAAACGGCCGCCGGTGGCCGGCGCGGGCGCATCCACCTGCCCCACCAGACCGTCGAATCGCCTGTCTTCATGCCCGTAGGTACGCAGGGCACCGTCAAAGCCGTGCCGCAGGACGTGCTTGAATCGCTCGATGCAGAGATCATTCTCGGCAACACCTATCACCTCTATCTGCGCCCCGGCCACGAAGCTATCCGGCGCATGGGCGGCCTGCACCGATTCATGAGCTGGCCGCGGGCCCTGCTCACTGACTCCGGCGGGTTTCAGGTTTTCAGCCTGAGCGAGCTGCGTAAGGTCAGCGACACCGGCGTCACATTCCGCTCGCACCTCGACGGGAGTTTGCACACTTTTACTCCCGAGCATTCCATCGACGTTCAAATCGCGCTGGGCGCCGACATTTGCATGGCCTTCGACGAGTGCACCGAGTACCCGGCCACGCGCGAGCGCGCTGAAGAGAGCCTGCGCCTGACCATGGCCTGGGCCCGCCGCTCGCTCGACCATTTCCGCGCCCACCGCGACGAGGTCCCATGGCACGCTGCGTTCGATGGCCGCACGCAAAGTTTGTTCGGCATTGTGCAGGGCGGCATGTACCCTGACCTGCGCCGCCAGTGCGCCGAGCGGCTGGTGGAGATGGACTTCGACGGCTACGCGATCGGCGGCCTGAGCGTGGGGAACCGCGCGACCTCACGCTGGAGATGATCTCCGAAGTGCTGCCCCTGCTGCCCCGCGACAAGCCGCGCTACGTGATGGGCGTCGGCTACCCCGATGAGATTGAGCAGTACGCGCGCCTGGGCGTGGACATGATGGACTGCGTGCTGCCCACGCGCGCCGCGCGGCACGGCTTGCTCTTCACCAGCGAGGGCCGCGTAAACATCAAGAACAAGCGCTACGCAGAAGATCAATCGCCGCCCGATCCGGCCTGCGACTGCATGGTGTGCCGCCGCTATTCGCGCGCCTATTTGCGCCACCTCATGCAATCGGGCGAAGCCCTTTCCGGCACGCTGAACAGCATCCACAACCTTGCGTATTATCTGGGCATCATGCGCCGGGTGCGCGCCCATCTCGCGCTTGCCGAATCATCGGGCGCTACTGTTTAATCACCGTCCCATCAGGCAGACGGATCTCGCCCCAGCCGCCGTTCAACGGGCTGGGTAGAAACGGCGCCTTGGCCGCTTCTTTTTCGTCGATCTCAATTCCCCACCCCGGCTTCTCGCTCACCCACAGATAGCCGTCCTTCATCTCCGGGCAGCCTTGGAAAATGGCCTGCGTCTGCTCATTAAAGGGTGAGTATTCCTGAATGCCGAAGTTGTAGCTCACCAGATCGAGCGTAACGTTGGCCATGTGCCCCACCGGGGAAACATCGCCCGGCCCGTGCCATGCCGTCTTCACACCAAAGGGCTCGGCCAAAATCGCGATCTTGCGCGCCGGAGAAAAACCTCCTGTCTCCGACAGGTGCACACGGATGTAGTCAATCAGTTGCCCGGTGATCAGCGGCTGCCACTCGTGCGGACTGTTGAACAGCTCGCCCATGGCAATCGGCGTCGCGCAGTTCTGACGAATCTGCTGGAAATACCCCAGGTCCTCGGGTGAAAGCGGATCTTCGAGAAAGAACATCCGGTACTGTTCCGCCTCTTTGCAGAATTCGACTGCCTGGTTGGGCGTGAGCCGCTCGTGCATGTCGTGGAGAAGTTCAACTTCATCGCCCAGCTCGCGCCGGCAAATCTCCAGTAGCTTCAGGTTGCGGCGCATGGCCGCACCACGATCGAACACCGGCCCCGGATCGAGCGGCTTCACCGTTGCGGTGCCGGAGTGCGATGAACCATACCCGGCCAAGCCCGGCAGTCCTACCTGCACGCGCACATTGCGAAATCCCTGCGCCATGTATTTGCGCGCGTCCGCCACCACGTCTTCAAAGTCGTCGCCGCTGGCGTGCGCGTAACAATCCACGGCCTCGCGGCATTTGCCGCCCGCAAGCTGGTAAACAGGCATGCCTGCCTGCCGCCCCTTAATATCCCACAACGCCTGATCGATGCCGCTGATGGCGTTGTTCAGCACCGGCCCGTTGCGCCAATAAGAGCTGTCGTAGCACGATTGCCAGATGTCCTCGATGCGGTCGGTGGTCTTGCCCAGCAGAAACGGCTTGAGATACTTCTCGACGGCTGGCTTCACCAAATCGGCGCGCTGCGTGAAGGTGGCGCAGCCATACCCATAAAGCCCGTCTTGATCGGTCGTAATCTTCACCACCGTCAGGCGCACTCCCTGCGGCTGGCATTCAATCACGCCAATGTCCTTGATGCGCGGCTGCGGCATGGCCCGCGTAGCCTGCTCTGCCTTCTCTTCCGCTCCCGCGAATCGCGGCGCCAGAGCCGCCGCGCCCAACCCCGCCACCGACTTCAAAAATCCACGCCTTGCAATTGGCATCTCGCCGTCTCCTCCACAATTTCCATATGCGAAACGCCATCCAGAATACCCCTGCGCGCCCAGCGCGGTCGATCTGGCTGTGCGAGGCAATCGCGTATTCCTGCTCTGCTTAAAGAAAAACGGCATCCGCTCGCGCGAATGCCGTCATCTAATGCGAGGAGTTTCGCTCAGGCGCGGGTCAGTTGCGTAAGCGTCGGGTATTTGAATTGAGCCTTCGCGATCGACGTGCCCACAACTTCGATGCGCTTCAAATCGCGCGAGCCCACACCCCTTTGCTCCGCCAGACTGAGCGTGCTGTCGCAGGTTTCAAAGGGAGGCGTGCCGCGCTCCGCCATGGGATCGAACCCCATCACCGCTGTCGCTACAGCATCGGTCGACACACAGTTGAGCCCGGCAATCAACACCCCCGGATGAACCGCATGGTGAATGGACTTCGGCCCCTGGTTGGGCAGCTCGCCGCCCGTCATCGAATAGACGCCGTCGATGATCGCCAGGTGAACCGGCCGCGCCGCGACCAGTTCGGCCACAATGTGTGGCACGCGGTAGCCGGGATCGTGCGAACTCATGTCCAGCGCCGGCGGCGCGCTCGTGGGCGGCCTGCGCGAGCCGCTGTGCAGAGGCCCGCGATAGCCAATCGGCGCCAGCGAGGGTTCGTCCTGGGGAGCGTCCTGGCCGTAAATCGTGGCCGGCGTGTTGCCAAAACAATTCTTCATGGAGAGCGTTACGCCGGCGGTGCGGTGCTCCTTCAGTTTGGCGAGCGAAACAAAAACATCGCAGTCGCCATAGGAGTGGTTCAGGTCGTAGCCCGCAAACATGGTTCCACCACCCGGAACCATAAAGCGCGCATAGCTTTTGCCACTGCCGAGGTAATTCGTGTTCTCAAACTCCACACGCCGCGCCGCGCTCACAAACTCCTGCGGCTTCCAACCCGCCGACGCCATAAACTGCTGGAGCGACGGCATGCTGGCTCCCGGCACGCTCTCCAGCAGCCGCACCCGCGTAGCCCCGGCTTTGCCCAGCAGCGCTACGGTTGCGCCAATCACCTGCGGATGCACCCACTGCGTTAGCTCCACCGGCATCCCATTGAACCGCGTGTCCGGGGTGCCCGTCATGTTCAGCTTGATGGCCACCGTCTTGCCGCCCACCAGCCTGTCGAGGCCGCCCAACTGGTCAAACATGGCAGCCAATGCGATTTCTACCCGGCGGTCGTACTCGGTACACAGGCCGATGGCAACCCGGCCTGCCGGCGCGCGCTCCGCAGCCAGCAGGTTGGGGCGCACAAAATAGGCGCCCGCAGCCATCCCGGCCGCGCTTAAGAACTCTCTGCGAGAACAGTTCCTCATCGGGTAACCCTCCAAGCTGGCCTCATTGTACCCGGTTTTCAGTGCAACTTGGCCGTAACATTTTACGGCACAGAATTCGCGGCCCGGGTCCATTCAGTTTGAAAGGCATAGGCTTCACAGGCTGCGGAAAAACTCTTCGGACCATCGATTTTGAAAGGGCACGACTTCAGTCGTGCCAATCGAAGCCAGCGACATCGATCGGCTTTAGCCGCTGAGGGATGCTCTTGTAACCGTTCACCCACACCCAACGGGTTTTTCCGCAGCCTGCTCAGCCCGTGCATAAGAAGACACCCAAAATAAGTGGAGCTTTAGCCCTGAGGCAAGGTGACCCGAACTGACTCCTTCCCGGCCGAACTCCCGCCCGGGATTTTCACAGGCGACCAGGATGCGCCAAAAGCGCGATACTAATTGCATGTCTACCAGTACCTACCAGGGACTCGACGTTCTTTATTCCCGCGATCAAATTGCCGAGCGGGTCGCCGAAATGGGTGCGCAAATCACCCGCGATCTCAACGGCGAAAAGCTGGTTATGGTAGGCGTGCTCAAGGGCGCGGCTTTTTTTCTGGTCGACCTGTCTCGCGCCATCCAGGCCGATGCCACCTTCGATTTCGTCGCCGCCGCCGCACGTTGAGCCACACGGCCAGCACCAGGCGCCTCCGGGCTGCGCCGATAAAGTCATCATCAGCGACCACAAAACCGTTACCCCCGTATTGCTCCAGCACGTCGATGGCGGGGCTGGCTATGTTCGCTATCAGTTCACCCCCAAGTTTGCCCTGGGCTCGCGCGCTGAATACATGTCCGATCGCGGCGGTCTTTATAGCGGCCTGACTCAGGCATTGAAAGAAAACACCGTCACCTTTGATCACATTCTGTACGACGGATTTCTGATGCGTTACGAGTGGCGGCGCGATTTTTCGAACCAACCATCGTTCCTCTCCAACGGGCAAGGCGTACTCCGCAAGGATCAGAATACCGCGACGTTGGGCGTGGTCTGGTGGTGGGGGCGCAAGGAAGGTTCGTGGTAAACCGATCGTCGGTTGGGAGACCAAGTATGCAAGATGTTCTCTGGATCGCTGTAACCATCGCATTCTTCGCCGCGTCGATCGCCTATGTTCATTTCTGCGACCGGATGAAGTGAGGACAGATTATGGACCTGCAATCAATCATCATGTTGATCATCAGCGCCGTCACCACTATCTACCTGTTCTACGCCCTGTTGCGGCCGGAGAAGTTCTGAAATGACGATCAATGGCTGGCTACAGATCTTTGTTTTTCTGGCGCTGATCTTTGCTGTCACCAAGCCCCTTGGCGTCTTCATGACGCGGGTTTTTGCGCGCGAGCGCACGTTCATGGATCCCGTCCTCAGGCCGGTGGAACGGCTGCTGTACCGCGTCACCGGCGTTGACGAAGCGCACGAGATGCGCTGGACCGAGTACGCAACATCCATGCTGCTGTTCAGTGTGGTTTCAATGCTTGTGCTGTATCTGATCCAGCGAATCCAGGGGATGCTGCCGTGGAATCCGCAGCACTTTGGCGCCGTGACGCCGGAGCATCTGGCCTTCAACACCGCCGCTTCGTTCACGACGAACACCAACTGGCAGGCCTATTCGGGCGAAACGACCATGAGCTACTTCACACAGATGGCCGGCCTCGCCTATCACAATTTTGCGTCGGCCGCGGTGGGTATCGCGCTGGCGATTGCCTTCATTCGCGGCATCGCCCGCCGCCAGATGCAGACCATCGGCAACTTCTGGGTCGACATGGTTCGCGCCAGCCTGTGGGTGCTCCTGCCTTTCTGTATCGTGGGCGCTTTGCTGCTGGTGTCGCAGGGAGTGGTTCAGAATCTCAAGCCGTACGACACGGTGAAGATGATCGAGCCGCAACAGGTGCAGACGGTCGGCGCCGATGGCAAACCTGTCTTCGATTCCGCCGGTAAGCCCGTGATGCAAACCGTAGCGACGCAGGTCATAGCGGAGGGTCCGGTTGCGTCGCAGGAGATCATCAAGGAGTGGGGAACGAATGGTGGCGGATTCTTTAACGCCAACAGCGCGCATCCTTTCGAGAACCCGACGCCGCTGTCGAACCTGATTGAGATGTTTTCGATCTTCGCCGTATCGACGGGCCTGACCTATACGCTGGGCAAAATGACGGGCTCTTCGGCCCACGGCTGGGCCGTATGGTCGGCCATGGCGCTGCTATTTCTGGTCGGAGTGACCGTCGCGTATTGGGCCGAGGCGCAAGGCAATCCGCTGTATCCCGCCACCGTCGCCCAACACGCGAGCAATGCGCAACCGGGCGGCAACATGGAAGGCAAGGAGACGCGGTTTGGCATCGCGAACTCTGCGCTTTTCGCCACCGTCACCACCGACGCCAGTTGCGGTGCCATTAACGGATGGCACGACTCGTTCACGCCTCTCGGCGGCCTGGTTCCGCTCGTGAACATCATGCTGAGCGAGGTCATCTTCGGCGGCGTCGGCGCCGGCATGTACGGCATGCTGATTTACATTGTGCTGGCGGTATTCATCGCCGGCCTCATGGTGGGCCGTACGCCGGAGTATCTGGGCAAGAAAATCGAAGCCTACGACGTCAAGATGGCGATGCTGGTGTCCCTCGTGTTTCCTCTGGTGATTCTTTCCTTAACTGGGATTTCGGTGGTCAAAGGTTTTGGCACTGCCGCGATTACGAATCCCGGGCCTCACGGTCTCAGCCAGATTCTTTACGCGTTCACATCGTCCGCGGGAAACAATGGCTCGGCCTTTGGCGGCCTCAGCCCGATCAATACGCCGTGGTACGACATCGCCACCGGCCTCACCATGCTGATCGGCCGCTTTTTCATGATCATCCCCATGCTGGCGATTGCCGGAAATCTGGCGCAGAAAAAATATGTGCCGCCGTCTCTCGGCACATTTCCGGTGACGACGCCGTTGTTCACTCTGCTGCTGATCAGCGTCATCCTGATTCTGGGCGCACTGACGTTCTTTCCGGCTCTGAGCCTGGGGCCGATTCTCGAGCACCTGTTGATGCACGTGGGAAAGACTTTCTAGGGAAACTATGGCAAGCCATCGCAAATCGATTTGGGACCTCACGCTGGTTCGCGGCGCGGCCTGGAGTTCGTTGCTCAAGCTGAACCCGCGCAACATGATGGGCAATCCCGTCATGTTCGTCGTCGAGATCGGAAGCGTGATCACGACCGCTCTCTTGATCCTTCATCCTCATGACGCCTTTGGTTTCAACCTGCAGATTACGCTCTGGCTGTGGTTCACCGTCTTGTTCGCCAATTTTGCCGAAGCCATGGCCGAAGGGCGCGGCAAGGCACAGGCAGAGACTCTCCGCAAGGCGCGATCGGAGACGATGGCCAATCGCATCGCCGCCGATGGCAAACTCGAACAAGTTGCCAGCGCCAAGCTGCGAGCCGGAGACCTGGTTGCCGTTGCCGCCGGAGAACTGATCCCCGGCGACGGGGAGATTGTCGAAGGCGTTGCCTCCGTCGATGAATCCGCGATCACCGGAGAGTCCGCACCCGTCATTCGCGAGGCTGGCGGAGATCGATCCGCGGTCACGGGTGGAACGCGCGTGCTCAGCGATGAAATCAAAGTGAAGATCACTTCCAACCCCGGCGAAACTTTCCTGGATCGCATGATTGCGCTCGTGGAAGGAGCGTCGCGGCAGAAGACGCCCAACGAAATCGCTCTCAACATCCTGCTGGCCGGCCTGACCATCATCTTCCTGCTGGCCGTGGTGACGCTTCAGCCCTTCGCCATTTACTCCGGATCGCCGCAGACCGTCTTCGTGCTGGTCTCGCTGCTGGTGTGCCTGATTCCCACCACCATCGGCGGATTACTCTCGGCCATCGGCATCGCCGGAATGGATCGTCTCGTCCAGCACAATGTCCTTGCTATGTCGGGACGCGCCGTCGAAGCTGCCGGCGATGTGAACACGCTGCTTCTCGACAAGACTGGGACCATCACCTTCGGCAACCGTCAGGCCACCGAGTTTCTCCCGGCCCCCGGGGTCTCCGAAGCGGAGATGGCTGATGCCGCACAACTTTCGTCGCTGGCCGATGAAACCCCGGAAGGCCGCTCCATCGTCGTACTTGCCAAAGAGAAATACGGATTGCGGGGCAGGGAATTTGCCGATCACGAGGCCGAATTCATCCCGTTCACCGCGCAGACGCGCATGTCGGGCGTGAATCTCGATGGCCGCGAAATCCGCAAAGGCGCGGCGGAGTCTATCTCCCGCTATATCGAAACGAACGGCAACGGCGCCATGGCGCCGGAAGTTCGCGCCACGGTGGAACGCATCGCATCATCGGGAGGCACGCCCCTCGTCGTGGCCGAAAATCGCAAGGCCATGGGCGTGATTCACCTCAAAGACGTCGTAAAAGGCGGGATTCGTGACCGCTTTGCCCAGTTGCGCGCCATGGGCATCCGCACTGTAATGATTACCGGCGATAACCCGCTTACTGCCGCCGCAATCGCTCGCGAGGCCGGTGTGGATGACTTTCTTGCGCAAGCCACGCCCGAAGACAAACTGAAGCTCATTCGTACCGAGCAAGCCGGCGGCAAACTGGTCGCGATGACGGGAGACGGCACCAACGACGCTCCGGCGCTAGCTCAGGCCGATGTGGGCGTCGCTATGAACACCGGCACCCAGGCCGCGAAAGAAGCAGGGAACATGGTCGACCTCGACTCCAACCCCACGAAACTCATCGAGGTCGTGGAAATCGGCAAGCAGTTGCTAATGACCCGTGGCGCGCTCACTACGTTCTCGATTGCCAATGACGTGGCGAAATACTTTGCCATCATTCCCGCCATGTTTGCAGCGACATTCCCCGTGCTCAGTGCACTCAACATCATGCACCTGAAGACGCCGCAGTCGGCCGTGCTTTCCGCGGTCATCTTTAATGCGCTGATTATCATTGCGCTGATCCCGCTGGCGCTGCGCGGCGTCAAGTACCGCGCCATGAACGCCGAAGCTTTGCTGCGACGCAATCTCTTCATCTACGGCGTCGGCGGCCTGATTGCGCCTTTTCTTGGCATCAAGCTGATTGACGTACTGATTACCGCCGCCGGGCTGGCCTGAGGACTTTCATGAAGAAGAATCTGATTACTGCTGTTCTGATGACGATCGCCACGAGCATCCTGCTGGGAGTGTTGTATCCGCTCGTGGTTACAGTTCTCGCGCAAGTACTGTTCAAGGACAAGGCGAACGGCCAGATTCGTTACCGCAATGGAGAAGCGATCGGTTCGCGAATCATCGCCCAGCCCTTTACTTTACCCAGGTATTTCCATCCGCGGCCTTCCGCCGCCGGCAATGGATACGATGCCGGCAACTCCGGAGGCACAAACCTTGCTCCTACCAACCAGAAACTGATTGACCGTGTCCGGGCCGACGCCGCGGCGCTTCACCAGGAAAATCCCTCGCAACTGGTTCCCGTCGATCTTCTCACCACGTCGGCTTCCGGTTTGGATCCGGAGATTTCCCCGGCGGCGGCCGAGTTTCAAATCGCGCGCGTCGCCCACGAGCGAGGACTTCCGGAATCTGCCGTGCGGGATCTGGTTCAGGAGCACACCAAACAACGCGATCTCGGATTGCTCGGCGAACCTCGCGTCAATGTGCTGGAATTGAATCTGGCACTGGATGACATCAGCGCCAGGAATTGAAAAGCGCGGTCTACGCCTGTGACCGTCTATTGCCCGAGCAGACCGTAAATGTCCAACTCGGTAGTCGTGGGGACGAATACCATCCCGCCCGCCACTGTCGGCGACGTAAACTTCAGGGCCACGCCCGCCGTATCGCGCGATCCGGCTTGCGTGCTGTCATAGAGTTCTGTTCCCACACTCGTGGCATTGTAGGCACGCAGAATTGCCGGTCCGCCACTGGACTGGTTGGAGTTATCAATTTCCCAGATGATTCCGTCGCTGGTGCCATTGGCGGAGAGCGATGCTGTCGCTCCATGCGTGTAAATCACAATCTGACCTTTCGCCACCGGTTGCGTGGAAAGTTGCCCGTTCGCCCAACTGAAGGCGCGCAGGACATCCCCTTCGCAGTGGTAGTAAAGCAGCCCGTTCCAGTACACGGGAGTGGAGAAGATATTGTCGAATTGCTTCACGCCGGTTTGTACGGTCTGGATCACGTTGTTCTTCGTCGGCGAAAATGAGCCCATGCTGTCGCGGTTGACCACGAAGACGTTCCCGTCTTTTCCGCCTCCGATAATCTCGTGCGGCGTGCTGGACGTGTTGTCGGGCATCAACACCGGCGAGCCGCTGCCGAGGTCGGCATCGTTCGCTGCCAGGAAGGCCGCGTCATCCGGCTGGAAGTAGTCGTCTAGCGAGAGAGTGTCGGGATTCAATCGCAGGAAAGAATCGTTATACCCGCTCGGCGGATCGTCCAGATCAACTCCCGACATGATGAACACATCTCCCGTCTCATCATTCACCACGGGCGCGCCTCCGCCATTCCAGAGGCCGCCACCCGCGCCGTCAGGAGTGTCGTTGAAAATGCCCTTCTGCTGCAGCGACGTCTTGTCGTAAGCCAGCAGCCACCCGTGATTGCAGTGTCCGAAGCCGATATAAATGAGATTGCTCACCGGGTTAAGCGCCAGCCCGGTCCGCTGATAGCAACCGCCTTCGAGATCGATGGTTCCGTTGTTGTTGTCCCATCCCGTACCTGCTACCGAACCGGTGACCTGGACGGGCCCTCCGAATTTCTCGGCGCCCGATGTGATGTCGAGAGCGTGCAAGCTGAAAGGTCCGGATGTGCTTTCGGCCAGGACATAGAGCGTCCCCGTCGTAATGTCGATGACCGGGGTGCTGGTGATGCCGAGAGAGGGAGAAATTCCTTCACTGTCGTTTACCGACACAGGGGATCCGAGACTCTTTGTCCAAAGCGCCGTGCTCGGCGTACCGTTGGCGTCAAATGCAAAAACCGTATCGTTCTCCGTGACCACGAATACGACGTTGTGATTTGTTCCCGCAATTGCCAACTGAGGAACGAATAGCGGTTGCGCGTAAATCTGCCCATCCACCGTGTAGGAACGCAATTTTCCAAACTGTGTCGAATTCACGACCGAAGGCGTTAGCGTCGTCTCGTCGGTGAAAGCGCCATCGCGGGCGTCGTCATTATGGTAGGTGAGGACCGCACCTGGACTGCTGTTCACCACGGTGATCGAAGTAGTAGCAACGCTGGATGGAAACGCGACGCTGGCGGCGGAGATTGTGTGCGCTCCGGTCGTGGCCGGCGCAGTATAGAGTCCGCTCGACGTGATCGTGCCCGTCGAACTGCTGCCGCCCGCCGTGCCATCCACCGACCATGTGACGCCAGTATTCGAGATTCCCTGCACGGTCGCGGTGAATTGTTGCGTCGCACTGGGAGCCAGCAAAGTGGTGCCGGGGGAAAGGACAAGGCTAAACACGGTGATGGATGAAGTGGCGCTCGCACTCGGATTCGTGATGCTGGCGGCCACGGTGTGATTGCCAACTTGAGAGGGTGCCGTATACAGCCCGGCAGTGCTGATCGTTCCCACGCTGGAGTTTCCACCCGTTACTCCGTCCACGGACCACGTCACGGCGGCGTTCGACTGTGCGACGGTAGCGCTGAACTGTTCAGTTCCGCCAGTCGTGAGAGTGACGGTGGGCGGGGAAAGCGCAATCAGTCCCTGAACCGTGACCGCTGCGCTGGCTGTTTTTGCAGTATTGGCCACGCTCGTCGCCGTGACTGTGTGGTTCCCCGCTTGCGCCGGAGCAGTGTACATTCCGCTGGTGCTGATCGTGCCAACCGATGAGTTTCCGCCGCTGATGGTATCAACCGACCAGGCTACCGCGGTATTGCTGGTCCCCTGCACAATCGCCGTAAACTGCTGTTGTGCACCGGCCAGGATGCTCACCGAAGTCTGGTTTAACTGGATCGTGATCTGCTGGGAAGACGAGGTCGAGTTGCCTCCCCCGCATGCCACAAAGGGAAGACCGAGACCTACCACCAGAAGGACTCTGAAACGAAGAAATTCTGCGATGCTCATAAATAGACGAAGACGCTGAAAGCATCGCAATAGATGCCACTTTCCCTTCGATAGGTTGCTGACCGGAACTCAGCCCCCAAATCCCCAGTCCGTCAAATGAATATGAGAAAATGACGTCAACCAGGCCCCGTAGCTCAGATGGATAGAGCAGCGGTTTCCTAAACCGAAGGTCGCGTGTTCGACTCACGCCGGGGCCACCATCGCATCTCTCCATTTGCCGATAATTTCCCCAGTATCTGCCGCCATATCCGGGGGTTAGAACGAAAAAAGCCGCCGGGCAGAACGCCCGGCGGCCAAAGTGAAACAGCGGTAAACCGACCTTCTACTGACCTTTTCCGGTCAAAGGCAGAAGCTGCGGACTTCCCGGGCTGTTGTCGACCAGTTTGTAGCTGGCGCTCTCACTGCCCACAATCGTCGGGTCGAAATACACCGTTATTTGGCAAGTGCCACCCGGTTTCAGTGGACTGCTCGCGCTATTACCGCACGGTGGCTGGTTGTTGTAATTGTCGGCGAAGTCGGCACTGTTCGCGCCCGACAACTCCGCACCCTTGAAGGCCACGCTGGTAGTTCCGACATTGGTGATGGTTACCGTTGACGAAACCTGTGTGCCCCGGTTGACCGTGCCGAAGTTGACCGAAGCCGGGGTGAACTTGATCCCGGTTCCCGTCCCTTGCAGCGCCGCGGTTTGCGGGCTGGTTACGTCGCTGTCGCTCACGCTGACTGTGCCTGAGGCGTAACCGACCGCCGTGGGCTTGAACTCCACGTTGATTACGCACGTTCCCTTCGCAGCCACGACCAGGTTCTTGGTGCAGGTGGTGCTGCTGGCTGATAGGAAAGGTCCGGTCACCGTGATCGGAGTAGCCCCCAGCGTGATCGAGACGCCGGTATTGTTAGTGAGAGTGATCTTCGTCGAAGAGCTGGTTACGCCAACTGCCGTCACCGGGAAGGTCACTGAAGTTGTGCTGAGCGACACGTTACTGGTTCCCGTTCCGCTCAATCCAACCAGTTGCGGTGAGGAAGGATCGCTGTCGTTGATCACGATCGCTCCCCGCTTCATGCCAGTGGTGGTCGGCCCGAAGGTAACACTGAGAGTGCAACTGGCTCCGCCCGCCAGCGTTTTCCCGGAGGCCGGACAAGTGTTGGCTGACAGCGCATAGTCGGTCGCGTCGGTCAGGGTGATCGCGCCCATAGTGATCGCGGTCGTCCCCGTGTTCTTTACGGTGACGGTCTGGGCCGCGCTCGTCGTCTTTACCAGTTCGTTTCCGAAGCTCAACGGAGAGCCCGTCAACGAAATCGCGCTACCCAAGCCGGTCAAGCTAACCGTGTTGACCGCGCTGAAGAAGCCGTTCGTGTTGATGGTGATGCTGCCGTTGAGATTTCCCGAGGCCGTCGGCGCGAAATACACGTACATCGTGCAAATCGTACCGTTGGCCATCGTGGCCGGGCAATCGTCGGCCTCGCTGAAGTTCGTGCTGGCGGAGATACTGTTGATGGTGAGTGCTCCATAGGCGCTGAGAATCACCGTCTGCGGGGAACTGGTCGTTCCGGCCGCAGTCAGCCCAAACGCCAAGCTTCCGGTGTTGGTGCTCGCCGCCGGGAACGCGCTGATACTACGTACCCGGAAGTTGCCGTAGTCTCCAATCAGAATGTCGCCTGCTGCATCAAGCGCGACTCCTGCCGGTTCGTATACTTCGGCGGCAGTCGCTAACCCGCCGTCTCCGCTATATCCACCGGTGCCGTTGCCACCGATCGTGGTCATGACTCCATTCGGACTTACCCAGCGTATGTGGTGGTAGTACTCGGCGATGAACAGGTTATCGTTGGCATCGACCGCAACGCCCTGGGGATAGCCCACGCCGTTGTCGACCGCGGTTCCGTCTCCCGTGTAGTTGCAGTAGCCGTTTCCGGCAACCGTTGTGATGTTGCCGGTGGCCGCGTTAATTTCGCGAACCCGGCAGTTGTTGTAATCGGCGATGAACACGTTCCCGGCAGGATCAACCGCCGTCGCAGTCGGGTTATACAGCATCGCCGAGGTGGCCGGTCCGCCGTCTCCGGAATAGCCTGCGATTTGTGGCAGACCTGCAATCGTGGTGATCGTTCCGGTCGTCGAGACTTTGCGGATCACGTCGTTGCTGTAGTCGGCGATGTACACGTTGTTCGATTTGTCCACCGATACGCCGTAGGGATAATAGAGTTCCGCACTCGTGGCCGGCCCTCCGTCTCCCGAGTAGCCGCACCGCGGACTCCCGCTTACGACCAGCCCGGCAAAGGTGCTGATGGTCCCCGCGGAGTTGACTTTGCGGATCAAGCAGTTATTCGTGTCGGCGATGTAGACGTTGCCCAAGCTATCTTTGGCGACGCCGTAGTTGTAGTTCAGTTCTGCGCTAGTGGCGGCAGCGCCGTCCCCGGTGTAGCCTGCGACCCCGGTGCCAGCGAAGAAGTTCACCAATCCGCTGGATTTGACATCTTCCCGCACCATGAAGTTATGGCTGTCGTTGACGAAGATATTGCCCGAAGAGTCATCGGCAACGCCGTAGGGGTAATTCAGCACCACCCCGGTAGCCGGAGCTCCGGAATATTGGGTTTCGATGTTGGCAGAGTGATTTCCCGCAACCCGATTGAGGATTCCGCCAACGGTGAAGTCGTCGACCGCATAGTTGTCGTTGTCGGCGATGTAAATGGTTCCGGTGCTGGTCGTGGCCACGCCCACCGGGTAATAGAGTTCGGCGCTGACGGCGGAACCGCCTTCACCGCAGGTGCCCGCGCAAGCTGTGCCGTTGCCGGCCACGGTGTTGATGTTTCCGCCGACTGTAAACTGGCGGACACGCTGGTTATAGTAATCCGCGATGGTCACGGTTGTGCCAGTCACGGTTACGCCATAAAACTGGTTCATCTCCGCCGAGGTCGCCACTCCGCCGTCTCCGGAGAACCCGCAGGTGTGGTTGCCGGCGACCGTTTCGATCTTTCCCGAAGACTTGACGACTTCCCGGACCACGCAATTGCTGGTATCTGCGATGAACAGGTTACCCGAACTGTCGGCCGCCAGGCCGGACACTTGATTCAACTCCGCGCTGGTGGCCGTCCCTCCGTCTCCCGTGTAGCCGCAGGTGTGATTGCCGGCGTAAGTTGAGATGATGTCGGTGGAGAGAATCACCTTGCGAACCACGCAGTTATTCTGGTCTCCAATGAACAGGTCGCCTGTCGAATCAACGGCAACGCCTTGTGGATAGTAGATCTCGGCAGCTGTGCCTTTCCCGCTATCGCCCGCGTATCCGCAGGAGCCAGCAATACCGGCGATCGTGGTGATGGTGTTGGTCGTATCCACTTTGCGGATGACGCAGTTGTACTGGTCCGCGATGTAGACGTTCTTCGTACTGTCGACCGCTACGGCAAAAGGTCGGTTCAACGAAGCGTTCGCGGCTCCGCCGGTGACACCGTCGCCGCTGTACCCCTGAGCTCCGCTGCCAGCGACCACCGTAATTGTTCCCGTGGTGTCTACTTTGAAAACCCGGTTCTGGTTAAACGCGGCAATGTAGTAGTTGCCGGTGCTATCCACGGCTACGCCGTAGGGGTTGTAAAGATCGGCATCGAGGGCGGGAATCCCATTGGGCCCGCCGCCGATGATGGTCGTAATCACATCTTGCGCCTGTGCCGGGAAACTCACCAGCAACGCGGCCAGCGCCAAAAAGGCAACAATCTTGAAGCGACGCATGAATTTTTTCTCCTAAGAAGGTCAGTTATTCTTGTTCGGCAACGCTCAGTATCCAGCGGAGAATCTGCTACTCCTGCGGGACGAGTGGGCGGCGGCTAATTTGCGCGCCCTTCTGCCAGCTCTTTCCGTTCTTGTCCTGGAACAGGATGACCAGATTCGGTTGTGCCGGTGGCGTCATCCACTCCTTGAACTCTCGCTTCGAGATAGTGAATTCCTGGCTCATTTCCAGGAAGTTCTGGCTCTTCCATACCTTCACTGGCTGGAAATTCCCACGTAGTGTCATGCCGGGAGCCGAATCGAATAGCGTGACGATCACACTCTTGGCATCCGCCGCACCGTGATTGAATAGCTTGAGGTGCAGCGTGACTTGGACGAGATCGCCTTGTTCCTGCACTTTGCTCACATCGAAGTATCCGGAAAAATCACGTCCGCTCGGGGCCGTGGCCGCGACGGTTGCCAGCAATAAAACGACGAGCGAGGCGCAAATAGCTCCTGCTCGCAATGGGCGCTGAGACTGCATAGAGATCCTCCTTGAATCGGTTAGTTCCGCAAACGACTCCCTCGCCGGTCGGACCGCGCAATCCAGTGCGCTCCCTCGGTGAAGGATTGCCTCTCAAAGTCTTGAAATACGGGGCCGAAAAACCTGGAATTGACTACTGCTGGGGCCGAAAAATCCCAACGTACAAACGACGAACGTTAACTCGCTCTTGGCTTAAGTGAGTAGGCTCTCGCATTGAAAGTTCGCCGTGGCCTTGGGGGAAGTCCACGATCAGTCGGGTGGGGGGACCCTAAAGAATTGTCTCAGTTGAGACGGGCGTAATTTTGTGCCTCTGCCATGGGCCTTGTCAAGATGCACGCTTTTTCACATTGCTTTGGCAGGTTCAATGAGAAGGGACCTCTTCAATTTCGACCCGTTTCAATCCGAGGAGTTCAGTGTGATGGGGGATCATCGTCGGAGGACTCGGCTCGATGGCTTTCCTCCGACAACTTCCGCAGTGACAACCGCTCGCGGTGCGCCAGAATCAGGCCCGATGGCACCACGGCCGCGAACGTCACGAGCCAAAGCAGGATGCCGCAACTGAGGGCAATCTCCGGCGGCACATCAAATACGCTGGAGAGCGTGGCCACCGTCGCCATCTGCGATCCGCCGCCCACCGCCGGCAACTGCAGCATCGATCCCACCATGCTCGACCCCATCAGGATCAGCAACTGCGAGACGGGAATCTCCAAGGAAGCTACACCATAGGAGTGGGTCACTTCCTGATACGCCAGCGCGATCAGATACCACATTCCAACCGACACCGCACTCAGCCACAACATCGACATCGGACCGTGAATCGTATTCAAGCCCGCGCCGAACTCTCGCACCTTCTGAGCCAGTTTGTGTCCGAAGTTT
Organism: uncultured Acidobacteriota bacterium; assembly: GCA_963765015.1. Taxonomy (GTDB): domain Bacteria; phylum Acidobacteriota; class Terriglobia; order Terriglobales; family Acidobacteriaceae; genus Sulfotelmatobacter. The sequence goes on along the minus strand of CAVXVD010000084.1, from coordinate 18,777 downwards.
GACGAGAGATGAGAAAATCGTTCTTCGACCCAGCGGGCCGCTGTCTCCCCTTTACGCCGGATCACAACCGCTGCGATCGCCGTTCCGGCCACGAGGGCAATCAGAAAGAATCCAGCCTCGCGAAACCGGGCGTAGTATTCCGGATGCGGAATTGAGGGCAGTGCGCTGGGTAGAAAAATCGCCAGGATCGTCAGGAATGCGAACGCTCCCACATCGAAAATCCGTTCGACCGCCCATACCGCCAACTGGGAAGAGAACGACAGGTCGGTGCGTCTCGCGATCAGATACGGCCGGATAAACTCGCCGGCCCGCCCCAGCAGTGCCAGCCCCGTAAACCCAACCAGCGTCGGCGACACCATTTCCAGTACCGTGGTCTTGGGCCGGACCGGCTTCAGAAAAATCTTCCAGCGCAGTGCCCGCATTCCATAGGCAATGTAGATCAAGGCGATCCCGTGCAAAACGTGGATCTTCTTGATGCGGTGCGTTTGGCTCCAGAACGTAGGCCAGTCAAAACTTCTCCAGTGCCGGTATTGCAGGTAAACCAGGACGGCCAGGATGAGGAACACCACGACGCTGGCCAGAATGCGCTTTTTATCCATGAATGGGGGAAGACTCCGCGCCGCGGCCCCAAGCAACGCGAAGCGGGAAACGGCACCCCCAAAGGTAAATGACCTTGCTAAAGGGGTCAAACAACAACGAGGGATGAAAGCGGTGCGGATGTGTCGAACGATGAAGGGGGAATGTGGCGACAGCCGCCGCCGGCTGTCCTTCGAGCGCCAGCTAGAAGCCTTTCCATACAGTACAACGGACTACTCGCGAGCGGCCGCCTTCGCCTCGACCAAGTTCGCAGAACTGCTCTTGCCCGTGGCGGCACGGTTTTTCGCGGAAGCGGCCTTCGTCGTCGACGAATGCACCGCAGCCTTCTTCTGCGCAATCTTCTTCTTGTTGAAATCTTTCACGATGCGCGCCACGTAAGCCCGCGTCTCGTAATAAGGAGGCACGCCGCCAAAATGCTCCACCCGCTGCGGGCCGGCGTTATACGCCGCCAGCGCCTTCACCAGGTCGAAGTTGTAACGCTCCAGCAGTTCCCGTAAATACCTGGTCCCGCCTTCCACATTCGCCTGCGCATCGAAGGCGTTGGGCACTCCCAACTGCGACGCCGTGCCTGGCATCAACTGCATCAGCCCTTGCGCTCCCTTGGGCGATACCGCCCGCACGTTGAAGCCGCTCTCCGCTTTAATCACGCTGTTTACCAGGTCGGGATCCAAGCGATATCGTTCGCTGGCGGTGCTGACGACTTGATTCAAATCCAGCGGACCGGCATTGGGTGTCCCATTTCTCGCGTCCTCTGCGAGAAGTGGGGAGGTTCCGGAAGACGAAAGTGCCGTTGTCGCGACCGGCAAGTCCGGTGCTGCTTCAAAATGCTCAATCTCTGCGGTAGGCACGTCGACGAAGCTGGACCCGTCTTTGTTTACATAAAGCCGGGTGATGTCGCCGACTACTTCGCGCCGCTCGTGCCGGATGGAGAATCCATTCTTCAGCACCGCAACGTCACCGGCCAGGCAGGGAAGCGCCGCCACCGCCAGGACCGCGACGAGTAGCAGTCGAAAACGACTTGTGATTCGAACTCCCATGACCCTTGAACTCAATCATGCAGCCTGGAGCTAAGGACTCGGGACTCACGACTCCCGACTCAGGACTGCTCCACCGAGCGCCAGCTCCACTGCCGCAGCGACTCCGCAATCGTCATTCCCGCGGGTCACCGTCCAGCCACGCCCGCGCAGTTCCTCGCAGGCATTCCCCATGATAACCGGATGCCCGGCGAACTCAAGCATCTCGACATCATTATGGTTGTCACCGACGGCCATGACCTCTTCGCGCCCGAATCCGCGATGCCGGGCCCACCGTTCCAGCGCGTGCCCCTTCGAGCACCCCGCATTCAGCACGTCGATCATCGACAAATCCCGCTCCGGATACTCCGTTCGCAACACGGTCACCGACTCTGCCATTCCTGCGCGGTCAAGAGCCGCCAGCGCCTGATTCATGCGGGCCATCGTGCCACAGAACATAGCCTGCACCGGATCTTTCACCAGCGCATTCTCGAGGGGCACAACAAACTCGATGAACTCCATATTCTTTTCCAGCCAGCGCCGGATGCTGGCCCCCAGTTCGTCTAGCCGCTCGAGAACGATCGCTCCCTTCGTTTCCTGATCAAAAGTGAGAACGGTGTGCCCGCGGAATTCTTGCATCTTTCCGCACAATCGCCGGCACGTCTCCCTGGGCATCATGTCGCGATGAAAAGTTTCCCCGGCCAACGACCGCGTCACCGCGCCGTTCGAGCTGATCAGGCACAGATCAAATCCCAGCTGCTTGGCGATCGGCAGGGCAAAGGAGTGCCGCCGCCCGGTGACCAGCGCGATCTCAATCCCCGCGGCATGAGCCCGCCGCAACGCCGCCAAGTCGCCCTCTGAAATGTGAAATTGCGGATTCAGCAGCGTGCCGTCGATATCGCTCGCCAGCAGCCGAATGGAAGGTTTTGAAATCGTCACTGACTGAATTTTAACATTGGCACTGGCGGGACCGTTGGCACGATATGAGCGGCCAGGTTGCCCTCCGTGAACCTCGGTGCCCTCTGTTGGTCAAAGATTTTGAACGCCGATGCGACATAATTGACCTATGGCAAAAATGCATACGGCCATTCTGCTTTCAGTGGTCGTGGCTTCATCGTCCTGCGATCGTGGTCACTCTCCCATTGAGTCAAGGCGTGAGACGACTCCTGCCGAATCCGATGCACGGCCTGCCCCCTGTGGGAAGGTTCTGAGGTTGGATGACGCCGCAGTCATTAAGAGACTTGATCTGGATTCGCGATTAGCTCAACTAGTGAACGAATCGGGATTCACGGACGAAGAGCTCAAGGAAGTGAAATCGTCCATCGCCTTGTTAAAGGAACAGGCTTTTGAAGGATATCGGTCTGCGTTTTCGACCTGGTACAAACCAACGGACGACATTCAAGCAACGCTGGACCAGTCTGTAACGGGCACCATGCAGTCCGAGAAGTACAAGAAACTCCCGACAAGGAAGCGAGAGCTAAATGATGGGTACTTGTTGAAGTTCGAGAAAATGATAGTAAAAGCTCACAATCTCGGGAAGAGGGATCGCACCACAGCACCGTGCCCCTTCTGAGGTAGCTAATGAATAGGAGCGCACTAGTCAATTGGGTGAAAAAACCCGAGGCCGGAAAAAGGCGAAGGATAAGCGTAAGCTTGTGATAACGCCTGTTCTCGACAGTCGGGGTTTACCTCTCAATCGCATAGGATAAGAACGAATGAATCGGCTGTCCGAAATTCAGAATCTGCTTTTTGCCGAGGATGCTGGTGTTCTGGATGATCTTGAATGTCCCGACTGCCACTTGCGCTCGATTTCTGTGCGCTACACGGAACCTCAAAGGGGCGTATACCGGCTGTGGTTCTTATGTTCTGAATGCAAGTTTCACCAGCGTGTCCAGTTGTCTGGAAAGCCGAAACACTTCTCGACAGAGCGACTGGATGAACGCCTGCAAGCCCACGACGCCGAGATCCTTGAAAACTGCCACTTCAAGCTGCCGGACGACCGGGGGTCGGGAACTTGAGTGTAATCGCCTGATTTCGCCAGTTGAGTTTCTGCTAAGAGGGCGGAGGGTTTGGAAAATGGCATTGGCTTCTAAAGTTGAGAACGATGTTCGGCGGCACGTGCCTTGCCATGAAGAAATTCCTGACTCCGAGCCAGCCAAGAATCATTTCTAGACTTGTGTCAGTGGGCTGATCTTCTGGTTGACCTTTGCGGCGTCTCGCGAATGATGCGTCAACAAAGCAGTGCTTGTCCGGTTTGCCTTCTAGCTCAATGACCAGTGAACTCTGGCAAGGGGGGTGGTCTGTAGCCTCGAACTTTGCCATCTGATCATCGATCTGAGACTGCAACGCTTTCTGCAACGCGCCGATGGTTAGGTTGTGAAACCCCTTGTAGTTGATACGGATCGCCTCTGCCAATTGGAACTGACAGTCGAGTTGTCGAACGAGTGAAGCATCGGCATCCGACCGAACCGATTCCCACAGCCGATTGAAGATCACCACTGAGCATCCCTCCGGGTTGTTCTCTCCGCAAGAGTCCCGAAGTTGCTGATTGTCGCCCCAAAGGCCGAACTGATTGCGTACGCCCGTGCCAAACGGGCGATACAGTATCGCTACCGCTTGCTTTTGTGGATTGCGGAGAAGCCAATCCAAATCTTTTGCGGATAGCCAGCTTGTCTTCAAAATGGAGACGGCCTCGTCTACGGTTCTCGGAACATTCGGAGTACGGTGCGTCTGTGCTTCGTTCGGTTTGCCTTTGTCCGTCTGGGCAATCAGGGGTGTCGATATAAGAAGCAGCAGGATCAAAGCAATGGTGACTTGCCTCATATCGAGATTAGACACCATTACAGTTCTCAGTTGGCGAAACATCCCCATATCACTCACCGTCGTCCCGCGAAGAGCCCAAAGGAATACCCAGTCAATTCTTGAATTCGAACCGCTGGCTTGACCACGGGCATTATCCCGCCACCCGCCCCAATACCGCGCTCGCCTTACGAAACCAAGGCCGCTCCCGCCGCCGCAGATACCCCGGCATGGTTGGTTTCTTGGCCAGAATTTTCTGCGCCCACTCCCGCGCCTCGGCGTTTCGGCCCTGCGACTCCAGAAACAGCGCGTAGTGGTAATAAGTCTCGGAGATGGTCGAAATCCGCACCGCCTCGCGAAACATTGCATTCGCCTTCTCGGTCTGATCTGTCTGCGCATATGCCCAGGCCAGCAATCCCTTGGCGCGATGAAAGTCATAGTCCGCGTCGGAGGTGACGGCACGCTCCAGATCCGGCACAGCCGCCGCGAAGTCTCCCAATTCCATCTCGGCAATTCCACGCCGATAAAACGGATCTACGTGATCGGTTCGCGACGAGATGGCCTTGTCGTAGCAGGCGCGCGCCTTGGCAAAATTGCCGTCGTCCAGATACAGCAATCCCAGTTCTTCGTAGTTGCCCGCCGACGGATTGTCGAGGATGATGTGCTCGAGTTCCTGAATGCGCCGCCGCCGCGGGAACGCCTGAAACGACCCGCGCAAAAGGCCTGCGTCGGGAATCACTTCCACCACGATGTACACCAGCGCGCCGATGGGGTGAATCAAGATGACCCAGATCCAAAAGAAATCCGGCCGCCGCCGGATGAAGTGGATAATGGCCACGATCCGCACCGCGATCCCCCACCACGAGAACGCGAAAAAGAGGAATGATCCCATCGTGAAGTCGCACTATAGCATGCAAACGACCGCGTTTCGGAGATCACCAAAGAGCCACGGCTGCGTGGCGGCCCGGCCGAGCCCGAGTCAAACTGGAATGGCCAGTCGTCCGTTGCCGTGGCCAATATGAACTATGTGGGGACAGCCGCCCTCGGCTGTCCGCCGAGCGAAAGCTCGGCACCCGGGTCGGGCCGTTATGGGATATGAAACGGGCAGAAATCGTATCCTGCCCCGCCGACACGCAGACTTCCTTACTTCGTGAGTTGCGGAACTGCTGGAACGACGGCAGGCGCGGGCACCGGTGCCGGCACCAAACTATCCTTCACTGCGGCTGGCAGCTTATCCGCATTCGCCAGCAGCAGACTGACCTGCCACATCTGGTTGGTTGAGAGCAGATTGTTGAAGCCCGGCATCCCGGTCATCCGAATTCCTCCCGCAACCTTCCAATAAGTTTCTCCCGCGGGATCGTCGGTCACCCCGGTGCCCTCCATCAACTTCGGGGGCTTGGGGAACATTCCCTTGGCGATGGCCGTCTGCGGAACGCCCGGCAGTCCGTGGCAAACCGCGCAGTGCTCCTTATAGACCTGAGCTCCGGCCGTGAAGGCCGCCTCATCCGCCGCGACCGGCGAAGACTTCGGCATTTCCTTGTCCAGTCGCGCATGCAGCGCCATCCGCGCAAACGTCTTCTCGAATGGCATGGGCGGCGCCGCCGTCGCTACCGGAGCAGTTCCTGTCGAAAAGTATATGTACACGCCTAACGGAATGATGACCAGTCCCACTATGACGCCAAAGATAAACTTGCCCATTCGCTCGCTCTCCTCCGAAATTTAACAGCAATTGATAGTAGCGCACACTAGCACGCGTGGGCGCACTCGCTTCCACTATCATACCGACTGTCCGTTCCACGCACTGGACACTCACTCGTATCAACCGGGAATCCCAGGAGTCACACCGATGAAGAAGAGCATCGAGAGAGCCGTGATCGAAATCGCTTTTATCGTTTTCCTCTTTTATTCGAATCTCCTGATGGGCGAGTTTGAGCGTTCCGGCTTGGGGCAGAAGCGGGGCATGACCTGGGCACTTCTCGATGTCTTTACCGTCGCCAACTTTGCCATCGCGATGATCGCGGCCCTCATCGGTTATGCTCTCTTCGAATTCCTGCGAAAGAGACTGTAACGCTTTTAGCGCCCCGCCATCCCTCTGCTAAACTCAGCATCGGCATGCTGACTTATCTCGAGTGCACTCGCTGTGGAGAACATTATCCAGCCGACCGTCCGCAAACGGTCTGTCCCAAAGACGGTGGTGTTCTCTATGCGCGCTACGATCTGCCGGCCATCAAGCGCTCGTTTTCTTCCGCCCGCCTCGCCGGACGCGCTGCCACCATGTGGCGTTACGATGCTGTCCTGCCCGAAGCCGATCCCGTCTCTCTCGGCGAGGGCTTTACGCCCATGCTTCCGAGTCGCGAGTATCCCAACGTCTATATCAAGGATGAAGGCCTCAATCCCACTGGATCGTTCAAAGCCCGCGGCCTTTCCGCCTGCGTCACCATGGCCCGCCACTTCGGATTAAAGAAGCTCGCCATTCCCTCCGCCGGCAATGCAGCCGGAGCCCTCGCCGCATACTCGGCCGCTGCCGGCCTTGAAGCCCACATCTTTATGCCAAAAGATGTCCCCATGGCGAACCGCATCGAGTGCGATTATTACGGCGCCCGCGTCACTCTGGTCGACGGTTTGATCAGCGACTGTGCCCGCAAAGTTGCGGACCTGAAGGCTTCCGAGTCTTGGACTAAAGATGGATGGTTCGACGTCTCAACCACCAAAGAACCCTATCGTGTCGAAGGCAAGAAAACCATGGGCTACGAAGTCGCCGAGCAACTGGGCTGGAGAATGCCGCAGGGCATTATCTATCCCACCGGCGGCGGCGTCGGCCTGCTCGGCATGTGGAAGGCGTTCGACGAGATGGAAGCTCTTGGATGGATCGGCCATGAGCGTCCCAAGATGATTTCGGTGCAGGCTGCCGGTTGTGCGCCCATCGTGAAAGCCTGGGACGAACGGCATCCCACGGCGGAAATGTGGCCCAATGCCGCAACGTTAGCCTCCGGCCTGCGCGTCCCCAAGCCCTACGCGGACTATCTCATTCTCGACATATTGATGAAAAGTAACGGCACTGCCATCAGCGCCACCGACGAAGAAATCGTCGAAGCCACACGCCACTGGGCCAAAGTCGAAGGCATTTTCGCCGCGCCCGAAGGCGCAGCCAGCCTGGTCGCCTACCGCAAGCTCCGCGCCAACGGCTTCTTCAAACCCGAAGATACGGTCGTCCTGTTCAACACCGGAAGCGGCTTGAAGTATCTCGATGTACTAGACGCAACCGCGAAGCAGGCTGGCGCGAAACCGAAAGCCCGTCAGATCGGCGGCATCATCGGCCCGTACTAATCGTCGGCACTAAACCATGGAAATGTTTCGCGTACTTGAAGATGCCAAACTGAATTCCCGAGTCTTCCATCCCTTCGGCCCGATCCCCGCAGCCGAACTCAACGATTGGTTGCAACGCACCGGTCTCGCGCTACCTCCCGACCTGATCGAGTTTTGGCGATTGACCGGCGGCGGTGACATCTTCGACACCGAAACCGTTCTCCGTCCCACCGCTCCCACTCCGCCGAACGCGTGCTTCGTGGACGATGACATCGAAGGCTTCAACGCCGTCGCTGAAGGCCAAGGTAAGCCCCTGGCCTTGTATCTTTTCGGTGGCAGCTGTTTGCGTTCCGCCATCCGCCTGTCCGATCAGAAATACGTCACGTTAAAGGATGGTCAATATACAGTCGATCAAGTGTTCGATTCCTTTGATGAATGGTACGTCCGGGTCTTGCGCGAAGAGTTTGCCGCTCAGTACGGCCTTCTGCCAATTTGACGGGATCTTGCTCCGGGTTCCCCCGTGCCCTCTGTGGTTAAATAATCTGTTCCGATGACCGACCGTCTCTACTACCACGACTCCTTCCTTTACGACTTCGACGCCGAAGTCCGCGAAGTCCTCGACTCCCCACGTCCCGCCCTGATTCTCGACCGCAGTGCGTTCTATCCCACCAGCGGCGGCCAGATCCACGACACGGGATGGATCGCCCCCGTCGATGCTCCGAACGCTGACGCGAAATTCCGCGTCACTGAAGTGGCCGACTCGGAAGACGGCCGCGTCGTTCACTACGTCGAGGCCGTGAAGGATCTCAAGCCCGGAACCCGTGTCCACGGACAGATCGACGCCACCCGCCGCCGCGACCACATACAACAGCACTCCGGCCAGCACGTGCTGTCTGCGGCGTTCATTCGTCTCTTCAATATTCCGACCGTATCCTTTCACATGGCGGACGACTACTGCTCCATCGACCTCGATACACCAACTCTGAGCAAAGAGCAGATTGAGTCGGCGGAACGCATGGCCAACGAAATCATCCTCGAGAATCGCGCGGTCGATGTCCGTTTCGTGACTCGCGAAGAAGCAGGGAAGCTGGGCCTGCGCAAACTTCCGCCCACCGAGCGCGATGAACTGCGCATCGTTGACATTCGCGATTTCGATCTCTCGGCCTGCGGCGGCACGCATGTCAGCCAGACCGGCCAGATCGGCTGCGTCTTTTTACGAAAGATTGAGAAAGTCCGCCAGGGGTGGCGCGTCGAATTCGTCGCCGGACAGCGTGCCGTCGCTATGGCGCGTCGCGACTTTACAACGCTCAGCGAGGCTGCCGCTCTTTTCTCCGCTCGCATTTACGACGTGCCCCAGCAAGCTCGCAAATCGCTGGATGAAATTCGAGCCTTGCGCAAGCAGCGCGAGCAGACGCTGGAAGAACTTGCCGCCGCCCAGGCTGTGGCCATCCTGGCGGAGACGCCGGAAGGCGCCGGCCGTCGCGTCGTCGTCCGGACCTTCTCCGACGTCGAATTGAACTTCCTGAAGCTATTCGCGCAAAAGCTGACCCGCATCTCTCCCAACGCAGTCGCGCTGCTTGCCACTAAATCTCCGCAGCCTTCGATTGTGTTTGCGCAATCTGCAGGCCAGCCCTTCGACATGGGCGCGAAGATGAAAGAACTCATGACCAAGCTTGGCGGACGGGGCGGCGGCAGCAAGGATATGGCGCAAGGCGGCGTCCCTAGTCCCGACGCACTCGAAGCCGCTCTGGCCGAGGTCGCCTCTGCTCTCCGAGCCTAGCCGCAAGCCAAGATTCGATGCATCAAGCCAAAACCAGAGTGAAGCAGGATCGGGAAGGGCACGAGCTCCACTCGTGCCGTAACGTCACGAAAAATCGTGTAGCTTCAGCCGCTGAGGTGGGCTCGCGGACCTGCTGGAGTATCGAATCAAACACCTGTGATCCTGCTCACGTCGCGCTCGGAATACGGTGCTACAATTCGCTCGTAAGCCACTCTTAATCGATCTGTCAGGGGAGGCTCCCATGTACAGACTTGCATTAGTTGTTTCGGTCCTTTTTCTCTTTTTCTCCGCAGTCTCCGGTCAGCAATCTTCAACCACGCCTCCGCAAAATCCGTCCTACGCTGCCATTCCGGTGGAAGCGGCGAAGCAGGCGAATCCGGTGAAATCGAGTCCGGAATCGCTGGCGCGCGCCAAGAAATGGTGGACGCTCGACTGCGTTATGTGCCACGGCAAAGATGGCGACGGCAAGGGCGAAACCGCGAAGGACATGAAGTTGACCATGGCCGACTTCACCAATCCCGCGACGCTGAAGGACCGCACCGACGGCGAGGTCTTCTACATCATCAAGAATGGCCACAACGATATGCCGGCGGAAGGTCCCAGGGTGAAAGTCGAAGAGAATTGGGACCTGGTCAATTACGTGCGCTCCCTGGCTAAAGCCAAAGACGCCGATAGCAACACCAAAGCGCAGTGATTTTCTAGAAGCGCGGCCTTGTCCGATTCGCTAAAAGAATCCAGCCGCGAAGCGGCGGCATTTGATAGCCCGGCACGTAAGCGCCGGGAAGGGTGGAGAGGAGTGAGCGAGTCCCGCCAGGGACGGCACCCACTCTCGCGAGCGCGCTGTTTCGCCCCACTCGTGCCGCAGCAATTTACCCGGGTTCCTGATAAATCCCCAGCACATTCCCGCCGGGATCTCGGAAATGCGCGGTGATTTCCGGTGCCTCGGCGCCGACCGCCTGAACGATCTCGCCGCCTTGGGCGAGGATGAGTTCCACGGTCGCCGCGACGCTTTCAACCATGATGTAAACGAATAATCCGCCGTGCGCCGCTGGCGCGCGATCCAGAACCCACTCCCCGCTGACTTGTCCCACGCCGTCGTCAAACGCAGTCCTACCGTCTTCGCGCTGCCGCACGTTCCATCCGAAGATGCGTTGATAGAACTCCGCGGAGCGCGCAATGTCTGCGGTCGGAATTCTCAAGACGCAAATCTTCCCGTGGCCAATCGTAGGCGCCACAAATCCGCCTATCCCGCGCGCCGGAACCGCGCGGCTGTTGATCTCTCGTCCTGGTTGCCAGTGCCCAGCAGCCCGGTCACCCCTCGCAGGCTCTCCCATGCCGCTTGGTTCAGCGACGGCTCAGAGCTGACCAGATCGCGAATCATCTCCCAGGCAGCCATGTTTAGGGCTCCCTCCGGTGGCATGCCCATCGCGAGCGACACCGCGCACTGTGGGCAGAAACAAACCCGGGTTGCCGACGACTTCTGCTTCGGCCGCACCCCCACGGTCTGCGCAAACATGTAAACCGCCACCGACTTATCGCCGGACTCGATTTCCCGCCTGCAGCGTAAACAAGAGATAGATTGCACGGGCTTCCTTCCTGAGTTCCTGGAGCTTGCGATTCGTCCATCTAATCTCGGCTATTGGATTGTGGAGCCACAAGTGCGAAGAAGGATTCCCGCTTTTTGTGTGGAGCGGGCACTCCTGCCCGCTGCTTTTGACTTCCCCCATGTGGCCATTGGAGAACTGGCTGTCTCCCCATTGGCGGTTGCCCCACCCTTCCCGCGTTTTTGGCGGGAGGGTGGGCCTTTGCGCGAAGGATCTCAGTGGCGCGTGCGGGTATGCCGGGCCTTTGGAGTTTTGATCTTCGATGCAATGTTCCGGCTGGATGTCCCGAACCTTCCCGGGCGCCGTGCGAAGGATCGGGATTGCCTCACCGAGTCGCCTCCCCGACCCCCTTGACAACGCCCCACTCCCTGTCCTACAATTAGCACTCGATGGGCGCAACTGCTAACAGCCGCGCCTAACCCATCCAAATCATAGGGTTACAAAGATAAAGTTCAAGCAAGTCAACCTTCTAACTACCTGAAAGGAGTTACAAACCATGGCGAAATTTTCACCACTCCATGACCGTATTCTGGTTCGTCGTGTCGAGGAAGCATCGACCACGCGTGGCGGAATCATCATTCCTGACTCGGCCAAAGACAAGCCGCAGGAAGGCGAAGTGATCTCCACCGGCAAGGGCCGCACCAACGACGAAGGCAAGACCTTCCCGCTGGCCGTCAAAGAAGGCGACCGCGTCCTGTTCGGCAAGTATTCCGGCACCGAAATCAAGATTGATGGCGAAGACTTCATCATCATGAAGGAAGAGGAAGTTCTTGGAATCCTCACCGGCGCCGCGACCCCGTCGAAGAAAGAACTCGCCGGATCCAAGAAGTAACCATGCATTGTCATCCTGAGCGCGTTCTCTGCGCGAAGGATCTACGCAGTTCGCGCTTTAGCGAAGAGCCAACAGGCAAGAGCTAAAAGCCACTAGAAATCGCAGGTTCATCCTGCAAACGAAACTGAAGGAGAATAAATCAATGGCAAAGCATATCGTTCACGGAGAAGAATCCCGTCAGGCGATCCTCCGCGGCGTCAACCTTCTGGCCGATGCCGTGAAGGTCACCCTCGGCCCCAAGGGTCGTAACGTAGTCATCGAAAAGAAATTCGGTTCGCCGACCATTACCAAGGACGGCGTCACCGTAGCAAAAGAAATCGAGCTGAAGGACGGCCTGGAGAACATGGGCGCCCAGATGGTTCGTGAAGTCGCTTCCAAGACGTCTGACGTCGCCGGCGACGGCACCACCACCGCTACCGTTCTGGCCCAGGCGATCTTCCGCGAAGGCGTTAAGACCGTTGCCGCCGGCGCGAACCCGATGGCTCTCAAGCGCGGCATCGAGAAGGCCGTCACCATCATCTGCGGCAAGATCGATAAAGAAGGCAATCGCGTTAACGGCGAGCTCGACAAACTATCGAAGCCCGTCAACAACGACGGCATGATCGCCCAGGTTGGCACCATTTCCGCCAACAACGACGAGACCATCGGCAAGATCATTGCCGAGGCCATGAAGAAAGTCGGCAAAGACGGCGTCATCACCGTTGAAGAGTCCAAGACGCTCGAGACTCAGCTGGAAGTCGTGGAAGGCATGCAGTTCGACCGCGGCTACCTCTCGCCCTACTTCGTCACCGATCCCGAGCGCATGGAAGTCGCCATCGAGAACGCCTACATCCTGATCAACGAAAAGAAGATCAGCTCGATGAAAGACCTGCTCCCGCTGCTCGAGCAGATTGCCAAGTCCGGCAAGCCGCTCCTGATCATTGCTGAGGACGTGGAAGGCGAAGCACTCGCTACCCTCGTCGTCAACAAGCTGCGTGGCACGCTGCAAGTCGCGGCCGTCAAGGCTCCTGGCTTCGGCGATCGCCGCAAGGCGATGCTGCAGGATATTGCCATTCTGACCGGTGGCAAGGCCATCACGGAAGATCTCGGCATTAAGCTCGAGAACGTCCAGATTGCCGACCTCGGCCAGGCCAAGAAGATCACCATCGACAAGGACAACACCACGGTGGTCGAAGGCAAGGGCAAGCACAGCGAGATCGAAGGCCGCGTGAAGGAAATTCGCAGCCAGATCGACAAGACTACCAGCGACTATGACCGCGAGAAGCTGCAGGAGCGGTTGGCGAAGCTGGTCGGTGGCGTAGCCGTGATCAAAGTCGGCGCCGCAACCGAAACCGAAATGAAGGAAAAGAAAGCCCGCGTGGAAGACGCGATGCATGCAACCCGCGCTGCCGTGGAAGAGGGAATTGTCCCGGGCGGCGGAGTGGCTCTGGCGCGTTGCGCCGCAGCCCTCGACAAGGTGAAGGCCGAAGGCGATGAGCAGATCGGTATCAACATCGTCAAGCGCGCCATCACCGAGCCCCTGCGCATGATCGCCGAGAACGCCGGCGAAGAGGGCGCAGTGATCCTCGGCAAGGTGCTCGATTCGAAGGAGAACAACTTCGGCTTCAACGCCTTCTCTAACGAGTACGAGGATCTGGTCAAGGCCGGCGTGCTCGATCCGACCAAGGTTGTGCGCACCGCCCTGCAGAACGCAGGATCGATCGCCAGCCTGATGCTGACCACCGAAGCCCTGATCGCGGAGATTCCTGAAAAGAAGGAAGCTCCCGCTCCCGGCGGCGGACACGGCGGCGGCATGGGCGACATGTACTAAGCGAGTCGCTAGTCGTTAGTCCTGAGTCGTTAGATAGAAAAGAGGCCCCGCTCGGAAGAGCGGGGCTTTCATTTCGGCGACCGATTCCTGAATTGGGAATCTCACCATAATCGTTTCACTGGTCGATGTTTGCTACGGCTGGGTGTGGAACCATATTCTCGGAACCAGTCGTGAGTCCGAGCGTATTTGGCGCGAAGCAGGTTCTGATGGTTGGGCGCGACAAGATAAGTGGCCCCGCAGCTCAGCCTGGATAGAGCACTAGGTTCGCACCTTAGAGGTCGTGAGTTCGAGTCTCACCGGGGCCACAAAGCGTCGGCCGACAAGCATGAGAAGCTCACCGCTCTCGCGCATCGCCTCGTCAGCCGTGACGCGGTCGATACGATTCTACTAGCGGGGACAGATCTGACCCTGCTGTTCAATGAGAGCAACGCCAATTTCCCTCACATCGACTGCGCAGCGCTGCATATTCGGGAGATCTTGAAGGAATTGACGGGGGCATAAGAGGCTGGTGGCCCACAAAACGCGAAGGCCTCTTTTTCTATTTGGCGGCGTGAAAAAGTCCACTCTTACGAAATGCCTCACCCCGCATTATTTAATCTCCACCGTCCACGAACCTACCCCACCTCTCCAAGATACATAGTTTATGCCCCGCGCATCATAGGTCTTACCGGCCTCCGCGTGGAAATCGATGACGATGGGATCGTACTTTTCTATGACCGTATAAACATAAAAAGGGCCAACGGGAGCGAACGTGATGGAGTAGTGCCCGGGGACAAGCTCTATCGATTTGGCGGGACTACACACGAGGTGGTCTCGTTGTAGCAGAGCCATCCGAGGATAGCCGCATACCCTGATCGATTTCCCGTCGATCTCGTCAACCCGGACATGGTTCAACTTGAGGACGGCAACTTCTTGTACGGGACGATTAGGTCCGGGGTAAGCGCGACAGTATGGGGCCGAAAACTCCGCCATATACTTCACTGTCTGGCAGATGGACTCGGTTGGAGCGGGGCGCAGGGGAGCAGCCTCCGCCGGTGGCGCGGAGGCCATTCCATCGTCGATGCTGCCATGCTGCCGCAGTAGTTCTGCCATGTCGTCGTCGTGATTGAGCGTGGCCAGATGTAGAGGGGTTGCGCCAGCATTGTCCTTCAGGTTGATATCTGCTTTATTGGCCAGCAGCAATTCCACCACGTCCCTATGGCGGGTGAGCGTTGCCAAGTGCAATGGCGTGTCGCCGTTTGGATTCTTCGCATTGACGTCGGCCTTGTTGGCCAGCAGCAACTCCGCCAGACTCCTGTGACCCTCATAGGCTGCCAAAAGCAGGGGTGTATAGCCGTTGTTGTCGCGGATGCTGATATCAGCGTTGGCTGCCAGCAGCAACTCGGCAATGTCTTTGCGGTCAGCCATCACCGCCAGGAGGAGAGGCGTTTCGCCGTGACTGTCCTGCCGATTGACGTCAGGGTTATGGGCCAGCAGGAGCTTAGTCAGGTCCCCATAACCCTTGTAGACGGCTAGCTGCAATGGTGTCATGGCGTTCCGATTGGCATCATCGACGTTGGCCTTGTTGGCCAGCAAAAGTTCGACGACTGCCCGGTAATGGCCAGAGACGGCCAGCAGTAAGGACGAATCGCCGTTGTTATTCTTCGCGTTGACGTCAGCCTTATCGGCCAGCAGCAACTCCGCCACGTCCGTGTAGCCACCGAACGCCGCCAGAATCAAAGGCGTATCGCCGCCCCTGTCTTTGTTGAAGACGAGCTGAGGATTGTTTTGGAGAAGCGCCTGGACTTTCTTGAGGTTTCCCTTCCGCGCCGCCTCGTGAATGGACTCGGCGAAGGCTGGCAATGCAACAAGGACGGCCAAAAGGAAGAGTGGGAAAATTGTGTGCCACAGGGCGGCAAAACATAGCAGAGAGCGTAGAAAGATTCGCGTCGTCAATGGTTCTCCTGCAGGATTCTGCTGCAGCATTCCATCAATAAAATTGCCGGTCACCGCCTACGGTTTCAGCCAAACAACCGAAGCCTCAATAATAATCTCTCAAGGCGAATTCGGGGTGGCCTACACAACGGGTTTTTTCGTTGTGTGGGGAATTGATGCTGCGAGAGATCGCACATGAAAAAACAACCTCCTGAGCGAGGCTGTCTCGTCGGCATGGGAGTGACCCACTCAAGCCGAAGGACGGCTTGAGTGGGCCACAGGCCCGCATACGAAAGCCCAGCCCGCAACAGCGGGGCCTGTTTCTTGGAGCGCGGTTCCTAATTGACGGTGAAGTTCGTGGAACTGGTGACGCTGCCACCTTTTGTGGTCACGGTGATTTTTCCGGTTGCGGCTCCGGCAGGAACGGTCGCGGTGATTTCGGAATCGGAGACCACCGTGAATGTCGCCGATATTTTATCGATTGTCACCTTCGTGGTTTGAGTCAGGCCGGGCCGTTGAAGGTCACGACGGTTCCGACCGGGCCGCTCGGAGGCGTAAAGCTCTTGTGAATGCCAACGCTTAGCATTCCTCCGAGCACCGGAAGTTTTTCAAAAACCGTTACCTGGTAACCTTCGATTGCCAGATAATAGGCGCACGATAAGCCCGCCGGACCTGAACCGACGATTGCGACCTTCTCGTTGCGTTTCTCTTTTATCCCCGGACAAACCTGGTTTGGGAGCTCAAATCCAGATCGGCCAGAAAGCGTTTGATCGAATCGATTGCCACCGGCTCGTCGACCTCACCGCGCATGCAGGCGGACTCGCAGGGATGATGGCAGACCCGGCCGCAGATCGCGGGCAGAGGGTTTTCTTCCTTGATAAGCTTTAGGGCTTCCTGATATTTGCCCTGAGCGGTCAAAGCCACGTAACCCTGGACCGAAATGTGAGCCGGGCAGATGGCCTTGCATGGGCGAGGTGCCGCGCTTTTCAATGGAATATGCTCCGGGTACTGCCTGGGCATACCTGCGGAATGCCGCCCGGCGCGACGCTCGAACTCCATGTCGTACTCGCTTTTGCGTTCGATTGGGCACACACTGGGCACATTCGCCGCAACCGGTGCACTTTGAAATGTCGACGAAACGGGGGTTTTGGCGGAGCTTTACCTTAAAATTTCCGGGTTCACCACTAACCTGCTGAACTTCAGAAAGGGTGAGCAAGCTCGATGTTAAGATGCCGGCCGACCTCGACCAGCTTGGGAGAAATGATTCACATCGCGCATTCGTTTGTAGGGAAGGTCTTGTCCAGTTGGGACATGCCTCCGCCGATTGCCGAACCTTTTTCGAGCAGGTGGACGAAATATCCTGAATTAGCCAAGTCCAGCGCGGCCTGCATGCCGGCGATACCACCGCCGACGACCATGACCGAACCGACCGTACCCTTGTCAGACGCTTTTCCTGTCATACTTCCTCCTGGATGGAAATTGAGGGAGGCTGCAAATCGGATTGGTGAAACCCGTTTAGAATCGAAATGCCTTCCACACGGCTTAAGCAGAAAATAAAGCTGATTCTTAACCCTGAAACAAGGATTCGTCAAGGAGAACTAGACCAAGCGCAGCATTTCTGAAAGAAGTTGGGTTTGGGGATCAGTTGCAATTTCGCGCTATATTATTGACATTAAATCGATACGGAAGGCAAGCAAAATGTGACAGGCCGAGAGATTTGTCCGGTCTATCGCCCCAGGAGGCTCTCAAAATTAAGGATGTAAGCTGGTTGAAAAAGCACATCTCAAACCGATAGAATGCTTGCATCAGGACGCAAATCTCTCCTATAGTGCCGGAGATTACCCGTAACAGACAGGCTGTGAGCCGATTTTATTTGATAAACTCCCGGGGAGGTCTCGGAGGCGAAATGGCGATTGCTGAAAAGATGAGCCAGTTTATAGAAAAATCCTCATGGATTCGCAGGATGTTCGAGGAAGGAGCGCGCCTCAAAAAAATCCATGGTGAGGACAAAGTCTTTGACTTCAGTTTGGGAAACCCTAACGTTCCGCCTCCGGACATAGTTCGTGAAAAGCTGATAGAGCTGGCCAGAAGCGAAGAGCCTGGAAATCATGCATACATGCCAAACGCGGGTCTTTTTTCCACCCGCTCGGCCATGTCTGCCTATTTTTGCCAGGAATTCTGCGTCTCGATGGCGCACGACCAGGTGATCGTAACATGCGGGGCAGCAGGCGGCCTCAACATAGTTTTCAAGGCATTGCTCGACCCCGGTGACGAAGTGCTGTGTCCGGCCCCCTATTTCGTGGAATACACGTTTTACGCGGACAATCACGGCGGCGTCCTCAAAACCGTTCCCGTTTTCGAGGATTTCAGTCTCAACCTGGACCGGATGGAAGAAGAGATCGGTCCGCGCACCAAAATCGTGCTGATAAACTCTCCGAACAACCCGACAGGCAAGGTGTATCCGGAGGAGTCGATCGCGCGGCTGGGGAAGATTCTTGAGGCAAAGAGCAGTCAGTTTGGCCATGTGATCTACCTGGTGTCCGATGAGCCGTACAGGAAGATCGTCTACGACAACTGCCGCGTCCCGTGCGTCTTTCAGCATTACCCGAATTCGCTTATTGCAAGCTCCTACTCCAAGGAGCTTTCTTTGCCCGGCGAGCGCATCGGCTTCGTCGCACTGGGCCCTCTCGCCGAGGATGCGCCCAAAATTATGGACGCCCTCGCGCTGGCAAACCGGATTCTTGGTTTTGTAAACGCACCGGCTTTCATGCAGCGGCTCGTAGTCGAGCTCCAGGGAGTCTGTGTGGACGTCGATATCTACAAACGAAAAAGAGACCGGCTCGTAGACGCGCTTACAGGGTTCGGCTACGATTTGTCGGTCCCGCAGGGGGCATTTTATCTTTTCCCCAAAAGCCCGCTGCCCGACGATGTCCAGTTCGTAGGGCTCCTTCAGGAAGAAAACATTCTGTGCGTGCCCGGAAGCGGATTCGCGGGACCCGGCTACATCCGGATCGCCTACTGTGTCGATGACCGGACAATCGAAGGAGCGCTGCCGGGATTCGAACGAGCCATAAAGCGTTCCAAAGGAATCTAGGAACGGTATTCAGGAGGGCAAGAATGCG
>CAVXVD010000083.1:0-3266 GCA_963765015.1 uncultured Acidobacteriota bacterium | reverse complement strand
TTTGGAGATTGAGAGGATCAGCGACCAAAGAATTTCCCCGCGCGTGGATGGTCGTCGCCGCAAGTCTCCGCAGCCCGTTCGCGACCGCCGCGCCTCACCGCGCATCGCCCTTCTTCGCCCCGTCAAGGACCTTGGGAAGGATCATTTTGCCTGACCGCAACCATTCCTCTCGCTTCCCCGTTTTCCACCATGTGGAAAACCTGTCCGCCACCCCGCATCAAGCCCGTCATTGCTAGGGATACAACCTGTAGTGTTTCTCTCTTGACAGGCACAATCGGCGGGAGTAACTTTGCAATCCCAAGCACGTAAATTCCGCCTCACGGGAATGGGGCGCGAATTTAAGAAGCAAGAACAAAGTGAAGGGAAATGACGCGGTTCGGTGCTCGGCCAGAGGTGACCTGGCACCCTCCGCAGGCAAGAAAGGTCAGGCGCTTGGACTTGTTGATCCGTAAGCCCCGGCGCCCCAAACCTTTCCTCAACAACGGCCACTTCAGGCCCTCCGGACCACGTTTCCGGAGGCCGGGAGCCCGGTAAGTGCGGTGACCGTTCCCCGACCCTCCCCGGGGACGACTTTCGGAAGTAGTTTGCAATCAGTAACTGCTTCGCCAGCAGACGAGGGAACTCCTTTTCTTCCGGCGCAAAGCAGCCGGACCCAGGAGCCCAGGTATGGAAGGTTTGACTCGTTTAGTCACAGAATCTTTGGCGCGCCACGGTTTCGATCGTCCCCTGGACTATCGCCGCCTGCACTGGTCGCGCTGGTTCCGCTGCGACTCTCACCACAGCCTTCTATTCGTCCCCAGCAAACCGGGTGTTTTTGCCGTTGCCGAAGAAATCATGGACCTGGGCACCCCCAATGTAGGGACGGACGCATTCGTCCGTCCCGCGAGCGAAGCGAGCGGAATCGTCCCGCGAAGCGAAGCGGGCGGTCCCGTGGAAGAGCGGCGCTTCAGCGCCGCGTCCAGCGGCCAGACATCGGCGGCTTTAGCCGCGGCGGGAATTGCTGACGGGCAGAATCGGTCTGACTCCGTCCGCCGCATGCTCGCCGTCACCCAGTTCTTCGAAGACGACGACATGGCCTTCGTCCTCGACCGCATGCTTTCGCGCGAGAATCCCATGCGCGCCCGCCTGGCATCCGGACGCTATTTCGTCCGCTTCGTGGTTGTCGAAGACCCGGCTCAGCGCCGCAGCATCTGCAACGCCCTCAATCAGTGGATGGTCTCCTCCGCCGAAAAGGCTACCGGCATCGGTTCCCACTTCGCCCGTTCGCTGGAGCTGACGCCGCAGAACGAATACGTTCCGCCGGCCCATCCCGACCAAACCAATCTGTTCGACGATGCAAAGACGGCGCACGCGCATCTGTTCGCCAACATCAGCAACCACGACTTTTCAAAACCAGCCGGAGGCCCCTACGCCGCCCCGGCCGCCACCCCCGCAGCGGCTCCGCAGCTAGATTCCGGTGCCGCCACCAATATTCACTGTCCGTCCCCACTCCCCTCCGGTTTCTGACCGGAAGGGCCGGTGACGCCAGCGACCTGCAGACTCTGACGCCACCGTGGAAGAGCGGCGCTTTAGCGCCGCGCTAGCGATCTTTGCAAGGGCGCGGCTTCAGCCGGTGAGGTAGCCCCGAAGGGGCGGCATTCGTTAGCCCAGGACGTAAGTCCTGGGTAGGTAGAAAACGAAGAGAAAAGTCCCGTTAGGGACGGCACCTGCGCTCCCTGGAGCGCGAAACAGGGCTTCGGCGCAAGATCTTTAAAACACACGCTTCACCACGATTCCCCGTCCCATCCGGACGCCCGAATCGTCGCAACACCACATAGAATCTAATAATTGGAGAACCCGATGGCAGAATTGAAGACCGCAACCGAAACCACCTCGACCCCCGCTGTGACGTCCCCCGCAGTCCAGAACTCCGTAGCCCAGAAGAAGAAATCCCCCGGACTCCAGTTCCGCCGCCTCTTCACCAAGCCCGGCGTCTCTCCCTATGATGAAGTCGAATGGGATCTCCGCCTCGCTCAGATCACCGATGCCCAAGGCAACGTGATCTTCGAGCAGAAGGACGTCGAAGTCCCCAAAGACTGGTCCATGACCGCCACCAACATCGTGGCCAGCAAATATCTGCATGGCAAGATCGGTACTCCCGAGCGTGAAACCGGAGTTCGCCAGCTCGTCGGTCGCGTCGCTGAGACCATCCGCGACTGGGGTATGGCCCAGGGCTACTTCCGCACGGCCGATGACGGCGCCACCTTCCACGACGAACTCGTCCACATCCTCGTTCGCCAGTACGCCGCCTTCAATTCGCCTGTCTGGTTCAATGTGGGATGCGATCGCATCGAGCCCAACTCCGACGGCCGCAACTGGCACTGGAACCCTCAGACTCAGCAAGTCGAATTCGGCGTCACCGGATATTCCAAGCCCCAGTGCTCCGCCTGCTTCATCAACTCGGTGAAAGATTCGCTCGACTCCATCCTCACTCTGGCCAAGACCGAAGGCATGCTCTTCAAGTGGGGCTCAGGCACCGGCACGAATCTCTCGCCCCTGCGCGGATCCACCGAAACGCTTTCCGGCGGCGGCACTGCCAGCGGCCCGCTCAGCTTCATGAAAGGATTCGATGCCTTCGCCGGCGTCATCAAGTCCGGCGGCAAGACTCGCCGCGCCGCCAAGATGGTCATCCTCAACGTCGACCATCCTGACATCATCGAATTCATTGAGTGCAAGCAAAAGGAGGAAGCCAAGGCGCACGCGCTTGTCGCTCAGGGATACGACGGTTCGCATCCCGACTCCGATGCTTACTCTTCCATCTTCTTCCAGAACGCCAACAACAGCGTCCGCGTCACCGACGACTTCATGTACGCCGTGGTTCGCGACACCGACTTCTCGACGCGCACGGTAACTGATGGCTCGGTCGTGAAGACCTACAAAGCCAAGGATCTTCTGAACAAAATTTCCGAGGCTACGTGGCACTGCGGCGATCCCGGTATGCAATACGACACCACGGTCAACCGCTGGCACACCTCGAAGAACACCGCGCGCATCAACGCCAGCAACCCGTGCAGCGAGTACATGTTCCTCGACGACTCCGCCTGCAACCTCGCTAGCCTGAATCTGTTGAAGTTTGCTCCCAACGGCACGTTCGACGTCGAAGCCTATCGCCACGCCGTCGACATCCTGATCACCGCGCAGGAAATCCTGGTCGACAATGCCGGATACCCCACGCAATCGATCATGTCCAACTCGCACGACTATCGTCCGCTCGGCCTCGGATACGC
>CAVXVD010000082.1:0-19572 GCA_963765015.1 uncultured Acidobacteriota bacterium | reverse complement strand
CTGATGCCTGCGGCTGCGTCGGACGGTAATGATGGCCGTTGAAGATGTTGCGCACGGCGTCACAGTCAGAGACTACATAGCCCTGGAAGTCCCAAGCCTCGCGAAGAGTGTGCTGCAACAGAAACTGACTCGCGCACGCAGGTTCACCGTTGATCGCGTTGTAGGCGCACATAACCGACCCGGCATGGCCTTCCACGACGGCCGCACGAAATGCAGGTAAGTAGGTGTCTTCTTCGTCGTGCTTGCTGACGTCCACGTCCGTGAAATGGCGAGTGGGTTCGGGGCCACTGTGAACGGCATAATGCTTGGGTGTGGAGATGGCACGGTAGTAGTGGGGATCATCGCCTTGCATGCCTGTGACAAACGCGACGGCTAACCGGGCGCTCAGGAAGGGATCTTCACCATAGGTTTCCTGGCCGCGTCCCCAACGGGGATCGCGAAAGATGTTGACGTTGGGTGCCCAGAAATCGAGACCTTCGAAAATATTGGAGTGACCTGCGCGCTCATGCTGCGCGTGCTTGATTCGGCCCTCAACGCCGATGGCGGTCGCCATTTCGTGAATGCGGGGCACATCGAACGTGGCGGCAAGCCCGATGGGCTCGGGAAATTCCGTCACGCCATCGGAAATGACGCCATGCAGGGCTTCGCTCCACCAATCGTACGAAGAAATGTTCAGGCGAGGGACGGCTCGTGCCTGATTCACGAGCTGTGAGGCCTTCTCTTCGAGCGACATCCGGTGGACCAGATCGGCCGCGCGTTCTTCGGGAGAAAGCTTGGGATTCATGTAAGGGACGTTAGAGGTATCTTGCGAGAAGGAAGTGGGGGCGACGAAGGAGATGACAACGATGAGTGCGGCCAGCAATACGATCCTGGGATGGTTCATTCGACTCCTGTGAGTACCCAAACAAATTGCCACGGTTTCAAGCGTCCACGTTACGGCGCGTGAACCGATGTTGCCTCCCCCGCGTAATCAACCAGCTTGTCGGGATTAGCGGTTGATTCGAGGCCCGATCCGTGCCCGGCGGTTACGAACACAATCTTCATCTCAATACTTGCCGGCATACCGGGGTAGTTCCCCTCCCGATCGCCAATCGTCAGGGTTCGGCTTGACTCGGACCAGCGCACCGGAATGACGGAGTGTGCACCGTGCTCGTAGTCATAGCTGTCGCCCGAATCCTCATAAAGATTGAATGCTCCATCCGCCCCGGGATAGACCCTCAGCTCAATCGGTCCTGCGGGTTTTTCATCTGCGTACTCGATTTCAGGACCCAGCGGAAGAATCGAACCGGCACGCACGTAGAGGGGAATACGGTCGAGAGGAGCTTCCGCGTCGATCTCCCGGTTGCCGCCTGTCGACTCCCCCGTCCAGAAGTCGTACCAGACGGGTGCATCGGGTAGGTACAAGCTTCGGCGAGTGGCGTCCGATTGAAGCACCGGGCTGACGAGGAGCGCAGGACCAAACATGAACTGATCACCGATGTCCCGAACTCTGAGATCAGTACGCCAGTCCATTACCAGCGGACGCTGGATTGTATAGTCCTCGTTTGTCACGCGCCACGCCAGCGAATAAATGTAGGGCATCAGGCGGTAGCGCAGCTTGTCGTAATTGATGAGAACCGGTTCGACTTTATTGAAGGCCCAGATTTCATTCTGCGGCCGGTGCCCATGCGTGCGGAAAATCGGGCAGAAGGTTCCATATTCGAACCAGCGCGCATAGAGTTCCTGAAACTTTGGGTCCTCAACCGGATTGTCGTGCGGCGGCCAATAGCCGCCGATATCGGTTGTCCAATAGGGATATCCAGAGAGCGCGAAGTTCAACCCTGCGGCCACTTGATGGCGTAACCCCCAGTAAGAGCCATAGACGTCACCCGACCAGACTGCCGCTCCAACTCGTTGCTGGCCGAGAAAAGCGGAACGAGTGAGAAGGAAAACTCGCTTGCGGTCTGTGGTTGTTTTCCAGTGTTCCTGAACTCCTAGCGTGTGCATGAACGGAAAAATGTTCGTATATTCGGCGCCATTGCCAATGGCAATCTGCTTGTTTTGAAGAATCGCGTCACCCATGTGAGGCCAATATTCTTCAGGCTCGGCGCTGTCGAGCCAGAACGCGTCCCAACCTAGAGAGAAGAGCTTTCCAGCGAGGTTGTTCCAATAGAAATCACGCGCTTTCGGATTCGTAGCATCGTAAACATGGGCATTGGGCACGTCCAGGTGTTGCTTCGTCATCTCCGCGAAGTTCTGAGACTTCGAATCAAACAGCCCCCAAACCGAAAGCATGGCATGGACGTGTTCATCGTGGAGTTGTTGGAGTTCACCGGGGACATCCGGGAAGTTCGAATTGAAGATCGGATCGCCTTCTGCTTTCCACCAAAACCAATCCTGAACAATTGCGTCGAGCGGTATGTGCTCTTCACGATACCGATGTGCGATTCCGAGCACTTCTTCTTGCGAAACGTAACGGTCCTTCGACTGGAAGAATCCGTAGGACCATTTCGGTAGAAGCGGGGTGTGTCCGGTGAGGTTCCGATATTCATGGATGAGTTGATCCATCTCCGGGCCATAAATGAAGTAGTAGTCGACGGCATGGCCGGCAAGTGAATCCAGATTCAGTTCCAGTGGGAAACGATTGTCGACGTGCGTCAGCGAGGCCGTGTTCCACATCAAAGCATACCCTTTGCTCGACAGCAGCAAAGGGATCGCTACATCCGTGTTGTTCTGCCCAAGTTCGACAGTGGCGCCCCGGTAATTGAACATTCCGTTCTGGTGTTGCCCCAAACCGTAGAAGCCTTCGGAGAAATCCGGAGCAAATCTGTCTTCGACGTGAAATGTCTTCTCTCCATTCAGTTCAGCCGGTTCGTAGGTGCGCGGAATCGAGTTGCGTTCGCGTAAAAGACCCTCGCCTGCAGCCGTGCTGAATTGGACGTTGCCCCATTTGAGCGAGAGCTCGATCTTCAATGCGTCGGTAGCGAGGATCACCGCATCGGATGTTTGTGAAATCTGGAACTTCGCACCCGGACACGACTGCTTTGAATCGAGCATCCATGGCTGGCTTTGGCGAAGCGTATCGGGCAGCTCGGGCGTAGCGACGAAGTGGATGACGGAAGAACGGCAGACGGAAATGTGCACGCTCTCGTTTCCGATTGTGGCCGTCATACCGTCCGGAGCTTGCGCGTACTTGACTGGGGGTAGTGGGGGCACATCCCACAACTGGGCCTGTGTCGCGGTCCCGGTAAGCCCGCACAGGCCGAGAAAAAGAGAAGTCCAGAAGCTCCTGGATCGAAGCAAGTTTAATCTCATTCGATTAAGAGTGCGTGTAACGGTAACGCTAACTGTAACGAACTCGAAATGGAAATGCCAAGCTAATGATGGAGCCGTGCACGCGAGGGGCTTTTTAAGGCCTTTGGCTTCTCTTGACGCCTTCCGGAGCAGCAATTTATCGATGAATTCACGCGCACGCATCCCCGCCGATAAGCATGCCACGGTTCAGAATGGAGCTTAGGCAGAACCAATACGTTCGTCCAATGGACTCAATCCCCTACTTCTGGCTTAATCACTGAAGGACAATTTCCAGCAAGTCTATCTTGCAGCGAACTAAGAAAACGCTTTGTGTTGGTTGCAAGGCAACGTGGCGAGACGGTTGCTCCAAGAACTCGTTTCAAGGGTCGGGATTCTGTTCATCACACAGGGCCCGGACCTTAACTGATGCGGACCGAATCGTGTGGCACAGACAAATTCTGAAGTGAGAAGTAACAATGAGGAGACGAAACAATGAATAACACACCAGCACCGGAACAAAACTCGGTCGTTGCAGTTTACGGCCAACACTCCGCGGCAGAAAATGCCATCAAGGAATTGAAGGGTGGTGGGTTTGACATCAAGAAACTGGCCGTCGTCGGCCGCGACTATCAAACGGAAGAGGACGTCGTCGGTTTCTATAACACAGGCGACAGGATGAAGTACTGGGGCAAATGGGGCGCATTTTGGGGCGGGCTCTGGGGGATGCTCTTCGGTTCGGCGTTCTTGATCATCCCAGGCATCGGGCCCGTGGTTGCCGCCGGCTCCATCGTCGCCTGGATCGTCGCGGCGCTGGAGGGAGCTGTCGTCGTGGGAGGGGTCAGCGCCCTTGGTGCGGGACTCTTCAGTCTCGGCATTCCCAAAAACAGCGTCGTAAAATACGAGACGTCGATCAAGGCCGGAAAGTTCGTTCTTGTCGCACATGGAACTGCCGAGGAAGTAGAGAAAGCGCGCGACATGTTGAAGACCTCCGGCGCCGAGCAAGTTGACAGCTACCAGCCCTCGACCGGAGCAACGCGCGCGGCGTAACCCGGTTACGTCATTCCAGGGAGCCGTTGCAATTCACTGGGCACCATGACCACAGTGGCTTTATCACGGAGGCCACTGTGGTTTATCACCAGCAGCTCCGGGAAAACGGATGGCGCTCTTACGCGCCCTCACTGATCGAGAGCAGGACTACTTTCCAACGGCGGCAAGGGATCGAATTTATGCCGGAGCTTGCCCCTGCGCTTCAACTGTTCAGCGTAAAGCAAAGGGCTGAGCATCTGTACCTGCGTTACGGGCGCGCCGGAGGCCACCCTCCGATGGCGTAAAGCTGGACTCTCGCCTAACCCGTACCCACACCCTCGTATTATGCAGCCACTCGCCGAATTGGCTCCGCATTGGCGACTTCAGCGCATGTAGCCGCGCATTGACGACATGCTTCAGCACACTTCCTCATCGTTTCTGCTTCTTGTTTCCCGCACTCTGCCGCGCAGGCTGTGCATAGCGCGGAACAGATACTACACACCTGGTTAGCGTATGCGGAGCTGCTCGTCAGCAGGGCTACGCAGGTCCGGCACAGTTCAAGACATTCGCTACAAAGCCGAATGCAATCTCTCATCATGATCGGATCATGATCGAGGGACTCAGAGCGGCATTCACCGCACCAGCGAATGCACTGCAAACATTCCTCGATACATCGCTCTGCTGTTTGACTTGAAATCGTCATCTGATCCTCCACTTTGTATCGAACCCCTGGCTGTTCTTGACGTCTCGGGCACTCGCCTTGCTTCGGCACGACCTAAGCATCGATGCTTTCACCGTCAAAGAATGCGAGCAGTTCCATATTGATTTCGCTTCTTCAAAGTCGAACGCAACCCCACTGCGCCCATGGTCAGTAAATCTGTGCTGATATCTGCGGCTCGGCATTCGGGGAGGGAGTAACCAACCCCGACGCCAGCAGCGACGCGTACACGCTTCGTTCGGCTGCAAACCAGTCAACCTCAGGCGAGCCGAACGGGCGACCCCTTTGTTCCCAAAGCTTGTACGCCAGTTTCGCCACTAAGTCGTGCCGATCCTCTGCTAGAAAATCGGTGGTGAGCGCGATCGGTGGTTTCTTATCGGGTGATTTCCGTTTATTGGGCATGGGATTGCTTCCTCGAATTCCAATTCATCGCCAGGACGGTGAGTCGTGCCACAGAATGAAAGGAGCCTCCAGTGGCACAGATGCTCCTGCATGCTGGGGAACAAGGCGCGGCGTGTAGTCGGCAACGGGGCGACTCGCCAGTACAGAAGCACTGTAGGCGAAAGCGCTTGGCGCACCAACCAGGTGTTCGCCACGATGCATGGTCTGCGTGATTGAGTCAGCGCCATTCTCCCCCTCGGCATAGAGTTCGACTCTCACGGCTTCTGAGTTCATATCACCAAGGAAGACCTGAACCTGAAAGAGATATTGCTCTCCCTGTTTTTGAACGGTCGCGGAGCCGAATCGCAGTGTGTACCAGTGTTTTGCCAGTTCGGCCTGCCAGGCGGTGAGATCGACTCCTACTGAACCTCGATTCTCGGCACGCTCGTGAAAAGCGGCTGCCGCCGAGAGATAGTGCTCGTCGGTGTATTGCCGCACCGCTCGATTGCTCGAGAAGGTCGGAGTCAGGCGAGCCATACTTGCGCGCATGCGGGTGACCCAGGCGCGCGGAATTCCGCGCTCGTCGCGGGCGTAGAACTGTGGGATTACCTCTCCTTCGAGCACTGCATAAAGACTCTCAGCGTCCGCCGCGTCCCAAGAAGGGTCATCCCCATGTTCGCGCCCATCTCCGATCGCCCAACCTACCTCCGGGGAATACGCCTCGGCCCACCAGCCATCGAGTTCCGAAAGGTTCAACCCGCCGTTCACCAGCACCTTCATGCCGCTGGTGCCGCTTGCTTCCCAGGGTCGTCGCGGCGTGTTCACCCAGACGTCCACACCCTGAACCAGATGCTCCGCCATGAGGGCATCGTAATCCGAAAGGAAGACCACTCGGGATCGAACTTCAGGCTGGCGAGCAAACTCAAACCACTGCCGGATCATTTCCTGGCCTTCGACATCCTGGGGATGCGCCTTGCCTGCAAGCACGAGTTGAACGGGGCGCTCGCGATTCAGCAGAATGTTCAGAAGCCGCGCCGGATCGTGCAGGAGAAGGTTCGGGCGCTTGTACGCGGCAAAGCGACGGGCAAATCCCAAAGTCAAGATGTTGTCATCGAGTATCAGTGTGGCCTGCGAGAGGTCTTCCGGCGACGCTCCCCGAGCAGCCAATTGACGTACATAAAGTCTGCGGACATAGTCAACGAGGGCCTTGCGGCAATCAGAGCGGAGTTGCCATAGGTCGGGGTCGCTGACGGCGGTTACATCCTTCTCCATGTTTGCCAAGGTTCCTCGCCAACGGTCTTTGCCGCACGCCAATTCCCATAGCCGATCCGCCTCGGCAGAGTCCCAAGTGGGCATGTCTACTCCATTGGTCACATGAGTTACAGGCACTTCTTTTTCCGGCCACCTTGGAAAAAGGACCTGAAAGAGTCGACGGCTTACTTGGCCGTGCAATTTACTCACGCCGTTGATGCTGCCGCTACCCCTGATCGCCAGGTAAGCCATGTTGAACGGTTCGGACGAATCTTGGCGATCTCGTCGACCAAGCGCGAAAAGCTCGTCGAAGGAAATCGACAGGTGTTCCTCAGCATACTTCCTGAGGTAATGCTCGATCAGGCTGGGAGCGAAGCGGTCAAATCCCGCCTCCACAGGAGTGTGGGTAGTAAAAAGGTTGCCGGCACGAGTGATGGTGAGCGCGACATCAAAAGGCTGACGGCTATCCTCCATGTAGGAACGTGCTCGCTCCAGTACCGCGAACGCAGCGTGGCCTTCGTTGAGATGGCAGACCTCGGGGTGAAGTCCGAGGGCCGACAACAAGCGCCAGCCTCCAATGCCGAGAACCAACTCCTGTTTCAAACGCAGCTCCGGACCACCGCCGTAAAGTTCCGTCGTAATGCCACGGTAGGCCGGGGGGTTCGCAGGATCGTTGGTGTCGAGCAAATACAATTTCGCCGTGCCGACCCGCACCTGCCAAACGCGGATCCACAAATTAAAGCCAGGCAAAGGGAGAACTATGCGCAGCCATTCGCCGTTTGGTTTGCGTACCGGTCGAATGGGAAGCTGGCCGGGATCGTTGAATGGGTACAAGGCTTGCTGGCGGCCCTGGGCGTCAATTTCCTGGCGAAAATAGCCTTGTTGGTAGAGCAAACCAATTCCGGTCACAGGGACACCCAGGTTAGTTGCGGCTTTGAGCTGATCTCCGGCGACGTTGCCGAGCCCGCCGGAATAAATCGGGAGCGCCTCGCTCAACATGAACTCCATCGAGAAATACGCGACGGTCGACACGCCCGAACGCGGATGGACCTTTTGAAACCACGCTTCCGACTCCTCGGCAAGCGTTTTCTCGTTGCGAACATCGGTCAAGAGTTTTTGAAATCTTGGGTCGGAGGTTACACTCTGCAGTTTTTCCTGGGATACGGTTTGCAGCAGAACCCAGGGATTATGGGTCAGTTCCCAGAGTTCGGGATCGAGCTGTTCCCAAAGCTGGTCTGCCGAGTGATTGAACGACCATCTAAGGTCCAACGCCAAGTCGGCAAGAGCATCTGAAGTGGCGGCATCGAGGGGACGATCACCGATTGTCGAGCTAATGACTGTCGAGCTACTCATAAACAAAATCCTTCCTGCTTATCGGCTCAAGCCGCCTGATCACTGCGAGTGAGCGCCTCCGAAACAATAGTCTGGGCTTCTTCCTCGATACGCTGCAGATGGTCCTGACCGAGGAAGCTTTCGGCGTAAACCTTATAGATTTCCTCGGTGCCCGAGGGACGAGCTGCAAACCAGCCATCCCTGGCAATCACTTTGATTCCTCCAATTGGATTGCCATCGCCCGGTGCGGTGTTCAGAATCTTCTGGATCGGCTGACCGGCGACTTCAGTCGCGTGGATGTCGGACGGGGACAATCTTGCAAGAGCGGCTTTCTGTTCGGGAGTAGCGGGTGCATCGATGCGTTCGTAGAAGGGATCGCCCAGCTCACGGGCAAGCTCACAGTAAATCTCACCCGGATCTTTGCCCACACGTGCCGTGATTTCTGCTGCCAGCAAACAAGGAATGATTCCGTCTTTATCGGTGGTCCACACGCTGCCATCGCGCCGGAGAAAGGAGGAACCGGCGCTCTCTTCACCGCCAAAACCCAAGCGGCCAGCGAGCAATCCTTCGACAAACCATTTAAAGCCCACCGGAACTTCATAGAGTCGCCGAACGAGGCGAGCGCTGACACGATCGATCATGCTGCTGCTCACCACGGTCTTGCCCACAGCAACGTCCTTACTCCAATTCGGCCGGTTCGCGAACAAATAATTGATACACACTGAAAGATAGTGATTCGGAGGCAACAACCCGCTTCCTTTGGTCACGATGCCGTGGCGGTCGTGATCGGTGTCGCTGGCAAATGCAATATCGAATTTGTCTTTCAATGCGATAAGTCCCTGCATCGCATAAGGCGACGAAGGATCCATGCGAATCTTCCCGTCCCAATCCACGGTCATGAAGCGAAATGTTGGATCGACAGATTTGTTGACGATCGTGAAATCGAGTCCATACTGCTCTGCAATTCGCGGCCAATAGTCGATGCCCGCTCCGCCGAGGGGATCCACGCCAAGCTTAATCTTGGCATCGCGCACCGCATTCATATCGACAACGCTGTTGAGATCTCCGACATAGGAGCTCAAAAAGTCGTGTTTGTGCGTTGTGGGCGCGTGCAATGCTTTAGAGAACGGCGTGCGCTTAACACCATCGAGGTCGCGATGGATAAACTCATTCGCTCTCAATTCGATCCACGAAGTCACGCTGGAACCCGACGGTCCTCCATGCGGAGGGTCGTATTTAAAGCCACCATCGTCGGGAGGATTGTGAGACGGCGTGATTACGATACCGTCGGCGAGTCCTGATTTTCGTGAGCGGTTGTAAAGCAGGATCGCGTGGGAAACGGCTGGGGTCGGGGTAAATGGCGTGCCTTCCGAGATCATAACGTCGACGTTGTTTGCCGCAAGCACTTCCATTGCACTCGCAAACGCCGGCTCGGACAGAGCGTGAGTATCCATCCCAAGAAACAACGGCCCGTCAATGTTCTGGAGTTTGCGGTAATCGCAAATCGCCTGAGTGATGGCCAGTATGTGCCACTCGTTGAACGCCACATCGAAAGCAGATCCGCGATGGCCGGACGTACCGAAGGCAACTCGCTGTCTGGGATCACTCAGATCGGGTTGCAACTCGTAATAGGCTGTAACGAGTTTCGGGACGTTAACGAGAATGGATAGGTCAGCCGGCTTGCCGGCGGCGGGGCTAATTGTCACGCGGCACCTCGCTTGCGTCCGACAAGAGAATCGCGCTTGACCGAGGATCGAGGCGAAAACCGATTTGGCCCTGCATGGAAGGCTCTTTTCCAGGGTTGAAGAGATCGTCGGGAGCGGTTCGGGAAGTATCGACCGCCAAACGCCAGATCTTCCCTGCCGGCAAAGCAGGAATGGAAAACTCAACTGACGTGGTGTCGGCGTTGAACATGAGAAATAAGTCGGGTTCCGCCTGTCCCACCATCAGACACGCCAACGATTTCTGCCGCTGGTCCGTCCAGTCGGGAGTCGCACCGCTTGGCGCAAACCATCTTATGTCTCCATCCGTGTAGAACTTCTCTTTTCGTAAAACAGGATGGGTCCGGCGAAAGGCGATCATTCCGCGGGTAAAGCGGTGGATCTCTTTGTGCTTTTCGAGCAGGATCCAGTCAAACCAGCTGATTTCGTTGTCCTGGCAGTAGGCATTGTTATTGCCGCGCTGGGTTCGGCGAAACTCATCGCCGCCGAGCAACATGGGGACCCCTCGAGAGATAAACAGAGTCAGCACAAAGTTCTTGATCAAGCGGTTGCGCATGATCTCGATACCAGGATCCTGGCTTGGGCCTTCGACCCCGCCATTGTCGCTGTAGTTGGCATCGGTTCCATCACGGCTGTACTCGCCATTTTCGTCATTGTGCTTCTGCGCGTAGCTGACCAGGTCATTGAGCGTGAAGCCGTCATGAGAAGTTAAGAAGTTGAGGCTGCTGGCGGGTCCTTTGCCCGAGTCCTGGTACAAATCCGAACTGCCACCGATGCGCGTGGCGAACGATCCCATCATGCCTGAGTCGCCAATCCAAAAGCGGCGCACATCGTCACGGAAACGGCCATTCCATTCCCTCCAACGCCGGGTGGAAAAACTTCCCACTTGATAGGCGCCGCCAGCGTCCCAGGCTTCCGCGATAAGTTTTATGTCCCGCAAGATTGGATCCTCCGCAATATCCTCGAGCAGCGGAGCGTTGCGGAGAATGTTTCCGTGTTCATCCCGACCCAGGACAGAAGCAAGGTCGAAGCGAAAACCATCGACATGCATGTGCATGACCCAGTAACGAAGGACATTCCTGATGAACTCGCGCACGACGGGATGGTTTGCGTTTAGCGTATTGCCCACGCCAGAAAAGTTCTTGTAGTATCGGCAACCGTTCTCTTGCAACATATAAAAGATCGAGTTCTCAATACCGCGCAAGGAAATTGTGGGTCCCAGTTCATCCCCTTCGGCAGTGTGGTTCAACACAATATCCAGGATCACTTCAATGCCGGCGCGGTGAAAAGCCTTAACCATCTCCCGGAACTCCTGCGTCTGCTGGCCTTCCTTCCCGCCAGCGCTATAGGACTGTTTCGGAGCGAAAAAGGCGACGGGATCGTAGCCCCAATAGTTCGTGAGTCTCTCTCCCGTGATTGGATTCAGCCGGTTGGATTCTTTTTCGTTGAATTCAAGAACCGGCATCAACTCGATGGCGGTCACTCCCAGGTCTCGGAGATACGGTATCTTTTCGGTCAACCCAGCGAAGGTTCCGGGATGCGCTACACGCGAACTCGGATGGATCGAGAAACCGCGAACGTGTGTCTCATAGATGACCGTATCGGAGGCGGAATGCTTTGGAGGCGAGTCCATCTCCCAATCGAAATGGTCGTGGGTAAAGATGGATTTCGGTGAGCTTCCAGCGTTATCAGCGGTCGAAATGCTTAAGTCAACTAATCTGCTGGATGAGTCGTAGCCGCGGGCGGCCAGGAAATCCCAATTCCCGATACCCGCAATTGCTCTTGCATACGGATCCAGAAGCAGCTTATGCGAATTGAAGCGATGGCCCTCTTCGGGCAGATACGGCCCTTCGACGCGATAACCGTAGAGCTGACCTGCGGGAATGCCCCGCACCCATACATGCCAGACGTCGCCCGTCCGATGGCGCACCGGATCGAAGTCAATAATTCTGCTGGGAGAAGAATCCTCGGCATTTTGATAGAACTCGAGACGAACCGCGGTTGCGTGACGGCTGAACAAAACAAAGTTGACTCCTCTTCCCTGTTGGTGCGCGCCTCCAATCGGGAGAGGATTCCCCGCCTGAACGTCGCCGGCCTCAGACGACTCTGCGAAGCCATTCGCCAGATTCTGCTCTATCGCTGATTCAGTCGTAGACATAGCCTATTCCTTCTCACGACGGCGACACCCTCGCCGCCCTGATTAACGCTGCGACGCATTGAGATTCGTCTCTGGCGGTGATCCGATCCAGATTCTGAAGCGGCATTGCGGACAGTTGTAATTAGGCCAGAAGGGCGGAGATGAGTCTATTAGACGATGGTATTGACCGATGCCTTCGCAAGGAATAACGTCGGCCGGGCAGACAAAGCAAGCCTTCGGCTGACGCACTGTGAGCGGGGCGTGGCCTTCCCCGCAGAAGTCATTTGCGCCTGCAGTCGTCAACACCTTCGTCCAATAGCCTGATTCTTGCGGTTGTGGCGTAATCACGTGGATTGCTTCCGGGGATTGAATAGGTGAGATTGTGGGCAGCCAAACGCTAACACCTGATCACCGGACGAGTTCGGAGGTCCAATGCTCTCAAAATGTGCCAATCCACCCTGTTTGACTACATTCCGCTATCTTCACGAAGGACGGCTGT
Organism: uncultured Acidobacteriota bacterium; assembly: GCA_963765015.1. Taxonomy (GTDB): domain Bacteria; phylum Acidobacteriota; class Terriglobia; order Terriglobales; family Acidobacteriaceae; genus Sulfotelmatobacter. The sequence continues at coordinate 7,234 of CAVXVD010000082.1, read as the reverse complement.
ACGTGATTACTCCCAGGGAAACGCCGGGTGGGCGCGAATCTGGATGCTCAAGCAAGTCTGGCCAGCTCGAATACGCCTGGCTGTGTTCCTATTGTTCCATCTTTTTGACAATTCAAACTGACAAGGAATTTGGGACGAGAGTGGTTCGGAAGCTTGAACCGAAGAATGGCTCGAAGTTTGATACAGCATCTGATGATGGAAACACGATGACATCGCTTGAAGGCTTTCATGTCACACCTCACTGAGAGGCTTCTTCCAATCAGGTTTCTGCCACATAGGCGCCGATCAAATGACGCACTCTCGGTTCTTTAGACAGGCAGCCGTTTATTCGCTGTTCCAACTCCCGATCGGCCTGGGTTTGCCTCTCATGCTGACGCAGATGCTCGGCCCATGAGTTCACCAAGAACATCTCCAGGTAACGATCTGCGACTTCAGTATCGCGGAAGATTGCCCACTGATACGCGCCATCGCGATATCGGATCCGACCATATTCATGCATCGTATCCACAAAATCTGCTGCCCGTTCTTGGATGACGGCGTATTCGACGGTCACTAATACCGGTCCCTTCTCAACATCCACGCCAACCTCCTTGATGACCAGCGGCATGCGCCAGTGGTTCCATGGACTCAGATCTCCGGTCGAATCGGGAAGTCGGGCGAAAAGGGCTATCGCTGCCGTGAGGATCGTCCCCCCTCCCGCGTAGACAAGCGCGGTTCCAACGCCTGAATGTTGCGCGACAGCACCCCAGGCCGCGGTCCCGAGTGCATAACTCCCTTGATAAACCAAAATGAAGATGGCGAGGACTCGCGCTCTTACCCAATCCGGCGCCAGGTTCTGGATCAGCGCACTAATAAGGGAAATGAAAATGACCCACGCTGCACCACCGACCAACATAACCGCAGCCAGCGTGCTCAATCCATGCGCCCCACTCATCGCCAGAATGACTAACCCCAAGCTCACAACGCCGGTCGACACTATGGTCTCCATCTCCCACCTGTCACGGGCTGACTGCATGACCAAAGCACCGATGATCGCACCGCCACCAAAGCAGCCCAGCAAGAGCCCATAGCCGGTGCGTGCTGATTCACGCTCCGGGAAACCGTCGGCAGCAATGCGAACAGGGCGCTGGTGAAAAACATGACTACGCCTGTTCTCAGCAACACGGTCAGGATTGCGGGAGAGTGGCGGACATATCGAATTGCTGCGACCGTGGCTCCGGAGAAAGATTCCGCAGGCGCGCTTCTCTTGCGCACAGGCCTCTTCCACCGGGCAACCACAAGAATGACACCGAAGAAAGATACGAAATTTGCAGAGAACGCTGTCGCGACACCGGCCACCGATATGATCGCGCCGGCGAGCGCCGGCCCGACCGCCCGGGCGAGGTTGAATTCAATTCCATTGAGCGCAGAGGCCGCCGCCAGATCTTCCTTCGGCACCAATTCGGGCAGGATGGCACGCCATGCCGGCGCTTCGAACGCATCTCCGGCCGAAAGCGCAAATGTGAGCACCAGCAGTATCCATGGCGACATCACTCCAGTGAAGGTCAAGATCGCGAGAATCAATGCGACGCCCATCATCCAAGATTCGGTGAAAAGAACCAACTTGCGGCGGTCGACGATATCGCCGGCGGAGCCCGCTGGAAGGGCCAGCAGAAAATATGGCAAGGAAGCGGCAGTCTGCGTCAGCGCGACATAAATAGGCCCGGCGTGGAGTGAGATCATCAACCATGCGGCGCCGACGTTCTGCATGAAGGCGCCGGCGTCTGAAACGACGTCCGCGATCAGCAGATTGCGAAACACCGTTACTCGGAGTGGTCGCCACAGGCTTGTGGAAGCGGTCGGTTTCATTTCACTCCGCGATTGTCCCTCAACTCACCGCTCCGAAGATCAGAAAAACGCGCTGCTATTTCTTCTGCGCAATCGAGGCCGCTTCGATATTGGCCCGCTTGTTCCATCCGTGGAAACGCGACAAGTCACCCGCGTTCCATGCCTCGCGGAGCCCCGGAGTGCTCAGATCCCAGTCTGGGCGGATTTCGCTCGTCACGACGCGCAGGTCGTGCCAAAGATCGACGACCGACGGACGCCCCCAGAACCAGTAGCCGTTATAGATGCTGTAAATCACGAGGCCCGGCTTGAGCACGAGCGTATGCGGGATCATCGGATTGTGCTCGGGGTCGGTGTACTCCTGGATGTCGAGATCCTTCTGAATCGTTCGCTCGGGATCCGACAGGAAGGGCCATTGGGCTCCGACCGACGCACGAAATTCCTGTAGCGTGTGGTGGTCATCGGTGGCGATTGTGGCGATCTGCGTGTACGCCACCGCAATCCTCGGATAGAACGCAGCGAGTTCCAAATGCTGCTGGTGTTCCTTTGGGCAATAGTGGCCGCGCGCGAGCGTGAGGATTAGCGGATCCTCGCCCTGCAGCTCGCTGAGCTTGCGCAGGCTGCCGGTGTGATCGGGCAGTTCGTAATTGGGGAAAACGCCTCCGGGCACAATATCAGAACGCATAATTCGGTTCCTTCCGTCTCTCTCAAGGATCTTCTAAAAGTTGCCTTTCAAAGATCCAGAGCAACGCCCGCGCTTGGCTGCGAACAGCATATAAGCACGTTTCCGGGAGCGGGCCTCTCCAGCGGCTCAGGATTATAAGTAATCGATCCGCCAACAAGACCAGTCATGCAGGTATGACAGACTCCAGCCCGGCACGACCACCTCACCGGAACGTCGCACGCTTCCGCCAGTTCAAGCAAACTGGCAAACTTCGGATCCCAAGCGGCAGTAATCCCGCTACGCGCGAATGAGACCGGGGGGCCAGATCCGGGCGGCCCTTGTGGCAGGTGAGGAGTGTGAACAACCTGCGCCATGCCAGGGGTAATGCTCTCGAGCGCGCCGAAGATTTCCGTGTGTACATTCTCGGCCAACACACGCCAGTTTCGCAGCCCATCGCGCATATCCTGCAAGAATGAAGTGGGGCCACACAGATAGAAGTCACTATCCTGTGACACGCCAAGTTTCTCTAGCAAAGCTGTGTCAATGTGCCCAGGAGCATCGAAGTTTGCCCCGACTTGATCAGCTGCAGAGGGCTTGCTGTACACGATGTATCCTCGTCCGCGAGAGAGCTGTCTCACCAATGAACGCGATTCTTCTGCAAATGGATGGTCGGCACTATTGCGAGCTCCATAGATCCACCAGATCTCCCGTTGCGACTTTTCAGCGACGAGTGAGTGCAGCATCGACATCACGGGCGTCGCGCCCACTCCAGCGCTCAGCAGGATTACAGGAGTCTGGCTGGGATGCAGCGCAAAGCTGCCGCGCGGCGCACTGACGTCCAACACATCGCCTTCTCGCGCGCGGGTGCACAGAAATGAACTTCCAATCCCATTCAATTCACTCTTGACGCTGATGCGGAAATGATCAGCCGCAGGCAGATCAGAAAGAGAATAGCTGCGAAGAACGGGCGGTTTGGCCGGATCGACCAGCAACCGCAAGACAACAAATTGACCTGCCTGGTAGACAGGAAGAGATTGCCCATCGATTGGCTTCAGGGTGAAGGAAGTTATGCTGTCGCTCTCCTTACGAATGCTTGCGACTCGCATCTGCCGAAAGCCGGGCCATGCCGGCGGTTGTTCCTCATTGGCAAGTCCCGGATTGCCCACTGTAGTTTTGGAGCTCAAGTCTTGTTCTAGCATCGCCTGGAACGAATCCTGCCAACCCTTGCTGAGTGCAGGAATCCGCAAGACGCGTTGCAGTTGCTCGCTGGAATGTCCCGGCAAATATAGAAGGGCGTCGACGCCGGCTACACTCATCCGCTCGGGACCGTCAGCAATTTTTGCAATATTATCGCCTGCACCAACTTCTCCCTCTTGCAGGACGCGAAAGTAGAATCCTGGTCTGTGATGTTCTACGAGCAGAGCTGGCATGCGAGGCTCGTTCATGCGGATTCCGACGCGATAGCACGTCACGCGCGGCTGTGTCACTTCAAGTATCGCGTCGCCAATGCGATATCGATCGCCAATGCAGACCTCGCTATCAGGAAGCCCCTCGACGGTAAAGTTTTCTCCGAACTGGCCGAAAGTAAAATCATTTCGTCCAAGAATGCCTTCCCAGTGGTGATAGGAGTCCATCTGATAAACGAAAACTGCGCGCTGCTCTCCGCCATGACCGCTGAGATCGCCTTGCGCATCGCCAACAATATTGAGCTTGCGCACCATTCTTCGGCCTTCCACTGGAGCTTTCCAGATCCCGGTATGAACAGTCTTGCCGTTCCATGTCACATCGCGCGGAAGACCGACATTTACTGAGAGCAATCGGGGCATGCCTACCTCGTCGAAGTCCAGCGCCTGGTTAGTGTCCTTTTATCGTCTACCAACGACGAGCCGGAGCGGCGCCATCCACGTGGAGAATCTCTCCGCTCACATGAACTGCTTTTGCCAGGTAAAGAACGGCATCGACAACGTCTCTTACCGTCGCCCTTTTCATAGTCAGCTGCAAGGTCGAGTCGGTGGGATCATTGCGGTGCATTGCCGTATCTACTTCGCCGGGAGCGACGGCGTTAAAGCGAACACCGTCTTTGGCATACTCGGTCGCGAGATTCTGCGTGGCTGAATTCAAGCCACCCTTCGTAATCATCGAAACAGAGCCATTTACGCCTTCGATCGGCCGATCGGCAAGCGCCGCAGTGATGCTCACGACGCATCCTGATTTCTGTTTCAGCATCTCTTTCACAGCGCGCTGGGTGACGTAGAGGAATCCGAGCAGGTTCGTCGAGACGAGGGCCTTGAAGTCCTCGCGAGTAAAGTCAGTGAAAGGCTTTTTCAGGAAGATGCCAGCGTTATTTACCAGAACGTCGACGGTTCCGAAGTGGCTGATTGCTGCCGCGACAGCATCGGCAGCAGTTTGCTGCTCGCTGATATCGCCATCAAGGAGAACCAGGCTGCCGTCCGAGCTAGTCACCTTTCGAATGGCTTCGCGAGACGTCGCGACGACGTTATAACCTTCTTCCAGGAACCCATCGACTAAACCCGCGCCAATACCACCCGAAGCTCCAGTTATGATCGCGGTCTTCTTGCCAGACATGAACAACCTTTCGGTTTAAGTTTCGAGTGCATACACAACTGGGCACGGTCCCTGAAAAGCGCCATCACCCTGCTCGCCGCGCCGCAGCGTCGTAGCGTAAAGAACCGACGAATCCCTGGACCAGTGCGGCGATTTCGTCCCCGGCGGTGTCCAAGGCGAAGTGGCCGCCATCGACGATGTGGACTTCGGCTTTGGGGACATCGCGGCGATAGGACTCTGGCTCGGAGGGGTCGAACGAAGACTCGTACTGACCCCAGATCACCAACAGTCGCGGCTGCTTCTCACGCATCCAGGCTTGCCATTTCGGGTAGGAATCGACGTTGGTGCGGTAGTCGTAGAAAAGGTCGCTTTGAATGTCAGCCTGTCCGGGCTGATTCAGGAAATAAAATTCGTCGATCCAGAGATCAGGGTTGTGCCGCTCCACGTTGGGATCGTTGCCCGCGTGGCGTGCCTTCGTGGTTGCAAGCGATAGGAGATTTGTACGCAGTGCGCTTTCGTTGGGAGCGCGATCAGCCCAAAAGGCGCGCCGCGTTTTCCAGTTCTCGCCGAGTCCGGAGTTGTGTGCCACCGCATCCTGGATGATGAGAGCTTCGACTCGGTCCGGGTGAGCCAGGATCATCCGAAAGCCGACAGGGCCACCATAGTCCTGCATGTAAAGAGTGAAGTGGGAGAGACCGATCGCCTCGGTGAAGTGATTCATGATTTCCGCAATGTGATCGAAGGTGTAGGCGAATTTTTTCGGGTCCGGCCAGTCGCTGTGGCCGAAGCCTGGGTAATCCGGTGCGATGAGGTGATAGTGATCAGAGAGCCGTGTGAAGAGCGGCTCGAACATTCGCGAAGAAGACGGGAGACCGTGCAGCAAAAGGAGTGTCGGGGCATCCTTCGGACCTGCCTCGCGATAGAAAACAGAGAGACCGTCGATCTGTATCGTGCGGTAGAGAGTCGGATACTTCATCGAAGTTCCTTTTTGCCCAATTTAGGCGGCCACCCGTTCCGCGGATCGAATCTTATGCGGCGAGCCGACGTACGGAAAGGAGGTGAGCAGGTCTGTGTGCGGCCCTACGTTATCTCGCGTCACCTTCCCGTTGGTGAGGAGAGGAAGGAAGAAATCTACGACGTCGTCGGTGAGGGCCCGGCCATTGTCCGGGTAGGACGCCAGCCGCGTGGGGTCATAGTGGAGCACGTCCGGCAGCAGGATTCCGGCGACCCGCGTCGCTTCCGCCTGCGTGTAACCGCCGGCGTGCTCCAGCGCGTGCGCGAATACGGGGATGAAACGGGCATCGTCCGCTGGCTCTGCAGAGAGATAAGCGCCGTTCTGTTCGCCAGCAAGGAAGGGAGTCTGATTTGGCCGCGCACCGCGGTCCGCCTGCACCCATTTCCCGCTTGCCCCGTCCAGAGTGCGAGCCCAAAGGCTCACCTTTCCAGAGCCCAAGGCAGAGTTGGGCACTTCCAACACGATGCTGCACACGTCTTTGTCGGCGAAGTAATCGGCACCGGTGAACTGCAGATTGTTTAGCGCGCCCAGCGTGTCGAAGAAAAACGGATCGCTGCGCCAGCCAGCGAAGAAACGGAAGTCCCCGCCCTCCGTCACGTGCGCCTCGCGTGCGGTCGAGACCGGCGCACCGTCTATGATTGTCTGCCCGTCGTCCCCCGTGCCGGCGGCTTGGGTGCCCTGAAGCGCGGCGCAACGTTCCAGTCTGAGCTCCGTTCTTGTTTGAGGTGAAGAGCACTCGGTATGCGATATCGGCGACGGCATCACCGTCCCTGTCAATCTTGAGCTCGTAGACCGCTTCGGTCGCGAAGGGCTCGTCCGTCGTGGGCCCAGCTGGGTTCACCCCAGCGGATGGATGGACGTTCATAATCAAGATCGATTTGCCAATATCCCCTGGCTTGGGGAAGGCGTACAGATCAGTAAGATCGAGGCGGGCATCGCCGTGAGGAAAACCAAAGTCGGGACCGGAGTAATGGTGCGACATATTATCTTCTCCTTGTTCTCTGGATACTCATCGAACGAAAATCACTTCGATCTCCGCGTTGAGTTGCTCGGGATGTTCTTGAGCGACGACAAGGCCAGTGAGCTCAGACCAGCCTGCTACTTTCTGCCGACGTCTCATTCCTTCCTGCTCTGGCTTTCAACATCAAGGTGCAGCAATACATCTA
>CAVXVD010000081.1:0-16548 GCA_963765015.1 uncultured Acidobacteriota bacterium | reverse complement strand
GTGTACGTTCTTCGGACTCGGTAACTTGCTTGCTTCGGCGCATACACCGTCAGAGTCGGCGTCGACACGTTGCCCAGTCGGATGACCGCCTTGCCGGCGATTAAATGATCTTTGGCAGTAGTGGTGTCGACCTCAGCTGCCGAGTTCGGCTGAGCACCAGGCGAGCCGTGCGGCCAGAGATCCAGGGTCAGATGTCCGGGAGCAGGCTGCCAAGCGGGCCGTTGCGCGAACAGGCTGATGGAAAGCACGGCAACTACGACGAGAAAAATAAAACACCTTCGCATGAGAGAGCCTCGCATCCGAAAATTGCCCGAAAAAAATGCGGAAACGCAACGATGATTGCAGCCGCAGCGCAGAAGGGCAAGCACTCGTTATAAGATTGTCGCCAACCGAATCATGTCCGCCGCTGCCATTTCGTTCCGCCGAAAGCTTGCGGGAAATGCGCGCCACAATCCGCTGGCAGCTCTTGGCGTCGTTTTGGTCATCGTCTTTGCGATCTTCGCCGTCTTCGCGCCGTGGATCGCTCCGCAAGATCCTGCCGCGATCCATCTGCCGGCACGGCTCGATCCTCCATCCTCCGCGCACTGGTTCGGCACCGACGAGCTCGGCCGTGATATTCTCTCTCGCGTCATCTTCGGCGCGCGTATCTCAATGATCGTCGGCGGCAGCGTGGTGCTACTATCGCTCGCGCTCGGACTTCTCATCGGTTCCATCGCCGGATACTACGGCGGAGCCATCGACCGCTTCGTCAACGTGGTCCTGATGAACGCCTTTCTCTCGTTCCCCGGAATTCTGCTGGCCATCGCGTTCGTCGCGTTCCGCGGCCCCGGCATCTTCAATCTTGTTCTGGCGCTTTCCCTCGGCGGGTGGGTCGGCTATGCCCGCCTGGTTCGCGGACAAGTCCTCGCTGCCCGCGAACGTGAGTTTGTCGAAGCCGCCCGCGCTCTCGGCGCCAGCGATCTGCGCATCATCGTCCGCCACATTCTGCCCAATATCATTCAGCCCGTCGTTGTGCAGTCGGCGATTGGCATGGCCGGAGCCATTCTGGCCGAAGCCACGATGAGTTTTCTCGGACTCGGCGTTCCGCCACCAACCGCCAGCTGGGGCACGATGCTCAACGATGGCCGCGCTCATCTGTTCGACGCGCCTCATCTCGTTCTGTTTCCTGCAATCGCCGTGATGCTCGCGGTTTTGAGTTTCAACTTCATCGGCGACGCGCTGCGTGACTATCTCGATCCCCGCTCGCGCATCGAAGCCGGACTCTAGCCAACTCTCGATAACGAAGCCGGTGTTTCAACCTTCTTAGATTCAGCCCACAAGGTGATGCGATGGACTTCCCCTGGTCGGATGTGCGCGGGACTGGCTGCAACCCGCTGAAAATGCTGGATATACAAATCTTGACAAAAATCGCATATTGCAATATAAATATCTCGATTTGAAATATTGCTATGAAGCTAGGCGAGAAAATCCGCTACCTGCGGGAAGTCGAAGGGTCGCTGCGCGGGCTCGGCCGTCCCATGACGCAGCTGGAATTGGTGCGCGCCATCCGGGAAGAACTCGGAAAAGATGGCACCGGTAAAGGCAAAAAGGGAAAAACGATCAGCCAGTCGTATCTCTCGCAGATTGAAAACGGTGCCCGCCCGCACATGACGCAATCGTCACGCGCGTTGCTGGCAAAGTTTTTCAAAGTGCATCCGGGATTTCTGGTGGACGATCCCGAGGGCTACCATGCCGAACTGACTTCCGATTTGCGCACCACCGAAGGGCAGCTGGACGTATGGCTGCTCCAGGGGTCGGAACGTTTCGCCAGCGACCCGGAAGTCAGCAACGTGCTGATCAAGGCCGCGCGCGAGAAAGACACGCGCCGATGTTTCCTGCTGTTGGGCGCGATCCTCGATACGCCGGGACTGGCCGACCGTTTGCTGGAGGCGCTGCATCCGGAGCAAGCCGCTGCGGCCAATCACCGTCGCAGCTCGAATGCGGAAGGGAGGCGGATCCGATGACGTGGTCAGACTTTTATTTGATCTGTTTCGCAATCGGTTTTTGCTTCAGTTTTTTTTCGTTCGTATTTGGGGGATCACGTGTTGGACGGCTGCATCTGCCGCATTTTCATGGTCACGGTGGTGGCCATATTCCGGTGGCTCATGGCCCGGTTGCCCATGCGCCGGCGACTGGAGGCCACGCGCCGGCCGCGCACGACTCCAGTTCGGCGACAACAGCGCGCGCTGAGGGCCGAGGCGGCAGCGTTTCGCCCTTTAACCCGCCGTCCATCGCGGCCTTCCTGGCTTGGTTTGGCGGGACAGGCTACTTGCTGACCAGATTTTCCGCCGTGTGGGTTGGCCTGGGACTGATGCTGTCGGTGGCCGCGGGCTTGACCGGCGGAGCCATTATTTTTCTTTTCTTGACCAAGGTGCTGATGTCCGACGACGAGTGTCTCGATCCCGCCGACTTTGAGATGGTCGGCGTACTCGGCAAGCTTTCCATGCCGATCCGCGAAGGTGGTACCGGCGAGCTGATTTATTCGCAGATGGGAACCCGCCGCGTTTGTGGCGCCCGTAGTGAAGATGGCGCTGGCATGGCTAAGGGAGCCGAAGTCGTGGTCACGCGCTACGACAAGGGGATCGCCTACGTTCGCTTGTGGAGTGAGATGTCCGGAGAACAGGAATGAGAGCCGTTGAATTCATCTGGTCAGGGAGCTTGGCATGAAGCGCGATTGGTACAAAGCGGCGGTTTGGTTGATGTGGCTGGCCCCTGCGACCACCTTCTTGCATTACTGGCGAGCATGGGATCAGCTGCCGGCTCGCATCGCGGTCCACTTCGACGCCAACTGGCAGCCCAATGGCTATACCTCCCGGGAAGGATCGCTGATGCTAGCGATGGGAATCATGATCTTTGTGGTGTTGACTTTTACGATTGCGGCGCTGATTACGCGGGCGCAAAAACCCAGTGCATCCGTGCCCATGCTGATTGTGTTTTATCTGTCCCTAACCGCTTTGTGGTTGGCCAACAACTGGATCGTCCAGCGAAATTTGAACTCGCAGCCGGCCCATTCCGAGTTGGTGGGCTCGCGAAGCGAGTTCGCAGTTGTCAGCTCTCGGTTCCCGGTTTTGTGGGCGCCCTCTTCGTCGAAGGTTTAGCTGAGAACTTACAACTGAGAACTGAGAACTGCTTTTCAACAGGAGGCGTTATGTTCGAAGGTATTTCGCACGGGGTTGAGATTTGGATTGTGGTGAGTTTGATTGTGCTGGCCGCTCTGTTCTTGATCAATGGAATGGCAAGGCTCTATCGCAAAGCTGGCCCGCATGAGGCACTCATTGTGTATGGGCTAGGGGGGACACGCATCGTCAAGGGCCACGGCACGATGGTGTTACCCATGGTGCAGGTTTGCCGTGGTTTATCTCTGGAACTCATGTCGTTCGACGTGGCTCCGCAGCAGGATCTCTACACCAAGCAAGGCGTCGCGGTGACCGTGGAGGCCGTGGCGCAAATCAAGGTGAAGTCCGATGACGAGTCGATTCGCACCGCGGCTGAGCAGTTCCTCACCAAGACGGACGACGAACGCCAGGGGTTGATCCGGCTGGTGATGGAAGGCCATTTGCGCGGCATCATCGGGCAGCTCACGGTGGAAGAAATCGTCAAGCAGCCGGAAATGGTTTCCGATCGCATGCGCGGCACTTGCGCCGATGACATGAACAAGATGGGTCTCGAAGTCATCTCGTTCACCATCAAGGAAGTTCGCGACAAGAACGAATACATCACCAACATGGGACGTCCGGACATTGCCCGTATCAAGCGCGATGCGGACGTTGCCGCGGCCGAAGCCGATCGCGATACCGCGATCAAACGTGCGCTGGCCACCCGCGAGTCGGCCGTGGCCAAGGCGCAGGCCGATCAGGAGCGCGTGCTGGCAGAAACGCTGTCCCAGGCGAAACAGGCGGAGGCACAGCGCGACCTGGAAGTGAAGAAGGCGCAATTCCTGGAAGTCACCAAACGCCAGCAGGCGCAGGCCGATAAGGCTTATGACATCCAGACCAACATCATGCAACAGCAAGTGATCGCAGAGCAGGTGAAGGTGCAGCAAATTGAGAAAGAACAGCAGGTCAAAGTGCAGGAAGCGGAAATCAATCGCCGCGAGAAGGAACTGATTGCGACCGTGCTGAAAGGGGCGGAGATCGAGCGTCAGCGCATCGAAACCCTCGCTGCCGCCGAGAAACAGCGCCTGATCGCGGAAGCCGAAGGGCAGGCCTCTTCAATTCGCGCCCAAGGCGAAGCCGAAGCCGAGATTATCTTCAAGAAAGGCGAAGCCGAGGCCAAGGCGATGAACGTGAAAGCCGAGGCCTATCAGGAATACAACCAGGCAGCCGTGATAGACAAATTGTTCACGGGCATGCCGGAGATCGTGAGGGCTTTGGCGGCTCCGCTGGCCAACGTCGACAAGATCACGATCGTGTCGACTGGCAATGGCGATGCTTCGGGGATGAACAAGATCACCGGCGACATCACCAAGATGGCGGCGCAGGTACCGGCGTTGTTCGAGACCTTGTCGGGCATGCCGCTATCCGAATTGTTGGGCAAGGTACGGCTGATCGGCGACAAGACCCCGAAACCGGGCGATGCGCCGAAAGCCTAGCGAGGGGTGCGGGGACGGGCCGGGGCCCGTTCCCGCAGCAGTTGCTCACCCCCATCGGGACGAGAGGTAACAGAACTGAACTGAGAGAAGGCAATGAATACCAAAGGCCAACAAACAGGATGGGGTCTCGCCCTCGGCGCCGCTGTGGGCGTGGCTCTGGGAGTAATGGCGGGCCACATTGCAGTATGGCTTGGCATCGGGGTAGCCATCGGAATGGCACTAGGAAGCACGATTCGGATCAAACGACCCGGATGTCCGCAGTGCGCCGAACTCCATCGCGCGCATGAAGCACGGAGGCAAGTATGAGCGCAGAGAGAAGAATTGGAGCGGCTATCACGCTCGGTGTCGCGCTGCTGGCCGCTATCGCACTGCTGGTCGGGCACATCCCGTCCAGCATCGCCGGCGGAATAGCAGTCGCGGGAATTCTGATCGGCACAGGCGTGGCCAAAGGAAAATTTTCGAGAACGCAGGATGCAGGAAAGAAGAACTAAAGCCGCGGAGTAACTGAAGCTTGGCGGCTGATAAAGAACTGACGAAAGGGGTTCACCATGGCATTACTAGAGCGTGTTTCCACATTAGTTCGGGCCAACCTTAATGACCTGATCGACAAGGCTGAAGACCCGGAGAAGATGATCAAGCAGGTCATTCTCGACATGCAGAACCAGCTTTTGCAGGTCAAGACGCAGGTCGCGATCGCGATCGCTGACCAGCACCTGCTCGAAAAAAAGCAAAAAGAAAACGAAGAGAAGGTCGCCGAATGGATGCGCAAGGCGGAACTCTCCGTCGACAAGAAACAAGACGACCTGGCCCGAGCATCGCTTCTGCGCGTCGAGAGCTATCGCGAGCTGTGCGAGAACTTCACGCAGCAGGTATCCGATCAGAAGGCGCAGGTGGAGAATCTGAAGTCCGCGCTACGCCAGTTGGAACAAAAGCTGACGGAAGCGCAAGCCAAAGCAGACGTGCTTATCGCTCAGGCCAGGCGGGCCCGTGCTGTAGGCAAAGCCAGTGATGCGCGCATGGCGTCGGGCGACGGCTCGAAAGCGGCCGCCTTCGATCGCATGAAGCGGAAGGTTGCGCACTCCGAAGCGGTGAGCCAGGCCAAGTCGGAAATCGCGGGCGACAACCTCGACGACCGTCTGGCCGCGCTTGAAAAAGAAGACCGCATCGAGCAGTTGCTGGCCGAGCTGAAAACCAAGCGCGGCGCGTAATCGCGGGGCGCGGGCGCTCTCGCCCGCGACTGCACGCTGCCGCATAGCCCAAGAAGGGAGGACCTATGTTACGAAGCAAGTTGCCTCGCTTGCTGCCGCTCGGAACACTCATGTTTGCGGTCGGCCTCACGCTGCATAACTTCACGCACGGCCGCTATATCGAATTCGCCGCCGGCTTTCTGATTGGAATGTCGCTAGTATTCATGATTGCAGGTACGCTGGGACGTTCGCGCGGCGCACTGAGCTAAAGAGATTGGCTGCAGAGACGTTACTGCTGCCGTCTCTGGCTAGCAGCATTTCTCAAAAAGGACGATAGCGACGTTGCCAGCCGCGTTTCTACTGTCTATCGTGCGGCTGCATGATTCATCGAGCTTTGTCGATTCAATGACATAGGACACGCCGCAACGATTCCCACGCAGCTGCGTTCTTAGGTCAGGCCTTGCCCTGGCGGCACCCGATGCCACCGGAACCCCTGTTGTCCGCAGCCACGTCGCACTGTCCGGTTCGGATGCTGTCGGCGGACCTTGACTCTCCGTCAAGGTCCAACAACTTTTCCTCCCTTACATCCATTGACGGGCCTACCCGCATCTCTCTATTCTCATAGGGACCCTAATTGAAGGAAGGTACATGAAGAAGCTTGCAATCCTGATCCTGCTGGCGATGGAAATTGTTGTCTGTGGTTGCGGCAGTGGCAATACGACGAACAACTACGTCAATACCGCTACTAGCGGGAATTGGGAAGCTCAGTTCACAGTGGGGTCAGGTAGTTTCTCCCAAGCCAGTCTGCTCAGTTTCGTGACGACCTTCTCCGTGACTAACAACGGTCCGTTGGGAGACCCCTTGCTTTCCTTTTTCAATGACGGTGCTTGTTTTTCTACGACCAAGGACGCCAACTCGGTCGCGGGCAATGCTTCTTTCACCACCGACACCACCACCGGCCAGGTAACTGGAAGCCTGAACCTCACCGTAACCTCAAACACGACAGGCAGCGTCTTGACCTTAACGAGTCTTCCCGATGGCCTCACCGGTACCTCCAACGGAACCACCACGACCACCGGAACGCTCAGCAATGGAGTGGTGGTCGGAACCTTCCTACTGACCCCCGGCGCGAACGCTTCCTCTTGCACGGGAGGGGGGACTTTTATCATGTGCCAGGATCCAAACTCCCAAGGCGTGTGTGTCGCTCCCTCGCCATAGAATTCGCGGAGGATTGGGTCTGGCATATCCTCGTGCTTCCTTCTCGTACTCCGGCTGCTATACAGTGAATCCATGAAGCGCTCTCTGCAAGAGATTGCGGACGGGGTCAGAGCCCGCCTGATCGGTAATTGCCAAATAGAAATCAGCGGAGTGTCCAGCCTGGAATCCGCTGGTCCCGACGATCTTGTTTTTGTCGAAGATGAAAAGCATCTCGCGGCTGCTCTGCGTTCTCGGGCGGGCGCCGTGATTGCCGGAGAATTCGCGGCTTCCGAGACTTGCGATCGCCCCTTGCTCATCAGCGATCATCCCAAACTTACTTTCGCTCGCGCGGCGCAACTCTTGCGCCATGTATCCCCATTGGTAGAAGGTGCTGTCGTTCGAAAATCTGCACAGCGCAGCGACCATTCACCCTTCCGCGGTAATCGGAGCTGGGGTCCGCGTGGAGGCACGCGCGGTCATCGGAGAACGAGTGCTGCTTGGAGACAACACGCAGATCGGCTCTGGCTGCGCGATCGGGGCTGGCGTGATTGTAGGACCCGATTGCGAAATCTACCCGAATGTCACGATCTATCCCGGTACCAGGCTTGGATCCCGGGTTATCGTGCACGCTGGCGCGGTGCTCGGCAGTGACGGTTTCGGCTACGTTCGCGATCGAAAAACCGGACACTACGAAAAATTTCCCCAAGTCGGGCGGCTGGTGATCGAAGACGACGTGGAGATCGGGGCCAATGCGACCATTGATCGCGGCGCTCTGGATGAAACGCGGATCGGGCAGGGAACGAAGATCGATAACCTGGTTCACATCGGCCACAACTGCCAGATCGGCCAGAACGTCGTCATCGCCGCCCAAACGGGACTTTCCGGGAGCATCGTCATCGAAAAAAGTGTCGTGCTGGGCGGGCAGGTGGGCATCGGCGAGCATGCCCGCATCGAAGAGGGCGTCATGCTCGGCGGCCAGGGCGGCGTTCTGCCGAACAAGGTTTTGCGCGGCAAAGGAGTGGCGTTCTGGGGCACTCCCGCGCAGCCGCTTCGCCAATACCTGAAGCAGTTGGCAACTCTGGCGCGGCTGGCCAGAAAGGATTGACTTTGGCTCTGGTCGTCATCGGCGGGCACTCGCGCAGTGTCGGGAAAACCAGCGTAGTCGCGGGCCTGATCGCCTCCCTTCCTGAATTTGACTGGACCGCCGTAAAGATCACGCAGTACGGTCACGGCATCTGTTCGGCAAATGGCGAAGCCTGCGACTGCGCGACCGGCGATCATTCCTGGGCCATCACCGAAGAGCGCGACCGCTCGGGCGGGTCCGATACATCGCGCTTTCTCGTTGCAGGCGCAGCGAGAGTGTTCTGGGCGCGCACCGAACAAGGCCGCTTGGCAGAGGCCATGCCGAGTTTGCGCCAACGGCTCGAGCAGTCTCGCAATGTCATTATCGAGTCCAACAGCGTGCTGAAATTCGTGCGCCCGGATCTCTATCTCACTGTGCTGGATCCCGCCATCGCGGACTTCAAAACCTCAGCCCGCGAATTTCTCGATCGCGCCGATGCCTTGATCGTGCACGATAGTCCCCGTGGTCCAGCATGGAACTCAGTATCGATGAAGCCGTTAGCCGTTCGCCCCGTATTCCGGATTGCCCCTCCGGATTACGTGACAACAGAAATTGTCGATTTCGTTCGCTCCCGCCTAACGGAGCGAATCTCCCCGAAACAAAAAGCACTAAGCTAGAAGCTGAAAGCTGTCAACGAACTGCGAACTGTCTTTTGCTATCCTTGCCCGTGCGCCAAATCCATCCCAGTGCCTGGCTGCTCGTGCTCCTGTCGACGATTTTGCAGGCGCTCATTTTCCCTCTGCCTGGCCTGTACGTTCTTTCCTGGTTCGCCCTCGCGCCTCTGATCGTCGCGCTGCTACGTGCGCGTCCGGCCGGTGAGCTAGAGGTCGCCGGTTCCGTGCGCCTGCGCGCGGCCTCTCCGTGGCAGGGATTCCTTCTCGGCTACCTCAGTGGCATCCTCTGGTACGCCGCCACTTGCTACTGGATTTACGATACGATGCGCCATTTCGGCGGGCTCAGCGCTCCCGAAGCCCTGCTGGCCCTGTTCCTCTTCTGCTGTTATCTCGGCCTGTATCATGGATTGTTCGGCCTGCTTCTAAGCCTGCTGGCGGGCCCGCGCGATTATCGCCGCGCCCTCGTCGCCGCGCCGTTTCTATGGGTCGCCGTAGAGTTAGCGCGCACGCGCATCACAGGTTTCCCTTGGAACCTTCTGGGCATCGCGCAGGTGGATAACGTTGCGCTCTCCCGCATTGCCGGGTGGACCGGTGTCTACGGAGTCTCTTTCGAGATCGTTCTGGTGAATGTCGCTCTGGCCGTTGCGTTTTTGATTCCGCGAGCCAAGCGTGGCGCAATGATTGCCGCGGCGCTGGCCGCGGCCGCAGTTCTGCAGGCGGGAAGCTTGGTCGAGCCCCCGCCGGCAACGGCCGATCGCGCCGCCCTGCTGGTCCAGCAAAACATTCCGGTTTCCGCCGAATGGACTCCCATGTATTTTCGGCAAACGTTACAAGAGTTAACCGAAATGACGGTGAAGTCCGCCAACAGCAATCCGGCGTCAACCAGCGAACCCAGGATTGATCTGATCATCTGGCCGGAATCCCCCGCGCCATTTTTTACTTATGACGCCCGCTTCCGCGAGACGGTCAGCGAAATGTCGCGCGATGCCAAGGTCTGGACGATCGTCGGCGTAATTGGGAGCAACGAGCGTCGCCCGCTCCACGACTCGCCTCTGTTCAATTCCGCCGCGCTTATCAGCCCGACCGGCGAATGGACCGCGCGCTACGACAAGATGCATCTCGTGCCCTTCGGAGAATATCTGCCGTTTCCGAGCTTGTTTTCTTTCGCCGGCGGACTGACGAAAGAGGTCGGTCAATTTGAGCATGGGACCTCGCGCCTCCCTCTCGATGCCGCCGGGGAGCCACTGGGCATCTTCATCTGCTACGAATCCATCTTTCCTGACGAAGTGCGCCAATTTTCCAACCACGGAGCTCAGGTCTTCGTGAACATCTCCAACGACGGCTGGTACGGCGACAGTGGAGCTTACGCGCAGCACCTTAACCAGACTCGCATGCGTGCCATCGAAAACAATCGCTGGCTGTTGAGCGCCACCGATACCGGCGTGACCGCGTCGATCGATCCCTGGGGCCGCGTCGCCGCACGCGTCCCACGCAAAGAACGAACCACCTTGCTGGCGCCTTACGCTCTCACTTCCGTAACTACGTTTTACACGCGCCACGGCGACTGGTTCGCCTATGCCTGTGCGATAATTTCTATAGCCGCGCTGATCGCGCGCTTTTCATCCCGCAAGAAATTGGAAACGTCCTCATGAATCAAGAGCTGGTCCTGGAATACGAAAAGCTGGGCAAGAAGGTCCACGAACTTCGGGAGTATCTTTGACGCGGAGAAAGTCCGTCCGCAGCTAGCCGAAATTGATAAACAGGCCTCCGACCCGAATCTATGGTCGAACCCGCAGCGCTCCCAACAGGTAATGCGCGAAAAGAAGCGGCTGGAGCACGTCCTCTCCACCGACAGCGACCTTGCACGCCGGGGCGACGACATTGCCGCCTACTTCGATCTGGCCAAGGAAGGCGAAAACGTCGATGGCGACTTGCAACGGGAAATCTCCGCGCTCCGCGAGTTGCTGGACCGGCTCGAGACCGAGACACTGCTCTCTGGTGAAAATGACGCTCGCAACGCGATCGTGACCATCCATCCCGGCGCTGGGGGAACTGAATCGCAGGATTGGGCCGACATGCTGCTGCGCATGTATCTGCGCTGGGCCGAGCGTCAGGGATTTGAGACGATCCTCTACGATTACCAGCCGGGCGAAGAAGCCGGCCTCAAGTCCGCGACGTTTGCCGTGAACGGCGAGTACGCCTTCGGACTTCTGCAGGGCGAAATCGGCGTTCACCGACTGGTGCGTATCTCGCCTTTTGATCAGGCCAAGCGCCGCCACACTTCTTTCGCCAGCGTTTTTGTATCGCCGGAAATCGATGACAGTATCGAGATCGTGATCAAGCCTGAGGACATCCGCATCGATACCTACCGCTCCAGCGGCAAGGGCGGGCAGCACGTCAACACCACCGATTCCGCGGTGCGCATCACCCACATTGCCACCAACCTGGTCGCCAATTGCCAGAATGAGCGCTCGCAGCACAAGAACAAAGAGCGCGCCATGAGCATGTTGCGCTCGAAACTTTACGAATTCGAGATGGAGAAAAAGCGAGCCGCGACCAAGAAGATCGAGGACTCGAAACTCGACATTGAGTTCGGATCACAGATTCGTTCTTACGTGTTGCAGCCCTACCGCATGATCAAAGATCACCGGACGAAGACCGAGGTCGGCGACGTCGATCGCGTGCTCGACGGCGACTTGCAACCGTTCATCCGCGCCTACCTGCTGGCGCGCCGCGGAGAAAAGCAGTGAAAGCGTTAACGGCGAAAAAACGGCAACCGAAGAAAGTAAAGCTGGGCCCGCGCTTCCTGCGGGCCTTTGCCTTTGCAGCCAAAAAGCACGCAAGCCAGACCCGCAAAGCATCGACCATCCCCTACATCGCCCACTTGATGGGCGTCGCATCGCTGGTGTTAGAGGCCGGGGGCGACGAAGATCTGGCCATCGCTGCCCTTCTGCACGACGTGGTGGAAGATTGCGGCGGCGCTCCCATGCTGAAAGAAGTTCGCCGCCGCTTCGGCGCCCGCGTTGCAAAAGTGGTTGACGGCTGTACCGATGCCGACACCATTCCCAAGCCGCCCTGGCGCGAGCGCAAAGAGAAATACATTGCGCGCCTCAAAAGAGAAGATGCGGATACGCGACTCGTTTCCGCCGCCGACAAACTCAATAACGTTCGCTCTATCCTCAGCGATTATCGCGCGATTGGTGAATCCGTCTGGTCACGCTTCAACGGTGGACGCGAAGGCACGCTTTGGTACTATCGGACTCTGCGGGACATATTTCTGCAGCACCCGCTGAATCGTGTTACGTGCGACTTGGAGCTCGCGGTGAACGAGCTCGGGTTGCTGGCAGATGGGAATGCGATCTCCGTGTCTCGGACATCGAATCCCGCCGTGGAGGCATGAAAGCAATGGAGCGTGTAATCGATCAAATCCGTGCCTCGAAATTGCCCTCCAACATGATGCAGTTCGCCGCGCGTGGCGCTTTGCAAGTGCCGCCGGCCGAAAATATCGAGATCCTTGTTTACCTGGCAAAGCACAACAAGGTGTTCGGCGAGCTGGCTCGGATGACGCTGGCGGGATGGGACGAGAAGGCATCGCTGGCCGCGGCCGGCGATCCGCAGACGTCAGCGGATGTGCTCAATTACCTTATCTCGACCGACAATCTGCGTCCTGTCCTGCTGCCCAACCTGCTCGAGAATCCTTCCGTTCAGGAAACGCAACTCGTGAAGCTGGCTGGCTCGGCCATGCGAGAGACTATCTCGATTATGCTCAAGAGCGGGCGAGTCCTCTCCATCCCGGCTGTCGTGTCGGCGCTCAAGGGAAATCCATACTTGAGCAAAGAGGATGCCGAACAGCTGCGAAAGATGTCGACGCCGGTAGCGGTGGTTCGTGCAGAGAGCGTTCCCGTTGCCGACCCCACTCCTGTTGTCCCGCAGCCGGATGCTGATAAACCTGCGGAGCACTCCGAAGCCAGCGCTACATCTCCCGAAGCCATCGAGAGTTCCGACGCTACCGTCGGAGGGGACGACGAGACCGTGTTCTCGTACCTGCAAGAGCACGCCGCGGATATCGCGGCCGAAGCTCATAAGCCATTTCAAGCGATCGGCGGAGTTGTGGAATTGCTGGGTGAAGACTACTTCCCGGTCCTCGACGAAGCGGATGCACCGCCCCCAGAAGCCCCAGCCGCACCCGTAGCAGCTCCCAAACCCGCGCCTGTGGCGGCAAAGAAGCCCGATGCACAAGTACGAGAAAATTCGCTGCAGAAAATCAATCGCCTTGACGTGAAAGGCCGCATTCAACTGGCGTTGAAGGGCAACAAGGAGGAGCGTTCGCTACTGATTCGCGACGGCACGAAAGTGGTTGCGCTGGCCGTCCTTGAGGCGCCCAAGTTGGCCGACGGCGAAGTCGAGAAGTTTGCCAGCCAGAAGAATGTGCTCGAAGCTGTCCTGCGCCAGATCCCGCTGAAGCGGCGCTTCATGAAGAACTACATCGTGGTGCGCAACCTGGTGGCAAATCCGCGGACGCCGCTCGACCTCGGTCTCGGCCTCATGAAAAACCTGCTACCGGCGGATTTGAAAAATCTTTCGGCCAACAAGGAAGTTTCGGAGACGATTCGCAAGCTCGCTTCGAAAATGTATAAACAGAAACTGGAAGCCGCCAACAAGAAGTAGCGGAGGAATTTCTTGGCCTCAGTGCCGCACCCGGATTCGATCGCTGATTTGCTGAAGCGCTCGAAAACCATCGCAGTCGTTGGCTTGTCCTGCAATCCCCTGCGTCCCAGCCACGGCGTATCCGCGTACATGCAGAGCCACGGCTACCGGATCATTCCGGTGAATCCAAACGTTGAAGAGTGCCTGTGCGAAAAAGCCTATGCTTCATTGCTTGATGTGCCGGAGAAGATCGACATCGTGAATATCTTTCGCCGACCGGAGTTCGTCGAAGAGGTCGTCGACCAGGCGATCCAACTCAAAATCCCGGCCATCTGGATGCAGGAAGACGTCATCCACGAAAAGGCCGCGGAGAAAGCTCGAAAGGCAGGCATCTTCGTGGTGATGGACCGCTGCATCCTGAAGGATCATCGAGCACGGTTTCGATGAGTTGTCGGACCGCCCTGAGAGAATCTGCTCCACCAGGAGGTTCCTTGGATCAAGAAACGACTTTGCCAATCGCCGGCCCTCCCACCACGTCGCCGTCCCTTCTCCGCAAGATCTTTATCGGAAAGGACGGCCTTCGCGCTGGTTGGAGCCTGCTCATCTTCATCGCCATCTTTGCCGCCCTTGCCTACTGCGCAAACCGCATCGGCCACAAACTCTATCCGCCTGCTCCGAAGTCCGCGAAGCCAGGCCCGGAATCTGCGACGCCACTGTTCCTGTTCATCGCCGAGTCCATCCCGTTCGTCATTACCGTGCTCGTTACCTGGATCATGTCGAAGATCGAGCGCCGGCCCGCCTCCGTCTACGGTCTCGGCGGAAGCCGAAAGCTCGCCCACTTCTTCGCCGGCCTCGCTTGGGGAATCGTTTTCCTCTCGCTCCTCATCCTGACCCTGCTGAAGACCGGACTGCTTGTCATCGACGGCCGCTTGCTCTTTGGCAGTGACATTCTCCGCTACGGAGCCATCTGGCTGCTCGGTTTCCTCCTGGTCGGCCTGCTCGAGGAGTACTTGACGCGGGGCTATCTGCAATACACACTCACCCGCGGGTTGGCGGGGTTTTATCAGTGGGCGTTCAAGACCAGCCACAGCGAAGCTCTCGGATTCTGGACTTCAGCCGTCATCTTCTCCATCCTGTTCGGCCTCGGCCACAGCAAGAACCCGGGCGAATCGCCGATCGGACTGCTATCTGCCGGTTTGGCGGCCATGGTGTTCTGCTTCAGCCTCTGGCGCACCGGTTCTCTTTGGTTCGCCATTGGACTCCACACTTCGTGGGACTGGGGCCAGTCCTTTGTCTATGGCGTCGCGGACAGCGGAATGATGGCTGAGCACCATCTCCTCGCCACCCACCCTGCGGGTAGGGCGGTCCTCAGCGGCGGAGCGACCGGTCCCGAAGGAAGCGTCTTCATCCTTGCCATCCTGGCCCTCATGAGCCTCGTCATTCTCTTGACGCTGAAGCGCTCTCGCTATGGCGAGACTGGGGAGCGTATCCACTGAGGGAATCGGCTAGCTCGACTCCGACGAACGCCGGCGTTTGATCTCTTCCATTCGTTCCCGAATCCGCTTCTCGATGCCCTCATTCGTCGGCCGGTAATACACGCGATCCCGCAGGTTGTCCGGCAGGCACTGCATGTCTGCAACCTTGCCTTCGAGGTCGTGGGCGTACTCGTATCCTCGGCCGTAGCCGAGTCCCTTCATCAGGCTCGTGGGAGCATTCCGCAGATGCAAGGGTACGGCTTCAGCAGCCGTTTGTTCGACGTCTTTCTGCACATTGCCGTAGGCGGTATAAAGCGCGTTCGATTTTGGCGCGACCGACAGATAAACCACTGCCTGAGCCAGGGCCAGATTGCCTTCCGGCATGCCGATGAAATCCACGGCATCGCGCGCGGCCATGCACAGCGAGAGTGCGTTGGGATCCGCCAGGCCAATATCTTCCACCGCCATACGCACCACGCGCCGCGCCACGTAGAGTGGATCTTCTCCCGCTTCGAGCATGCGGCCAAGCCAATAGAGTGCGGCATCGGGATCGCTGTTGCGCACCGACTTATGCAGCGCGGAAATCAGGTTGTAGTGCTCTTCGCCTGTCTTGTCATACAGCAGAATCCGCTTCTGCAGTGCATCCCGAACAATGTCGTCAGTAATCTCGCGGGGCGTTTCTTCCGTGGTTGCCCCATCCTTCTCGCGTTCTTTGCGAGAGGGTAGGGCTTTCGCCAGTCCCGCCGCGACTTCCAGCACGTTGTAAGCGCTCCTCGCATCTCCGCTGGTGTAGCTGGCAATCTTCTTCAGCACATCGTCGCTGGCCGACAGATTCATCTCGCCAAGACCACGTTCGCGATCGACGAGAGCCCGGCGCAGCAGCAAGGTGATTTGCTCCTCCGTCAGCGGTTGCAGCACGTAGACGCGGCAGCGTGAGAGCAACGCGGAGTTGATCTCAAACGATGGATTCTCCGTCGTCGCCCCGATCAGGCGGATATTCCCCTTTTCCACATGGGGCAGAAACGCGTCCTGCTGTGCTTTGTTGAAGCGGTGAATCTCGTCGATGAAAACGATGGTTCGCGTGCCATATTGCTTGGCCCGTTCCGCCTCGGCCATAACCTGCTTGATTTCCTTGATTCCGGCGAGCACCGCGGAGAACTCGATGAACTCCGCTTTGGTCATGCTGGCGATGATCTTCGCGAGGGTAGTCTTGCCCGTGCCCGGTGGCCCCCAGAAAATCAGAGATCCGGTGTCATCACGGTCGACCTGCGTGCGCAGCGGCCTGCCCGGACCGATCAGATGTTCCTGCCCGGCATACTCGTCGAGCGTCCGCGGGCGCATGCGGTCCGCTAATGGCCGCGTTGCATCGGCGGCAGGCCCGGCATTCGGAATAGGCTGAAAAAGGTTCATGGAAGCTCTGTATCTGGCAGCGATTCCCTGATTCAGCTTAACTCACGGCGCCCTTCGCGAGAACAGCGGCACCGGCAACCCGCGAGATAACCTCTCCGCGTTGCTGCGGCTTGCTTGACGGCGTGCCCACGAGATTTGTGGGGTCCGGAGACAAAAGCCGCAAAGTTGTACACCCCTCCCTGGCAAACGGGGTTGGGTCTAGGACCCGCCAGCCCGCGCGCGTAAGAGGAAGGCACTTCGCTCGTCAATGAGCGAAATCGCCTGT
>CAVXVD010000080.1:0-24589 GCA_963765015.1 uncultured Acidobacteriota bacterium | reverse complement strand
CCTGGCCGCAGTTGAAATAAATCGCCATCTTCCGCAAACCTACTGCATTCTTCTTTGCCAACGCGAAAGGATTGTTCTCATTCCAGTGCTTCACGTCGATCGGCTTCCCGAATACCGGGCCCAGGACCCCGGTGAGGGGCGCGCCCGTCTGGCCCGCTGCGTCCAGTTCTTGCGGCGACTGCGTAATGAGCGCAGCACTCTGGGCACTCACCGCCGAGAAAAGTTCCGGATGCGCGAAAGCAAATCGCAGCGCACCGTATCCGCCCATCGAAATGCCGCTGATTGCTCGTCCCGCACGGCCCGCTCGAACGCGATACTTCCCTTCGATCTGGGGGAGGAATTCCGTCAGGAAGAAGTCGCTGTAACGATCAGTTCCATCCGCAGAATTAATGTAGAAGCTGCGCCTGCCTTCCGGAGCGACGATTAGAAAGTCGCCCATCTGATGCTCGTGGCGCAAGTCATCCAGCAACGTCCACCCGCCGCTATTGAAAAGGGTTTGTTCGTTGTCGCCGAGGCCATGCAGGAAATACAAAATCGGGTAACGCCGCACCGGATGCTCGCTCGCGCCCGCATCATAGCCGGAGGGCAGGTAGACGCAATAATGAACGAGACGTTTGAGGATCCGGCTGTTGAGCGCGCTGCAATCTATGCGGCTCTGGGCTGCAGCCGAACCCAGGAGCGAGAAACAGAGCAAGATACGAGCCAACCGAAGCGATACCACGCGGACCATCATTCGTAGCGCAATGCCTGCACCGGGTCGAGCCGAGCGGCCCGCCCCGCCGGATAGAGTCCGGAAACCAGACTCACGACGAAAGCAAATCCAATTGCAAATGCGACCAGCCACCAGGGTACTGCCCAAAAATGTTCCGGAGGCAGAGACTGCCGCTTGAGGTAGACATTGGTTCCGAAATTGATCAACTGACCGATCGCCCATCCCAGCATCACTCCCAGCACGCCACCCAGAATCCCCATCGCCCCGGCCTCGGCAAAAAAGAGCTTCTTCACATCTCCGTCACTGGCCCCGATCGCTTTCATGATCCCGATTTCGCGGCGCCGTTCCAGGATCGCCATTACCAGCGTATTGACGATGCCGATCGACGCCACCATCAAAGCAAGACTTCCAAAGATTCCCAGAAAAGCATACAGCACACCAAAAAACTGCCGCAGCCCACGGCTGGCGTCAGAAATCGAGAAAGTGTTGAATCCCATCTTCTTGATGGCGTCCTCCACAACCTGAATCTGCGCAGGATTCCCCACGCGCACGCTGATCGAGGAGTAAACAGGTTGATCGCTCGCAGCACGGGAGATCTCCCGCAGGTCCGTGGGCTGCATTACATGCAGACTTTCCGCCAGTTGGAGCGGCAGGAAGACTTTTGCCCGAGTCGGGCCTCGCATGCTCTCCGGATCCAGATCGGACACGCCGACAATCTTTAGTTTCTGCTCACGCGACACGACTGAATACGAAGCGCCTAAATTGCCGCTATCCGTCGAGTTCGCAGCCGATGTCGCTGGAGCGTTCGCGGCCGGACTGGAAGCGCGCTGCGCATACCGCATGGTTAGTTCTTTCCCCAGCAACGGCCCAGCGAGTTCGGACACGCTCGGTTCAGGCGCTCCCAAAGGTGGAGTCTTACCCAGTAGTTCCTCGGCAAAGGATTTCTGCAGAATCGCTTCCGGTGCCATGTCCGACGAAAAGAAACTGCCCTGCATCCCTTCAAACGCGTCATTGCCCTTCGCCGATTCCGGCAATGCAGAAATGGTTGTCAGATGTGGTTTGTCATCGAATCTCAGTTCTGTAGCGAAGCGAATATCCGGATATGCCTCGCTTACATTGGCCATGTGCTCGATCTCTAATCGCGCAGGCTCGTCGAGAATCCGGCTCTCTCCCGGCGTCGGACCGTTGCGTTCCTCCTCGCGCCCCATTCCACGCATCTCCCGCCGCGAGCTGACCATGATCGTGTCAAACAAACCGGACTTCACCAGACGCCGGGATGCCATTTGCTGCAGTCCGATTCCCAGCGACAGCATTGCGACCAATGACGCCACGCCTACCGAGATCCCAATCGTCGTCAGCGAGTTGCGCAGTAATGACTCCCGCAGATTTCGCAGCGCCAGTTCGGTAAGATCGGGAATTTTCACAAGCGTCCTCCCTGCGACCCGGACTGCGCCTCAGCGGGAACATTCGGACGATCGTCAATGAGCTTGCCGTCTGCCAGGAAGATCATTCTCTGCGCATAACGTTCGGCCAACCCACGCTCGTGCGTGACCATCACCACCGTCATTCCCAATTCGCGATTAAACTTGCAGACCATGTTCATGATCTCGGTTCCGGTACGGCTATCGAGATTTCCTGTCGGCTCATCAGCCAGCAACAGCTTCGGACGATTGATCAGCGCCCTCGCCAACGCTGCCCGCTGCTGCTCCCCGCCAGACAATTCGCTCGGCCGATGATGCATTCGCGCCCCAAGCCCGACCCGCTCGAGTGCCTCGCTCGCCAGTTTCATCCGCTGATTGCGTTCGACTTCCGCAAAACGCAGCGGCAGCTCCACGTTCTCGGCCAGCGTCATGCTAGAAATCAGATTGAACGACTGGAAGACCATCCCTACAACGTGAAGGCGGTATTTGGCGAGCTCTTCACGCGACAGCTTTGCCAGATCTCGGTCCTGCACGACCACGCTTCCCGACGTCGGACGGTCCAGCCCCGCAATCAGGTTCAACACTGACGACTTGCCCGACCCCGAACTCCCCAGTAGTGCAACAAACTCCCCAGCGCCGACCTCAAGCGAGACCCCATCGACCGCGCGAATCATCGCTTCGCCCATGCGGTAATGCCGGCAAAGGTTTTCGCTGCGGATCGCTACGGTGCCACGCTCTGCGGAAACTACAGGAACGGTCGTCATAGTCGCTAGCGCATCTCTCCTCGCAGCACACGCAAAGCGTCGGCCGCTTTGACGTCACCGTTCTTGCCATTGGAGCCATCGCCAGGAACCGCAACCGCATCCCCTTCGCCCGGAGCCAAAAAGAGGTTCTCTTCCACCCCATGCTGCCGCGTGTACAAATCGTAATATCGTCCTCGCGCGGCATAAAGCTGCGCGTGCGTGCCCCGTTCCACGATCTGCCCCTGCTCCATCACCATGATCTGGTCAGCCCGGCGGATGGTCGAAAGTCGGTGCGCGATAACGAACGTCGTTCTCCCCTCCATCAGATAGGAAAGTCCCTGCTGAATGAGCGCTTCCGATTCTGAATCCAGACTCGAGGTAGCTTCGTCCAAAATGAGGATGCGAGGTTCCGCGAGAATTGCACGCGCGATCGAGATCCGCTGCCGTTGTCCGCCAGACAGTTTTACCCCGCGCTCTCCGACGATCGTGTCGTACTTCTCCTCAAAGGATTCGGCAAACTCGTCGACTCGCGCAATTCTGCACGCGCGCATCACTTCCGCTTCACTCGCATTTGGCCTGGAGAAAGCGACGTTCTCCCGGATCGTTCCATCGAACAGAAACGACTCTTGCAGTACAACTCCTAAACGAGTTCGGAAAGAGTCGAGACGAACGGTGCTCAGATCGATCCCATCCACGCGCACCGTCCCCTTGCTCGGCACGTAGAAGGCGGAGATCAACCCAATCGTCGTTGATTTCCCTGAACCCGACGAACCCACCAGCGCCGTGACCGTTCCCGGTTCCGAATGGAAAGAAAGGTCGTGTAGAACCTCGCGGACTCCGTCGTAACTGAAGCTCACATCGTCGAATTCGACTTTGCCTGCAATGTCTTTAAGCTCGACTGTCCGCCTGGGATCCTGGTCCTCTGGCCGCTCCCGCATGATTTCCTGGGTCCGTTCCAGTCCCGCGAGCGCCTCTGTAATCTGGGTGCCGATCTGGACAATCTGCATGATTGGCGCAACCAGGAACACAAGGTACAAGTTGTACGAAATGTATCCGCCCGGAGTCAGGGTGTGTGCGACCATTTGACGGCCGCCTACATACATTGTGGCCGCTCCCACCACTCCCAGTAGCACGCTGGCCGAAAGTCCCATCAGCGATGTTGCTGTCAGGGTGCGCATTACGTTGTCGAGCAACCGTCGCACTCCGCCGGCAAAGATCTTCTCTTCGCGCTCTTCCGCGTGATATCCCTTAATGACCCGCACGCCGCCCAGCGATTCCGTCAGTCTGCCCGTAACTTCAGCGTTGATTTTGCCGCGCTCGCGAAAGATCGGGCGGATGGTGGCAAATGCCTTATTCAACGTAAAAGCGAAGCACCCAAGGGAACCGACGGCAATCAGAGTCAGCGGCACGCTGGTCTTCAGCAGCAGAACCACCGCTATGCTCGCAGCGACCAATCCTCCCGCAAAGTCCACCAGTCCGGTCCCCAGCAGATTGCGAACACCTTCCACGTCGCTCATGATGCGAGACACCAGGGCGCCCGTCTTGTTGGCATCATAAAAACTAACTGGCAATCGCGAGATGTGTGTCTGCACCTGCTGCCGAAGATCGGCAATCAGCCTCTGCGCCGCCTTCGAGAGCAGCTGCGTCAGCGAGAAAGAAGTAATACCCTGGATCAGCGTGGCCAGCACAACCGACACGACCAGCGGTCGCAACATCCCTGTCTGGTGCTTGCCTACCACGTTGTCAATCAGGAACTTCGAAGAATACGGCAGCACAAATCCCGCGAACTTGTTGATCACCATCAGCACAAAGCCCAGAACCAGCACCCACCGGCGCGGGCGCATCAGCTTCCAAACCTCCGGCCAGACGGCCTTCAGCCTTTGCATCTTCGCGGGCTTCGCGACTTCTTTGGATGGGGAACTCAATCCGTTATTTGACTCCCCGACAGCAGGATTCGCTTCATTATTAATGCATTGTCACACATCCCGCCATCCCGCGTTGCCTGTGGCATGCGCCATCTCGACGTTGTATCCTCGGGGCGTGTCTCGTCCTCGTGACCAGGAACGTTCGCCGACCCTCGGCCTTTTACTGGCCCTCCTCATCACGCTCTCCGTGGTGGTGAGTTACTCGGCCTATATCACCTGGCAGGTCACGGGCCTGCGAAAATTGCAGACCCAGCTCGTGGATCGCAACCGCAAAGATTCCCTGCAGTTGCTGAGGATTCAGAACGATCTCAACCTCCTGGCCGTGGCCATGCGCGACATGGTCAGCAGCGATGAGCCCTATCCCTTGACTGCTTGGTCTGCACAATTCCAGCGCATCCGCACCGACCTCGACGATGCCATGCGTCTTGAGGCTGGATTCGCTGCTACCAGCCGCACACCCGAACAAAGCACATTTCTTTCCAGCCAATTTACTCAATTCTGGGATGCGGTCGACCGTGTTTTCGCCCTGGCACGCGAGGGCAAAGAGAAGGAAGCCCGCGGCCAGATTCAACTCTCCCTGCAGGAACGGCAAGCCGCTCTCAGCACAGCAGTAGCTCGGCTGCTCGTGCAGAATAGCGAAAACGAGGAGCAAGCGGGACAGCGTATCGTTCAGATTTACGATCGAGTGCAACGCCAGGTTTACGTCTTCCTGGCCGCAACCCTGCTGGCCATTCTCCTCAATGGCCTCTCTCTAATCCGCTGGAACCGCCGGCTATTCGCGCGCCTCGCCGAAATCTCCGAACGCCGTCGCGAGCTTGCGCAGAAGCTCATCACCATGCAGGAGTCGACGCTCCGCTATATCTCTCGCGAGCTTCACGATGAATTTGGCCAGATCCTCACCGCAGTCGGATCCATGCTCCGTCGAGCCGGCACACACGCGCCCGAAGGCTCCACGCTGCGCGCGGACTTGCAGGAAGTCTTACAGACGGTGCAGGCGACCCTGGAAAGTGTCCGCAGCCTCTCGCAGGCTCTCCATCCCGTGATGCTCGACGAGGCCGGACTCGAGAGCACGTTAGACTGGTATATTCCGACCATGGAACGGCAAACGGGAATTGCCATATCCTATGAAAAGCAGGGGCAACCGTTCCCCGTTGATGGCAGCGCCGGCGTACATGTGTACCGCGTTCTGCAGGAAGCGCTGAACAACGTCGCGCGCCACGCTGGCGCGAAACGTGCCTGGGTCCGCCTTCGTTTCTTGCCGCGAACCCTCGAGTTGGAAGTGGAAGATCACGGGACTGGATTCCAGGAACGCCCAGGCAAGCGCGGCATCGGCCTGGTTGCCATGCGCGAGCGCTCGGAGTTGATGGGTGGACAAATCGTCTTTTCTCGTCCCCCTGAAGGTGGAACGCTGGTCCACCTGACTGTACCTAGAGAGAAAGCGGAGTGGAATGGAAAAGAAGATCACAGTGTTGCTCGTGGATGACCACAGCCTCGTCCGGCGCGGTTTCCGGCGCATGCTCGAGGATGAATCCGATATGGAAGTCGTCGGCGAGGCCGGCGACGGCGAAGAATCCGTCAAGCTGGCCAGACAACTTCACCCTCAAGTAGTCGTTATGGACTGCGCTCTCCCCGGCATGAATGGCCTGCAGGCTACTCGGCAGATCATGGAAGACTCTCCGGAGACCGCCGTTCTTATGCTCAGCATGCACACCGAAAGCACGTGGGTGCGGCAGGCAATCGAAGCCGGCGCCAAGGGATACGTTCTCAAAGATGCCATGGACTTGGAACTCAGTGCCGCCATTCGCAAGGTAGCCGCCGGAGAGACTGTATTCGATCCCAAGGTCGAACAACGGGCTGCTCTAAAAGGTGAACGCAATGCCGCGCTCACACCGCGGGAATTGGAAGTCCTGCAGATGATCGTCGACGGCAAGTCGAACAAGGAGATCGCCACCGCCCTCGAGCTGAGTGCCAACACCGTCGCCGTGCACCGCGCCAACATCATGAACACTCTCGGCATTCACAAGACGGCAGAGTTGGTCGTGTATGCGATTCGCGCTGGGTTGGTGAACGTTCCGTGAATCGCAGGTCTTTCCTGTCGGGGATGGCGGGGCTGGCATCGTGTTCGCAGCTGTCCAGTCTTCAGGCTCTGGCGGCGCAGTCGAAGGCAACTTCGTCTCTCGGCTTTCAGTTTGCCGACGTCACGGGTCCAGCCGGAATTCATTTTCAGCACAACAGCGGAGCTTTTGGCGGAAAATTCCTGCCGGAAACCTTGGGCTCCGGTTGCGCCTTCCTCGATTATGATCGCGACGGTTGGCAAGACATTCTTCTCATCAACGGCGCGGACTGGCCTGGCCACAAAAAGAACCGAACATCCCTTCGCCTCTATCACAACAACGGCAACGGCACCTTTACGGACGTAACCACCCGCGCTGGTCTCGATGTCGAACTCTACGGCATGGGCGTTGCCGTCGGCGATTACAACAACGACGGCTTCCCTGACATCCTGGTCACCTGCGTTGGACAGAATCGCCTCTTCCGCAACACCGGCAAGGGCACCTTCGTCGACGTCACGGTTTCCGCCGGACTCGGAAAGCGTGAGGGCTTTAGCACATCGGCCCTCTGGTTCGACTACGACCGCGACGGCCTGCTCGATCTCTTCGTCTGCAACTATGTGAAGTGGTCGCCGGAGCAAGATGTTTTCTGCAGCCTCGACGGAAAACACAAGTCCTACTGCACGCCCGAAGCCTATCGCGGCGCGACTTGCTGGCTCTTTCACAACCGTGGCAACGGCACTTTCGAGGATGTCACCGCCGCAAGCGGCATTTTCGACAGCAGTTCCAAATCCCTCGGCGTGGCCTTATTCGACGAGAACCGTGACGGCTGGCCCGATCTGCTTGTGGCGAACGATACCCAGCCCAACAAGCTCTACCGCAACCAGCACAATGGCACCTTCAAAGACGCTGCCGTCGAAGCTGGCATCGCCTTCAGCAGTGAAGGGAAGGCCCGTGCCGGCATGGGCATCGATGTGGCCGATTTCGAGAACTCCGGCACTCCTGGCGTCGCCATCACAAACTTCGACAATGAGATGATCGGCCTCTATCGTCTCAGCGGCAAGAGCTTCGAAGACATTGCTCCGCAGTCGGGAGTGGGCATTGCTTCCAGAAACAGCCTAGGGTTCGGCTGTTCCTTTCTCGATGTGAATCTTGATGGCTGGCTCGACTTCGCCGTTGCCAATGGACACATTGACGAAACCGTGCGGAACATCCGCGGCAACGTCGGATACGCCCAACCTCCGCAGCTTTTTCTCAACGGCGGAAAAGGAATCTTCCACGACGTCGCCGCCGAAGTTGGCGGAGATTACGACCAGCCGAAAGTCGGCCGCGGCCTTGCCTACGGAGACTTTGACCGCGACGGAGACCTCGACTTGCTGATTACCACCAACAACGGTCCCGCGTACTTGTATCGTAACGATCTACTCAGCGGAAATCGCAGCATCCGCTTCCGCCTGGTGGGAACAAAGTCAAACCGCGACGCCATTGGCGCGTTGGTCCGAGTTATCGCCGGGGGCCTGACCCAGTCGCGCATGGTGAAAGGCGGTTCCAGTTATCTGTCCCAGTCTGAACTTCCCGTAACGTTTGGGATGGAAAAGCGCGACCGCATCGAACGCGTCGTGATCGATTGGCCAAGCGGGCGCTCGGAGGAATACAAGAATTTGTCCGCAGGCCGCTGCTACGAGTGCACCGAAGGAAAGGGCATCGTTCCCCAGGATCGGTACTAGCGGATCGTTGGAAAGACGCTTATTGCGTGGATCCCACGATGGGTTTCACCACGCTCCCCGCCGCCGCCAGATCGATCTCCACCGAGTCGTTCACTCGCAAGAATAGCGTGCTGGGATTTTTCATCCCCCACTTCTCGTAAGGAACGGTGAAGTGTACGATTGCGCTCCAGTGGTCAGGCGATATATCCACCTGGGCCGGAACCGAAATTTCTCGACTCACCCCGTGAATGCTGAACGTCCCGTGAATCATCACTGAGGATTTTCCCTGGCTCGGTACCGTTCCCTCGAATCGATCGGGACGAAAAGAAATTTCCGGATAGCTCGCGCTCTCAAGAACTTCTTTGTTCATCTTGCGATCGCGCATGCCGCTGCCGCTATCGCCGCTGCCGGCGTCGACGACAATCTCGCCTGCCACTTTTCTCGCCGTTGGGTCGATCTGCAGGGCTCCGTGCTTCAGCTTGAACGTTCCATGCACCGTGTGCAGAACGTCCCCCAGCGTGAACTTCACAGTGGTTTGCGCCGGATCAACCTGGAAAGCTATGTCTTGTGAAGCCGCACCGGCAGCGCAACCTGCCAGCGCAAGGACAAGCACGAACAATTTTCTGGAAGCATTCACGCCGATCAGGTTCATGAAATTATGCGGTCAACAGCCCCCATCCGAGAGTCAACCCATCGACTGCCAGATGCAGCGGCGACAAAACTCCCACATGCAACTCCAACAGCCGCTTAAAAACATAAGGACGCCTCCGGAACGCTCGCAGCGTACGCCGCTGCAGCCGCGGACGCCGGTCAAGCAGCAGCATGAGCCGCGCCATCAACAGTGGCCGAAGCGCCAGCCGCCGATGCTCGCGCTCATATCGCGACAGATTCCCTTCCTTCAGGCAGTCGGCCAGCACCATCGCCTGGCTAAACGCGAGGCACAGCCCTTCTCCGGTAATCGCATCCACCGTACCGGAGGCATCTCCGATCAAAGCGACCTTTCCGCGGCTCACCCGCCGCAGCTGGCAAGTGGCCGTCATGGCTCCTCGCTCGCTCGAGCCATCTTCCGCTCCGGCGAGTCGTACCTTCAATTCCGGGAAGCGCTCCAACGCCTCCTGCAATCGCAGCTTCGGATCACGCGAAATGAGGGCAACGCAGACCTGTTCCTGGGAGACCGGCGTGACATAAATTTCGCCATGTCGTCCCCAGTACAGTTCCATGTAATCGGTCCACGGCCGCACGCGATAATGCTTGCGGAACGCGTAGCGGCAGTCTCTTTTTCGAAAATCGTTGAGCCCGGCCCAGCGCCGCACGCGCGAATTCCCTCCATCAGCACCAATAATCCATTGCGCTTTTACCGTACGGTTCCCCAGACGTACACTATCGTCCGAGATCCCCGTAACCGCCGCCTGCCACAAGAAATCAACCCCCAGGCTGGAAGCTCTCTCTGCGATGAGCCGGTGGAGTATGGTTCGCCGCACTCCCTTGCCCGCAGCCCCCTTGGAAAACTCCGCAGCCACTGCGAGGCCTGAACTCAGAAATCGAATGCCCTGAAACGGAAATGCATTCTCCGCTCCGACGGTCACACCAAGTTTT
Organism: uncultured Acidobacteriota bacterium; assembly: GCA_963765015.1. Taxonomy (GTDB): domain Bacteria; phylum Acidobacteriota; class Terriglobia; order Terriglobales; family Acidobacteriaceae; genus Sulfotelmatobacter. The sequence continues at coordinate 14,435 of CAVXVD010000080.1, read as the reverse complement.
TCAAGCGCCGCCAGCCCATCCGGCATCAGGCCTTCGCCGCAGGGCTTATCAATCGGCATTTGTGCGCCGTCCGCGACCACGACTCGGAACCCTGCCTGGCGCGCAGCGATCGCCGCAGCCAGACCAGCGGGCCCACCACCAATTACAAAAACATCCGTAGAGTTCACCAACTGCTGACCCTCACCACTTAAGTAGGACAAGCTCAGAGCAGAAGCCTGGCCCCATCGCCGCCAACACGCCCATCGTGCCCGGGGCGGGACGGCGGTTCTTCATCACATCTTCCAGTACTACCAGCACCGAAGCGGATGACAAGTTCCCAACTCTCTTCAGGCAGTCCCACGACGCATCCAGCTGCCCATCATGCAGATCGAGCGCCGCCGCCGTGGCCTCCAGCACTTTCGGGCCGCCGGTGTGCAGCACCCAACTTCCGATGTCACTTCGTACCAGTCCATGATCCGCCAGGAAGGCATCCACACCTTGCCCCAGATGTTCGCGGATCAGAACCGGCACCTCCGGCGAGAGCGTGATCCGGAAGCCTTTCTCGCTCACCTTCCATCCCATCATCTGTTCGGTGTCGGGATAAAAAATCGATCGTGTCGCCACAATCTCCGGACCCGTACCCGGAAAATCGTCACCGGTTACGATGACGGCGGCCGACCCGTCCGCGAATAGACCCGAAGAGATCAGGTTGGCCACCGAAAGATCCTCGCGCTGGATCGTCAATGAGCAAAGCTCCACCGAGACCAGCGCAGCCGCCTGCGAGGGATATGCGCGCACATAATCCGCGGCTCGCGCAATTCCCGCGGCTCCCGCCACGCAGCCCAATCCAAATATCGGAACCCGGCGGATGTTCACCGGAAGCCCCATCCGGTTGATCAACAGCGCATCAATCGAAGGACTTGAGATTCCTGTTACCGAAGTGAAAAACAATGCTCCCAACGCGCTCGGCTCGACGTCCGCGTGATGCAAAGCGCGACACAAAGCCTGTTCCCCAAGCTCCTGCGCCACCTTGATCCACACGTCATTCGCCTGCCCCCAGGTCGTCATCTGGTAATACTCTTCGGGGGGCATTGCAAGATGTCGGCCTTCTACGGCGACGTTTCTGTGCAAGCGCGCCAGCATTTGCGGATTTCTCAGGCTGTCGCCCCAATATTCTTGGAGCTTTTCCAGCAGGAACTTCTGGGAGTAGTAATGCTGAGGGAAGGCGCTCGCGGCGCTGGCTATTTTCATTTTGTGTGGATCTCGGTCCTGGCACGGAGTCAGCGCCATCACCCGCCGGACATTGAATGAAAACTTAGATGACCGGGCGCTGCCCGCGGTTGCACCCGCGTGTACGTGCCGACTGGTGTATTGTCCCAAACATCGAAAAGCCCACTTGTCACTCGCTTGTCAAAAAGAACTAGGCTTGCAACTCTAACCGCGAAAGGCCCGGCGCGCCAGCCCTAACGCCTCCGACCAGAAAACGCCCGGCGAGTTGGCAAGTTCCACCACGTCTCGAACCGCAGCCACGAAGGCGTCCATTTGCGCATTTGTGACGACCAGCGGCGGTGCCACCTTCAGCACCATAAAATTATTCCCGCAAACTTGCGTCAGAAATCCGAAATCGCGAAACAAGCGCATGACCATGATCTGGCCAAACATACCCGCATGAACCGCTGCGAAAGCCTCGTACGGAATCCGCAACCGGAGCTGCCGAGGCGGCTGGAACTCAATTCCCATCAACAGTCCCACGCCTCGGATTTCTTTCACCATTTCGAAATCGCGCAGTGCCTCGGTCAATCGCGTGCGCAGATAATCGCTCGCGACCGTCGACCGCTGGCCCAGTTCTTCCCGCTCCAGAACTTCCAGCGTCGCCAGCGCCGCCCGCATCGCCAGACTGTTTTCGCTGAATGTCGATGTGTGTACGAACGCCCGCGGCAACGAGGAATATACCGCGTCGCAAATCTCGTCCGACATCAGCACGGCTCCGCATGGCACTAAACCTCCGCTCATCGCTTTGGCCAGAATGACCATGTCGGGCTCAACGCCAAAATGATGCGCCGCCAGAAATGTCCCGGTACGGTACATTCCGGTCTGCACTTCATCCAGCACAAAAAGCGTCCCATATCGCCGGCACAGCGATTCCGCAGCCCGCAGGTAGTCCGAGTGCGGTACGCAAACCCCGGCCTCCGATTGAATCGGCTCAACCACATAAGCGGCGAACTTCTTCGTCTTGAGTTCGCGCTCTAGCGCTTCGAGATCCCCGAACTGCACTGCCTTCGTTTCCGGCAACAGCGGCCCGAATCCTTCTCGCCAGAACGCATCGCTCATCAGCGACAGCGCTCCGCAGGTCAGACCATGGAAGGCGTGTTCCGCCGACAAGATTCCCGCGCGCGAGGTATACGCCCGGGCAAACTTAATGGCGGCCTCTACCCCCTCGCTCCCCGACGAGCAATAAAATGCCTTGTTCAGCCGGCCGCCCGCGCGCCCGCACAGCTTGTCGGCGAGTTCCCCGGCAAGATCGGCCACGTGCGTCTGAATCATCGCCGGACCGCGGCGCTCCAGTTCCCGTTGCAGGGCAAGAACTACATCCGGATGATTGTGCCCCACGTTGTGAACGCAATATCCCGACAGGAAATCGAGGATGCAGCGGCCGTCCGCGCTGTGCAGTTCGGCCCCCACGCACCGCTCGTAGCGCACGTTCATCTGGAGCAGATCAAGCAGCCGTACCCACGCCGGGTTAACGTGTTCCGCGTAGCGCTCCGAAGCGCGAGCACCGTGCCCGATTTCGATGGCTGTACTCATTCGTTTTCGCGGCTATGGCGTGATGACGATCGAGGTCGGGTTGCCCGGAACCGAGTAGGAGGAAACCGACGTCAACGTTCCCGAGCCCGAATCGAGACTGAGTGACTGCACCACCGGTGATTGTTGGTTCCCGACAAACAGATACTCCCCGTCAGGGTCGCTGGCGACGAAACTGGGCTGAGCTCCCGTCCCAAATGGCGAAGTGGTGAGTAGGGTGAGTCCGCCATCGCTCCCCCCGATCGAGAAGCCCTCCAGATTCGTTGAGCCTTGCATCGCCGCATACAAATACTTCCCCGATTTGTCGATCGCCAGAGAAACCGGCGCGTTGTACTGCAAACCAATCGGAGAATTCGGCAGAGCTGTCAACGTGCCGTCGCTGTTGATGGTGAACTCCGAAATCGAGTTGTCTTCCTTATTCGCCGTGTATAAGTACGTTCCGGTGGAATCGATGGCCAGCCCATCTGGATCATTTCCGGTGAACGTCACAGTCGGAGTGCCTAGCGTTCCATTGGTGACCGGAAATCCTTCGATGTATCCCTGCGTACCTTCTCCAGTCACATAAAGGAAGTTCCCCGAGGGTGTCAGAGCCATGTTCTCAGGACTGAGTCCCACCGAAAAGGGAGAACCCGGCACCGGTGTGAGCGCCCCGGTGCTTGCAGTAATGGAAAATACCGAAATGTCGAAAGACCCCGTGTTTCCCACATACAAGAATGCGCCCGCCGCATCCATCACCAGCAAGGTCGGAGCCGTGCCCGCATTCGTACGTGGCGTAACTTCCGTCAGCCCGCCGCCGCTGGCGATATCAAAAAGTGAAATGTTGCCGGGGAACACGCCCGAGTTCGCCGCGTACAAGAACTTCTTCGACGGATGCAACACCAGAGACTGTACCGCCGGACCGGCTGTAATCGGGCTGCCTGCCAGGGCCGTTAGGACGCCCGAGTTTGGATCCTCGCGATAGGCCACAATGTCATTTGCATTGGGAATCGCCGCATACAAATACCGCCCGTTCGCCGTACTGCTGCATCCCACACACATGGCTATGCTTGCGCACGCAAGAAACAAAGCCGCCGCTTTCTTTAGCATCCGTCACTCCTCAAGAAATTTGGTCGAAAACGCAACCTGGAAACGCTACTGCCCGGCAACTCCAGGACGAACGGATTGCTCTCAGGCAGCTCTACTCGTGACCCCTATCATACGGGACAAGCGGTTCCTTGCGCAGCAGACGGGCTTCTCTCTAGCTCTGCGATGCAGAAATTCTCCACCCAGGTTGCACGGACGGGTCAAACCGAGTCGGCTCCGAACAGGTCAATCAGGACCTTAACAGCCATCCGTATTAGTCTCCATGTGCCGGGCTGGGCCGCGGAGTCCCGTGCGCCGACGCCAACGCTTCCTCGTCTCCACCCCGTAAAGCCAGTCTCAGCCGGTCCAGGTATACATATACAACCGGAGTCGTGAACAGTGTCAGCATCTGGCTCACGATCAGTCCACCCACAATCGTGATGCCCAACGGACGGTGCAGCTCCGATCCGGTCCCATGTCCGAGTGCCAGTGGCAGGCCGCCTAGCAGCGCGGCCATCGTCGTCATCATGATGGGCCGGAAACGGAGGATGCACGCATCGTAGATCGCTTCCACCGGCTTCTTCCCCTGGGTGCGTTCCACATCGAGCGCCACGTCGATCATCATGATTGCATTCTTTTTCACCAGGCCGATCAGCAGGATGATGCCGATCATCCCGATCACGTTGAGCTCGTTGTGGGTCAACAGTAGTGCCAGCAGCGCTCCCACCCCGGCCGACGGGATGGTGGAGAGAATCGTGATGGGATGGATGTAGCTCTCATACAGCATGCCAAGCACGATGTAAACCGCGCCCAGCGCGGCAATGATCAAAATCAACATGTTGGAGCGGGAATCCTGGAAAGCGGCGGCAGTTCCCTGAAAACTTGCCTGAATCGTTGGTGGAAACCCAATCGTGCGCTCCGCTCTTTCAATGGCATCCGTCGCCTGTCCAAGAGAAATCCCCGGCGCCAGATTGAACGAGATGGTCACCGAAGGCAATTGCCCCTGGTGATTGACGGCCAGTGGCGTATTCGATGGTTCAAACTGGGTGAACGCCGCCAGCGGAATGGGCGTTCCGCTCGTCGACCGCAGATAAATATTCTGCAACGCCTCCGGCGTCTGCTGGAACTGTGACGCTACTTCCATCACCACGTGATACTGGTTTAGCGGTCGGTACATCGTAGAGACCTGTCGTTGCCCGAACGCGTCATAGAGTGCATTGTCGAGAGTCTGCGGCGTGATGCCCATTCGGCTCGCCGTATCGCGATCGACCACGAGCTTCGCCTGCAAGCCCTTATCCTGCTGGTCCGAGTTCTGGTCGCGCAGCTCCGGCAGGCTTCTGAGCTTAGCGAGTAGGCGGGGTGCCCAGTTGTTCAGATCGTCCAGATTCGCGCTCTGTAGCGTGTATTGATATTGTGCGTTGCCCCATCGGCCGCCAATGGTGAGTTCCTGCGCCGATTGCAAGATCAACGTCGCGCCCGGCACCACCGCCAGTTTGCCGCGCAGTCGATTGATCACGTCGTCGGCGGATGCATAATGACAAGGCTCCCAAAAGTGCTGCTTCTGGCAAGGGCCCCGTTCCTCCAGAGGCTTCAGCATCACGAAGAACCGCCCCTGGTTCAGAGCGCTACCCCCGCCCGTAAAACCGCCCATCGTGTCGACCGCCGGATCTTTCAGCACAATGCTTGCGTACCGCTTGATCTTGTCGCTCATGGACTGGAACGAGATGTCCTCGGCGCCAATCACTGTTCCCTGAATCCGGCCGGTGTCCTGTTGTGGAAAGAACCCTGTCGGAACTTTGAAGTAAAGGAAAATGCTGAGCACCGCGACCGCAATGGTAACGACCCCGGTCACCGGCTGGTGCGCCAAAACCCACCTCAGAGCGTGCGTGTAGATGGTTAGAATCCCCTCGAAACACCACTCGCTGGCTCGATAGAAGATATTGTGCTTTTCGGTCTTCGCGGACCTTAAGAATTTCGCGCACATCGTCGGGGTTGTCGTCAGCGAAACCACGAGGGAAACCGCGATCGCAATGCTGAGCGTCACCGCAAATTCGCGGAACAGGCGCCCCACGATCCCGCCCATCATCAGCAGCGGAATGAATACGGCCACCAGCGACGTGCTCATCGAAAGCACTGTGAATCCAATCTCGGCAGCTCCCTTGAATGTCGCTTGCACGACATCCATGCCCCGCTCCACGTAGCGCGTGATATTTTCCAGCACCACGATCGCGTCGTCCACAACGAAGCCAGTGGAAATCGCCAGAGCCATCAGCGAGAGATTGTCGAGGCTATACCCGAGAAGATACATCGCGCCAAAAGTGCCAACGAGCGAAAGCGGCACGGCAATACTCGGAATGATCGTCGCGCGCACCGTGCGCAAAAAGAGGAATACCACCAGAATCACGAGCACGATCGAAATCAGCAGCGTGCCCTCGATATCTTTCACCGAAGCTCGAATCGTCGTCGTGCGATCCATCAAAACCGAGAGATGGATCGAGGGAGGAATCGAGGACTGCAGATACGGCAGCAGCGCTTTAACCCGGTCCACGGTCTCGATGATGTTCGCGCCCGGTTGCCGGAAGATGGGTATCACAATGCCTGGTGTGCCGTTTACCAGACCCAGATTTCGCAGGTCCGCAACGTCATCCTCCACAGTGGCCACATCCCCCAGGCGCACCGCAGCTCCGTTGTTGTAGGCCACAATCAATGGCCGGTACTGATCCGCGGTGAACAACTGGTCGTTGTCGCTGAACGAATACTCCATCCCACCGTTCGATACTTCTCCCTTCGGACGGTTCGCATTGGCTGCATTCAGCGCGTTCCGGACGGTATCCAGCCCAACCCCAAGCTTGTTCAGCAGAGTTGGATTTACTTCCACGCGCACCGCTGGCTGGGACGCACCCCACACAAAAACCTGTCCAACTCCCTGCACCTGCGACAGCTTCTGCGAAAGAATCGAGTCCGCGGCGTCATACATCTGCGGCACCGTCGAGGTATCTGAGGTCAACGCCAGCAACAGAATCGGCGCGTCCGACGGATTCACTTTGCGGTAGCTCGGATTGCTTGGCAGGTTTGCCGGGAGCTGGCTGCGGGCCGCATTGATCGCAGCCTGTACGTCGCGAGCCGCTGCGTCAATATTCCGGTTCAAATCAAATTGCAGCGCGATGCCAGTGCTCCCCAGCTGGCTCGACGATGTCATCTGATTCACCGCCGCAATCCGCCCAAACTGGCGTTCCAGCGGTGTTGCCACCGCCGACGCCATGGTTTGCGGATCGGCTCCCGGCAAACTTGCCCCTATGCTGATCACCGGGAAATCCATCTTCGGCAGCGATGCCACCGGCAGGAAATTAAACGCGAGGATTCCCGAGAGCAGCAGCGCCGCCGCCAGCAGCGACGTGCCGATCGGACGACGGATAAATGGAGCCGAAATACTCATCGTTAAATCATCTGGTCCGAAACAGCTGGTTCAAATCTGTCTAGTCCGCCGACATCGGCTCCGGCGGAATTGGATTGCCGATCTGGTACTTTGAAAATCGATGCGCCAACCGGTCGAACCACAGGTAAACCACCGGTGTCGTATACAGCGTCAGTAACTGGCTCAGCAACAGTCCACCCACGATCGTGATGCCTAAGGGCCGCCGTAGTTCCGCGCCGGTCCCCGATCCCAACGCCAGCGGAAGTCCGCCAAGCAGCGCCGCCATCGTCGTCATCATGATGGGCCGGAACCGCAGCAGGCACGCCTGGTAAATCGCTTCTTCCGGCGGCTTGTGCTCCTCGCGCTCCGCCTCCAGCGCAAAGTCAATCATCATGATGGCGTTTTTCTTCACAATACCGATCAAAAGAATGATGCCAATCAGCGCCACAACGGTTAAGTCGTTTCCCGTAATCATCAATGCCAGAATCGCCCCCACGCCCGCCGAAGGCAGCGTAGACAGAATCGTTACCGGGTGAATGTAACTTTCATACAAGACTCCCAGCACAATGTAGACCGTGATCACAGCCGCCAGAATCAGATAGGGCTCGGAAGCCAGCGAATTCTGGAATGCGGCCGCCGTCCCCTGAAATGCCGCATGGATGCTGGGTGGCAGTTGAATATCTTTTTCTGCCTGCTGAATCGCTTTGGTCGCGTCGCCCAGTGAAGCGCCCGGCGCCAGGTTGAACGACAACGTCACCACCGGAAACTGTCCCTGGTGATTGACCGCCAGCGAGGCGTTGGTCGAATTCATGTGCGTGAATGTCGAGATCGGAACCGGAGCACCGCTCGTCGTCACCGCCGCGCCATTAGCCGTCGGCGCACCCGTGTTCGCCGTCACCGTACTCGGCCGAATGTAAATGTCCTTCAGGTTTGCCGGGGTCTGCGCGAAGTTCGGCAAGACTTCCAGGATTACGTGGTACTGGTTCAACTGCGTGAAGATTGTCGAAACCTGCCGCTGTCCGAATGCGTCGTACAGCGTGTTGTCGATAGCTTGCGGAAAAATACCCAGCCGTGACGCTGTATCGCGGTCAATCGTGACATTCGTCCTGAGGCCATTGGTGAGTTGATCGGTCGCCACATCCCGTAATTCAGACAACGTCTGCAGTTTCGCCACCAGCTTCGGAGTCCACTGTGCCAGTTCCTGCGCGTCCGCATCCTCAATCGAATATTGAAACTGCGTTCGGCTCACCCGATCTTCCACCGTGAGGTCCTGCACCGGCTGCATGTAGAGGGTAATCCCGTCCACCTTCGCCAATTCCGGCTGCAATCGCCGGATGATCGCCGAAGCATCGTCCGGGCGCTGATCGCGCGGTTTCAAATTGATTTGGATCCTGCCCTCGTTCGGCGTCGTGTTCGTGCCATCCACTCCGATAAATGACGACAGGCTCTCAACCGCCTTGTCCTGCAGAATGACCTTCGCCAGTTCCTGTTGCCGCTGCGCCATCGCCGAAAACGAAACAAAGTCTGGAGCTTCCGAAACTCCCAGGATCACTCCGGTATCCTGCACCGGGAAAAATCCCTTCGGCACGATAACGTACAAAAACAGCGTAAGCACCAGCGTCCCGAACGTCACCAGCAGCGTCACAGTTTGATGCTTCAAAACAAATTTAACCGTTCGCCCGTAGAAGGCGATAATGCGGTTGTAATACTCTTCGGTTACGTCGTAAAAGCGGCCCTTCTCGCCCTCCTTGCGATGCTTCAGCAATTTGGCGCTCATCATCGGCGTCAGGCTCAGCGACACCGCCGCGGAAACTAGAATCGTCACTGCCAGCGTCACCGCAAACTCGCGAAACAGCCGGCCCACAATGTCCCCCATGAACAGCAGAGGAATCAGCACCGCAATCAGCGAAACCGTCAGCGAGATAATGGTGAACCCGATCTGGCTCGATCCCTTCAACGCCGCTTCCAGCGGCGAGTCTCCCGCCTCTAGGAACCGGTCGATGTTCTCGATCATGACGATGGCGTCGTCCACCACAAAGCCAGTCGAAATCGTGAGCGCCATCAGCGTCAGATTGTTCAGGCTGTATCCCAGCAGGTACATCACACCGAAAGTGCCGATGATTGAGAGTGGCACCGCAACGCTGGGAATCACCGTCGCTGCAAAATTCCGCAGAAATAAAAAGACGACCATCACCACCAGCGCGATGGCCAGCATCAGTTCAAAATAAACATCCTTCACCGAAGCTCGGATCGTTATTGTCCGGTCCGTCAGGATCTGCACTTTTACCGCGGTGGGCAGTGACGCCTGCAACTGCGGCAGAAGTTTCTTGATCCGGTCCACCACGCTGATGATGTTCGCGCCTGGCTGCCGCTGAATGTTGACGATCACCGCCGGCGTCAGGTTCATCCATGCGGCCAGCTGGTCGTTCTCAATCCCGTCGGTCACAGTGGCAACATCGCTCAAGCGCACCGGAGCATTGTTGTGATAAGCGATGACAATCGGTTTGTACTGTTCGCTGGAGAAAAGTTGGTCGTTCGCTCCGATCGTGTACGACTGCCGCGCTCCGTCGATCACGCCCTTGGCTTGATCCACGTTGGCTTGTCCCAGCGCAGCCCGCAGATCCTCCAGGCTCAATCCATACGAAGCGAGCGCTGTCGGATTCGCTTGAATCCGCACTGCCGGCTTTTGCCCGCCGCTGATCGACACCAGTCCGACTCCCGGCAACTGGGATATCTTCTGCGCCAACGAAGTGTCGGCCAGGTCTTCCACTTTCGAGAGCGGCAGCGAATCGGAAGTCAACGCCAGAGTAAGAATCGGTGCATCCGCCGGATTCACCTTGTTGTAGATCGGCGGGTTCGGCAAATCGGTGGGCAGGTACGTCGATCCGGAGTTGATCGCCGCCTGCACTTGCTGCTCTTCTACGTCAATGTTCTGATCCAGCCCGAACTGCAGCGTAATGACGGAACTGCCGAACGAACTCGTCGACGTCATCTGGCTTAAACCGGGCACCTGTCCGAACTGCCGCTCCAGCGGCGACGTAACCGAAGAGGCCATCACGTCCGGGTCAGCCCCCGGATAGAACGTAACGACTTGTATAGTCGGGTAATCGACCTCAGGCAGGGCCGAAACCGGCAGTTGCATGAACGCAACCCAGCCCACGAGAAGCACGCCAACCATGAGCAGGGTGGTCGCGACGGGCCGCAGAATAAATAATCGTGAAGGACTCATGAACCTGGTTTCACCCCAACCTCACTGCCCGAACCAACTCCATTGGAGTTCGAAGAACCACCGTTTGAGTCGGTGGAGGTTCGCCGCCTGCCCACGCCCGCTGGCCCTGTCGCCGCTCCGGTGCTTGGACCCGCACTGCGTGGCTCAATGTGACTTCCGCGTTGCAGCTTGTCCTGACCGTCCGTCACCACGGAATCACCGGCATTGACCCCGTCCGTGATAATCGTCGTGTCGCCCTGCGTTAGCGCCACGGTGACCGGCTTATCCTGCACCGTTTTATCCCCATTCACCGCATACACGAAGGTGCCCTGGGGTCCGCGCAAAATCGCCGCCGTCGGCACGACCGTGCTGTTTTTCCGCGTTTCCAGAAGCAAGTTTGCATTTACGAACTGGTTCGGCCAGAGCTTATTGTCCTTGTTATCGAAGACAGCCTTCAGTTTGGCCGTGCCGGTTGTGGGATCGATCTGGTTATCGATCGTCAGCAGCTTTCCCGCTTCCAACTTGGTCTGATCATCGCGGCTGAACGCATCCACTTCCAGCGTGCCCTGCTTCATTCGCTGCGCTACACTCGGCAACTGGTCTTCGGGCAGCGTAAAAATCACCGCAATCGGCTGCAGCTGCGTCAGAATCAGCATCGGATTCGTATCGGCGGCGTGCACGATGTTTCCCGGATCCACCTGCCGCAGCCCGACTCGCCCGTTGAAGGCCGCCGTGATGTGACAGTAAACGATATTCAGCTTCGCGCTGTCGATCTGCGCCTGATCCGTGCGGACGGTCCCATCGAGCTGGTCCACCAACGCCTTTTGCGTGTCCACCTGCTGCTGCGCAATGCTGCCCGATGGAATCAGCGTCGTGTACCGGTCCAGGTTCAGCTTGGCATCCCGCAACTGCGCCTGATCGCGGAATAATTGAGCCTGCATCTGCTCCAACTGCACCTCATAAGGCCGGGAATCGATCTCGATCAGCAGATCTCCCTCGTGGACGTCTTGCCCCTCCCGAACGTTTACTTTCATGATCTGCCCGTCCACCCGGCTCTTGATGTTGGCCGTATTAAAGGCAGTCACGGCTCCCAGTCCAGTCAAATAGACCGGCACATCCTGCTTCTGTACCGGAGCCACCGCAACCGAGATCGCATGCGGTGCGGCCGCTTGAGCCTTCTGTTGCTTTGAATCGGCGGAACTGCTGCATCCCAGAAACAACGCGCAAACTGCCGCAAGGATACCCAGCGTCACGACTCGCGCGACACGCACTATCGTCGCGCCAGGATTGCTCTCGTATGGATCATTCATAATTCACTGATTAGTATGTCGTCGTTCGTTTGACCCGGCCTCAGTAGGAAGACCGAGTATAGGACCTAATTATTGTAGGCTCGGTTGCGGTAACTTTATCGCGTGGGAGGCAGGAAATTCCCTATCTCGAGGAGGCCTCCCTCGTTTGGCCAGGTCGGAACTAGAAGTGCAGTTCCTATGGCAGAACCGCGTCTAACTAGGATCAACTGCGCCCGTGGGGCAGGTCAAGACCGGGACGAGGGTTTTACATTTCTTTACTCGAAACGTCTGTTGGCCGTTTAGTTCGCGTCTAGCGAGGCTGGCGCGGGATGTTTCGCCTCGTACGCCGCCATCTCTGCCTCATGCTGCAGCGTCAGCCCAATATCGTCCAGTCCATTCAGCAAACAGTGGCGCACAAATTCATCTACCGGAAACTTGGCGCAGAATCCTTGCTCATCCCTGACTTCGCAATTTTCCAGATTGACCGTGACTTCATAGTCGTCGATTTCCTGCGCTCGCCGCATCAGCGTGCCTACTTCGTCCTCCGTCAACCGCACCGTGAGGAATCCATTCTTGGTGCTGTTATTCGCAAAAATGTCAGCGAATGAAGACGAAATCACGGCGCGAAAGCCAAAATCCGCCAGCGCCCACACGGCGTGTTCCCTCGATGATCCACACCCGAAATTTTTTCCCGCCACGAGAATGCTCGCCCCCTCGTAACGCGGTTCGTGTAAAACGAAATCCGGATTTTTCTTCCCGTCCACGCCAAACCGCCAGTCGTAAAACACAAATTGCCCAAACCCGGTCTTCTCAATCCGCTTCAAGAATTGCTTGGGAATGATCTGGTCCGTGTCCACGTTGACCCGATCCAACGGCGCCACGCGCCCGCGATGCACAGTAAAAGGTTTCATCCGTTCTTCCTTAGGATCGCTACAGAATCCAACCCGCGTTTTTCGCCACCATTGCCACAATCATCGCGCCGACCAGCATCAGGCCACCAATCGCGCTGAGCCAAGTCATCCGCGAGCGTTTCCTGCTGTTTGGAAACAGCTTCCGATGCACTCTTAAGACGCCGAGCGACTTGAAGCCCATTTTCCAAAAGGAAATCCGGTGTTCCGCAGTGCTGGCGGCGTTGACTTCGCCCACGAGCTCGTAAAAGACTGCGTTGGACAGCCCCAGCGCGACCAGTCCCAAGCAGACCATGATGAGCACCACCGGAAGCGGCCACGCCATCGCAATTAACCAACCGTTTACTGAAATTTCCAATTTCGTATATCCGTGAAGTGCCCGGCAATCGCCGCAGCCGCCGCCATCATCGGACTTACAAGATGCGTCCGCCCTCCACGCCCCTGCCGCCCCTCAAAATTCCGGTTGCTGGTCGAGGCGCACCGCTCTCCCGGCTGCAAAATGTCCGGATTCATTCCCAGACACATCGAGCATCCGGATTCTCGCCATTCAAATCCTGCCTCCTGAAAAATCCGGTCCAGCCCTTCCTGCTCCGCCGCGCGCTTCACCGTCTGCGATCCGGGTACCACCATGGCACGAACCTTCGAACTGACGCGATGCCCCTTCGCCACCCGCGCCGCCGCCCGCAAATCTTCTATTCGGGAATTCGTGCACGAACCAATGAAGACGCGGTCAATCCCGATATCTTCGATCCGCCGTCCCGGCTCCAGTCCCATATATTGCAGCGCCAACTCGGTGGCCCTCTTGTCGGATTCCTCGAGTCCCTTCACTTCGGGCACCCGCCCCGTCACCGGCGCCACCATCCCCGGATTTGTTCCCCAGGTCACAAACGGACAAAGCTGGGCCGCGTCAATCTCGACTACTTTGTCGAAGGTTGCGCCCTCGTCCGATGGCAGACTCCGCCAGTATGCAATCGCCTTCTCCCACTCGTTCCCCGTAGGCGCAAATCGCTTCCCCTTCACATAAGCAATCGTGGTCTCATCGGGCGCAACCATGCCCGCCCGCGCCCCAGCCTCAATGCTCATGTTGCACAGAGTCATGCGCCCTTCCATCGATAACGCCCGCACCGCCGGCCCCGCATACTCGATCACGTGTCCCGTGGCCCCGTCCGTCCCAATCTGCCCGATAATTCCCAGCGCAAGGTCCTTTGCCGTCACGCCGTCCGCCAGCCGTCCGCGCACATCAATCTTCATCGTCTTTGGCGTCTGCTGCGCCAGACATTGCGTCGCCAAAACGTGCTCGACTTCTGAGGTCCCGATGCCAAATGCCAGCGCCCCGAACGCCCCGTGGGTCGAAGTATGGCTGTCGCCGCACACAATCGTCATTCCCGGCTGCGTAATACCCAGCTCCGGCCCAATCACGTGCACGATCCCCTGATCCGGGGAATCCATATCAAACAGCCGGATGCCGAAGTCCTTGCAGTTCTGCTGCAGCGCCGCAATTTGCTTGGCCGCAATCAAATCCGTAATCGGAGTTCCCCGCGGCTCAGTAGGAATATTGTGATCGACCGTCGCGACCGTTCGCGCCGGCTGCCGCACCTTGCGCCCTGCCGCCCGCAGCCCGTCAAACGCCTGCGGCGAAGTCACCTCATGCACCAGGTGCAAATCGATATAAAGAATCGGCGAGCGCCCCGCCGGCTGCGCCACCAGGTGAGCCTTCCAAATCTTCTCGAATAATGTTTTCTTCTCTGACATCGCATCCTGACCCACTTAAT
>CAVXVD010000079.1:0-34389 GCA_963765015.1 uncultured Acidobacteriota bacterium | reverse complement strand
CGGAGCGGAGCTCAACCTTCCATGCCAACCGGGGAAGAAGTGGACCGCTTTCCGAACAGCAATCGCTGGTAAGCACCGAGCGTATTCTTAGGGAAGCGGCGGTTTGGCGGCATTTACGAACGAGCCAGGAGTTTTCTTTCTGGCCAGGAAGTTTCCAGAAGCAGGGAAGTGTCAGGAGTCGTCTCGAATTTCTGCGGAGCTGATATGAATACATTCGAGTCAGAGGTGAAATCCAGATTCTGCTTCGCTCTCTGTGTCTGGATAATGTTGTTGAGCGCCTTCTGCGTAGCACAAGCCCCGCCCAGTGAATTCTCCTCAGACTGGAAGGCGGTGGTTCAGAAACGGCTTCCCCTTTACGGCCATAGAAACTGGATCGTAGTCACAGATTCCGCCTTTCCGGCCTTTGCCGCACCAAGCATTGAGACCATCGTCGTCGACGAGAGCCTACCCTCAGTTCTGGCATACGTAGCCAAGGCGATCTCTTCCTCCAGTCATGTTCGAGCCACCGTCTTTCTCGATCAGGAACTGCAATTCATTTACGAACCAGACTATCCAGGGGTGTCGGAACTAAGGGAGCAGATCGCGGCGACCTTTTCCAGGGACCAGGTTTCCAGCATTCCGCATGCCGAGGCGATGAGCAGAATTGACGAAGCCGGCAAAACGTTCCGCGTCCTGCTCATCAAGACAAAGGAAGCCATCCCATACACCTCGGTCTTCCTGCGACTGGATTGCGGATACTTAACCGACGAAATGGATAGAAAGATCAAAGCCGCAATGTCCGCAGCCGGTCGGATGGCGTGAGCCTCCAGCGTGTCGCCGATGGGCGTCGAGGTGCCGTGAGCATTCACATATCCGATGACATTCGGCGTGACTCCGGCATCGCGCACGGCGTTACGCATGACGCGGAATCCGCCTTCGTGCTCGGGAGCGGGCTGGGTCATGTGATAGGCATCGCCGGACATCCCGTAGCCGGCGACTTCGGCAAGAATGACGGCACCGCGCTTGCGCGCGTGTTCCAGCTCTTCCAGGATCAGGATGCCGGCGCCTTCGCCGATAACGAATCCGTCGCGGGCCTGATCCCAGGGACGGCTGGCTTTTTCGGGATCATCGTTCCGAGTAGAAAGCGCCCTCATCGCGGCGAATCCACCCACGCCCATGGGAGTGATCGCGGCCTCGGCGCCACCCGCGATCATCACATCGGCATCGTTATGCTGAATGATCCGGAAGGAATCGCCAATGGAATGTGCGCTGGTGGTGCAGGCGGTCGCGGTCGCCTCGTTGGGTCCCTTGGCACCGTAACGCATGGAAACATGCCCAGCCGCCAGATTGATAATGGCTGCGGGAATAAAGAAGGGAGAAATCTTGCGCGGGCCGCCTTCCATGAGCGCGACGTGCTCGCGTTCGATGATGTCGAACCCGCCGATGCCCGACCCGATGTGAACGCCGACGCGCTCGTCATTTTCTGGCGTGACTTTAAGTCCCGACATTTTCATGGCTTCATCGGCCGCGGCGATCGCCACATGAATGAAGCGCCCCATCTTCTTGACTTCTTTTTTCTCGATAAAGTTCAGCGGGTCGAAGTTCTTGACCTCGGCGGCAATCTGGCAGGCGAAGGCGCTGGCGTCAAACCCGGTAATCCGGGCGACGCCGCTTTTGCCGGCAAGGACGGCTTTCCACACGTCTCCTGAGAAGTTGCCCACGCCGCAGATCAAGCCGAGGCCGGTAACTACGACCCTGCGTCCCAAGCCTATTTCCCCGCTTTCGCGTGCTTGCCAATGTAGTCCACGGCATCCTGCACGGTGCGGATCTTCTCGGCATCCTCGTCGGGGATCTCGATGTCGAAGGCCTCTTCGAAGGCCATGACCAACTCGACGGTGTCGAGCGAATCGGCACCCAGATCGTCCACGAACGACGCGCTCGAAGTGACTTCGCCCTCATCCACGCCCAACTGCTCCACGATAATCTGTTTAACCTTCTCGTCTACGGCTGCCATGTTTCTCCTCGCTTAACTCGATTAGATTTGAATTCGTATTTCCGTCGCGCAATCGCAGCTCTGATTTTCCTGTCGGGTCTTCGCCCTCAAACTCTGGCACGTCTTAAAATTCTGCACTGCATTACGCACTGCGATACCAAAAAAAGGCGAGTGTGTAGTGTAATTGTCACGGTGAATTAGTGTAAAGGAAGGGCGATCCGGTTTCCGGCAAAGCCTCTGTTCACTTGGGATTGCACTCTTGAATCCTAATGGTTGGCCGTTGCCGGGGTCAAACGTGAGAACTGTATGCGAGCTGTAGTCCAACGCGTAAGCCACGCCAAAGTCAGCGTCAATGGCGAGACGACCGGCGAAATCGGCCCGGGATTGCTGGTTCTGCTGGGCGTCGGGCAGGCAGACACGGAGGCAGATGCGAATTACCTGGCGGAGAAGATTGCGGGCCTGCGCGTCTTTGAAGACAACGATGGCAAGATGAATCGCAGCGTAGCGGACGTGGGCGGGAGCGTGCTGGCGGTCTCGCAGTTCACTTTGTATGGCGATGTGCGGCGCGGAAAACGCCCTTCGTTTGACGCTGCCGCCCCTCCGGAACCGGCCCGGCGGCTGTATGAATTCTTCGTCCAGCGAATGCAAGCCGCTGGCCTGCGCTGTGAAACCGGTCGCTTCCAGGAGATGATGAGCGTGGAGTTGGTGAACGAAGGCCCCGTAACCATTTTGCTCGATTCGCGGAAACTATTCTAAAGCTCGCACTTCCAAAACTCCACGGCACCATTGCGACACACAAAATCGTTTATGATCGGTTCTATCAATCTTCTTTCAGGAGACTTTATGTCCGCAAGCATCGGCGCTCCCGCCCCCGACTTCACCCTCAAAGATCAGAATCAGCAGGATGTATCCCTGAGCAGCTTCCGCGGAAAGAAGCGCGTGGTCGTTGTTTTCTATCCGCTCGACTGGAGCCCGGTATGCACGAAGGAGCACGCCTGCTTCGTCAACGACATGAAGAAGTTTGACCAGCTCGATGCGCAAGTACTCGGACTCAGCGTCGACAGCGTTTGGTCGCACAAGGCTTACGCCGAGAAGATGGGTATCCACTATCCGCTGCTCGCCGACTTTCAGCCTCGTGGCGCTGTGGCCGCCAAGTACGGCGTTTTCCTGCAAGACAAGGGCATCACCGGCCGCGCCATCTCGATCATCGATCGCGAGGGAAACCTGGCGTGGCACAAGAACTACGATATCCCCGTTGTGCCCGGCGTGGACGAAGTGGCAGCAGCCTTGCAAGGGGTGAAGTAGACGGTCGGAACTTCGGCGGACTAGAACAGCGTGGCTGACAGGTTCTGCTGGATGTATTTTTTGCTGTCGAACTTCTTTCCCGTGCTCGCGCCCGACATGTAGCGAATCTGTCCGAAGATAGGGCGCTCGAACCACGGGCGGTCGAATTTCCCGACAATCGCCCAGGCGATGCCCGCATAGCCGTTGGGATCGCGGCCATCGAGCTCGTACTTGTCATTCAGGCAGACCGCGATGCGATAGGCTTCGGCGGGCGAGCGACTCCACTCCAGGATTTTTTTCGCCCAATACATCCGCACATAATTGTGCATCCATCCAGTGGTAACCATCTGCGTTTGGGCAGCATTCCAGAGCTGGTCGTGCGTCTCTGCGCCCTCCAACTGCTTTTCGGTGTAAAGCACGGGACGCGCGTCCTTAGCATGCTTGGCCAGTGTACGGTGCGCCCACGGCTCGGCACACTCGAAGCTGTCGTAGTTGGGGTTGTAGCGCACCAGGTTCACAGCCAGTTCACGCCACGTGATGATCTGGTTCAGGAAGGCTTCCTTATCCGCCTTGGGCGCCTCGGCGTTTTTCACGGCCAGAGCAATCGTGATCGGACTAATATGGCCAAAATGCAGGTACGGAGACAGGCGGCTGGTATGGTCGGTCTCCGGCTTATTGCGCTGCGTGCCATAACCGCGCAGCTTGTGCTGGACGAAATCTGTTAAGAGTCGGAGCGCCTCGGCACTACCCCCGCGCCAGTTCGACACCGCGGACACCGAACGATCCATTTTCCAGTCCGAGGTGATATCGAAGGCTGGATCGAGCGATGCCAATCCGGCAGGCTTCTTCCAGGGGATGTGGGCTCGCGGATTCCTGTATGGGATCAGGTACTTCTCCAGTTGCGCGTGCAACCGCGGACGGATGATGTGAGAGGCGTACTGCGCCTTCTCCAGCAGCTTTGAGGGGACGATGACGTCTGCGTCGACCGTCCACATCGGGATGGCCAGTTTCTTCGCCGCCACGCGCCGCCAATTTTCGGGCTCGCGCATGGGACTTTCGTCGCCCACCACGATGGCGGCCCCGACCTCGTCACAGAACTTCAGCAGGCTATGCTCGGGATACCGACGCAGCACGAAACCCACATTTCTCTTGGCCAGTGCGGCCGCGATATCCGGAATCCCTTCACTCAAGAAGCGGTAATGACGCAGGTTCGCGTGCGGGTAGAAAGGGATAGGGGCAAAGAATACGACGACCGGCTGGCGCAGCGCATTCGCCACCTCGATGGCAATGTCGAGAGCAGGATTATCCGTTCCCCGCTGCGCCCGCTGCATCCAGTAGACGACGCAAGCACCGTTGGAGTCGGGCGGTCCGGCGCGCCGGACCATCACCCGGGCGTCGTTCGCAAGTTCGGAAAAAATGTCCATCAGAGGTGGCGTTCTCCTAACGGAAACTTGGCAGTCTCTAGTGTGACGCCTGATTTATGTTTCGGATGATGACACACGGGAAGTGTCCGTCGGGAGCGACGCACCACGCAAATATCGACGAGGAATTTTCCTGAAAGGAAAACTCGACTTGCTCAGCCTAGTGAGCCTGCAAAATTGCATCCGCAATCGCGGCGGCTTCTGCAGACGCACGCACATCATGCGTGCGCAGAATGTGAGCCCCTTTGAGAATCAGGGCAGTTTGCGTCGCCAACGTTCCGTAGAGACGGCCTGCCGGTGGAACCGTCTTGCCTTCTTTAGCGAGAGTTCGCCCAATGAAAGACTTCCGCGAGGTACCCACCAGAAGGGGGAATCCTGTCGTTTGCAGTTCGCCGAAGCGCCCGATCAGCGGGTAGTTTTCTTCGAAATTCTTGCCGAAACCGAAACCGGGGTCGAGCACGATGCGCTCGCGCCGCACTCCGGCAAGCACGGCTTTCTCGGCCCATTCTTTGAGTTCGCGTTTCACCAGCAGTACGATGTCGCCAGGGGGTGGCAACGTACGCCATTCTTCGGGACGCCCGCGCATATGCATGAGCACCACTCCGCATTTGAGATCGGCCACGGTCTTGGCCATCTGCGGGTCCCAGCGGAGTCCGCTGACGTCGTTCACGATTTCCGCCCCCGCATTTACGGCAGCGCGAGCGACGGTGGCCTTGTAGGTGTCGACGGAAATCACCACCTTGGGATGTTTCTTTTTCAGATCGGCAATCACGGGGAGGATTCGCTTAAGCTCCTCTTCCGCGCTGACCGCCGGCATGGTGGGCGCGAGTTTAAGAACTCCCGAAGCGCTCTTCTTGGCCTCATTCTGCCTGGTCTCAATTTGCTTGGTCTCAGCCTGCCGCGGCGGGCCGGCGTCGACCCGCGCTCCGGGTCGAGTGGATTCGCCTCCGACGTCCACGATGTCGGCACCTTCGTCCAGCAATTGCTCGGCATGCTCAAGAGCGCGGTCGCGATCGAGGAACTGGCCGCCGTCGGAAAAGGAATCCGGCGTCACGTTAAGGACGCCCATGATCAGCGTGCGCTTGCCGAGTTCTAGAGCGCGCGTGCCGAGATTCCAATGGAAGACAGGTCTCATGCCGCAAAGATTCTAAATGAATTGCGACCGGGGAATTATCTGCGACGAGCGGCCGCACGCTTGCGCATGGCATATGCCGCGCCGGGTCCAGTGCCCGTTGGAGGCTTGCGCGCGCCGTCGAGCAGTTCTTTCAGCACAGTCGCGTTGTTCTGGGACTCATTTTTCGATGCAAAGAGAAGAGTCAGGCGGTTCTTCTTGTGGGCCAGTTCATAGAGACGCCGCAGCGCATCTTCAGATTCCGGGCGCGCCAATTCCTTCAGATATTTCTTGCGGAACATTGGCCAGTGATCGGGTTGCGCATGCGCCCAGCGACGCAACTCATTGGAAGGAGCCAGATCACGCAGCCACTCGTCGACAGCAGCGCGTTCCTTGGTGAGCCCACGAGGCCACAGACGGTCCACCAGCACGCGCACTCCGTCCGTTCGGGAGGGCGTTTCGTAGACTCGCTTGATGGCAACGGGCATGGGTGGTGAATGCGGTCTTGCTCTATCATTGTAAAGCGGCGAGCAGAGCCGCGTATCGCCCACGACCAAGGATGCTTCATGCACGGGGAAAACAAGAGTTCGATGGGGTTGTCGCGAAACTGGAATCGCACCAGACTTCTGGCGGCAATCACGGCCGCCCTGCTGGGACTGATGATACCGTCGGGGTGTGACGTGGAGCGGCGCAAATCGGACGCCGAGCTTGGCCTCAACGTGCAGCAGTCGGCCGGCCGCAAACTCTACGATTCACACTGCGACCGCTGTCACGAGCCTTATTCGACGCGAGGGAAAAAGGGGCCCGGCCTTAAGGGCGTATTTCAGCGAAAGTATCTTTCCTTGAGTGGCCTGCCCGCGAACGACGAGCGCGTCACCGACATCATTCGCCTCGGGCGCAACGAAATGCCCGCCTACAGCCAGACGCTAAACTCACAGGATATCCAGGATTTACTCGCGTATCTGCACACACTGTAGAGACGCAAGTGGCAGGCGATGACGACGATTCGTGGCATAATCCGGGGGTGAAACGCGTGCCGAAGCCGGAACTCTTTCGCGAACTCCCGTCAGTGGATGAGATCGTCCACGGGAACAAAGTAACCGCACTTGCGAACACCCACGGTGTCACGGCCGTCACGGATGCTGCCCGTACCGTGCTTACCAGCCTCCGCCAGGAGATTGCTTCGGGTTTGCTCGATGGCCCCGGTCTTCGGCTGGCGATCGACGGGCTCGGCTGCGCGATCGAAGCGCAGCTTCGCCGGTCGCTCGGGCATTCGCTGCGTCCCGTCATCAATGCCACCGGAGTAATTCTTCACACCAATCTCGGCCGCGCTCCGCTGGGCAAGAATGCGCTCGAACATATCTTCGAGACAGCTGGCGAGTATTCGAACCTCGAATTCGAGGTCGAGGCCGGAGTTCGCGGCAAGCGCGATGTGCACGTCGATCGGCTGTTCCGCAAACTGCTGGACGAGGACCCAGGTCCCGATCAGCGGCCGAAAGGGGCGCCAAGCGGTGGGTCAGTTTCGACGATCGTCGTGAACAACAACGCCGCCGCGGTCTTGTTGGCTCTTAACAGTTTGGCCGAGGGTGGAGAGGTGATTGTGTCCCGTGGCGAACTGGTCGAGATTGGCGGATCGTTTCGGATTCCCGATGTCATGGCTAAGTCCGGCGCCACGCTACGTGAAGTCGGCACCACGAACCGCACCCGCATCGCCGACTATGAGAGCGCCATCAACGAACGCACGCGCTTGCTGCTGCGCGTCCACCGGTCGAATTTTGAGATCACGGGCTTTACGGAGCAGCCGTCCCCGGCCGAAATGGTGGCGCTCGCACGAAAGCGCGCTGTGCCCTTCATGGAGGATCTGGGCAGCGGAGCGCTCGTGGACTTGCAGAATTTCGGCATCGCAGGTGAACCCAGTGTGCTCGACAGCCTGCGCGTTGGCGTGGATGTGGTCACTTACAGCGGCGACAAACTCCTGGGCGGACCACAATCCGGGCTGATCAGCGGCCGCGCCGATCTAGTCGCGCGCATGCGGACCAATTCTCTCTTTCGCGCGCTGCGGGTCGATAAGCTCACCTACGCCGCGCTCGAGGCCACCCTGCTCGCTTACGTCAAACACGATCACGATGCCATTCCCACTCTCAAGATGATGCGTCTCACGAAAGAGGAAATCGGTGCTCGGTGCGAAGCGCTGGCAAGGCGCGCGAATGCCTTCGCAGGCACTCAGGGGAATACGCCCCGGCCGACGCGCAAAATGAACATCGAACTCTTGGACGGGGAGTCGATCATTGGAGGCGGAGCTGCGCCGTCTTCGGTTCTTGCGACGCGTCTGCTGGCATTGACGTGCGAAGATTTGAGCGCTGACGAATTGGCCGCACGGCTTCGTGGATCGGATCCTACCATCATCCCCCGCGTCGAAGAGGGACGGGTGCTCTTGGATCTGCGGACGGTTTTCCCTGACCAGGATCAAGCCATTGCGGACGCGCTGCAGCGAATCGCATAGCTACCCTTCGGCATCAAAACTAATTTGGCAACTCTCTACACCATTGGCCATTCCACGAGATCCCTCGACGATCTGATTGCAGCACTGCGGGCACATCAAATTCAGACGCTGGCGGACATTCGCGCCTTCCCGATGTCAAGGCGGCTGCCGCAGTTCAATCGTGACTCTTTGCAACAGACCATACCCGCTGCAGAAATGCAGTATTTATGGATGAAGAGCCTCGGCGGATATCGCAAGAAACTCCTCGAAGACTCGCCGAACATCGCCCTGCGCAACCAGAGCTTCCGCAACTATGCCGACTACATGTTGACCCCGGAATTCGAGAAGGCCATGACCGAGATCGTCGGCCCGGCCGAACGCTCACGCACCGCCTACATGTGCGCGGAGCGGGTCTATTTTCGGTGCCACCGGATGCTGGTCTCCGATTGGCTGGTCGCACACGGACACGAGGTGCTGCACATCGACGCAGCGGGGCCCGTCAAGCCACACAAGCTGACCGCGGAAGCCCGCATGGTCGAAGGAAGGCTGATTTACCGCGGAGATCGGTTATTGTAGTTGCTGAAATGATCGTAGGCTTAGGCATCGACATCGCTGAAGTCCCCCGGATCCGCCAATCCATCGAGCGCTTCGGGCAACGTTTTCTCGAGCGAATCTTCACGCCGGCAGAGATGCGCTATTGCGACTCGAAGGCGAACCGCATGGAGCGCTATGCAGCCCGTTTCGCCGCTAAGGAAGCCGCCATGAAGGCGCTGGGCACCGGGTGGAATCTTGGGGTACGGTGGAGAGACTGCGAAGTCACCCGGATGCCGGGGGGCCGACCCACCATGATCTTCCACGGCAAGGCCGGAGAATTCGCGGCAAAACTGGGCGTCAAGAACACCGCGCTATCGATCTCCCACACCGTGGACCAGGCCATCGCGCAGGTGATTCTCGAGAGCTAGCTTCGCACTATAAAGACCAGCCATCCTGCCTCACTGGATTCCGATCTTCCGTGACGAGGAAAGGCGGCGCGCCCGCGCGTTTCATCTGCTAGACTGGCGGCCTTAATCCAATTATGGCCGTTATCGCCCCCACGCCCATTCCGACAAAGTCCTGTCTTAAAATCCCGGAAAGCACCCTGCTCGCCGGTCTCGCGCTTACCAGTTTTTCGGCATTACTTCTCGAACTGGCGCTCACTCGACTGTTCTCGGTCGTCCTCTTTTATCACTTCGCTTTCCTCGCCATATCGATCGCTCTGCTCGGCCTTGGCGCCGGAGGCGTATTCGCGTATCTGCTGAAACGCTGGCTGGCGGAACTTTCGACGCGCCCGCTCGCTGCGTGGCTCTGCATGGCCAACTCCGTCCTGATCATCGCCGTGCTCGAAACCGTACTGCACGTGCCGGTCTCACTGGACGTAACCTGGAAAAATTTCTTTAAGCTCACGGTTCTCTACCTGGCCGCGGCCGTCCCATTCTTCTTGACCGGGCTACTGTTCTCGATTGTCTTCGCCCGTGAGTCCCGCCGCATTCCTCGGTTGTACGGCGCCGACCTTTGTGGAGGAGCGCTCGCCTGCCTGGCCGTCGTTCCCTTGTTGAACTTGCTGGGGGGCCCGAATGCGATTCTGGTCGCCGGCGTGGCACTGGCCATCGCGGCCATGATTTGGAGTGAAGGCCGCAGCACTCGACGGATTGCGGGCGGGTTGGCTCTCGCGTTGGTTGCGCTGACCGCTGCGAACTATTCCGGTCGGCTGATCGATGTCGTATATGCCAAAGGCATGTTTCGAGATCCGAAGTGGGTGGAATTCGCGCGCTGGAATGCTCTCTCGCGCGTGGAGGTCGACCGCCAGGGTCAGGCGAAAGCGATCGTCATCGACGCCGATGCCTCCACCTACATCATGAACGCGGAGGTCTCCCGCTGGCACGACACGGAATGGGAAAAAGATCTGATGTCCGCTCCACCCGCGCTGGCCAATGTTCTACGCCCCCACGGGGAGTTCGCGATCATCGGGCCTGGCGGCGGCGTCGATGTGCTGCGCGCTGTGGCCAACGGCAGCCCCAGCGTGACCGGCATCGAGATCAATCCCATTATCGCCACGACCATCATGCGCGGCCGCTATGCGGACTATGCGCAGCATCTCTACGATCGTCCTGACGTACACATCCACGTAACCGACGGCCGCTCGTACCTGCGAGCGACTCCGCAGCACTTTGATGTTGTGCAGATGACCCTGGTCGATACCTGGGCATCCACCGCAGCCGGCGCGTTCGCACTCAGCGAAAACAATTTGTATACGGTCGAAGCGTTCCGCGAATATTTCGA
The DNA here is from genome assembly GCA_963765015.1 of uncultured Acidobacteriota bacterium. Classification (GTDB taxonomy): domain Bacteria; phylum Acidobacteriota; class Terriglobia; order Terriglobales; family Acidobacteriaceae; genus Sulfotelmatobacter. The sequence goes on along the minus strand of CAVXVD010000079.1, from coordinate 23,800 downwards.
TCATCTGAAGCCCGACGGAATGATCGCCATCACGCGCTGGGAATTCCGCCAGCCGCGAGAAGCATTGCGGGTGGTTGCGGTCGCGATGGAGGCTCTGCACCGTCTGGGTGTATCCAACCCAAGCCGTAACTTCATTGTTGCCTCCCAGGGATCCCTCGATGAAGACGGCATCCCGGTCGTGGTGCTCGCGAAGAAAACAGCTTTCACCGCCGCCGAGGAAGCGGCCGTCACCGCCCACTTCGACCGCTATTCAGAACTGGATCCCCTCTATCTGCCATCGGACCCGGGCCAAAATCCGTTTTCCGCACTGATCGCGAGCAATGATGCCTATTCTTTCGCGCGCTCTTACGCCTACAATGTCGCGCCGGTGACCGATAACGCACCGTTTTTTTTCTTCACGCTGAAGGCTGGCCAGATTCTTGGTGAAAAGGGACTTCGCGACGGGATCGATTGGAAGGTGAACCTCGGAGTGATGGTTCTGCTTCTGGTGCTGGTCATCTCTGTCATCGCGGTGTTGATATTTCTGGTCCTGCCGCTGGTGTTGAAAGGCGGCGCAGCTCGCCAGTCCGTCCTTCCGCTGACTTATTTCGTAGCGGTCGGACTCGGCTACATTCTCGTGGAGATCGCGTTCATCCAGCGTTTCGTGCTGTTTCTCGGGCATCCCACGTATGCGCTGACGGTCGTGATCTTTCTGCTGATGCTGTCCAGTGGCGCCGGCAGCCTCTTTTCGCGCTTCTGGCTACCCAGAGCGGAGATGGGATGGATTCCGCTCGTGCTCGTTCTTGCGGTGCTGCTGGCGGATGTATTTTTTCTGCCAGCCCGTCTTGCCTCGATGGTCGGACTGCCGTTCGAACTCAAGCGTGTGATCTGCGGAGTTCTCCTTGTTCCTTTGGGTTTTGTCATGGGCATGCCATTTCCCACCGGGCTGCGCGCGCTGGCTTCTACGCCTATGCCCGAATTTCCCGCAGGCAAGGATGCATTTCACAATGCCGTGGAATGGGCCTGGGCAATGAACGCCGCCGCCAGCGTTTTGGGATCGGTGCTGGCCATGGTCATTGCCATCCAGTTCGGACTCACTGCTACTTTGGCCTGCGGCGCGGCCGCCTACCTTCTCGCTCTGGCCGCAATGCCCGCTCTGCGGACGAAAGCCTCATAGCTCTGGCTATAGTTTTGTTATGATGCTGCGAAGGGCGTGGGGCGAGGAGACCGGCGGCGATCCAAGCTGTTGCCCGGCTGGTAGAGAACCTCCCGACTGGCGTCATGAGGAAATCATTTGCCTAGCCAGAAGCAGCTCAAGTGGTCGCAACTCCGCGTTGGGATTACGGTAATCCTCGCCAGCCTGACGCTTGGATTTCTTCTCTTCCTGATGTCCGGAACTGCCGGCTTGTTTACTCCTCGTCTGACCCTCAAATCCTATTTCGATAACGCCGAGGGGTTGCGCATCGGCGCTCCCGTCCGGTTGAGCGGCGTGGATATTGGAAATGTCACCCACATTGACATCGTAAATACCAAGGACAGGCAACTCACTCCCGTTCAGGTCACCATGAGGGTCAGCGCGCAATATCACGACTCCATGCGCCGCGATTCGGTAACATCGCTTGAGACCGCCGGTGTGCTGGGCGAAACCTATCTCGATATCGACAGCTCGCAGGCGATTGCCGGGCCGGTACAGGACGGCGATACGCTGCCCACGCAAGTGCATCCGGATTTCAACCAGGTGGTGAAGGCCAGCCAAAGCACCCTGCAGAACATGGACGCTCTGTTGAAGCGCGCCGACCGCATTCTCGCATTCGCCGAAAGCGGCAAAGGTTCGCTAGGCAAACTGATTTATGATCCCACCCTGTACAACCGTTTCTCGGCCACCATCGCGGACTTTCAGAAAATCGTCGAGCAGGTTGGAAGTGGGCAAGGCAGCCTGGGCGCATTGATCAGCCGTAACGATGCCTATGACAAATTCCTTTCCACGCTCGACAAGATCAACGCCGTTGTCGACGACATGCAGCAAGGAAAAGGCACCGCCGGAAAGCTCTTGAAGGATCCGTCGCTCTACAACAACGCGAACGACACGATCGCCAACCTGAAGAAAGTCACCGAGGACATCAATGCCGGGAGAGGAACTCTCGGAAAGCTGACTAAGGACGAGGAGCTCGCTAGGAAGCTCGATACAACCATCACCAAACTCTCAGAGCTCACTACGGAGTTGGAAGCCGGCCAGGGAACCGCCGGCAAGCTTTTCAAAGACGACACCCTCTACAACAATGCCAATCAGATGCTAACCGAGACGCACGACCTGGTGAAGGCGATCCGCGAAAACCCCAAGAAATATCTCAGCATTAAGCTGCACGTATTCTGAGGTTAGTGCTCGCCGAAGCCGAAGACCGAACCCAACATCAGAATCAGCAATACCCCTAGCGAAATCCATCCGTACCTGTAATCTTTTTCCTTAAAGAACAGGAAACAGGCGACGATCACGCGCACGACGGGTGTCGCCAGCATGAGCAGCACTCCGGCTCGCTCAATCCCGAGCGGAATACGGCCGTGGATAAACAAGCCGAGGATCAAACCTGCCACCATGATGAAGAAGCAGCCGAAAGCGCCGGTGCGCAGCACGATGGCCACGATGCGATCGAACGCGGGCTCTCTCAGTTGGCTCACAGCAGGCCTCGCAGCAAGTGGAAGGCCAAGTGTCCCGCCAGGTAGAACATGACGCCGACCAGCAGATAAACCACGACCTTCGTATGAACGCGGGGGGCCAATCGAGCACCGAGGAGTGACCCGACGAATACGCCCACAGCCAATGGCGCAGCGAGTTCCACCAGAATGTCGCCGCGGCGGTAATAAACAATGGCGCTGGCCGCAGCGGTGACGCCGATCATGAAGTTCGAAGTAGCCGTGGCCACCATCAGCGGCACGTTCATGAAGATGTACATAACCGGAACCTTGATGGGCCCGCCGCCAATCCCAAGCAGCCCCGAAAGCGCCCCGGCTACAAGCGAGGCAGACAATCCCAGCGGATAGCGCTGCGGCTCATAAGGCGGGATCACGGTTTCACCATTGAGCGCCGGCGACGATTCATCCTCGTCCTTTACTTTGCCTCCCTTGGTCAAAATCGTGATTGCGCTGTACAGCAAGAAGGCCGCGAACAATCCTTCAAGGAAATTTCGATTGAAGTATCCCACCAGGTAAGCCATGACCGCCGCGCCCAAGGCAGTGGCCAGTTCCAACGTCATTCCCAGACGAATGTCTGTTGTGTGGCGCTGCAGGTGGACGGACGAACTCGCTGCTGAAGTCGTGATCACCGCGACCAGGCTGGTTCCGATGGCCTCGCGAATCGGAATGCCAAAGTACAGCGCGAGAATGGGAGTGAGTAGCACTCCTCCGCCGATCCCCGTCAGCGCGCCCAGCAAGCCAGCGAAAAATCCGAGCACAGCGAGCAGCACCGTCACCACGGGAAGCTACTCCCATTGGCGATTTCCTCGATGGAGATACTAAGCCTGCGAACCGCGATCTTTTGGAAAACAACGTTGGCGGGGAAACCCGTCAGCCGCAAGCTATGTCACCGCCCGTGGCGTGGCAGCGGCGTCGGCGTGCTCGTGGGCATGATAGCTGGACCGCACCATCGGTCCAGATTCGACATGGCGGAAACCGAAGCGCAGAGCCTGCTCTCGCAGATAGTCAAACTCTCGCGGTTCGTAAAAGCGGGCGATCGGAAGATGATCTTTCGACGGGCGCAGGTACTGCCCCACCGTCAGGATATCAACGCCGCGCGACCCGAGATCGCGGAAGACTTCCACTAGCTCCTCTGAGGATTCCCCCAAGCCCACCATGACGCCGCTCTTGGTCACCATCCCGGGAGAAAACTTCTTGGCATTTTCGAGAAGAGCGAGCGTGCGTTCGTAACGCGCCCCCGAACGAACCGCCCGATAAAGTCTCGGCACCGTTTCGGTGTTGTGATTCAGCACGTCCGGTTGGGCGTCGAGCACAATGCGCAGCGACTCTTCGAGACCTTGAAAATCGGGAATGAGCACTTCGATGCGGCAATCCGGAGTCAGTTCGCGAATCTCACGAATCGTCTCGGCAAACACTCGGGCGCTACCGATGTTGTCATCGTCACGGTTCACACTGGTCACAACCGCGTGCTTCAATCCGAGGGTTGCCACCGCCTCTGCCACACGACGAGGCTCGTTCCAATCAATCGGCTCGGGACGTCCCTTGGGCACCGCGCAAAAGCCGCAGCGCCGGGTGCAGATATCACCCAGCAGCATGAACGTCGCGGTCTTATGGTTCCAGCATTCGCCGATGTTCGGGCATTGCGCCGACTCGCAGACGGTGTGCAGACCGAGTCCGCGGGCAAGTTTTTTCAGATTGTGGAAGTTATCGCCCACCGGGGCCTTCGCCCTCAGCCATGAGGGCTTGGGAGCCCGAGGCGGAGCACCCACCGCAATCTGAATTAGCTGGGAAGAACCGGTCATCGATCAATTCTATCAGTTTGCATTTATTCGTAAGCCGGGACGCTCACCCCACCTCGACCAGCCCGTACGTGTGCTGCCAGCGGGTCCTCATCTGCACCAGAGCTCGGCTAATTTCTTCGGCGCTGATCTCCGAGTTCGGCCCGGCGATGACCGCTGCCGCTTCGTGCTTTGCCGCCTCCAGCAATTGAGCGTCGCGGATGATATTAGCGACGCGGAAGTCCGGCATGCCGGCTTGGCGCGTGCCGAAAAATTCACCAGGCCCGCGGAGTTCCAGGTCGAGTTCGGCGATCTTGAAACCGTCGTTGGTATCGACCATGGCCTGCAGCCGGCGCTGGCCTTCCTCGGTAACTTTGCCGCCGGTCATCAGGACGCAATACGACTTAGCCGCCCCGCGCCCAATCCGCCCGCGAAGCTGGTGCAGTTGAGCCAACCCGAAGCGTTCGGCGTGCTCAATCACCATGACGGTCGCATTGGGTACATCGACGCCGACTTCGATGACCGTGGTCGCCACCAGAATCTGCAGTTCGCCGCGCTGAAACATCCGCATAACCTGATCTTTCAGCGTTGGGTCGAGGCGGCCATGGAGCAACCCGACTTTCAGATCCGCAAAAATCTCGCCGCTCAGCTCGCGGTACATCTTGATCGCCGCTTTGAGCTCGCTTTCTTCGTTTTCTGCAATTACGGGATAGACCACATAGGCCTGATGACCCGCAGCGACTTGCTTGCGGAGGAAAGCCCATATTCGCTGCGACTGGTCGTCCCCGATCTGGTACGTCTCGATGGGCGTGCGACCGGGCGGGAGTTCGTCGAGCACGCTGAGATCGAGGTCCCCGTAGAGGGTAAGCGCCAACGTACGCGGAATGGGCGTTGCGGTCATGACCAGGACATCGGGCTCGCCTGCAGTGGTCTGCGGCGGACCTGCCGAGCCTTGCTCGGCCGGGCGGGCAGGGGCAGCCGGCGACACCGCCGCCTCAGAACCGTCGCTGCTTTCGCCGGATTTCTTCATCAGCTTCAGGCGCTGCATAACTCCGAACCGATGCTGCTCGTCGACGATGACCAGGCCGAGATTGCCAAATTCGACTTTTTCCTCGAGCAGGGCGTGCGTTCCAATCACGAGCTGCGCGCTGCCTTGGGCGATATGGCGGCGAATTTCGCGCTTGCGGTCGGCTTCGAGCGATCCGGTTAGCAGGACGATGCGATATCCGGCATTCTCCAGGATCCGTCGCGCGGAAAAATAATGCTGCTGCGCCAGAATTTCTGTTGGTGCCATCAAGGCTACCTGGAACCCGTTTTCGATGGCGATGATCGCGGCTTCGAACGCCACAATGGTTTTGCCCGATCCGACGTCTCCCTGCAGTAAACGCCGCATGGGATAAGGCTTTCCCATGTCGGCGGCGATCTCTTTCAAGACGCGCTTCTGCGCCGCGGTAGGATGAAACGGCAGAATCTTCTTGATTGCAGCCCGCGCGCGATCATCCAGGCGAAATGCGATCCCCGTCTGCGCCTTCTGCTGGCGTCGCTTCAGCTCCAGCCCGAGCTCGACGAAGAACAATTCGTCGAAGATCATCCGGATATGTGCGGGCGTTCGGGAGGACTGCAAGGCCTCGAAACTCTCGCCTGGCTCAGGCCAGTGCACATTCCAGAGCGCTGCCCGCGGAGAGATCAGCGCCATATGCGCCCGTACCGCGGCAGGAATCGCATCGGGCAAATCCGGAGTCAAATTGTCGAGCGCGGTCCGAATGATCCGCCGAAACCACTTCGAACTTAATCGCCCCGTCGCCTCGTAGATCGGAACAATGCGGCCGATCTCCAGCGACTCCGCAGCCTTCTTTTCCGCTCCATTCTCGGAATCACCGGGATCGCCCAGCATTTCAAACTGCGGCTGAATGATCTGCAGTTCACGAGAGCGCTGATCTTCTTCCACTTTTCCGTAAAGCGCGATCATCTGCCCAGGCACGAACTTATCCTGCAAGTACGTCGCGTTGAACCATAGACAGCGCAGGCGCGCCCGCCCTTGTCCCACGGTCAGCTGAAAGATGGGCTTGCTCCTGGTGCGAAACAGACCGGAGTTACGAACCTCCGCCACCACAGTCGCCATCTCGCCGGCGCGGAGTTCAGAGATCCCCCGGGGGTTCAGCCGGTCTTCATAGCGAAAAGGAAGATAATGAAGCAGGTCGCCAACCGTGCGGATGCCCTTGGCAGCCAGCGCCTCGGCGATGCGCGGACCGACGCCCTTCACATATTGGACTGGGGTGGAAAGTTCGAGCATGCTGCGGATGGAGGCTCCGGAAGAATGGTAGCAGGAGCAGGCTGGATTTTGCTTCCCACGTACAGCAGCGAGGCCCACTGGAAGTGGGCTGCAGAACGCGGCAAACCTTACTACGAGCTTCGCCCTCAAACCACAGGTGCTCGGAATCTCAAACAGGGGTCCCGGTGTCTAAACCAACAGTGCTACTGAATCTTCTCCAAGCGTTGGTGGCGATTATATTAGGGAACGTAGTTTACTTCGCCCTGCTGCCCTCGCTCCCACCGGTGGCTCAGCACCGTCCCTTCCGAATCGACGTAGGCATGATCCTGGACTTCTGGTTCTGTCTCGTCGCCTACGGTTTGATCCGAACCGCGAAAAAATGGCGATAGGGCGCGATGCCTTGCAAATCCAAGTCCACTCGATCCGCGGAACCCACCCAAGCTGAGGAATCCAGTTACTTTCGGAACCTCGGTAACTATGACTCTCGACGGTAAAATCCGTTTGAATGCCGAAGACCGCGCTCCTATTCGAAGCGAGCCAGGCTGTGCTGTCCACCTTTGACCTCGACGAGGTGCTGCAGCGGATCCTCGCCATTACGCGCGACTATTTTCACCTGCGCAATGTCGCGATCCTTCTGCTCGATAAGGAGACCCAGCGGCTGTGCGTGCGTTCCCAGGTCGGCTGGGATGCGGGGAAGGACACGCTTACTCTGTCGTGCCACGAAGGGCTCAGCGGGGCTGCCGTCAGCACCAAGGAGTCGGTTTATGCCGCCGATGTAAACCTGGATCCACGCTACATTTGCGCGGCGCAATCCACGCGCTCGGAACTGGCGATTCCACTCAAGGTACGAGATGAGGTCGTCGGCGTACTTGATTGCCAAAGTGATCGCGTCAACCATTTCGACCAGGAAACTATCGATCTGCTTACGCTATTTTCGACACAGGCCTCGATCGCACTGCAGAATGCCCGGTTATATTCGCTGGAGCGCCAGCGCGCTCGCCAACTGGAGGCCATCAATACGATCGCGCAACAAAGCACGGCGGTCATGGAGTTAGAGGATCTGCTGGTCCGCACTTGCTCAGTTATTCAGCAGGCCTTTCAGGTATCCCACGTGTCCATGTTCCTCCGCGAAGAAGGGGAACTGGTCTTGCGGGCTCATCACGGAACGCTCACGCCGTGCTTTCCGTCGACCGGACGTCTTCCCGCCAACCAGGAGCCCTGGTCGCAAGTCATCGCCAGTAGCGGCACGGTGATCGAAAACGATTTGAGTGGCGCGCCAGCTTCTCTGCGGCTCTTCAGCGACTCTGCCTCGCGGATGAGCATTCCGATGATTTCATTTGGTCAGACTCTGGGTGTACTCACGCTACACAGTGGGCAGCGCGATGCGTTTCGCGCCAGTGAGCTTCAGTCTCTGGAGTCGGTGGCTGACATTTGCGCCAACTCGATTCAGAACGCCTACTACGTGGAGCGGGTCAAGCAACTCGCCTATCTGGACGGATTAACTGGCATCTTCAACCGGCGCTTTTTCGAGTTGCGGATCATCGAGGAGATCGAGCGCGCCCGCCGCTACGGTACCGGCATGGCCGTGATCATGGCGGACATCGACCAGTTCAAGCGTTTGAACGATGAGTTCGGGCACCTCCTCGGAGACGAAGTGCTTCGCCAGGTTTCCTCGCTCTTTCACCAGCAGTTGCGCAAGATTGACGTGGTCTGCCGTTACGGCGGAGAAGAGTTCGCGATCCTGCTGACCCAGACTCATGCGTCGCAGGCGATCGTCATCGCTGAAAAATTATGCCGGTTGGTGGAGAGCTGGCATTTTCCTGGGGTTCCGCGGAGGATCACGATCAGCGCAGGTGTCGCAGCCTTTCCCACGCACGGTACGAGCCGGGACGAAATGATTCGGGCGGCCGATAGCGGCCTCTACGCTGCCAAGCAGGCCGGACGGAATCGCGTCTGCCTGGCCAGCCTTACCCGCGCGGCAGCTACCGGCCGCTAAGCGAACAACCGTTTTACAGCCAGTCCGGTTGCATTCGCTTCAGTTTGATCCGGAGTTCGTCCAAATTTTTCTTGACCTGCTGTTTCTGCTTGTCGCTCTGCCGGACGAATTCCCTCTGCTCCAGACGGAATTCCTTACGCATGCTTTCTGCAGCTTTGCGGGAGTTCTCTGCCGCCAGTTCCAACTCCGGCCTGAGTTTGGCAATCTCACCCTGCACTTTGCTTAACTCGAGAGCAGACTCGGCTTCGATCGTGGGCTCATCACTGAAACTTTCCTCCCACCACAGGTCACTGGAATCTTTGTGCTCAGGCAGAGCCAGATTCAGGTTCTGCTCTCTCTTTTCGCGGATGACAGCGACACTCACCGAGTTTCCGCTGCGCGATTTCACCGCGTGCGTGAAGTCACTGGTGTCATGCACCGCCTGGTCGTTGACCTTGACGATGACATCTCCGGCTCGGAATCCCGCTTTTTCGGCACGGCTGCCTTTTTCCACCGATCGCACCAGCACGCCGTTGCCGTTCTTCACGCCGAAAAACTCGCCAAGCTGGGGCGTGATGTTCTCCACCATCAGCCCACTCCGCGCCGAAGAGGTAACCACAACCATATTGATGGAAGGGATGTCGATGTCCGGAACGTGAATTTCCGGTATGTTCAACTGGATCTCGCCGGGCTTCGGACCCATTAAAGGAAATTCCTTATGCTTGTCGGCGAGTTGCACCTTCACCGTTACGGGCTGGCCATCTCGACTCAGACCGAACGTCACCACCCGGCCTGCCGGCGTTTCGTGGATCATTCGCCGAAGCTGTGCGCCGCTCTCGATCGTCGTGCCGTTCATCGTGAGGATGACGTCGTGCTCTTTGATGCCCGCCTTGCCGGCAGGAGCATCCTGGTCAACCATCGTCACCTCTACGCCTTTTTCGTCCTTCAGCTTTAAGGCGCCCAGCCGCTCCGTTGTGACGTCGGCAATATCAACACCCAGATAGGAGCTGGTTCCCCCGTCTTCACTGGAAAAAACCCAGGGCTGGCTCGGCGGATCAACCGACCAGTTTTGCGCCGCGTGCGAGAAGCCGAGGAACAATGGCAACAACGCAATGCTCGTCATCATCTGTTTGCGCATGATCATTTCCCTCAAGAGTTCCGTGAATCAATGCCTTTACTTGGCGCGTCTGATGCAGATATCGCCCGTCGAGGTATGCACCTTCACCACCGGGCCGCCGCCATTCAGCTTGCCTTCGGCGGTCAGCGTCTTCGGACCCCACTTCTCGCCTTCGCTGCTGATGTGGATGTCGGAGAAATCCGACGTAATGCGGTGACCGTTGCCCATATCGACACTGGCACGCACATCGACGGCCACATCCGCCGCAAGGTAGAGCGTGATGTCACCGGCGCCCGTCTCCAGGTCAGAATCATGCCGCTCAGCCCCCGTATTGACCAGCTTCACTGTGATGCCGCCCGCGCTGGTTTCGGCCCGCGCCGAAGGCACACCGTACAGCTCGATCCCGCCGCCCCCGGTCTCGGCGTGAACGTATCCCTTGGCCGAGGTCAGATGGATGCTCCCGCCCCCAGTCTCAATTTCTGCGGGACCGCCAACATCGCTGAGATCAATGCTGCCTCCGCCCGTCGAAACTTTTACTTTACCGTTGCACTGGCGCACTTCGACGCTGCCGCCGCCCGTCTCCACGGTCGCGCCTTGCGCGCCTTGAATTCGGATGCCTCCACCACCGGTCTCGGCGTTCACCTTGCCGTTGGCACGGCGAATCTCGATCGAACCGCCGCCCGTGTGCAGGCCCAGATCACCGCTGACGGTGCCCACTTCGATCGAACCACCGCCGGTCTCGGCGTTGAGGCCGCCGCCGATGTCATCAACCTTGATGCTGCCTCCGCCGCTCTCCGCCTCAAGCCGCCCGGCAATGCCGGTCGCGTCCACCGAGCCGCCTTCCGTCTCAAGCTTTACCAGCGCCATTTCCCGGGGAATCATCACCGAAAACTCCGCGGATGAGTGACGCGGACGTCTCCCACCCTGCCAGTCTCCCACGATCCAGGCGGTATCGCCCTTCACATATGCGGTGATCTTGTACTGCTCGAACTGGTGCCGTGCTTCCTGCTCTGACGAATTTCCGAAATGAGTACGAACGACATAATTGATGGCCTGCTGCTGCCCGCCGCGCACGACTACGGAGCCCATTTCGACTTTCACTCTCAAGTTCTTGACCGCTGCCAGCGAGCCCGTGATCTCCTGACCCCAAGCTCCGCCTTCGCGGGTTACATGTGTTTCCTGCGCCCAGCCTTGTGGAACAACGGCCAGCGGCGCAAGCAGGGTCAGCACAACGGCCAGCCCGACGATTTGTAGCGCTCGTTTCAAAATAGCCCCCTCAATTCTCGCTTTACATCTCTCTCGTTACATCAGCGATTTTTCTTCGATCGAACTTTCGCTTCCCCTGTCCCAAGCCGCAATTTCGAACGGCTCTAGCCGCTGAGGGCGAGTTAATCGATCTCCGGCAACTGCGCCAGCATGGTGCGAGCCTGCGACTTGATGTATGTGCTCTGATCCTTCGCCGCCAGCGCCATCAGTACACCGCGCACGCTGCCATCCGCCTTCACTGGCTCGATCAGCCGCAGTGCTTCGATGCGCACTCCGGAATTCTCATCGTTCACCAGCGCCCGCAGCACGGCGTCGCGCACGTTCGTATCGTTCTTGACGTAATTGCCCAGCGCGTCCAGAGACTTCAGCCGCACGCCGGGATTCGTGTCGTTCTGCAACGCATACATCAGAGCCTCGCGCACCTGCAGATCACCGCTGCGCTGCGCCAGCAGATCCACCGAATCCACTCGCACGCCCGTGTTGTAGTTATTGCGCGCTGCATATAACAGCAACTGCTGAACCTGTTGATCGTTCAGAGCGCCCCGGTATTCCTGGGGAACCACGGTGTTGTACTTGATGCTGACCTGGTTGGTGGCTGGGTCCTGAACGATGGAGCTGATGCCTGCGATTGAAGCTTCGTTAGGAGCCGGGTTGCTACTGTTCGGATTCGGGACTACTCCGTTGATCGCCGTTGCTTGCGGCTTGTAAATCTCGTACGTAGTACCGATGCCCGCGCCAAAGCCGAGAATCAGAATGACCGATGCCAGTGCGGGAGAGAAGCGTACCTGCCGCAGCCAATTACCCGGATCGAACGCGAGCCTGCTGACGAACGTTCCCTGCTGCGCCGTCTCCAGCCCCTCCTGAAGGCGCATGCGCGAGGCCGCGACCAGATTGGGCGTGGGATCCACCGCGCGATCCTGCGCGAGCAGCGCGTGAAACTCCTGCTCCGCCTTCAGTTCGGCTGCGCAATCGGCACAGCGGGCCACATGCTGCTCCAGTTCATGGCGGGCGTCATCGGCCAGTTCGCCATACACCTGAAGCACGATATTTTCTCTTACCCATTCACACTTCATCGTTGCACCTTCGTCGGTCCTGAGTCCTGAGTCGTCAGTCCTGAGAGTCCTCGCTCGCGACCCACGACCCGGGACTCTCGACTAACTCATCGCATATCTGCCAAAGCCCCGCGCAACTTCTGCGTGGCCCGGAAGAGTGTATTCTTGGCGGTCTCTTCCGTGGTCTGCAAAATCTCTCCTACTGTCCTCAGTTTCAATCCGTGGTAATGCTTCAACTCAAACACCATGCGCTCGCGCGGCGTCAGCTTTTCGAGCGCTCCAGCGATCCGGGCGCCCAGTTGCCGCCGCATCAGATCGCGCTCCGGATTCGCCCCCGCCCGCACATCGGCTACCTGATCGAGCAGGTCATACTCGCCGCCCGAGGCGTCTTTCGCGACCGGCGCGTCCTCTTTGCGCACACTTTTCTTGCGCAGGTGATCGAGACACAAATTGGTCACGATCCGGTAAATCCATGTGTAGAAGGAACACTCGAACCGGAAGCTGCCGATATTCTTGTAAGCCTTGAGGAACGCGTCTTGATAGACGTCCTGGGCGTCCTGCTCGGTTCCGGTGAGATGAAGGGCTAGGCGCAGCACCGACTGGTCGTAATGGCGAACGAGTTCCTCGAAGGCGGCGCGGTTTCCGCGCTGGGCCTCTCGGATCAACATCGTGTCATCAATACGGCGTTCTTGCCCAGCCATGCGGCCCCGCGCGGGGTCCTGGTTTTCTCGAACCTGATCTCTCAGCGACTCATTCTCGCTGACTATTTTGACTCTCTCACTCTTCTCTCTCGAGTGGGCCCGTCCGCCAATCGCGAGTGGTATTGCCCATGCACCGGCCGGCATTTCGTCTCGCTTCCTCTACCTGCCCGGTCTTCATTGTCCTATCCGGGCTTGCACAGGAATAGACGGAGAGTCCGCCGAACCGTGAGCAGAAATTATAGGCTTTACGGGGATTATTTGGAGTGTCTAGGTGATTCAGGGACAGAGATTTAAGAGGAAACAGAACAGCCGCAGGCGGTCTGGACGGCCAGTTTGGCAGAAAAAGTGCCCTTATCATGATGCACTCCGTAAAACACATAACTTCTTTGGGTCTGAATCGCCGAAGCTGGGGATCGCACTTCAGTACCGGTAGACTTCGGGATTTCTCCGCCAGCCCTCTGGATAACCGCAACATTCCGGATATTTTGGTGTTTCGAGGCGGTGTACAGTTGCCTTGTCTGAGATTCGAGGTCCCATGCCGCGCCGCTCACCGCTCATCCTCCTCATCTTGCTGGCCAGCTTCTTCCAGCTCTCGTCCACTCTTGGGTCGAGCCAGTCGCTTACACCTGTCTGCCAGCCCTCGGTAGCGGGGCCGGTGATCGTCGCTGCCCACGAGGAAATTGTCGAGGCTGGCCTGAAGGCTGAACCCCCGCTCATCGATACCAAGGGCTTCGGGTTTGCGTGGCCCGACACGCAGATGGGTGTCATCAAGACGACCAGCGGCTATGAGTGGTTCACCAGCGATGGCGCGTTTCATCCCCGGCAGAATTGGCAGGGCAATTGGGTTGGCAACAATAATTACGGCTCGGTCGTCACTACTCTGGGTACGCTCGACAATCCGCTAGGTACAGGAATTCCACGCGACGTGTCGATTTCCCCGAATCCGGATCCTGCTGTCAACCCCAACTATTCGAGCTATACATACATCGGCGGGGGACCGGTTTATCAGGTTCCGCAGGGCATGCTTGGAGCGGGCAACTTAATTGCTGGTTATCACGCGGAACTTCCCAGCGACACACTCTACGCGGTTCACGGTCTGGCCGCGTCGTTTGATAATGGGTTGCACTGGACGGATCTTGGAGAAGTGGTGCGACCAAATCAGTCTTTCGCGCCGAAACTCGCACCAGGGTTCGATGAAATCGGAGACGGGCCACTCGTGCTCTCGCCGGACGGCAAGCATTTCTATTTTTATTTTCCCGACTGGCCGGCGGGTACGACAACCACGACTCATGTATCGGTGGCGCGAGTGCTCGCTGCGTCCTTGCTAAACGCCGCCTTCGGATCGCAGCACCCACACGCCGTGCCTTTTGAAAAGTATTATGAGGGCAACTGGCATCTGCAGCCGGGTATCGGAGGAGCGTCGACAGACCTGCTGCCGAATCTTCCGCCTCAGGTGGGCGGATATCTGGATGTCCATTACAACAGCGCACTGCAACGCTATGTAATGATCCTGGATAACGACACGACGTTTTACTATGCAGAATCTATCGACGGCCTGACCTGGACCTCGCCTGTCACGCTTGGCGCCTTCGCGGATGGGGTGACGACACTGGCACCGTATCCGACTTCGGTGGGGCTGGGAGATCGATCCTCAGATCTTAGGAAAGAGTTTCTACATCTACTACACGTTCTTGCACGACGAAAATGGAGGCGAGCCGCGAAAGGGGAACTCGCTGAGGCGACTTACGATCACCTGCCAGTGACTTGCTGCGCCGAAGAATGGACCCGCAAAAAAGGCCCGAGCGAGCGCCCGGGCCTGTATTACTGAACCCTATTCCGTAACCGCTTCCTTCTCGATCACAACCTTCAAGTGCGCGGTCACGTCCTTGTGCAGCTTGACCGGAACGCTGAACTCGCCGACGGTCTTCAGCGGCTCGTGCAGCTGGATCTTGCGGCGATCGATGTTGAAACCCTTCTTGGTCAGCGCGTCGGCCAGGTCGCTCGACGTGACCGATCCAAAGAGCTGATCGTTCTCGCCCGACTTGCGGGTAAACGAGACCGAAGTGCCCTCAAACTGCTTGGCCAGTTCTTCAGCCTGCGTCTTCTCTTTGGCAGAACGGCGGACGGAGGCGGCCTTCATCTGGGCGACAACAGCTTTATTGCCCTCGTCGGCCACAATGGCCAGCTTGCGAGGCAACAGATAATTCCGCCCATATCCTTCCGCGACCTTCACCACATCGCCGCGGGACCCCAGCTTTGCTACGTCTTCTTTCAGAATGACTTCCATGGGATGACTCCAATCAAAGATCAAATTCCTTGCCACGGATTCGCGCGAATACACACGGATCAACCAAAATATTCAACAAGCCTTGTCCGTGAAGACCCGTGCAAATTCGTGGCTAAGGTTTAGCTCGCGCGTCCGGCAAACGGCAGTAGTGCGATGTTCCGCGCCTGCTTGATGGCCGACGACAGCCGGTGCTGGTGCGGCGCGCAGACGCCGGTCAGGCGCCGTGGGACAATCTTGCCGCTCTCGGCAACGAACTGCCCGAGCGTCCGGTAGTCCTTGTAGTTGATGTCTTCGATCTTCTCGACGCAGAACTTGCAGACCTTTTTGCGCCGGAAAAACTTGCGGCCACCGCCGCCTTCTCGCGGAGGACCGCCGGGCCCGCGCCCGCCACCGCCGAATCGCGGACGATCTCCCCCAGGCCGGGGTCCATCGCTCCGCGGCCTCTCACTCGAAGCCGACTGCTCTGGTGCTTTCGTTTCTTCAGCCATAATTCTCCTTAAAGTCAGTGGCCAGTGATTCTTGTGGTCAGTGGCCAATCAAATCGAATGTGCGGCCCGCGCATGCTGGTCACTGGCTCGAGCCACTGACCACTGCTCTCGCTCTACGCCGTTGCAGGAGTCTCAGTTGCTGCCGCTGGTGCCGGCGCCGCCGCCTCTGCCGCCGGAGCCGCGGGCTGCGCGCTTACTTTCTTCTTGGCATCGCGCAGCTTCTTGATCTTATCGAGCCGCTTCTGCTCCTCGTCGATGCGGACGGTGAGGAACTTGATGACCGGCTCAGTGACGCGCAGACGGCGCTCCAGTTCGTGCATCACCGGGCCTCCGCCTTCGATCACCATCAGCACATAAATGCCGTCGTGGAAGCGCTTCACGGTGTACGCCAAGCGGCGCTTGCCCATCTTGTCGACCCGCAACACGGATCCACCCGAGGGCGGCACGACCGATTGCAGCGTCGAAATCAGCTTGTCCAGATCTTCTTCCGTCATATCCGGACGAACGATAAACATCAGTTCATAGGTACGATTCATTCGTTTCTCCAAATCCTTGGCCACTGGTTCTCGCGGATCTTCACGGATAAACCTTTGGAAATTTCCCCTGCTCCGTTGTGAATCCGTGCCGATCCGTGGCTAATCTTTCTCGTCTTCCGGTTTCCGGTTGAAGCGATTCATCGCCGCCGCCGGTCCCTCTTTCAAAATCACTTTCACCGCTTCTTCCGCGGTGTCCAGCATGCTGTCTACTACCGCCAAGTCTGCCTTGCGCATCGGAGCCAGCAGGTAACTTGCGCCATCGCCAACTTTTCGCTCGGGCGCAACCCCAATCCGAATCCGCAGAAAATCCTGCGTGTCCAGAGCCCCGATGATCGACTCGATGCCGTTGTGTCCCGCCGAACTTCGTCGCGTATGAATCCGCAGCGTGCCCAGCGGAAAATCCAGTTCGTCCTGAATCACGATCAGGTCCGACTCCGGCTTCGCCTCGTACTCCTGCATCAACTCCCGCACCGAGACGCCGCTCAAGTTCATGAACGTCTCAGGCTTCGCCAGCAGCACTGTTAGATCGCCAATTACCGCCCGCGCCGTCAAAGCCCGACACTGCCGGTTCCTGACTTCGACTTTCAGGTTCTCCGCGATCCGATCGATCGCCAGAAAACCCAGGTTATGCGGCGTGAACTGGTATTCGATACCAGGATTGCCGAGACCGACGATCAGTTTCACGCCACCATCCCGAACCATGTAGGGACAGCCGCCCTCGGCCGTCCGGCCGGGCAAAGCCCGGCGGCTCTAACCATGGCGTTATTTCTTCTCTTTCTTCTCGCCCTTCTCCGCCTTGCCGGCCGGAGCAGCCTCGGCGCCTTCTTCCTCAGTCTCCTGCTTGCCCTTCTTGATGACTTCGGGCTCTGCCGGAGCAGCCGCTTCTGCCGCCGCCGCATCGGGCGTGGCCACGACTTCTTCCTTCACTGAGGTGACGTGCGCCACCGGTTGATTGGGATCCGTCAGGAACTTCAGCTTGTCCGAGTGCGGCAACTCCGAAACTCGGAGTACCTTGCCGAAAGTCAACTGGCTGACGTCCGCATCGATGTGGGTCGGGATATCTCCCGGCAAGCACTCGACCTCGACTTCGCGCAGCATCTGCTCCATGATGCCGCCCTCCTGCTTCACACCGGCCGATTCCCCTACCAGGATAATCGGGACGCTGACCTTGAGCACTTTGTCCAGCGCAATCCGCTTGAGGTCGATATGCAGCAGCCTGCCCTTGATGGGCTCATACTGCCAGTCGACGATCATGGCCTTGGTTTTCTCGCCGCCGAGTGCCAGATCAAAAATAGTGTTATGGCCGGTTTTCGAATTCAGAATTCGGCTCACGACGCGGGGATCCACGCTGATCGACTTCGAATCGAGACCCGCCCCATAAACCACGGCGGGGATTTTTCCGTCACGCCGCACGCGGCGGGCGTGGCCCTTGGTGCCGGCTTCCCGTGGTTGCGCTTCGAGTGTGTTGGTTTCCAATGCAGTCGCCATAGATTTCAATTCCTGTCTGAAAAAAGATTGTCATCCTGAGGCGACGGGTTCTTGTCGCCGAAGGACCTGAGCGCGCCGCGCAAAACAATCTCGCATTTCTTGCGAGACTGCAGAAATGCGCGTTTGGCGCGCCATCTTGCTACTACCGCGCTAAACAAATAACTTGCTGACGGAAGTTTCTTCGTGATTGGCCTGAATCGCCCGGCCAATCAATCCTGCAATCGAGAGGACACTGATCTTTCCTCCCTTTTCGGTTCTCGCCGCGTCAGCCTCGGCGGTCAGCGGGATCGTGTTCGTGACCACCACTTCCTTTATCACCGAGTTCCGGATATTCTCCACGGCCGGCCCCGACAGCACCGCATGCGACGCGCACGCATATACCTGGGTCGCTCCATTATCGATCAACGCCTGCGCCGTCTTTACCAGCGTTCCTGCCGTGTCAATCAAATCGTCGATGATCAAACACGTGCGCCCGTGGACGTCGCCAATCACGTGCATCACCTCAGCCACGTTCATCTCAACCCGCCGCTTGTCGACGATGGCCAGGGCCGCGTCCACTTTCTTGGCAAAAAACCGCGCTCTCTCCACACCGCCCGCATCCGGCGAAACCACCGTCAGGTTCGGTAACTGCAGCTTGCGGAAGTGATCCACCAGCACCGGCGAAGCGAACAAATGATCCACCGGAATGTTGAAAAATCCCTGCAACTGCGGCGTATGCAAATCCACAATCAACGCCCGGTGCGCGCCTGCGGTCGTTAGCAGATCGGCCACGAGCTTCGACGAGATCGGACTGCGCGGCTTATCCTTACGATCCTGCCGCGCATAACCGAAGTACGGAATCACCGCCGTGATGCGCCGTGCCGACGCGCGCTTCAGCGCATCGATCATCAGCAGCAATTCCATCAAGTGCTCGTCCACCGGACGGCACGTCGGTTGCATCACAAAAACATCGGCGCCGCGCACGTTCTCCTGGATCTGGACGTAGCATTCGCCGTCTCGGAACCGGATGACTTGCGCCTGCCCGCGCTGCATTCCGAGAAAATGGCAGACTTCGTCGGCCAGATGTTCGTTCGCCGTGCCGCTGAAAATCTTGAACTTCTCGTCGCTGCGCGGGCGCTGTTTGCGCTCGACCTTTTCGTCAGTCACGGGCGGATTCTTCTTTTCAACTTTTTCCGTCTTGTCGGGCGGCGTCACCAAAGTAGCCATGGTTGTTTTGGGCTCCTGGCCTTAGGTTCTTACCGTTCGCTTCGTTCTCAGCCGCCAGCGGTTTCTCTGGCGACTGGGCACTGATAACTGACTGATTTTCTTGGCTGGGCCGCTAGGATTCGAACCTAGACAAAGTGCTCCAAAGGCACTTGACCTACCATTAGTCGACGGCCCAGTACTACCAATTGCTGATGGTTGAAGTGAACCCCTGCGGGCTCTTCAATTGTCAATCATCCCTCAAGAATCAACAATCAAAAATTCTTGGATCCCGTCGTCAGCCTGCGATTAACCGCCGCCAGTACGCCCGCCGAGGTAGCGTCGCAGTCGCCTGCGCCGACCAACCTTGCCGCCGAAGCCCGCTCACCGCCTGCAGGGCCGCCTTTCGCGAGGCAAACAACCCAAACAAGGTGGAACCGGAACCCGACAGCGACGCATATTTCGCGCCTGCGCGCAAAAGCGCACGTTTCCCTTCACGCAGTTCGGGGTATTCAGGAAAGACGACTTCTTCAAAGTCGTTCTCGATCCCAGCCCGGACAAGCCAGAGAAGCGGATTCTCGGCCCGGCCCCCTCTTTCTATGAAACCTGAAGGAGCACTGGAGTAAGGTTCGCTCAGCCACGCCGACAAGCCGCGACCAAGCTCATTCATTCTATCGGAGGCGTTCGATGCCGTCAATTTTGGGGAGGTTTGT
The DNA here is from genome assembly GCA_963765015.1 of uncultured Acidobacteriota bacterium. GTDB lineage: Bacteria > Acidobacteriota > Terriglobia > Terriglobales > Acidobacteriaceae > Sulfotelmatobacter. The sequence goes on along the minus strand of CAVXVD010000079.1, from coordinate 4,275 downwards.
GTGGGGACAGCCGCCCCCGGCTGTCCAACCGAGCGCAGCTCGGCTTGCCCTTCGCCGCAGGGCGACTCGCTTCTCGTCGCTCCCGTGGTCATCGGCCCCGTGGAAGAGCGGCCCTTCAGGGCCGCGTTGAGTTCGCCCGAGAGACCGGGCTTTAGCCCCTGCCCCCCGACATGCAGCCGATCCCACTCCGCAAAAGCCTTCGGAGTCGACACTCCCACCTCCGGCGTCAACACCACACAAGCCAGCGCGGGCAAATCCAGCAACGGATATACCTGTTCTCCGCGCCCCACTCCGAGCACCGTTCCCCCTACCAGGAACAGCGGCAGATCCGAACCCACCTCCGCCGCGATCCGCAATCGCTCCGTTGCCGACAGCCTCTTGCGAAGCGCTCGCTCCAGCCCCAGCAAAGTCGCCGCTGCATTCGCCGAAGCCCCGCCCAATCCGCCCTGCACCGGCAACCGCTTTTCAATCTCAAGCAAGACCCGGCCCTTGGCTCGCAGCGCCTTCATAGCAAGCTCGACAATACGAAAGCAGGTATTCGACTCGTCGCGTGGCACCCGCGGATCGCCACACTGAATCTCAATTCCCGAACCGCGCCCGACGCTCACCCGAATTACATCGTGCAGGCCGATGGTCTGGTACACGGTCAATAGCTCATGAAACCCATCCTCCCGCGCCGCGCCGATGCGCAACCCAAGATTGATCTTCGCGAACGATCGCACTGTCACTGTCATGAATGCACGATTGTAAAGTCTCGCTTCCAAATTTACGATGTCAGCTGTCGCCCTGCGATCAGCCGGGAAGACTGATCGACCCTCTGCCCCATCCGTCCCGCCACCTTGGTAATCTCGACTCGACCTTCAGTTAGGGCGCACCCTGATATGTGATTTCAATCACAAAACCGTCTCAGAAGTGGAGAGACGGCCTCCCCAATTGAAGCCATGAAGTAGTCCTGCGAACCCAAGAATGCTGTCCCGGTTTTCGCCCGGGCCCCTGTGCAGCATCTTCCCGCAAGTTGGGATATCGGTCTTGTGTGAGCGGGATCGAATGGTACGGCTAAGTCATTGGCAGGGCGGATCTTGTGCGGGCCGCCAAAGCGTAAGGGGACGGGTATGCGAGTTATCTCAAGGTTCTTCTGTCTGGCGGTATTCCTGGCCGCGGCTTCTGCGGCTTTCCCCCAGAACGACTATAGAGTTATCAAAGTCACCGACGGCGGGACGATTTCCGGCACCGTCAAGTGGTCCGGGCCGGTTCCCCGCGCGCTCAGCTTCCCGGTCACAAAAGATCCTCAGATCTGCGATCCCGATGGGGGAAAAACTACGGACCTGGAACGACTGATCATCGGGCCCCAGGGCGGAGTGGCCAATACGGTTGTCTACCTCAAGAACGTGACCAGTGGCAAAGCGATGGATCTACCAGTGCAACGCCGCCATCTCGATCAAAAAGGCTGCCGCTATATCCCTCACATTCTTCTCGTCCCGCAAAACGACGCGCTCGAGATGGTGAGTTCCGATGCCACGCTGCACACCATCCACATGGACGGCGCGGCCACCTACAACCTGCCTTTCCCATTCGCTGGTCGACCCACTTCCCGAAACATGCAGACCCCGGGCTTGGTCAACTTGCGGTGCAATGGCGGCCATGTCTGGATGAATGCGGAAATGTTCGTGGCGCCTCATCCGTATTACGCGGTCACCGACGAGAGCGGTCGCTTTGAGTTCACCGACGTTCCCGCCGGAAGCTATCAGATCGTGGCATGGCATGAAGGCTGGGGCCTGGCAGGAAAAGAACAGGCCTATGACGTTCTGACCGAACACAGCGTGCAGCGTCCCGTCTTCACCGAGCCCAAGACTTGGGAAAAATCTGTGAGCGTAGGCGCAAACCAGGTGAGTTCCGTCGAGTTCGTACTCTCCAACGGCAGATAGGTACGGCGAAAAACTCAACTTCCGCGTCTCTTCACCTTGCCACGTTGGGCAGACGCGCCGAAATTTACATCGCAGGCAGCAGGCGTCGCGCTTCCGAGAAATGTGCATCTCGCGAGAAATCTGACATCTCGCGAGAAATCTGCATCTCGCGTGGAAACTGCATCTCGCGTGGAAGAGCGGCCCTTCAGGGCCGCGTTAACGCCGAGAAATGAGGGCGGGCTTTAGCCCGGGGGCCTAACGCTTCACGGTAGAATCCTGACGTTATGATCTCTCGCTCGAAAGCGCCTATACTTCTGCTCACGGTTGCTGCCATAATTACCATCATTTTCCTCTTTGTACCTCGGATCCCGCAGCCACTCGCTTACCACAACTTCGCCGACCATCGCGGATGGCTTGGCATCCCCAATTTCGGAGATGTGGCTTCAAATCTCCCTTTTGCGGTCGTCGGAGTATGGGGCTTGATCGTCTTGTTCAAGCCCGGCGCGACGAAATTCGCCGATCCGCGTGAGCGCTGGCTCTATGTCGTAATGTTCGCGGCTCTCATTCTCACCGCCTTCGGCTCTGGTTACTACCATCTCGCGCCCGATAACGCCCGCCTCGTCTGGGATCGCATCCCGATCATGATGGTTTTCATGGCGCTGCTCGCAGCGGTGATCGCCGAGCGCGTCGGCGTTCGCGCGGGACTCATTCTGTTTCCCCTGCTGGAAGTCGTCGGTGTGTCGAGCGTACTCACCTGGCGCGCTGGAGAGCTGCAAGGCCACGGTGACCTGCGCTTCTACGCTGCGGTGCAGGTCTACGCCATTCTGATTCTTCTCCTCGCCTTGCTGTTCCCGCCCAAGTACACGCGTGGCGCGGATTTCGCCGTGGTCGTTGGCTTTTACGCATTGGCCAAGATTCTGGAAGAGTCCGATCGCCAAGTCTTCGAACTCGGACATGTAGTCAGCGGACACACGTTGAAGCATCTAGCGGCTGCCGCAGCCGGCTATTGGATCCTGAGAATGCTGAAGAAGCGGGAGTTCGTGCCAGCCAGTCCGCGATAATCTGAGTCGAATCCGCAGAGCAGAATTCCCCTTTGCGACATTCCGCAGTTGCCGCAATTTATTTCGCGCTCGAGGGAGTGAAATGTAGCCGCAGCGTAACAATTCCCAGATGAATGGGCGCCGTATAATCCGCTGCGAGATACCAGGTTGACATCTCTCCCGACGTAGCGCGCCGCACCGTGACCTGATCCGGACTCAATTCGATGCCATGTTCGCTGGCCTTCCGAACTACGGTGCGTGCTGTCTCCTCATCGGTACTGGGCGCAACCACTCCGACATGAGTTCCGGCCTGCGAAGCCATGTCACGCATGTCTTCTTGCAGGTTCATATTCGCTATTTCCGCAGCGCCAATTTGCCATCCTGCGACCATCGCGAGAATCACCATCGCGAGGCCAAGGATGATCTGGATTCTCCGCATGCAGTTCTTCCTTTTGCCCAGCCAAACCTGGAGTTCGGCTGTTCCTCGCTCTGACTAAAACGCCGGATTATGGCACGAACCGCGTCGGTCCGCAGTGTCCGAGGGTACACAAACACTGCCCGCGGCCAATCACTTGGACTCAACGCCAGCGCGGTTTGCCCGGTGTCCGCCGAACGCGTGGATGGTTCTCGTCCCCGCCACAACCTCACCGCCATGCGAAACCCCGCGCGGGATAAAGCACTCTTCCCCGGCACGGATTGGAATTCGTTCCTCTTCGTTGCCTGGGATAAAACGAATCAGCGTGTAGCACCCTTCAACCACGATCATGTATTCGTCGAAATCGTGCACGTGCGGCGCGGAGGATCCATTCTCGCGACATATCCAGAATGCCATCTGGCTGCCGTCCGCTCCATCAAACACATACCCGTCAACGCCGGGAGTCGCCTGGCTGCTAGTGGCGATCCGGTTGACGGGCTGCTTCATGAACGCAGGAAACTCTTTCATCGCGGCATAACCCTCCACTGAAATGATACCGGGAGGAGCAAGCTTCGCAAACACGCTGCGCGCTCCGGAGAACCCTGAAGTCTCCGGAAATTGGGGGCCGGATTACTTGCTCTTTTTCAACTCCACTTTCGCGGACCGGCTGTCGTTGATGCTCGTAAGCTCCAGATCCCCGATCATCCGATCGCCTGACTGTTTCAGATTGTAGGTGAACCTCCATTCGCCGGAGGTCAGCTCAAAAGTCACGCGGACTCCATCAGCCTTTCCGTTCTCAATGGGATACTGTTCCCCTGCATCAGGGCCGGCGGACCCGGTGAGTTTGTTCCCATCCTGTTTGAACAGGATCACTTATGGAATTAGCATGATCTCCTCCGGCGACGTTGAAGCTCCC
>CAVXVD010000078.1:0-4908 GCA_963765015.1 uncultured Acidobacteriota bacterium | reverse complement strand
AATCGAAGAAAACATTCGCGGCGGGGTTGCATACCTTGCGTATTTAACTCGCCAGTTCGAAGGAGACTTCCGGCTGGTGGCAGCGGCCTACTATGCCGGCGAGACACGGATAAAGAAGCTAGGGCTCACGATGCGCCGATGCGGACATCTTTCGCTACGTGCACGCGGTCCAACGGTTCTATCAGAAACGGCAGATGGTCGCAAAGACCACTGACGTGTACGCAACCAAAGGAGCAGAACATCGATGAAGAATCTGAAAATAGTGATCGGCGGCGTCTGTGCGTGTTTGATTGCCAGCGCCCAAGTTCCTGTGGTTCGCCCGCAAGTGGCGGGTCGAGCAGTTCAGGAGGGCCAAGTCACAGTGGTGTACCTGGCGCCGCGATTTGCGACGGCTATTCGAATGCCGGACGCGGTCAATTCCGTTGTGCTCGGTGATCCCGATTCATTCACGGCCGAGCACTCGGAACGAGAGCCACAAATCGTTTTCGTTAAGCCCATTACCGCAAAGGCGGCGCAGACGAACCTCCTCATTTCGACCGCTCACGGCTATCAGGCCAACCTGTTGCTGATCAGCCGGGGCGAAGCGGCAGGGACGCAACCAGATGTTGATTTCATGATGCGATACCGCCCGGCCGGGAGATTTGTCATCGAGCCAAGCGCACCTTCTGTGTCAGTCGCTCAAACTGTTGCTTTGCCAACGTCTGACCGGATAGCGGAACCGCCGGGAATCCTCTCGCCGACAACTCAGCCCAAGACCGGCACGCCGCCAGGGGCGAATCGATCGACCGTCGAACCCGCTTCCTTCGACGCTGGCAGGATTGACGCCGCGGCGGATACTGGGGGACCGGTCGGCATTCGGCCGACTACCCAGAATGACGACGGGGGGCTCGGCCTCGATGCTTTGCTGGAGCGACAGCGGCAGGCCCCTCTACCCGACCTCTACGGCGAGAAGCCGGGGACCGCCCCTCCGGGCAAACAGATGCTGAAGGCTGGCGTCAGCGAGGTGATCGATCAGGGCAAAGAAGTGGTGGTGCTGTTTTCCGTGGTGAACGTGCAAAACCATGCGGTCGAGCTGATGCCACCGCAAGTGCAACTAGGAGGCAAGGTGAAGAAGGGGACGATTGGGCACCACTACGTGTGGTCCAATTCGGAGCAGTTGCCAGTGGAAGATTTCCGCATGAGCCAGCGCCGGATCGGCCCCGGGGAGCGTGCCGATGGCGTCTTGATTTTCCAGCGTCCGAGCTTCAAACAGTCCAACGAAACCCTATTGCTTCAGATGGCCGATTCCGGAGCCGTCGACCGACCGGCCCTGGCACCGATCGGTTTCGGAATCAGCAGTCTTCGAGAGAAAGGAGCCAAATAGAATGACACCGGAAATGAACAAGAACGAGGGACTACCAGACGGCGCCGATCAGGACGCAACACAGCGTATCCGCTCTGGTGCAGCAGAACAACCCGAGACGACCGAACCGCAAGAAACGAGATCCGTTTTTGGCTCGCTTCGAGATGCATACGAGCGTGCCCGGGATGGGCGGAAGAGGGTTCCGCCCGAAAAGCAAAGTCGAACCGCGAAGAGCGTAGACCGAAGCAAAGGACTTTTGCTTCTTGCCGTCGCTGTCATCATCATGATCTTCGTGTTTCTGGGCATGTTCTCAAGTTCGAGCGGAACGAAGGGCCGTGCCGGAAACAGAACGAAACCGAGTCTCGGCAGGCCGGATGTCAGGGCCGGAGCCGCCGAAAACCGGGGGTCGGTGACGCCGCTGCTGAATGCGGATGTGAGCGGTCAGGATGGCAACAGCGATCAACTCAGCGCAGATGACGTAAAGGCAACTGGGCGATTACGCGTGCATCCCCAGCCGAAACCTGGAGATACTCTCGCCAGTATCCCCCCAATGGACCCGGCTCTGGAGGCGTATCGGCAAGCGAAAGCTGGCAACCCTGTTCCGCAACCTCCGCCAATGGTCGCAAGCGTCCCGGTAGCAGCGCCAGTGCCTGCCCATAATGACGGGGACGCCCTCAAGAAATCCTCGCTGGTATTTGTTAGCGCCAATTCCGGAGCCTCCGCAAGCGTGATTCGGCCAGCATCAATGACGACCGAGCCAGCTCTTCTCGAACGAAGAGCCACCGCTCTCCTCCCGAATGGCAGCCGGCTAGTGGCGCGGCTGCAATCCGCCGTCAGCACGGCCGTCAAGGCGCCGGTGGTTGCCGCCATCGAATACAACTATGAGAGGGATGGTGAGATCATCATCCCGGCGGGGGCGAAAGCCTTTGGGGAACTCCAGCAGGCGAACAGGAACGGCAACATTGGGATCCACTTCCATACGCTGCAGATGCCGGATGGAACCACCGAGAAGATTGACGCAGTCTCGATGAGCCTCACGTATGGCCCGCTGAAGGGTTCTGTTTCCGGTGGCAACGCAGTGAAGCGGATCCTGGTACGCTCCCTGACTGGTGTCGGAACAATGGCGGCTTATCTGGTTGGCGGGCCGGGTGGCCTGGGAGGGGCAAGTGGCCAGCTCGACAACAGCATTCTGTTGCGCGAGCGCATCGCGTCGAACGCCGGGCTCGCGGGGGAGCAGGAGGTTGAGGGTCTTGCTTCCAGCGAGAATATCGTTGTCTCGGTGCCGGGAAACACCAGGTTCTTCGTTGTTCTGCTGGAGGGGAGCGGGCAGAAGGCGCCCGCCAGAACAGCACCGACGGGCGCCCACGACACAACGCAGGTCGCTGCGAACGGCACGTCACAGCTACCATCTGCGGAAGAACTCCGCGAATTGGTTGAGCTGAAAGCGGAGCTCAATCGGATGTATCAAGATGTCGCGGCCACGCGCACGGCCGGCACCACAGCGCCAATTGGCCAGCAGTAACCCCCCGAATTTGAGACTGTGCCGAACAACACCAGCCGCGATCCTAACTCGCGCCCAATCTGCGGTAGATTGGGCGCAAGGGAGGGGCACGTGCAGCCGAGGCAGGATTCTCGGATTGCTGAGTCGTTCGCGTCACGCCTGGAGCATCTCGTCAGGCGCCTTGCGCGCGAACACCTCACCATCGGAATCATCCTGCTTGTCCTCGGAGTTTTCGCGTTCCAGATCAGCCCGTGGCTGGCCTGGTTCACCGTCGGTAGCGGCCTTCTCCTGCTGACCTGGCACACTCGAATGCAGGGGACGTACCGCGGGTTGCTCTACTTCATCGCGTTGCTCCCCGTTCTCCATTGGTTCAATTCGATTAACGAGTTCCTCTTCCACGAAGACGCCGTGACCGGCATGGTGCTTTCCCGCGACAGCGCTTCTCCGCTTGAACTGGCGTATGGGCTGATTTTTGCGGTAGTCGCTGTCGGGGGCCTGATCTTCGTGATACGACATCGGCCCCGCGGTCGTGGTGTTCAAGCTGCCGCAGGGAGTTCCGGTAACCGCCAGAACAGCCAGCCCCGATGGTCCAACGTCCCGGTGCGAACGTTTGCCGACGTCGGCGGCATGGACGAACAAAAGCGGCGGATCAGCGCAGTCGTACAAAACCGGCTTCATCCCGAAAGATTCAAACAGCACGGAGTCGTTCAAAACGGCATTCTCTTGTATGGACCTCGCGGCACGGGCAAGACCTTCCTGGCCGAGGCGACGGCTGGTGAGTTCGGGATTAACTACTGGTATGCGAAGCCGACCAGTCTCGTTGAACGCTGGATCGGCAGCAGTGAGGCAAATATCCGAGAAACATTTGCCCGCGCTTACGCGCACCGGCCGGTGTTGTTTTTCCTGGACGAGATCGATTCGATAGGCACCCAGCGCCAGCAGTTGGGCCGAGACGACGACCGTGGGGGAGGCGCCAAGCTCTACAACTCCGTGGTCACAGAGTTGATGCAGTGCGTCGATCAGTATCGCGGTGCGACCGGCTTCATCCTGATGGCAGCAACGAACTTCTACGAGGGCTTGGACGAGGCGCTCGTGAGGGATATGCGCTTCGATGAGAAGATTCGCGTGGACCTCCCCGATGAGGCCGCGCGGGCACACATCCTCGCGGCGCAGTTGTCGAAAAGGCCGTGGACGCCATTTCCGGTTGAGCCCCTTGCGAACAGGACCCCGGGATGGAGCGCTGCGAAGCTTACGGGTTTAGTGAATAGAGCCGCGTCGCGTGCCGCACTTGAGAATCGCCCTATCGAAGAGCGGGATGTGCAGCAGGCATTCGACGAAGGCGGCGGCGCCGACCGGCCGCTGATAAAGCCTGTCGATTGGGACGACCTCGTCCTCCCTGCCCTGGTCGAACGGGACCTGCGAAATCTGATTCGGCTGATGGATGCTCGTGAAGCTGAGAGACTGAAGGTCCCCGTTCCAACAGGATTACTCCTGGTTGGCCCCGCCGGTACAGGCAAGACTTCCATCGCATACCTGATTGCTACCCAGACGCGTCGCAGCCTCTACGCGATCGCTCCCGCCGACGTTCCCACTGCCGAAAGGCTTGTGCAGGTCTTCGCCCGGGCTCGCGAACATAGTCCTTCCATCCTGTTCATCGATGAGCTGGACGGTCTTCTGCCGCGCGGCGACAATGGCTACTTCATGGGACAGCACCAGATCCAATTCGTCGAGCAGGCTCTGATGTTGATGAGCCAGCTCGATCCCGGCAACCAAGTATTCCTCGTCGGCACCACAAATCATATCGACAATATCGATCCGCGAGTGCTCCGCGGCGGAAGATTCACCGAGAAAATCGAAATCGGCGTTCCCGACGACCAGGGCTACTTGCGCCTGATCGACAAATACCTGGGATCGATCCCGCTTGCCGCCGGTCTTACCCGCGGCGTTATCCTCGGCCGGATAAGGGGCATTTCGCCGGCGGATCTGCAGGCCCTGGTGAGCACAGCGAAACGGATGGCGATGAATCGCATGAAGGACGGCGAGGCGACCTTGCCGCCGCTCATCT
>CAVXVD010000077.1:0-19770 GCA_963765015.1 uncultured Acidobacteriota bacterium | reverse complement strand
GATTGCGCGGCTTCGGACTAATTATCGCCGCAGGATCCGGCATCGAATCGCAGCGGGGCGCGGACCCGGCGTGGCGCGGGAATGGATCAAGTTGGAGGAGAACGGTATTCCAAGTATTGCGGTGCTGCCTGGAAGTCAAAAAGCCTACAGCTTCACCGAAGAACCGGCCGACCGGATCCGAAGGCTACGGAAATCACCAAATGTGTGCGCCGAGGTGACGCGGAGACGGCAAAGCGCATCGTGTGGTCACGGGGCATTACGATTTTCGCGGGAACAGCGACACGCTCCTTTTCACCGGGGACCCACCCGGCGCGGAACCGTGGATTACGGCAGCGAACTCGGCGGCGAGCCTGGAATGCGTGTGGGTGTCTTTGAGCAACATGTTGAGCAAGAGGCAAGTTCGCGGCCACCGATTATTTTCCTGACGGGTTTCCGCGAAGAGGCTGGCCCCCCCTGTCATCTCGTGAAAAAGCACTGGCAAAGGACCAGGGCTGGGAGTTGGAAGTGGTTCTTAACAACGACATTGTGGGCGGCGATAAGAGCGCGCAGCAGGATCATTCGGTGATCCGCGTATCTCATAGGGCGGGCCGATTGCGGCCATGGAGCAGCACATCCGGCGGATTCGCGGGTTGGGCGGGGAGAGTGACTCGGCGTCGCGGCAGGTGGCGCGGTACATCGCCTATGTGGGCCAAGCCTATGACGTAGGGGTAAAACCGATGCTGGTGTTCCGCTTTGTTCGGGACCTGCGCGGCGGAGATCACTACGCGTCCAACCAGCAGGGAATTGTGGCGGTGCGGTTCACGGAGTTCTGCGAGGATTTCGATCATCAGCATCAGAATGCGGGGACCTAGAATGGGATTGAGTATGGCGATTCGCTGAAGTTTGTGGACTTCGATTATGCGGCGCATGTGGCGCGGCTGAATGCGGCGACCCTGGCATCATTGGCGGCGGCGCCTGCGCCTCCGGCAAATGTGCATCTGCTTACGAAGGATCTGGAGAATGATTCCACGCTCACCTGGGAAGCGGCTCCGGGCGGGCTGGCGACGGGCTATGAAGTGCTGTGGCGGGCGACCAGCAGTCCCGAATGGGAGCACGCGCAGGCGGTCGGCAACGTGACACGGACGACGATGAAGCTATCGAAGGACAACGTGATCTTCGCGGTGCGGTCGGTGGATGCCGAGGGGCACCGAAGTTTGGCGGTCGTGCCGGTTCCGGAACGGTAAAATCCCCACGTCTCGCAAAATACGTGAGACATGGGGCACCCGAGATACGAGTAGAATTGGACGGGAGGAAGTACGTGCGGCGAACCAGTGAACCGATAACGTTGAGCTTTCCACCGTTCACGAGGGCGGTGACGTGGCTGATCGCGATCAACATGAGCATCTTTTTGCTCCGGTTCATCCTCGAGTTTGTCCACATACCGGCCACGGAATTTGAACAAATCTATCTCGCGCTGACTCCGGCGCAAGTCGTCTACCACGGCTGGTTGTGGCAGGTCGTCACGTACGGCTTCGTGCACTTTGAGTTCGGGCACTGTTTCTGGAACATGTTCGGGCTGTGGATGTTCGGAGCCGCGATTGAGAATGCCTGGGGTACACGGCGTTTCGTAGAGTTGTACTCGATCGGAATCGTGGGCGCGGCGATCACGACCATTGGATTGTCCTGCGCGCATATTCTGGGTGATCCTAAGAGCCTCACGATCGGAGCTTCGGGCGGAGTGTTCGCGATCCTGATCGCTTTTGGAATCCTGTTCGCGGATCAGGAAATCATGTTGATTCCGTTCCCATTTACGATCAAAGCGAAATACTTTGTGGGTGCGCTGATCGTGGCGACGTTGGCGTTTGCGATTGCCGGCGGCGGGAACGTGGCGTATGTCGCCCATCTGGGAGGGTTGCTGTTCGGCTGGCTCTATGTGCGGCGCGGGCCGAAGCCGGCGCTGGTGAATGTCGGGCTTTCCGAACGCTATTTCGGGATTCGCAATTCTTACTACCGCTGGAAACGAAAGCGCGCCGCTAAGAAATTTGAAGTGTACATGCAGAAGACAGAAAACCGGCAGGTGCACTTCGACGAGCACGGGAACTACATTCCTCCGGACGACGATTCACGCAAGGGCAACGGGGACTCGGGGAAGTCGGGGTGGGTGAACTAAACAACTGTATTGTCATCCTGAGCGCGGGTGTTTGCGCGAAGGATCTATGCAGTCTCCAGAACGTTGCAGAGGTCCTTCGCGGCGAAAGGCTGCCACTCAGGATGACAATGCAAAGAACGTGGTGAATTCTGAAAGAATCTGCTTGGGCAATTCTTCCTTTCTGCTTTTTCCTTTAAATCCCAGATCGTGACCGGCGCCTTCGAGCGCCAATAGTTTCGTCTTTGCCGGAATCATCTTTAACGCTTGCTCGATCTCGGCGATGGTGCCAAAGGGGTCGCGCGTGCCGCTCACGAACAGCGCAGGCGTGTGCAGGTCGGGAAGATGCTGGGTGCGTTGCTGCTCGGGCTTGCGCGGGGGATGCAGCGGGTACGAGAGCAGCAGCAGGCCGGCGACGAGGTCGGGTTCGGATTTGCTCAGTTGGGCGGCGAGCATGCTGGACTGGCGTCCGCCATAGGAATGACCACCGAGGAAGATCCGTTGCGCTGGTGACGACTCACCAAAATCCAATTCTTTTGCTAATGCCGCGAGCGCGTTTCTTAGACCGGCACGATCGCGGGCGGCGTCGCCGGGGCCGGGCGGTCCGAAGGATCGGACCTGACGATAGGGGAGATCGCATCGGAGCACGGTGAATCCGGCGGCGCAGAAAGTTTCGGCGAGAGCAATCAGAAACGGCGCTTGCGCGTTCGATCCGGCGCCGTGAGTGAGGACAAGACCGCTCCCGTGGGATGTTTGAGGGACGTGGAGGTAGCCGCGGACTTTGGGGTCGACGGCGCTGTCGGCGAATTCGCGGATGAGAGCGGGCATATCCGTGTTTAGCTTGAATCCCCGGATTCTTTGCTTGTGGCTACTTCGCCTTGTCCAGCGGCACTTCGGTCAAAGTTTCGTACACCTTCACGATTTTGATTTCGTTGCCGAGTCTTGCCCAGCAGCGGAGCATGTCGGGGTCTTCGAGGGCGGCGCGGCGGGCTTCCTCTGATTTCCAGTGGCGCAGGAAAATATAGTGCAATTCGCGATCGCGATAGAGCTGATCGCGGCCGTAGCCTTTCGCGGCGACGATCGAGCCGAGAAGTTGGAAAGTTTCCAGGGCGGTGGCTTCCATTTCGGGCAGTGGCTCCCAAATGGCTAGCGAGAGGATCTCTTGCGGCATAAGGAGGGATTATAGCGTGGCACTTCGAGTGGCGAACGTCAAAGTTCGCAACCGCACGCTCGCTACTCGAAGGCCAAAGTTCGGGAGTCGGCAGGGACCGCACGCTCGCCAGGCTCGCGGGCGGACGAATGCGTCCGCCCCTACACGAACATTTTCCAGGCTAGCGTCTTTTTTTCGGGGGATGGACGATGCTTTCGGCTTCCTGTTCGGTGACGACGTGGAGGCGCATGAGGTTGGTGGAACCGGAGGCCTGGCGGGTGCCAGCGACGACGCCCAGAACAGCCTTGGGCTTGAGCAAGCCGCGGCGAACGAGATCCTGCTCGGCCATGGTGACCATCTGTTCGGCGGAACGGGCCTGGCGGCAGCGGACGGGATGAACTCCCCAATAAAGATTCATGCGGTGCACCACGGGCTCGACGTGGGTGAAGGCGTAGATTGGGGCCTTGGGCGGAATTTGGAAATCATGCGGGCGCCATCGCCATCTTCACCGAAACCGGCAACACCGCCCGCATGATTTCCAAATTCCGCCCTAAGGCCCCAATCTACGCCTTCACCCACGTCGAACCCGTGGTGCACCGCATGAATCTTTATTGGGGAGTTCATCCCGTCCGCTGCCGCCAGGCCCGTTCCGCCGAACAGATGGTCACCATGGCCGAGCAGGATCTCGTTCGCCGCGGCTTGCTCAAGCCCAAAGCTGTTCTGGGCGTCGTCGCTGGCACCCGCCAGGCCTCCGGTTCCACCAACCTCATGCGCCTCCACGTCGTCACCGAACAGGAAGCCGAAAGCATCGTCCATCCCCCGAAAAAAAGACGCTAGCCTGGAAAATGTTCGTGTAGGGGCGGACGCATTCGTCCGCCCGCGAGCCTGGCGAGCGTGCGGTCCTTGCCGACTCCCGAACTTTGGCCTTCGAGTAGCGAGCGTGCGGTTGCGAACTTTGACGTTCGCCACTCGAAGTGCCACGCTATAATCCCTCCTTATGCCGCAAGAGATCCTCTCGCTAGCCATTTGGGAGCCACTGCCCGAAATGGAAGCCACCGCCCTGGAAACTTTCCAACTTCTCGGCTCGATCGTCGCCGCGAAAGGCTACGGCCGCGATCAGCTCTATCGCGATCGCGAATTGCACTATATTTTCCTGCGCCACTGGAAATCAGAGGAAGCCCGCCGCGCCGCCCTCGAAGACCCCGACATGCTCCGCTGCTGGGCAAGACTCGGCAACGAAATCAAAATCGTGAAGGTGTACGAAACTTTGACTGAAGTGCCGCTGGACAAGGCGAAGTAGCCACAAGCAAAGAATCCGGGGATTCAAGCTAAACACGGATATGCCCGCTCCCATCCGCGAATTCGCCGACAGCGCCGTCGACCCCAAAGTCCGCGGCTACCTCCACGTCCCTGAAACATCCAACGGGAGCGGTCTTGTCCTCACTCACGGCGCCGGATCGAACGCGCAAGCGCCGTTTCTGATTGCTCTCGCCGAAACTTTCTGCGCCGCCGGATTCACCGTGCTCCGATGCGATCTCCCCTATCGTCAGGTCCGATCCTTCGGACCGCCCGGCCCCGGCGACGCCGCCCGCGATCGTGCCGGTCTAAGAAACGCGCTCGCGGCATTAGCAAAAGAATTGGATTTTGGTGAGTCGTCACCAGCGCAACGGATCTTCCTCGGTGGTCATTCCTATGGCGGACGCCAGTCCAGCATGCTCGCCGCCCAACTGAGCAAATCCGAACCCGACCTCGTCGCCGGCCTGCTGCTGCTCTCGTACCCGCTGCATCCCCCGCGCAAGCCCGAGCAGCAACGCACCCAGCATCTTCCCGACCTGCACACGCCTGCGCTGTTCGTGAGCGGCACGCGCGACCCCTTTGGCACCATCGCCGAGATCGAGCAAGCGTTAAAGATGATTCCGGCAAAGACGAAACTATTGGCGCTCGAAGGCGCCGGTCACGATCTGGGATTTAAAGGAAAAAGCAGAAAGGAAGAATTGCCCAAGCAGATTCTTTCAGAATTCACCACGTTCTTTGCATTGTCATCCTGAGTGGCAGCCTTTCGCCGCGAAGGACCTCTGCAACGTTCTGGAGACTGCATAGATCCTTCGCGCAAACACCCGCGCTCAGGATGACAATACAGTTGTTTAGTTCACCCACCCCGACTTCCCCGAGTCCCCGTTGCCCTTGCGTGAATCGTCGTCCGGAGGAATGTAGTTCCCGTGCTCGTCGAAGTGCACCTGCCGGTTTTCTGTCTTCTGCATGTACACTTCAAATTTCTTAGCGGCGCGCTTTCGTTTCCAGCGGTAGTAAGAATTGCGAATCCCGAAATAGCGTTCGGAAAGCCCGACATTCACCAGCGCCGGCTTCGGCCCGCGCCGCACATAGAGCCACCCGAACAGCAACCCTCCCAGATGGGCGACATACGCCACGTTCCCGCCGCCGGCAATCGCAAACGCCAACGTCGCCACGATCAGCGCGCCCACAAAGTATTTCGCTTTGATCGTAAATGGGAACGGAATCAACATGATTTCCTGATCCGCGAACAGGATTCCGAACGCGATCAGGATCGCGAACACTCCGCCCGAAGCTCCGATCGTGAGGCTCTTAGGATCACCCAGAATATGCGCGCACGACAATCCAATGGTCGTGATCGCCGCGCCCACGATTCCGATCGAGTACAACTCTACGAAACGCCGCGTACCCCAGGCATTCTCAATCGCGGCTCCGAACATCCACAGGCCGAACATGTTCCAGAAACAGTGCCCGAACTCAAAGTGCACGAAGCCGTATGTGACGACCTGCCACAACCAGCCGTGGTAGACGACTTGCGCCGGAGTCAGCGCGAGATAGATTTGTTCAAATTCCGTGGCCGGTATATGGACAAACTCGAGGATGAACCGGAGCAAAAAGATGCTCATGTTGATCGCGATCAGCCACGTCACCGCCCTCGTGAACGGTGGAAAGCTCAACGTTATCGGTTCACTGGTTCGCCGCACGTACTTGCCTCCCGTCCAATTCTACTCGTATCTCGGGTGCCTCATGTCTCACGTATTTTGCGAGACGTGGGGATTTTACCGTTCCGGAACCGGCACGACCGCCAAACTCCGGTGCCCCTCGGCATCCACCGACCGCACCGCGAAGATCACGTTGTCCTTCGATAGCTTCATCGTCGTCCGTGTCACGTTGCCGACCGCCTGCGCGTGCTCCCATTCGGGACTGCTGGTCGCCCGCCACAGCACTTCATAGCCCGTCGCCAGCCCGCCCGGAGCCGCTTCCCAGGTGAGCGTGGAATCATTCTCCAGATCCTTCGTAAGCAGATGCACATTTGCCGGAGGCGCGGGCGCCGCCGCCAATGATGCCAGGGTCGCCGCATTCAGCCGCGCC
This sequence comes from uncultured Acidobacteriota bacterium, assembly GCA_963765015.1. GTDB lineage: Bacteria > Acidobacteriota > Terriglobia > Terriglobales > Acidobacteriaceae > Sulfotelmatobacter. The sequence continues at coordinate 13,111 of CAVXVD010000077.1, read as the reverse complement.
ACATGCGCCGCATAATCGAAGTCCACAAACTTCAGCGAATCGCCATACTCAATCCCATTCTCCGTCCGCACATTCTGATGCTGATGATGGAAGTCCTCGCGAAACTCCGTGAACCGCACCGCCGCGAATCCCTGCTGGTTGAACGCGTAGTGATCCCCGCCGCGCAGGTACCGATCGACCCGGAACACCAGCATCGGTTTTACCCCTACGTCATAGGCTCGGCCCACATCGGCGATGTACCGCGCCACCTGCCGCGACGCCGAGTCACTCTCCCCGCCCAACCCGCGAATCCGCCGGAGGTCCTGCTCCGTGGCCGCGATCGGCACGCCCTCTGAGAATACGCGGATCACCGAATGATCCTGCTCCGCGCTCTTATCGCCGCCCACAATGTCGTTGTTGAGAACCGCTTCCAGCTCCCAGCCCTGGTCCTTTGCCATCTTCGCGAAATGACGGCTGCCGTTCAGCCCCTGCTCTTCGCCGGCCACCGTCAGGAAAATAATCGTGGCCACGAACTTTCTCTTGCTCGACATCTTGCTCAACACCCGCGCGCATTCCAGGCTCACCGCCGTTCCGCTGCCGTCATCGTTCGCGCCGGGTGCGTCCCCGGTCACATCCAGCGTGTCGCTGTTCCGCGAATCGTAATGCCCCGTGACCAGCACGATGCGCTTTGCCTTCTCCGCGTCAGTGCCCTTCAGGACCGCATAAACGTTGGTGATTTCCGTAGCCTTCGGGATCCGGTCGGCCGGTTCTTCGGTGAAGCTGTCGCTTTTGACTTCCAGGCAGCCGCCGCAATCCTTGGAATACCGTTCGAATTCCGACTTGATCCATTCCCGCGCCGCGCCAATTCCGCGCCCCGCTGCGATCGATGCCGGATCCTGCGCCGACAACGTAGATCTTGTCCCGAAGCTCACCAGTTTTTCGATATTCGCCTGAATGTGCTGCCCTGAAATTTGCTGCAACGCCGCCGCAATCTGCGGATCAGCCGCCATTCCTGGCTGGGACGGCGTAGATTGGGCCGCACTGTACGCTGCCGCACATAAAGTCATCGCCAGCGCAGCCCGGCCTATTGACCTTAAGAAAGGACGCATTGCGGAACACCTCATCAGGCGAATCCTGTATTGTTTTGGGTTACTATTGCCCCGAAAATCTCCGATTCGCGGCCGCCCCCACTTGACCAACCGCCACGGAGAATCTAAATATTATCAGGGGACTCTAATTGGCAAGGGAGACTTTATGGTGCTTTGTCCCGAATGCGAAAACAATCTGGACGTTGACGAGGATGGGGTCGACGAGGGTGAACTGATTTCGTGCCCCGAGTGTGGGACCGATTTCGAAGTCGTTACCACCAGTCCGCTCGAATTGAAGGCCGTCGAAGAAGGCTACGAAGAAGTGGAAGAAGAAGAGGAAACGGAAGACGGTGACTACTCCTAAACCCTGCGCGCCTTCGTCCGCAAATGTGTCTCTCCTGGGAATCCTTCTGGTTCTGGTTCTCTTGCCGACTCTCAGCGCCCGCGAAGGTCTTCGCGCCGCTCAGAGGTCCAAGGAAAAGCCCTATGCCGTGATTGCCGGAACCGTATGGGGTCCCGACGACCGGCCTGTCTACGGCATCACCGTCAGAATCCGCCGCTCGACCGACAAGCCCAAGAAAGTCCGCTGGGAAGTTTATTCCGACCATAACGGCGAGTTCGCGCAGCGCGTTCCCGCCGGGGAAGCCGAATACATCCTCACCGCCGATCTGAAGCATGTGAAAATGGCCGATGGCAAGCCGGTTCACCTCGTGCAGGATGTCACCGTCCACATTTATGACGACGAGCGCGAGGACACTGGACTTCACTTGGCCCGCGAACCATGACTTCCGCGACGTGAGACAATAACATCAGCATGAATCACACCCGCTCTGTGATCAAAGCTTTCATCCTGTTCTCTGCGTTGCTGATCGCATTCAGCGCGGCATCCGGCGCTTCGCCCGACCAGAAAGCCAAGCAAGTCGGCCGCTTGCTCTTCGGCAAAGTTCTTGATCCGCAGGATAACCCTCTTCCCGATGCGGTCGTTTACGTCACCAATACGCGCACCCGCGCCGTAAAAACCTACATTGTCGGCGCCACCGGCACCTACCGCTTTCCCTCCTTGTCCACCGCCGTGGACTACGAGGTCTATGCGCAGTTCAACGGCCACAAAAGCGACACCAAGTCGGTCAGCCAGTTCGACGACCGCTCCGAGGTCTACCTCGACCTGAAAGTCAACACCCATTAATTGTGTGGAGCGGGCACTCCTGCCCGCTTGCATGCAGAGGCAAGAAGCAGCGGGCAAGAGTGCCCGCTCCACAGACGCGGCTTCAGCCGGGCGGCACAAAATCCGAGCCTAACATGCAACTTTTCAGCCCCCATCCGGGTTCAACATAATAGGGATAGATCTGTCTGGGAGGACATTGTGAACGGATCACGTTTTTCTCGTAAACCTAATCGGATGCCACTGGTAGCCCTGGCCTGCGGAATTCTGCTGTGCGCGGCCTCGGCCGTCGCCCAAAGCGGCGCCATGAGCCCCTACCAGAACGAACAGGATGGCGTCACCGCCGGCGGCAAGTGGATGGAATTTCAATCAGAAGACAAAATGACCGGCGCCAAGAAAGTCCGCTTCGAACTTCTGGCCGACAACTATTTCCGCGAAGATCCCGATTACAAGCCACGGGTCGAGCTCTTCTGCGAAGCCGGCAAGCTCAAGCTCGCTGATTTCAATCCCGGCGTCCGCCTCCCACCTCCGAATCGCCCCGGCTTCTGGGGACAGCCTCAGCTTGAGGTCGAAGTCCGCATCGACGACTTCCATACCTATCACGGCTGGAACTGGGTTCAAGGCCACTTCCTCTCCATGGATAAAGGCACCACCCGCGGCCTGATGGGCGCTCAGACCTTCAAGGTCGCCCTTCCGACCCGCTATGGGCGCGAAATTGCCGAGTTCACCCCCGGCGGCCTGAATGTCGATCAAGTCCGCAAAGCCTGCGACTTAACGCCCAAGAAACCAAGCAAGGACTAGAACAAGAAAGAGGCCAGGGCACAGGGATCTGAATTCGGATCTCGGTGCCCTGGTCGGTTTACTTCTCTTGCTGCCAACTCCCCGATCTCTGATCCCTTGACCCCTGACCCTGCTCTTCGCAACTCTCCAACCACTTGCCTCCTCGCCGCACAACTGGCACCTTTAACGTACAACCGAGGTGGCATTTGGATAGCAGCACCCTGACGGACCTGACGCTGGTCCTGTTTGCAGCCGGCATCCTCATCTACGCCATCGTCCTCTACACCGGCCTGGTCCGCCTGCGCCATGAGAACGACCGTGCCTGGGCCAGCATCGACGTCCTGCTCAAGCAGCGCCAGGACGAAATCTCCAATCTCGTCGAAATCGCCGAAGCATCCATGCCGGCCGAGCAACCTACGCTGGCCGCCGTGATCCAGACTCGCACCGTCGCCATGAATGCCGCCAGCATCAGCCAGAAGGCGCTCGCCGAATGGAAGATGGCAACCGCGCTCCGTGGATTCTTTGCCTTCGCCGAAAATTATCCGCAGCTCAAAGCCAACGAAAAGTTCTTGAAGCTGCAAACACGCATCCGCGAACTGGAAGCACAGATCGCCGATCGCCGCGAATTGTTCAACGACAATCTCGCCATCTACAACCGCCGTATCGGCCAGATCCCCGACGTCTTCGTCGCCAGCTTCATGAATCTCAAGCCACGCCCGAGGTTCCAGGTCTCCGAAGAAGACCGCAAGCAGGCAGAAGTCACCTGCCAGCGTGCCTGAAATGATTTGGATGGGAAATAGAAATGTAGGAAGTGCAACAGTGTGGGAGACCATGGGATGACAATGGAAAGGTCCATGTGGAGGCAGCCGCCTGCGGCCGTCCGGCGGAGCGAAGCTCCGCTATGTATGCATGAAAGGAGAGTCCAAAGCCCGAAGCCAAGCTCGTGCCGCGTGCCTACCCCAGCAACTTCGCCGCATCCTTCGCGTAGTAAGTAAGAATAATGCTGGCCCCGGCCCGCCGGATCGACAGCAGTGATTCCATCATCACCCGGTCGCGCTCAATCCATCCATTCTGCGCCGCCGCCTCGATCATCGCGTACTCGCCCGAAACCTGATACGCAGCCAACGGCAGCTCAAACCGCTCCCGCGCCGCCGCGATCACATCCAGATAAGGCATGGCGGGCTTGACCATAATCATGTCCGCGCCTTCTTCCACGTCCGCCTCGATCTCCCGCATGGCCTCGCGCACATTCGCGCCATCCATCTGGTACGACCGGCGATCGCCAAACTGCGGAGCCGAATCTGCCGCCTCGCGGAATGGCCCGTAGTAGCCCGACGCAAACTTCGCCGCGTACGAAAGAATCGGAATCTGGATTAACCCGGCTTCGTCGAGCGCGCGCCGGATCGCCGCCACCCGTCCATCCATCATGTCCGACGGCGCAATGATGTCGATTCCCGCTTTCGCCAGCGATACCGAGGTCCGCGCCAGCAGTTCGAGCGACGCGTCGTTGACGATTTCATATTCGGTGATCACCGACGGCGGCGCGGCCACCGCCGCTCCCAGCGACTGCGGAGCTGCCTTCACAATCCCGCAATGCCCGTGCGACATGTATTCGCACAAACACACATCACCCATCAACAGCAGCCCGGGAACTTCCCGCTTGATCGCCCGCGCTGCCTGCTGCACGATCCCGTCCTCGGCCCACGCGCCCGTGGCCACTTCGTCTTTCTTGTCCGGCAGGCCGAACAAGATCACCGACGGCACTCCCAGAGAATGCACTGCCCGGGCCTCATTCACGGCCTCGTCGACCGACAGATTGAACACACCCGGCATCGACCGCACGGCCTTCCGCACGCCCTCTCCGGGGCACACAAACATCGGGTACACAAATGCATCGGGGGTAAGTCTGGTTTCGCAAACCAGGTTGCGCATCTCCGCGTTGCGGCGGAGCCGGCGAAGGCGAGTTACAGGAAATGCCATGGGAGATTCACCTGGGAAAGAGACGTTCTTTCCTCCTCAATTTTAAGCCATGAACCCTCCCTACGGTGCTTTTCCAGATGGCAACCGCTCCGGTCCCCGAACCGGATGTCCCCAACCCACTAAACCGGGTATTCCCACCAGGGGGTATGACGGAAGTAACCTCCGCCACTCCACACGTTCCTCGGAATCCCAGATCAACTCTCATAGAATGGAAAAACGAATGGGTCTGTTCCAACGTAACCGTTGGTTCGTCACCGCGGCTGGAGTCACTCTGGTCTTCGCCGTCGTGTCTCTAACCGCCCACCGTGGCCCGGCACTCACCGCATTCGCCGACGTCTACGGCTTGGTCTTAATGCTCGCGGCCACCGCCGTCAGTCTCTTCAACGCCATAAAGCGCCCGCAAGAACGCAGCTTCTGGGGATTGTTGACCCTGGGTTGCGCTCTTTGGACCGCGAACCAGGCCGCCTGGACCATCTGGGAATGCATTTTTCATCGCCTGATCCCCGATCCTTACGTTTTCGATATCGTTCTTTTCTTTCATTCCGTCCCCATGTTCGCCGCCGTCGCCTGGCGTCCCGACCAGGCGTCCAAGAAAGGCCGCGTCCTTTTCAGCCTCTTGAATTTTCTGATGCTGCTCGGATGGTGGATTTTCCTTTACGCCTTCATCGTCTTCCCGCACCAGTATGTCGTGTTGAACGTGAAGACCTATAACGTCTACTACGACCGGCTTTATGGACTCGAGAATTTCCTCCTGGTCGCCGTGCTTCTGCTTGCTGTCTGGACCAGTTCGGGCGGATGGCGGCGTCTTTACGCTCACCTCCTCGGCGGATTTGTTCTCTACGCGATCAACTCCCAACTTCTCGATACCGCCGCCTACAACAATTCTTATTATTCGGGAAGTCTCTATGACATCCCGCTCATGGCCTCGGCGGCGTGGTTCGCCGCTGCTGCCCTGTCCTCCCGCGATTGGGATCTGAAAAGCGTCCAGTTCAACCTGGATCCACGCTGGAGGCGCCTCATTCCCCGCCTCGCCATGCTCGCCATCCTGTCGCTTCCCGCGCTGGGCGTCTGGACGGTGATTTGGGACCACTCTCCCACCCAGTCCCGTGTCTTCCGCGTTTATACCGTGCTCACCGCCATGCTGGTGCTCGGCGCCTTCGTATTCCTGCGCCAGTACTTTCAGGATCAAGCCCTCATGTCGCTGCTCAAAGAATCCCACCGCGCTTATGAGAGCCAAAAGCAGTTGCAGGGTCAGCTCGTGCAGAAAGAGAAGCTGGCTTCCCTCGGCAACCTGGTCGCCGGCGCCGCCCACGAGATTAATTATCCGTTGGGCGCCATCATGACCTACTCCGAGCAACTTTGGGCCAAGGAGAAGCTTACCGACGAGCAGCATGGCCTCGTCCGCAAAATCGTCGCCCAGGCGCAGCGCACTCGCGATCTCGTCACCAACCTCCTGAGTTTTGCGCAGCACGCTCCCGGAGAAAAAAATCTGGTCGACCTCGCTGTCTTGTTGAACCGCGCCACCCAGATGCTCGAGTCACGGCGCCCGCCGGGCAAGATCAAGGTTCACCTTTCCATCGAACCCAGTTTCCCTCGCGTTCTCGCTAACGCCAACCAGTTCTTTCAGGTCTTCGTCGAAATCATCGAGAACGCCATGGACGCGCTCGAAGAGGCCGGTGGCGGGCTTCTTGAGATCACCGCGCAACGCCTCGGCTCCGACGTCTTGTTGCAGTTTTCCGATAGCGGACCCGGCCTGCGCGATCCTCAGCGCGTCTTCGATCCCTTCTACACCACCAAGCCTGTCGGCAAAGGCACCGGTCTCGGCCTCAGCGCTGTCTACGGCGTGATTCAGGATCACGGCGGCCAGATCACTTGCCAGAACAAGCCCGAAGGCGGCGCCCTCTTCATCGTCCGCCTCCCCGCCACCACCGAACAAGCCGTCCAGGTAGCCACCGCCGCCGTCTAAGTATGGCAATTTCAGAAAGTGCAATGCTTTAGGTTTGAATGTGCGGACAGCCTCCTCCGTCTGTCCATCGAGCGCAGCTCGATTTCTGTGTTTTGCTTTCCTCTGTGAACCTCCGTGCCCTCGGTGGTGAAAGGTTTTGCCTCCCGTCCGAGCGCACTCCACGCTTCCCATCCTGTACCATAAAATCCGATGTCCCCCGACCTCACCCACGCCTCCACTCGCGTCCTCGAATTCGACGCCCTCCGCGAACTCCTCCGCGGATACGCCTCCTCGCCTCTCGGCCGGTCCCGCATCGCTGCGCTTGCCCCATCCACCGACCGCGACTGGATCCAAACCCAGCAATCCCTCGCCAGCGAGATCCGCGAATTCCGACGCGTCGGCGGACGCTTCGATTTCTCCTCCCTGATCGAAATCAGCTCGCTCGTAAAGAAGGCCCGCATTGAAGGCGCCGTACTCGAGAGCACCGACATTCGCGATGTAATCCTCGTCGTCGATCGCGCCGCCGAGTGGCGCGAAATTTCCCTGCACCCGCCCGCGGCCATGCGCTCCGACTGGCGTCGCGTCCGCTCCCTGTCCGCCCAAATCGCTGACTTCGCGGACTTCCTCCGCTCCTTCCGCAATAAAATCCAGCCCGACGGTTCCTTGGAAGACAAAGCTTCCCCCGAACTCGCCCGCATCCGCCGCGAGATCGAACGCCAGCGCCGCTCCATTCAGGAATCCCTGCAAGGTTATTTGCGCCGCCTCGCCGAGGGCGGCACCGTTCAGGACGAGCTCATCACCATCCGCGGCGAGCGCTTCGTGATCCCCGTCAAAATTGAGCAGAAACGCCGCGTGCAAGGCGTCGTCCACGGAGCCAGCTCCAGCGGCCAGACCGTCTACATCGAACCTCTTGAAACCATCGAACAGAACAACGAACTCGTCCGCCTGCTCGAAGAAGAGCTCGTCGAGATTCATCGCATCCTCGTCGAAATGACCCGCCAGATCGGCGCGCACTCTGAAGAAATTCTCGCCGCCGTCGAAGTCCTCGCCGAATTGGAACTCCAATTCGCCAAAGCCCACTTCGCCGAAGACTACAACTGCGCCGAAGTGACGTTAAGCGGTGAGCCCCACGACTCATGTGGGGACGGGCGCTCCCGCGAGCCTGCCCTGAGCGAAGTCGAAGGGTCCGGGGCTAGCGAAGCCCGCCTGCTCCTCCACAACGCTCGCCACCCGCTGCTCGAGCGAAATCTCAAAGCCAAAGGTGTCAACGTTGTCCCCATCACCATCGAACTCGAAGGAGGGATGCCTGAGAGCTGGGGTGCCCCATGTCTCGCCGCACTTCGCGAGACGTGGGAGCCGTGCGAGACATGGGACTGGGCTCTCGCCAACTCATCATCACCGGCCCCAACACCGGCGGCAAAACGGTGACGCTGAAAACCGTTGGACTCCTCGCTCTCATGGCCCAATCCGGCCTTCCCGTCCCCGCCGACCGCGCCGAACTCCCGGTCTTCGACGCCGTCCTCGCCGACATCGGCGACTATCAGTCGATTGAGCAGAATCTCTCCACGTTCTCCGCGCACGTCACCAACATCGATTTCATCTCCCGCACCGCGACGGCGCAGTCGCTGGTCCTGCTCGATGAACTCGGCTCCGCCACCGATCCCGAAGAAGGAGCCGCTCTCGCCGTCGCCATCGCTGGACATTTCGGCCGCATCGGCTGCATGACCATCATCTCCACGCATCACACTTCGCTCAAGGTCTACGCTGCGAATACCCCAGGCGTGCTGAATGCCTCCGTCGGCTTCGACGAGGCCACGCTCCAGCCCACCTACGAATTGAAGGTCGGTGTTCCCGGAGCCTCCGCCGGCATCAACATCGCGCAGCGCCTCGGCTTGAATCCATCCATCATTGCAGGCGCGCGCGCCCGTCTCGGTACCCAGGCCCGCGACGTCGGACAATTCCTCGATAAGCTTCATGCCGATCTGCGCGAAGCCGAAGCCGAACGCTTGCGCCTGAAGACGCGCGAGCAGGAACTCGAAAAAGACAAAGAACGCCTGGCCGCAGAGGGGAAAAGAGAACAGCAAATCAAGATCCGCGAGATGGAAAAGAAGCTCGAAACCCTTCTCCGCGATTTCGAATATCACGCGCGCGAAGCGGTCAGCGCCGTGCAGGACCGTGCCGCCGCGCAGAAGCTATCCAAGGACGCCGAGCGCCGCATCGCGAAACTCCGCCGCGAATTCCGCGAGCAGTTCGACTCAACCGTCGTCGCCCACTCCACCGGAGCCGATCGCGGCGACCCGCAAGCCCAGCCGCAGTTGGTGAAACATGTCTCCGAAGGCGACACCGTGAAGCTGAAGTCCACCGGACGCTCCGCGCGCATCGCCCGCAAGCTCGACGACAATCATTTTGAAGTCGAGATGGGCGCCCTGAAAATGAAGATCGCCCGCGATGACATTGCCGAAATCCTGGTCAGCGCGCAAGCGCGCTCCGAAACGCCGGTAGCGGCGGCCCGCTCGCGCGGTATTTCCGTGTCACTCGAAAACGAAGGCGCCACTGCCGCCACCGAGATCAACGTTATCGGACAAACCGTCGATCAAGCCAGCCGCGAAGTCGAAAAATTTGTCGATCGCGCCTTCCTCGCCGGACTCCCGCGCGTCCGCGTCGTCCACGGCAGCGGCATGGGCATTCTCCGCAAAGCCCTCCGCCAGCTCCTCCAGCAGCATCCCCACGTCTCCTCGGTCATCGAAGCCCCCCAAAACGAAGGCGGCGGCGGAGCCACTGTCGTCGAGCTGAATGTTTAGTCGGACCCGTGACGCGCTCCTTGTCATGCTTAGCCAAGGAGGATCGGCAAAAGCCGATACCCTGCAGTCGAAGCATCCCTACACGCCGAACTGCGCCGCACCCGATTTTCCCTGGCGATTGCTCAATTCCGCCCACCGGACTACACTTGCGGACGCCTTATAGAAACATTCCAACAGGAGACACATGAAAACAAAATGGATTGGGGCATTTGTTTTGTGTTTGGTCGCCTTTGTGGCAACTGCCGTTGCCAGCCCGCTGATCGGTACATGGAAGCTCAACGAAGCCAAGTCGAAGATCCCCGCCGGCGCTCCCAAGAACGTCACCGTCGTCTACGAAGCTGCCGGGGACAGCATCAAAGTGACCGTCGATGGCGTGGACGGCGCCGGCAAGCCCACGCACAATGAGTGGACGGGAAAGTTCGATGGCAAAGACTATCCCCTCACCGGCGATCCACAATCCAACACCAGGTCCTACAAAGTGGTGGATGAACACACCACCGAGTTGACCAACAAGAAAGACGGAAAGGTCACGCTCACCGGCAAGATCGTACTGTCGGCCGACGGCAAGACCCGCACCGTTACCATCAGCGGCACCGATGCGACAGGCAAGAAGCTTACCTTCAGCACGGTCTACGACAAGCAGTAACCCCACCTGATGGCCGCATGCCCTCCCGCGAACCTCGCCACGGGAGGGCATCACCTTATGGTTTGAGCGACGCCGTTTGGTGTATCGCCGCTAGCGCTTCACTGGCTTGCCGGCGGATTCCGGGGTTCGCATCGCGATCGGCAATTCGCGCCAGGGTTCCGGGGATGTCCGGCGACGCCTCTGGATTCTGTCGCAGCACAGCCACGGCCTTGCTGCGCACGTAATCCACGCTATCGGCAGTTGCATCGTGCAACACAGCGTCCACCAGCGCAGCCGGCAAGGGTCGGCGAAAATGAGTTGCGAAGATAGCGTCCGCGCGAACCGCGGGATCCTCGTCGGATGTCATCACATTGGCCAGCAGGCGATCGATCTCTGACCCCGGCGCCAGACGAAGCCCGCGTGCGGCAGCGGCGCGGATCGAGGCGTGCGAATCCCGAAGTGCTTCCACCACGATCGGTACAACCGAGGGCCCGGCGCTATTGCCGAGAGCGCGAAGCACATCGACCTTTTCGCCATTGCCCTGCGCACCGCGATAGAGGGCAATCAGAGAGGCATCAATCGCATCGGCATCCGCCGGATACTCGGCGCGGCCCACCCGCGCCATAGTGCCACTCATCAGGCGCGCTGCGGATTGGACGGCGGCGTTGCTATCACCCATGAGACCGGCGGGAACGTGCATGGCCTCGAGCGAGGGATGCTGCACCTCGACGAATGCGGCGATGGCGTCCACCCGCAAACTCTCATCGAGCAAAGAATTCCGCGCGATCGTAGCCAGCGCCGCCAGGGCCGCGGGGGACCCGGCCTCGGCCAGAGCATCCGTAATCCGCTTCTGCGCGCCATCCTTTGCCAACAGGGCAACCGCAGCAGATGCCGCTTCAGGACGGCGACGGAAGAGTGCCTCGAGCCGGGCAGAAAGATCCTTGTCCGCAGGCTGCTTCGCGAATGCTTCTCTCAGTAACAACTCCGTGGTGTGTCCTTCGAGCAGCCGGTCGTCCGCCTGCGCCTGCACTTCTGCCGGATCAGGTCTGTGGGTCACGATGGCGGAACGGATCACGTTGGGAAGGGCACGCGCAAGACTTCCAATCAACTCCGGAGCCTGGACCGCGCGTCGGTTGCCGAGGTGAATCTCAGTCACCGTCGCCAGTTGGTCGGCCTTGACTGCCGCCACCTCGATGCGCATCCGGCTCGTTCCATCTGCCGCCTCGATCGCACCGTTGGGAGCCATCGAAAACGTGATGCGTGACTCGTCTATGACGAGACGGACGTTGTTGGCAGCGACGCCAGTCGTGCCGTCGACGTAGAGGTATTTCAATTTCCGTTTCAGGATCCGGTCCGGCTGGAGTTTTACGTAGACCGCCAAATACTCTCCCGCCCCATCGCGTTCCTGCGCCGTCCACCAAGCACTTTCCGAATTGGGCTGTACCAGTTGGAGTTCCGTAGCGACCATCTGGAGCAGATTGCAATCGCTGGGACTGACATCTCGATAGAAATGAATCGCCTGCAATCCGCCGTCCGCACGGTACGTGGCCCAGAATGGGCGCGAGAGCCGCACCCGCAACTCCTCCAGAGAGGCTGCGCTCGCATTCTTCTTTTCCTCGTCGGTGAAGCGCACGTCCGCGATCTGAAGTTGCGTCTCGTATTCTCCCGGGCGCAATGCGACCACGGTCGAAATCCACTCGCCCGTCACACGCACTTCAACGGAAGGAGCTGACGTTTGTTCCAGCCGGACGCGAAGATCGAGCGACCAGCGCGCTTGGTCGCCGAGGTTTATTGCAGAAGGAGTGGTTGCGGCCAGAGCCACCGCCGCCGTCGCCAATGCGGCGACGACGGCGAACCCGCAGCATCTAAAACGCCTGACGATCATGCAACGCCCCTTCACGGTTGTGGTGGAGCAGTGCGCTGCATCGAGAAGGTACCTACAATTGTCCTTCGCCTGTCTACATAGAATGAACCGGAGAATGTAGAACCGTCCGAAGAAATAGTACCGCTTAGCCCTGCTGGAACTTCCTTTGTCCCGCAATAGGCGAGGACTGTGGTTTGCAGGCTCACATCTCCGTTTGTGTTTGTACCGGTAAGATTCCGATCAAATAAATCGGCCGAAACGCTAGTGCCGGTCTGACTCAGAGTGGCCGAGACCGGACCCGACAATACTTCGGTTCCGCCATCCTTAATGCAACAACCACTCGCGTCCCGTTTGGCACACGCGATCGATATACCCGAGTATGTGCCTTGCCAGCTTCCGCACGCGGCCAAACCTGGAGGAAGCCGGAACGAGGCATTGAGCGTCGGATTGGGATCAAAGAGGCTCCCCGTAGTGCTCGCGATCGCGGGCCATGTGAACACTTCCTTGGATTCGGTCCAGCAGTGATTCCCCGGGCAGATTCCGAAGCTCGCGTTCAGCCAGACACCGCCGCCCCCCTCCCCGATGGTCTTTTGCCCCGAGCCGTTCCCGTTTACGCTGATGGCGCAGGGCGCAGCCGCCGTTGCCTCCGTCCATGTAGCCGTCGCGTTCATCGGAGTGTCCAGCGCAATCAAGTCGATCCTGACATCCACCTTACCGCTGGCAATCGTCTCCTGGACAATCGGTAGCTTGATATCGACTCCGCCGCTGACGTGCAGCCCCAGAGATGCGCTGGGATCGACGTTCAGATTTAATCCGCTCACCGCGCCCGGACTGCTGACTTTCACCCCGGCGTTCGCCGTTGCGCCCAGCGTCAGGCTGAAGATCCA
>CAVXVD010000076.1:0-37066 GCA_963765015.1 uncultured Acidobacteriota bacterium | reverse complement strand
CACGTCATGGTTCTGGATGCAGACTCGGGCAAGACGGTCGGCGACATTCCGGACACTCCGGGCGTGCATGGGATCGCCCTCGCCGCGGACCTGGGACGCGGGTTCGTCAGCGATGGGCGCGACGGCACGGTCACGATTTTTGATCTCAAGACGCTGGCGCCGATCGGCGCCAAAGTGAAGGCCGGCGAGAATCCCGATGCCATCCTTTACGATCCCGCCACCAAGCGCGTCTTCACCTTCAATGGGCGCAGCCAGGATTCGACCGCCATCGACGCGACGAACGGGCAGGTGCTCGGAACCATCAAGCTCGACGGGAAGCCGGAGTTCGCCGCCAGCGACGGGAAGGGCGAAATCTTCGTCAACATTGAGGACAAAAGCGAACTCACCGCCATCGATCCGAGCAAGCTGGAAGTGAAAGCCAAGTGGCCGCTCGCGCCTTGCACCGAGCCCAGCGGACTGTCGATCGATCGCAAGAATCGGCGGCTGTTTGTCGGGTGCGATAACAAAATGATGGCCGTGGTTGACGCCGACAGCGGGAAAGTCCTGGCCACGCCGGCCATCGGCGAGGGGGTCGATGCCACCACTTTTGATGACGAAACCGGACTCGCCTTCGCCTCCTGCGGGCAGGACGGCGTGCTAACCGTCGTCAAAGAAGAAGGCGGCAAGTGGATTCCGGAAAATGTACCAACGAAAAAGGGAGCGCGCACGCTGGCGCTCGATGCCAAGACGCACAACGTTTTCGTTGTGACGGCCGACTTCGGGCCGCGTCCGGCCGCTACGACCGATAATCCGCGGCCTCGGCCGCCGATGCTGCCGGACAGCTTTGTCGTGCTGGTCGTAGGGAGGTAAGGTTGATCTTATGAAATTCCCACGTCTCGCAAAATCGGCGAGACGTGGGGCACTCCCTGCTGGGCTCTTAAGAAGCCTCATTCGATCGACATTATTCCCATCGCGGGGTTCGGGGTGGGGTAGGGATGCCAAAGCCTGAAGGCCATTGTCGCTATGAGGACGACTCCCACCAAGGTAAGCACCTCGAACCATACTCTTCGCGACATATATCACTTCGTGAAAGATGGGAAGCGGCGACATTCTAACCTACGCCGACTGGTCGCAAACACGTAACGCAACCATTTACACTATTCCCACAACAAACACGACGACCTACTCATGATGAAAGTCCGCAAAGCCGTATTCCCCGCCGCCGGCCTGGGCACGCGTTTCTTGCCCGCGACCAAAGCCCAGCCCAAGGAAATGCTTCCTCTGGTCGACAAGCCGATCATTCAATATGGCGTCGAAGAAGCGATGGCTTCGGGGTGCGATCAGATCCTGATCATTACCGGACGCGGCAAGCAGTCGATCGAAGACCACTTCGATGTCAGTTACGAGCTCGAGAAGATGCTGGAGGAGCGTCACAAGGTCGACTTGCTCAAGATCGTCCGGAACATCTCGGACATGATGCACATCGCGTACGTGCGGCAGAAGGAAGCATTGGGGCTCGGCCATGCCGTGCTGATGGCGCGCGAACTGGTGGGCAACGAGCCGTTCGCGGTGCTGCTGGCCGACGACGTGATCGATCACACGGTTCCTGCCCTCAAACAGATGGTCAACGTCTTCGATGAGAAACAATGCTCGGTGATTGCGGCGCAAGTGGTCGAAGGGAAGATGATCTCGTCCTACGGGGTGTTCGATGCCATGCCGGCTCAAGGATTCAACGGGCGGCTTTTCGAAATCCGCAACATGGTTGAAAAGCCGAAGCCCGAGGAAGCGCCGTCGAACCTGGCGATTATCGGCCGCTACATCCTGACCCCGGCGATTTTCGATTGCCTGGCGAAGACGCAGACCGGCGCGGGCGGCGAACTTCAACTCACCGACGGCATGCGCATGCTGCTGAAGCAAGAAAAAATGTACGCCTACGTCTACGAAGGGCAGCGCTATGACACCGGCGACAAACTGGGATTCCTGAAAGCTACGGTGGAATTCGCGTTGAAACGCAACGACCTGGGAGCGCCGTTCCGCGAATACCTGAAGGACCTCAAGCTGTAGAAGTGAATCACGGGTTACACCAATCCCCGAAACCTGGTAGTGGTCCAGTCTGAGAATTGCCATCCCTCAGCGGCTAAAGCCGCAAGGAAAATACGATGCTTACGGCCCGGCTGAAGCCCTGCCCTCTCAAAACCGATTCCGATTGCACTGCTACCCTAAAATTTTGACTTGTTGAAAGCAGCGGTGTCGGGGATACTCTCTACTAATTCCGTTCAATCTGAATGTTGTCCACTCTGCTCGGAGGGCGGATCGTCAGGATGGGCAAGCGCGTCGAGCCTCGCATGGAGGTCCAGGTTCCAGTTCGTATTTTTGGAACCGACAGAACGGGCGCGGTCTTTTCCCAGAAAGTGACCACCGTCAACATCAGCCGCACGGGGGTCGAGCTTGCCGAAGTCCACGCTCAGCTCGCCGTCGACGAGATTATTGGCCTGACTTATGCCTCCAATCGGGTTCACTTTCGGATCAAATGGATTGGAGAACCCGATACGCCGAAGGCCGGACACGTTGGACTGCTGAACACTGCACCCGAAAAACCCCTTTGGGACTTCGCGCTGCCCGCGCCCACTTCTGATAATCACCGACCCGGGCTCACGGAAAAGCGCGCCCACCCCCGCTTTCGCTGCCAGAATAAGGTGGAGATTCACGTGGAGAATGGCCCGTCGTTTTGGGGCACGGTGTCTGATCTCAGTCTGGGTGGATGCTACGTGGAGATGCCCATCCCGCTGGACAAGGGCACCAAGCTAAAGTTGGGAATCTGGATTGAACAATCGAAAGTGGCGGCAGAGGGGCAGGTCGCTCATCGAACTCCGGGGCTCGGAATCGGGATCCGCTTCAACGGCATTTCCGGGCAGGATCGTGATCAGATCCGCCGTTTTCTCGACCAACTGTCGCCACTGTTCCGAAAACCGCTGAAGAACCTGCCGTAGGGCAGCCAGTCCGGCGAAGGCAAGCGGCGCGATCGGTGCCGTCCCTCCGGACTTCGGTGATCCGTCCCGGTCGACCCAGCGCTTACGCGCTGGGCTAATGAATTGCGCCCCTTCGGGGCTGGAGCGATCTTTCCATCGCTGCCCCAGGGCTTACGCCTTGGGATAACGACTGCCCACCCCTTCGGGCTGGACAGACAATCCGCCGAAAACCGATTTCGTGGTCGTTCGGCTCGCTTCGCAAAGCCGGACGGCCGAGGCGGCCGTCGCCACATGAATCGTAATGGTTCAAGTGGACTCGAAAACCCAGTGCTCATCGCGGAGCTGTCAAGGGCTCGCCGAGTTAGTTATCAGCAGCGGAATGTAACCGGGACGGCCCCCGTTTTTCTACGCGCCGCGCAGCTTCTTTGATTTCTCTTCGACGCCGCGGGCCAGCTTCTCTTTATGAGCGTGCAGCTTCTTGGCGACGGACTCGTCGGCCAAGCCGATCATCTGTGCCGCCAGAATTCCCGCATTCGTCGCTCCGGGCTTGCCGATGGCGACTGTTGCCACCGGAATGCCGGCGGGCATTTGCACGGTCGAAAGCAGAGAATCCATGCCGTTCAGCGAGGTTGAGGGAATGGGCACCCCGATCACCGGCAGAATCGTATGCGCGGCGATCACACCAGCCAGATGCGCCGCTCCGCCAGCGCCCGCGATGATCACGCGAATGCCACGGTCGGCCGCCTTCTTGGCGAAATCCGCCGAGCGGTCGGGTGACCGGTGCGCCGACGTAACGTCCATCTCATAGGCGATGCCGAAGTCGTCGAGCGCCTTGCCCGCCTCGCGCATGATCTCCAAATCGGAATCACTGCCCATCACAATCGAAACCAGTGTCTTGCTCATCGAACTTTTCTCCAATTGTTTTGAATTGTCATCCTGAGCGGAGAATCCTTACGCACCCGCGAATTCGGCAGTCCAGAAACGGGTGCCTACTTCTTCAGTGCTCTTGCCGCAATATCTTTCCGGTAGTGCGCCCCATCGAAACTCACCTTCCCGCACGCCTCATATGCCCGCGCTACTGCCGTCGCTAAATCCGGAGCCCGCGCGGTCACTCCCAGCACGCGGCCACCGGAAGTGTAATAGAGCCCATCCCGCTTCGAAGTGCCAGCGTGAAACACCTTCACACCCGAAACCTTCGCGGCGGCGTCGAGCCCATCAATCCGCTTCCCAACTTCATAGGTCCCGGGATATCCACCGGCCGACATCACGACACAGACTGACGGATCGGGCGACCATTTGAAATCGCCTTCGCTGACGCGACCTTCGATCGAGGCCTCCAGCGCTTCGACTAGATCGCTCTCCAGCCGCATCAGAATCGGCTGGGTCTCAGGATCGCCAAACCGGCAATTGAATTCGAGGACCATGGGGCCGCGGGCAGTCATCATGAGCCCGCAATACAGAACGCCCTTGAACTCGGCGCCTTCGGCCTTCATCCCGGCCACAACCGGCTTCGCGATATGATTCACCAGCCAGTCGCGCATTCCGGGATCCACCAACTCTGCGGTCGAATAGGCGCCCATGCCACCGGTATTGAGACCGGTATCGCCATCGCCCACGCGCTTGTGGTCTTGCGCGGCGACGAGCGGCGCCACGCGCTCTCCGTCGCTGAAGACGAGGAAAGAAAGTTCCTCGCCGTTCAGACACTCTTCCAGCACGACTCGCGCGCCGGCATCGCCCAGCATCTTCCCGCTGAGCATCTCCGCCGCCACGCTGGCCGCTTCTTCCTTGCTCTTGGCAATGACGACGCCTTTGCCTGCGGCGAGTCCGTCCGCCTTCACCACGACCGGCACGTGAAAGTGTCCCAGGGCCGCGCGCACCTGTTCGATCGAATCGCAGATGGCAAACGGGGCGGTCGGGATATGATGGCGCTGCAGAAACTCTTTGGCGAAGCTCTTGCTCGATTCCAGCTGCGACGCAGCGCGGGTCGGACCAAACGCGGGCCAGCCGCGCCTCGTGAACTCGTCCACCACGCCCAAGGTGAGTGGCAGTTCGGGACCGACCACGGTCAAATCCGGCTGCAGCCGGGTGGCTAGGGCGGTAATCGATTCAAGACTTTTCAGGTCCGCGGCCATGCACTCGGCCTCGTCGACGATCCCACCGTTGCCGGGCGCACAAAAAAGCTGCGTAATGCGCGGGGACTGCCGCAGCTTCCACACCAGCGCATGCTCGCGCCCTCCACCACCTAGGACCAGAACTTTCATAAGTCAGAGCAAATCAGGTTAGGGGTTGGAGACGAATGCTGTCAAACGCGGTTTGCCCCTTGGGCTTGCTCCAGCGCTATGATGAATGCGGCATCAGCATGAAGGTCTCGGCTAAACCGGTTTCGGTTTCCGACATTTCTCTCTGGCGCGATCTCTACCGCCAGGAAATGCATTGTCAGATCGTTCATGATGATATGCATTCCCGCGAAGGTTGGACCCAACCCTACCTGCTGGAGGTCGAAGGAGCCGCGGCCGGCTATGGATCCATTCTGATCGGCGGGCCGTGGACGGGAACGCGAACGCTGTTTGAGCTTTATGTTCTTCCCAAGCACCGGTCGCGGGTGTTCGATCTATTCGACGGTTTGCTTGCTGCCAGCGGCGCGACCGCGATGACCGTGCAGACCAACGACGTGCTGCTTTCGGTCATGCTGCACGCCCGGGCGAGCAGTATCGTCAGCGAAAAAATCATCTTCGAGGATAGGATCACGACGCATCATGCGTCGCCGGGCGCCGTGCTCCGGCGTCGCGACGCTCCGGACCAGGATTGGGGCCTGGAAGTCGATGGCACGATCGCGGCGACGGGAGGAATTCTGTACCACTACAACCGGCCCTATGGCGATCTCTATATGGAAGTGGCCGAGGCCTTTCGCTTGCGCGGCCTGGGCTGCTACCTCGTGCAGGAGCTGAAGAGGATCTGCTATGAACTGGGAAGTGTCCCCGGGGCGCGCTGCAACACGGGTAATCTGGCATCCCGGAAGACGCTGCAAAAGGCCGGCTTCGTCCCGTGTGGGCACATCCTGAGCGGGACACTTTCGCCGCCTGGGCTTGGTTGAGTTTAAATGGCGCTCACTTCAAATAGGCCCGCACCAGCGAAATCAGATCCTCGGTGAGTTCTTCCGGCGAATCGGGGCCGCGATCGGGATGGGTGATATGGAGCCGGATGTGATCTTCCAGAATCTCTGCCATCAGGCTGTTGACGCCGCCGCGAATGGCGGCCAGCTGCATCAGGATGTCGGCGCACTCGTCGCCGTCGGCCACGGCGCGCTCCACCGCCCCGATCTGGCCGGCCATCCGCCGGATGCGAGAGAATAGTTTCTGTTTTTCTTTGGAAATTTCCGGCAGCTTCTCCTTCGTCATGGCAGTTTCCCTCAGGGCTTTGGTCACTTGACAGATACCCTAGGGGGGTATGATATAACATCCCTTGGATCAAAGGCCAGCACGTCCGCTCGCAGGACGCCGAGAGACGCAAACCGCGGCACTCGTAACATTCCTGTAACTCGCCCTGGGTACTCTGGAGGCTTGTCATCAGGCTCGGTGATGTGCTGGTTAGGATAGTTAACTGTGGTTAACGTTTCGAGGTAGAACCTGGTTAAGTGCGGCGGGGGGAAGGGCCGTGGACTTCGTGTGATCGGCGTCACACCCAGCCGTGAGCCGGAGTATATTCCGAGCCTCCGAGCAGATCGTACCGTGGGGACATGCAATTGAAATTGAAATTCATTTTCAATACGGCTGCGGTTCCGTTTCGCAGCATCTCCGCGCTCGTTCTCTGCCTCGGCTCCGCTCTTTGTTTCGCTTTTCCGGCGTTCGGGCAGGAAGCGCCCAGCGCGATTCCGCCTCCATCGCAGAGCGCCCGGGCCACCGACGCCAGCCTCGCCGACCCTCCGCCCGACGATGCCACCGAGTCCATGCTCCCGCATTTCAAGGACACGCGCTTCTGGCTCTCAGGACAAGCCAACTTTGTGTTTCAGGCTCTGCCCTCGTTTCCGGCGTCGTACAGCGGACCTCACAGTCTCGGCCCAAATTACGAAAAGGCGACGTCCCGCGTGGTGACGTTTTATAGCGGCGCCCGCCTCACCCATTCCACTGAGCTGCTGATCGATATCGAAGAGGCCGGGGGTGCAGCGCTGAGCCAGGGCTTCGGTCTCGCGGGCAACACGGATCTCGACATCGTGCGCAATCCGCTGTTAAGCAAGGCTCCCTACCTCGGCCGGGGCATGATTCATACCGTGATCGCGATGAGCAAAGACAAAGTCGAGAACCAGCGTACGTACCTGTCGCTCTTCGATGAACTGCCGCGACGCCGTCTCGAGCTTCGCTTCGGCAAAATCAACATACCCGACTTTTTTGACCTCAACTCCGTCGGTTCCGACACGCACTTCCAGTTTCTCAACTGGACCACCGACAACAATGGCGCCTGGGATTATGCCGCCGATACGCGCGGGTATACCGTGGGGCTCACGGCAGACTATGAAGATCGAAACTGGGGATTCCGTTTCGCCGAGGCGCTTATGCCGAAGATCGCCAATGGCATTGATCTCGTATGGAAGCCCTGGCAGGCGCACGCGGAGAACTTCGAATACGAATTGCGGCATGGCCTGATTGCAAAGAAATCGGGCATCGTGCGACTGCTGGCCTATACCAACTCCGCCAACATGGGCATCTACCGCGATCAGGTGATCCAAGCCGCAGAGGCCGACGCGACGCCCGACATCACCAACCACCCGTGGCGCATCACTCGCAAGTACGGGTTCGGGATCAACGCGGAGCAGAATCTCTCGCGCTACCTGACGGCCTTTGCTCGCTTTGGTTGGGACAATGGCAAGACGGAATCTTTCGCTTATACGGAAGTCGATCAGACTTTTGCCGAAGGGATCGGGGCAAACGGAACCTGGTGGCATCGCAAGCAGGATCGGGCGGGCGTGGCTTTCGTGAGCAACGCCATCAAGAAGGATCACCAGAACTATCTGGCCGCCGGAGGACTGGGCTTTCTGCTGGGCGACGGCAATCTCAACTACGGGCGTGAAAATATCTTCGAGACCTATTACACAGTACACGCCTGGCGCGGAATCTACCTGGCGCCGGGTGTGCAACACATCAATAATCCCGGCTACAACCGCGACCGCGGGCCGGTGGTCGTGCCGACGTTCCGCGCGCACGTTGAGTTCTAGGCGGGCGCTGAAATTCCCTTCTGCGATGCCGCCTCAGCGGCTAAAGCCGCGCTTGATTTTGCCGCACTTAAGGCGCGGCTTGAAGCCGCGCCCCTTCAAGGCAGAACACCGGTAGCCCTTTCGAACCAGAATCGACGCGCTTTTCGAAACAGCATCGCGTCGCCCTTCCAAGACAAAATCGCGGTTGAATCTTTCGGCAGCCTGCTAGGCCGTGGCATCCGCTGGTCCGGTTACGACCTCTGGCTTCGGAGACAGTTCTCCATTGAACTGCTGGATCACGCTGTAGCACTCGCATGCGGAGCTCTCGAGCTTCTTGCGGTTCAAGACTCTTATTGAACCATGGCTGTATTCGATGATCTTTTTCTTCTGCAGCGCTCCTGCCGCGAGACTCACGCTGGGACGGTCCGTTCCCAGCATCATCGCCAGAAAGTCGTGCGTGATGCGCAGCAGGCCTGATCCGACACAATCCTGGGTCAGCAGCAACCAGCGCGCGAGCCGCTGCTCCAGATCGTGGAGCCGGTTGCATCCCGCCGTCTGGGCCACCTGCAAGCCGTGCACGGCCGCATAGCGATTCATCAGCTCCTGCAGCCGCGGGCTTTCCTTCAATGCGCTCTCCAGCACATCCACGCTCAAGCGGAAACCGTCTCCGCCCACCTGCATCACGGCCTTATGCGGGCTGCTGCGGAGACCCGCGGCCACGGGGATGGGCGTGTAGCCCTCGTTGCCGACCACTCCCACCTCAACCGTTTCCTGGTCCCGCGTCTCAAACACCAGGGACGTCATCCCGGAATTCAGGAAGTGGGCGAATTCGATCTTTTTTCGCGCCTCGTACAAGATGGTTCGCAGAGGTAATTCCAAGTGCTGTAAATCCCCTCGAATCGCGTTGAATTCGTCGTCTGGGAGCGAGAGCAAAATAATATTCGCCACCGGTTTTCCTTCTCCGTTCGTTCGCTCTCCCGGTTGTAAAGGGTTCGTTCCATTTTCAGGCACGTCTGGAACCCGGTTCTTTGGCATCGTTCCTCCCGGCTGCAGTGCTGAAACCAACCATCGTGAGATGCGCCTTGATTCGTCCCTGACAGGCACAAAAATCTGGTAGGCAAAATCTTTAAGGATTACTTATGGCATACGGGTTTTCCCGTATACCGCCTCCGGCACGCGTTATGAGTAAATCTTGGTAGGACGTCCGACACTCGCGCAGCGGTGGCTAGGAGCGGCCCGCGACCGTTCACCCTGGTACTGGCATGCCGGCTCGAATCCTAGTGGCTGATGACAATCCGATAGTCCGGACGACCCTGCGACTGCTCTTGGAGGGCATCGGGCAGTCCGGAATTATTGAGGCGGAGAACGGGCGCGAGGCCGTGTCGAAGACCGTGGAACTGCGCCCGGATGTCGTCATTCTCGATTTGGCCATGCCGGTCCTCGATGGGCTGCATGCAGCGCGCGAGATTTCCCAGCGGCTTCCGCAAACTCCGATGCTGATCTACACCATGCACTGGTCGCCGCATCTCGAAGTTGAGGCGCAGAAATTCGGAGTGCGAAAAATTATTTCGAAAGCGAATAGCAGCCTTCTGCTGTCATCGGTACAGCAACTGCTGGACGAGATTCCTCCGCCGCCTGCGCTCCATGCGGCCGAGGCGATCCCGCCGCATATTCTTCAGCCCAGCGAGCCTGCGGCCAAGCTCGTTCCGTCAGAACCAAGCCTGCCCTCGCCCGCAGTTTCCCTCGCTGCCGAGGCCGGACCCGCTTCGTCTCAGCCCGAAGCCGCTGAGGATCCACCGGCGGAACTGTCTCCCTCGACGGTCAGCGATCCACCGGGCGAATCCAACTAGTGCACATCCAAATTGGGTGCGATCGGATTGCATGGCGGGGTTCGCCCGCATCTTCGTTCATGGGTTCATGGGCCTGAGGGTGCCGTCCTTACGGACTCAGTCATTCTTCTTCGCTTTCCCAGCGCTTACACGCTGGGCTAATGAATGGCGCGTTGCGGCTGGGCTTGTGCGAGCTCAAGCGGCTGCCTTGTTCTGCAGGAGACCATCTAGAGAGTTGATATTGCGAACACCTGGCGCGCAGGAACGCGCCTCGCTTTGCTCGGCGGGACGGACGAATGCGTCCGTCCCTACACGGTCCGTGGTGCTTACACGCCGACCGGCTGTGGTTTGGTCGCCAGCAACTGCCTTAGCACGTATTGCAGAATGCCGCCGTTCGCGTAGTAGAGGGCTTCCTGCGGCGTGTCGATGCGCACCAGGGCCTCGAACTCCGTCTTCCCGGCGCGAACTTTCACGGTGCTTCCGGCGGCAAAATTCTCGACTACTTTCCGGACGCCGGCGATTTCGAAGACTTCCTCGCCTGTCAGTTTGAGCGACTCCGCGTTCTGGCCCGCCGCAAACTGCAGCGGCAGGATGCCCATCCCGACCAGGTTCGAGCGGTGAATGCGCTCGTAGCTCTCGGCGATCACGGCGCGCACGCCGAGCAGCGCCGGACCTTTCGCCGCCCAGTCGCGCGACGAGCCCGATCCGTACTCCTTGCCGGCAAGAATGACGAGAGGCGTGCCTTCGGCGCGATATTTTTCCGATGCGTCGAAGATCGACATTTCGGTATTGGTCGGCAGATGGCGAGTAAATCCGCCTTCGGTTGAGACCAGCTTGTTGCGCAGGCGGACGTTGGCGAAGGTGCCACGCACCATGACCTCATGGTTGCCGCGGCGCGATCCGTAGGAGTTGAAATCCGCGGGCTTCACGCCATGCTCTTGCAGATACTTTCCTGCGGGGCCATCTTTCTTGATCGATCCCGCTGGAGAAATGTGATCGGTGGTGACGCTGTCGCCGAGCACGGCCAGCACGCGCGCCTTCTTGATCTCCTCGACCGGCGCCGGTTTCACATTCATTTCGTCGAAATAGGGAGCCTTGCGAATGTAGGTGGAGTCTTTCTCCCACGCGTACGTTTCACCCTTGGGCACTGCGAGGCCTTGCCAGCGCTCGTCGCCTTGAAAAACCTCGGCATACGACTTCGAAAACATTTCGGAGGTGATCGACTGCTGCATCGATTCTTCAATCTCGCGCGAGCTCGGCCAGATATCAGCGAGGTAAACGGGATTGCCGTCCTTGCCCTTGCCCAGCGCGTCTTTGCGCAAATCGGTGTCGATGCGTCCGGCGAGCGCAAACGCCACCACCAGCGGCGGGGACATCAGGTAGTTGGCGCGGACCTCGGAATTGATGCGGCCTTCAAAGTTGCGGTTTCCCGAGAGCACCGACGCCACCACCAGCTCTTTCTCGTCGATGGCTTTTGAAACTTCTTCCGGCAGCGGTCCGGAATTCCCGATGCACGTCGTGCATCCGTACCCGACAATATGAAACTTCAGCTTCTCGAGATAGGGCATCAGTCCGGCCTTCTCGAGATAGTCGCGCACGACTTTCGATCCGGGAGCGAGCGACGTCTTGACCCACGGCGGAACTGCCAGGCCTTTTTCGACGGCCTTTTTCGCCAGCAATCCCGCGCCGATCAGCACCGACGGATTTGAAGTGTTGGTGCACGACGTGATTGCCGCGATGACCACGCTGCCGTGCTTAAGGGAATCCTTCACCGAAGCGGAAACGTGCTCGTGCACTTTAGGATCTTCGACGCCGATGGCCGCCGGACTTCCGCCCTCCTGCTCCCATTTCGCATTGTTCGCGGCGACGGTGGTAGTCGCCGCAGTCCTGGCGGCCGTCTTCGGCTTGATCAGCGACGGCAGCGCTTTCTGAAACGATTCTCCGGCCTGCGACAGTACAACGCGGTCCTGCGGGCGCTTCGGCCCGGCCATGCTGGGCTCGACCGTCGCCAGATCGAGCGACAGCAGTTCGGAATATTCCGCCTCCGGAGTCTTCTCGTCGTGAAACAATCCCTGCTCGCGGCCGTAAGCCTCGACCAGGGCAATCTGGTCTTCACTGCGTCCGGTCAGGCGCAAATACTTCAGGGTCTCTTTATCGATGGGGAAAATGCCGCAGGTCGCGCCGTACTCGGGCGACATATTGGCGATGGTCGCGCGATCTGCCAACGGCAAATCGCGCAGCCCGGGGCCGAAATATTCCACGAACTTTCCGACCACGCCATGCTTGCGCAACATCTCGGTCACGGTCAGAACGAAATCGGTGGCCGTCGCGCCTTCGCGCAAGCGTCCAGTCAGCTTCACTCCAACGACCAGCGGAATCAGCATGGAAACCGGCTGTCCCAGCATGGCTGCCTCGGCTTCAATGCCGCCTACTCCCCAGCCTAGAACGCCCAATCCATTGACCATGGTGGTATGGCTGTCGGTGCCGACCAGGGTATCGGGGTACGCCACGCGTTTACCCGGACCTTCATGAACGAAAACGACGCGCGCCAGATATTCCAGATTGACCTGGTGGACGATGCCGGTGTCTGGAGGAACGATCGCAAGGTTGCGGAATCCGGTCTGGCCCCAGCGCAGGAACGAGTAGCGTTCTTTGTTGCGCTGGAATTCGAGCAAGGCATTCATATCCATTGCGTTGGAGGTGCCGAATTCGTCGACCTGCACGGAGTGATCAATCACCAACTCGACCGGCTGCAGGGGGTTGATCAGGGTGGGATCGCCGCCGAGATGCTTCATGGCATCGCGCATCGCGGCCAGGTCGACGACGCAGGGGACACCGGTGAAATCCTGCAAAAGGACGCGGCTGGGCGTGAAGGCAATCTCTTTGTCGGGCTTTGATTTGCTGTTCCAGTTCGCCAGAGCACGCACTTCTTCCTTGGTGACATTGCGGCCGTCTTCGGTGCGCAACAGGTTTTCCAGGAGGATGCGCAGCGAGAAGGGAAGGTGCTTGGTGGAGATGCCGGCTTTGTCGAGGGCATCGAGGCGGTAGATTTCGTATTCTTTTTTTCCGACGGTAAGAGTAGAACGGCTGCCGAAACTATTCACAGACATGATGGCCTTCCTTGGAAGGATGATTGCGCGCACAGGCGCACTGCGCGATGTGGACTACAACCTAATAGTGTAATTCGTCCGGGGGGAATTGCGTAGGGTGCGAAGGAGAACGGGAGCAGGACATTTTGAATTACGGAGATATTCCGCCTTTGCGTCATCCCGACGGTAGCCGCCCTTCCGGCGAAGGGAGGGATCTCCCGCTTAACAGGCGTCTACTCGAGGAGATCCCTCGGCCCGCTGGAGAAAGCGCGGGCCTTCGGGATGACTGCGAACAGGGAATGGGCGAAACTTTGGTGTCACAGAATCGGCTGCAAGAAACAGAAACCCGGAGCGTCTCTACTGTAGAATCATGGGAAATGGCGCGCGTCTGCGAGACATTATGAAAAGAGTTCTCCTGCTCATCCTGCTGGCGTTCGGTTGCTGTTGGTTGGTGGTACCGGCGGGCGCACAGTCGGGTCCCGGTGCAGGGGCGAGCGCAGCCCGGGAACCCCGGGCTTCGCGCAAGGCGGATAAACGGGCCGAGAAGGCGCAGAAGAAATACGCCAAGCAACAGAAGAAAGCTGAAAAGAAGATGCTGAAGACCGAACGCAAGAATACCAAGTATCCGCAACACTCGCTCGGACGCTAAACGCGCTTAGTGCGTCCCGGTCCAGACCTGGTAGATCACCACTCCAACCATAAAGACAAGATAGATTCGCAGAGCCCAGAAGACGACCATTTCGGTGCGCGTCAGGTTGCGCCGGGGACAATGGTGCTTTTCCTTGGCCGATATCAGCTGGTCGGGCTCGAGGGATGCGACGACCGAGGCCAGGTCTTCACTGCTGATGTCGTGATCGTCCCCGGGTTTGAATTCAGGGTTCATTTCGAACCTCCCTCGCTATCGCCCGATCAGCGCGAGCGCATGAGGCGCCACCACGCTGATGCCAAACAGAATACCTGCCGCAACAAGAACGAAGACTACTCCCAGCGCCAGAATATTGGCCCACAACGGGCTCACCAGGTCGCCCATGATTTCGCGATCATTGACCAGCATATACAGGAACAGCAGCGCAGGCGGCATGGCCAGCACGGCAATCACGTTCACGACCAGCACGATGTAGACCAGCGGTATACCCGGAATCAGGACCAATCCCGCGGCGGCGGCGGCCTCGAGAATCAGGACGAGGTAGAACGACTTTCCCTGCTGGAAGGGGAGGTTCAGGCTGTGCGGACGATGCGCGACTTCTCCAAAAGCGTACGCCGACGAAGTGGAGATAGTAACTGCGGCCACCATCCCGGCCTCGAACATGCCGAGAGCAAACAGTGCGGCGCCCCACTGGCCGACGAAGGGCCGCAGCGCCTGGGCGAATTCGGCGGCCTCAAAATTTCCCGTGCTCATGCCGTGTGCGAACAGCGGGGCCGTGGCCACGATCGTGGCCAGTGCGGCGAGGGCGGCCAGCGCCGCGCCCAACACCGTATCGACACGGCCGAAGCGGATGTCGTGCGTGGTCAGTCCCTTATCTGCGATGGCACTCTGCTGGAAGAAGAGCATCCAGGGAGTAACCGTAGCGCCGATATTGGCGAGCAGGATCATCACCGTCTCTTGGGTTAAGCCGCCGGGCAGCGGCTTCCAAGTCACCAGAGCGCTCCCGATCGCCCCCCAATGAGGATGGGTGAGCAGCGCTACCGGAACGAACACGAGGTTAAACATGGCGGCCACCAAGGTGATACGCTCCCAGGTCCAGTAGCGGTGGGCCATGAGGGCAACGAACAGAACCAGCCACGCGCCGATGACCGACACTGCGGGCGGAATGCCAAAGAATCCCAGCCCGGCGCGAATCGCGATGAACTCGGTGACCAGCGTCAGAAAATTGCCGACCATCAGGTCGACCATGGAGAACCATCCCCAAAAAGGGCCGAAGCGGTCGAAGATGAGCTCGGCATGGCCGCGATGCGTGGCTGCGCCCAGACGGACGGTCATCTCCTGCACCACGCACGCCATTAGGAACGTGAGCACGACGAAGGGCAGGAAGAAGCCGACGCCGAAGCGGGCTCCGGTCGCAGCGTACGAGAGCATGCTGGGCCCGTCATTTTCTCCGAGCATGACCAGAATGCCGGGGCCGATCAGCAGCCACAATAATCGCGCGCGCAACCAGCGGCCGCCCTGCGTACGGATTGCGGAGACACGCTCGCGGTCGTGCGCGCGGTCGACGTCTTCGTGCGTGATGATGACGCCGCCGGGGGCGGTCACGGGGTGCGTCAAGACGTTGGGATGCGATCCTGCTCGCGGCTTCGGCGTTGTCGTCGCGTCGTCCATCTGAGAGAAAGGGAGGAAACTGCTGGCCTGACTGCGGTCCCTAGTTAGCGCAAGTATATACCAGGGGATAAACTATAGTTAACTATTTGGAGACATCTGAGCTCGAAGCTTGGCCCCCGTGGGCAGCAAGAGCTCACCTCAGCGGCTCAAGCCGCGGTCATTTTGGGTGACTTATGGCACGAGTGGAACTCGTGCCCTTCCCGACCCTATCCGTGCCTTACCGATCGTTCTTACCGAGGGAGTATTTCACCCCGAACGATCTTTCCCGCAGCTGTTCTAGATGTGAATCCAGTTCACCAGGATCAGGGCCAACGTGGCGGAGCCGACGATCAGCCACAGGGTCAAGCCCTGCAGCAGGGGGCGCACGCCGACTTTCTTCAGTGTTTGCTGGTTAAGGCTGGTGCCGATGAGAAACAGGGTCACCGTCAATCCGATCCTGCCGAGACGGCTGAGTGCGGCGAAAGCGGGATTGAAGCCGGGAAGGAGCGTGTTGAGCAGCGCCGCCACGCAGAAGAAAAGGATGAACCACGGCCACTGGATGCGGCTTTTGCTCTTGAGCACCGCTGCGGTAGCAATGGAGAGCGGGACGATCCAGAGCGCGCGGGCGAGCTTCACCGTAGTGCCAATCGCCAACGCGACAGGACCGTATCGTGCGGTCGCGCCCACCACCGAACTAGTGTCGTGAATGGCAAGAGCCGACCACAGACCAAATTGCGATTGCGTCATGTGCAGCGCGAAGCCGATCGCCGGAAAAAGAAACAATGCCACCGAATTGAGGATGAAGACCGCTCCCAGCGAGACGGCCATCTCTTCTTCGTTGGCTTCGGCGATGGGGCCCAGGGCAGCGATGGCACTGCCTCCGCAGATGGCGGTTCCGACCGTGATGAGGAACGAGGCTTTCTTCCCGACGTGAATGAGGTAACCGAGGCCCAGCCCCACCAGCATTACGGCGGTGATGCTGGCTGCCGTGTAAATAAAGCCCGAGCGGCCGGCGTGAACCACTTCGTGCAGATTCATGCCGAAGCCGAGCCCCACGACGGAAGCTTGCAGAAGGAACTTCGACAGCTGCTTGCTCTCATCTTGAAACGGGTGGGCGAGCGCGAGACCGAAGATGAGTCCGCCGAGAAGGGCGAAGGGCGGCGAGATCAGGCCGCTCGCCGCGAGGATGATTGCAATGAAAAAGAGCTTCTTATCCACTCCGGCCTTTCGGAAGTTCAGATGCTGGGCTGGGCTCGGAAAACTTGCAGGCGGAAATTCTCCAGTGAGCCCCCTCGGAAGATTATCCATGGAACAACAGTTTGTCGAACTGCGGACGGGCTAGCGCCTGGATGCGACCCCCGTAGAAAGCCAGACTCGATCTGAAGCGGCGGGGCCGAGCGAGACGGTGCCCGCGGGAGTCGAGAGCGTGAGAGTTTGGTCGTAGTTGCGTTCGAGCAGGCGCAGCTTCGCTCCCGGGCGCACGCCGCGGTGCTCGAGGAATTCGAGCAGGCCGCGATCGCGCTCGTAGATTCCGCTGACGGTGTAGGTGCTGTCCAGTTCGGCATCGGAGAGCAGGACGAGTCCACGGCGGCGGCGGCTGGCCGGGCTTTCCACCTCGCTCAAATTGCCGTGCGGACAGGCGCCTCCCGAGCCCAGCCTCGCCAGCAGTTTGGCTTCGAAGTCGGGCGAGACGGCGTGTTCCAGACGCTCGGCCTCGTCGTGAACTTTCCACCATTCCATTCCGAACATTTCCGAAAGCATGCGTTCGATCAGGTGATGGCGCAGAGTGAGCTTGCGGGCGATCTTGCGGCCGGTTGCGGTCAAGCTGACTTCCCCGCTGCTCTCGACGCGGACCAGGCCGTCTTTCTTGAGCCGCCGCAGGGCCATGGTCACCGCGGGCGGAGACACCTTCAGCAGATGGGCGAGGCGGGCGGAGATGACGGTTTCGCCCTCGCTCTCTGCTTCGAGGATGGACTTGAGATAGTCCTCCTTGGAGACAGTGATCATCGAGGGTGATTATACGACGCGGGGTTAATTGTGGTTAACTCTGGGGTTGAGGATGGAACACTCGCGGCGCTGCGCGCCTGGACCGGCGAGGCGCCCATCCCCACACAAGCCCGAGACTGCGACAAAAATCAAAAAGGACAGTCCGGAGCCCCCGAGACTGTCCCCTCAAACCCTCCCGGTTAGAAGGGCAACTTGATGACCCTAGGGTACCGAGGAGATGTTGCAAAGCGATTTCAGAATGATGAATATCTGATGAATTCCGGACCGTGGGCACTGCTATAGTATTCGGTTGCCTCGTGACGAATCTGTGACATCTTCGTTCTCCGTGTCGAGGATTTGATGCCTACATCGCGCAAGACCGAGCAATCGCGCCGCCTGCAGCAGCGGGCGGAGAGCATGATTCCCGGCGGAGTGAATTCTCCGGTGCGGGCGTTTCGTTCTGTGGGTGGAGATCCGCCCTTCATTGTGCGCGGCAAGGGATCGCACATCTGGGACGCGGACGACAACGAATTCATCGATTACATCGGATCGTGGGGACCATTAATTCTGGGCCACGCCGAGCCCAACGTGCTCGACGCGATTGTAGGAGCCGCGTGCAACGGCACGAGTTTTGGCGCTTCCACGCCGTCGGAAGCTGACCTCGCGGAGCTCGTGCTGGGCGCGTTTCCCAACCTGCAGAAGGTGCGATTCGTCAGCTCTGGAACGGAAGCGACCATGTCGGCGATCCGGCTGGCGCGCGCTTATACAAAACGCAAATACATTGTGAAGTTTGAAGGCTGCTATCACGGGCACGCGGACGCGCTGCTGGTGAAAGCCGGGTCGGGCGTCGCGACGCTGGGGATTCCTGGCTCGGCGGGCGTTCCCGAAGAGTTCACCCAGTTCACGCTGGCTCTGCCCTTCAACAATCTTTCGGTGGTCGAGCACGCGTTTCAGAAATTCAAACATCAGATTGCGTGCGTCATCGTCGAGCCGGTGGTGGGAAACATGGGATGCGTTCCGGCGGCGGATGATTATCTGGTCGGCCTGCGTTTGCTGACGGAGCGGGAGCGCTCGGTGCTCATCTTCGACGAAGTGATGACCGGATTCCGCGTATCGTTCGGCGGAGCGCAGGAGTTGTACAACATCAAGCCCGACCTGACCACGCTGGGAAAAATCATTGGCGGAGGATTGCCGGTGGGTGCCTATGGCGGTTCGAAAGAGATTATGGACCTGGTCGCGCCGCTCGGCCCGATGTATCAGGCGGGAACACTCTCGGGGAATCCGTTGGCGATGGCCGCGGGCTGCGCCATGTTGAAGCAATTGCGCGATCGCAAGAGCGAAATTTATCCGCGGCTCGACAAGATCAGTGCTGACTTGGTCGCCGGCGTCGCCGCTGCGGCGAAAGAGGCGGGCGTTCCGTTGTGCTACAACCGCGTGGGATCGATGTTTACCTGGTTCTTCCAGAACGGGCCCGTCACGGATTGGGATTCGGCGTCGAAATCGAATACCGAATCGTTTGGGAAATTTTTCCGCAGTATGCTCGACAGCGGGATCTACCTGCCCCCGTCGCAGTATGAAGCGGCGTTTCTGGGAATCACCCACACGGAAGACGATGTGCAGCGGACCATCGCGGCGGCCAAGCAAGCGTTCGCGGCCATGCGAGGTTGAGACGCCGGGCTAAGGTACCAGGAAGCGTCCTAAACGCTTTGCGGCATCGGATCGTATGCACGTCAGCGCTTCCTTCTGTTCGGCCCATTTCTAAATGGTCGATGAGTGCTATGGGGATGTTTCGCCAATCAACGCTGAGCTAGTCTGTCGGCCAGCAGAAAACCGGACCGTCTACGGCTCTGATTTGTGGAAAGTCCGTCAGCAAAACAGACACTGGATACACAATCGCTGACTCCCAGTTGGCATGTTCATACTCCGTGCAAACTGGTATGTCGGTTTGTGTAATGCCGAAATCAGTCCTTACTTTTTTCCAGCAAGGCGCCTTTTCGAACTTTAAGTTGCAACCGGCACGTGCAACGCGAAAGTAGTTCAATCGGATAGTCGGGTCAGTCCCGCTAGTGATTTGGAACGCTTGCTTGATGTGCAGTCGTTTTTGGTAATAGTCGAGTATCGACGAATCCTCAAACAGCTTTCGTCCCGTACCGACCTCGAAGATCACAAACGGCAATCCTCCGTCATCACCGTCAGAAGCGTCGAAGAATACCATTTTGCCCTTCGCACCTCGGAAATATCCGCTCCACTCTGTGGTGTAAACTTTTTCGTTCTCTCCGTGCGCCAGAGTACACGCGGAGTGCGCCGAGGGAACGATAGAAAGCCACTCCGCACCCTTCTCCCCTTCGTCGTATTCCTTCACAGCGAATGCGGAGTAGTAGAAGCAAGTCAGTCTCTTTCTGATGTGTCGCGAAGCCGGATAGAACGGAGATGCACCAAAATCAACGACGGTCTTCTTCAATGGCTTATCGAAACCTTCACTGAGATTCGCAGGGCCACGCTGTGCCCACAGACAACCTGCTAGGAGTAGCAATAGGCCGAGGAATCCGGTCGTGTTCGCATGGCAGAAGTATAGCTGTCGTAACCAGGCCATTTCACGCTTTGAGCCGCAAAGCCGATTCTACTATCTTCCAAGGGCCGGGACCGAACGTGGGATCGAACTCATGGGCGTATGCCTTGCCGTCTGGCCCACATTCTTCTCCGTCACTGTTAACTCGAATCAGTCCGTTACCCATGTCGATGAGCACGGACAGAGGCTCAATTCTTATCACCGTCCCATCAATAGGACCAAAGCCCCCGTTGACGACAACTGCTTGACCAACCACGAGTGTCTTCGTGTCCATAATGGTCGTCTCCTTAAACAACGGCAAGAAGGATTGAAGACTCTTGAACATCGCTTGAATTATCCCATCAGCTGAGGCATTTGAAACTCAAATGTTGCTAACAGGCCATAGCGCTCATTGCCCCCCCCAGCATTTGTAGGTCGGGGAGTTGGGACACTTCTCGACGCGTAAGCTTTTTCCGCGATCACACCTTTCGAGTTTCATTGGTGCGAGGGCAATAGTGACCAGATCTGCGGGTCTTCCGCGCCCAGCACCCAGGAACAGAATCCTTCCAATCCGCGTTCGCGCACCAGATTGAGACGCTCCTGGAATCCCCGCTTGTCGGTGTAGAAGACCCAGTCGCGCATGTCGTCGCGATAAAAGTAAAACCATGACACGCGGTCGACCGCATCCCATTCGACCTGCGGATGGTATGCCGCGATGTAACCGTCGACCTCTTGTTGCCCGATGTACTCAGCCGTGGGATTCGGCTTTTCATCCTTGCCCGGATCGCCGGCGAACCAGTGATATCCGTAAACGGGAATTCCCATGGACAATTTTTCTTTGGGAACGAACTGCAGCGCGTATTCGACGTTCTCGACGGTCCAGGGATATCCGGCAACGGGGCCGGGCATGGTCCAACGGGTGTTCTGGTCGTAGGTCATGAGGCAGATCAAGTCGACACTCTGCGCCAGCGCCTTCAGATCGAAAGCTCCGCGCCAATTTGCGTAGAGCCAATGCGAGTAGGGGCTCTTGCCGGGATATCCGGGAGCGTTCGGCACGGTCGCGATGGTGAGTTGCAGGTTCTGCTTGTGGAGTGCGGATGCAGTCTCAGCAACCAGCGCGGAGAGCAGATCGCGATCAGTCCAGTTCACGTTTTCAAAATCAATCTGGAAGCCGCTGTATCCATTTTGCTTGCACTCGCCGAGAAGCGCAGTGGATGAAGGCTGCTTTCGCCGCCTCTGTCGTGAACAGCTTGTGTAGTTCGGGTTGCGCCACGAGCGCAACGATGGGCATCACCGGCACGTGATGAGCGGACGCAGTCTTGAGCACGTCAGGATTCGGGCCTCCCCAAACCAGACCGTTGCCGTCGACCGAATACCACGCAGGAACGAGGATGTCGATCTTGTCGGCGTGGTCGATGAACGACTTCACCGAGTTGGGAGTTTCGATCATGTAAAAGAGGGCTTTGGGTTGGGCGGCGGCAACTGAAACGATGGAGAAGAGAAGTAAGAAAACGCGCATGAGCGAACTCCTGGAATTCAGAATCCTCACTTCGCGCGCAAAAAGGCGCGCGAGAAACGGGGCACCCAATATCAACCTCTATCTCTTGCCGAGATAGTCGGCGACCCTTCGAGCATCTGCGGGATCGTGACGAATTCGTATCCTTCCGACTTGTAGAGTGTGATCAGGTGATCGGTCGCCAGCACGGTTTGAGAGCGGTCCGCACCCATCTGCTTGTGACCGCCGTCGTGCAGCAACACCACATCTCCGCCGCGAATCTGCCGGGAAACCTTGCGCTCGATCACGGCCGCGGGCGGCGCATTCCAATCGTAGCCGGTCACGTTCCACATAATTGGGGTGAGACCCAGATCTCGCGCGATCCGCAGCGTGCCGGGGCGACGTCCGCCAAACGGCGGCCGAAAAAGATTGGAATGCTCTCCTATCGCGTCTTGCAGAGTGGCGCGGCAGTCGGAGAGCTCCTTTCGGATTTCGTCATCGCTTCTGAAAGTCAGCAGAGGATGCGTGAAGGTGTGGTTGCCGACGACGTGTCCGCGGTCGACGATCTCACGGGCAA
This sequence comes from uncultured Acidobacteriota bacterium, assembly GCA_963765015.1. Taxonomy (GTDB): domain Bacteria; phylum Acidobacteriota; class Terriglobia; order Terriglobales; family Acidobacteriaceae; genus Sulfotelmatobacter. Next base: position 15,110 of record CAVXVD010000076.1, on the reverse strand, counting down.
TCTCAGGATGTTGCCGCACATAGCGGCCGATGAGGAAAAAAGTCGCGCGCACTTTATGCTTCGCAAGGATGTCCAGCAAGCGGAGAGTATGCGGGTCGTTGGGGCCGTCGTCGTAGGTGAGCGCGATCTGTTTCGTCCCGTGCGCCAGACCGATGAACGTGCGACCGTACCACTGTCGGGTGGGCGCCATGGACTGGTAGCCGGCTGCGACTGCAGCGGCTGCGGCGGCCGTTCCGGCCAGCACGGGTACGAGCATGGAAGGATTGTAATGGATTGAGGAATTGGGAAATTCAGGAATTGGGGAATTGAGAACCCCTGCGCCCACGTGAAGGTTGGGCTTCGAATTACAAAATTCCCAAATTTCGCAATTACTCAATCTACTGTTAACTCTTCCCGCAATTGCCACTTCGCCGCATCCGAGATATCCTGCCATTTCCGAGACATCGCACCAACTCATGGCCAATCTTTTCGAACTGCCCCGGTACATCGCTGTGGAGGGTCCCATCCGAGTGGGCAAGAGTACCCTGGCGGGCATTCTGTCCGAGCGGCTCAATGCACAGCGGGTCATGGAGGCGGAAGCGAATCCGTTTCTCCCTTCGTTTTATGAAGGAGAGCGAGGGGCGGCGTTTCAGGCGCAGTTCACCTTCCTGGTGCGGCGCTTCGAGCAACTGCAGGCACTTGATCTGGGGCCGCGTTCGCAGCGAACCGTGGTCTCGGATTTCATCTTCGAAAAAGACAAGCTGTTCGCCTGCCTCAACCTCACTGACCAGGAGCTCGAAACCTACAACCGCTACTACAACCACTTTCGCGAGATGCTGCCCACGCCCGACCTGGTGATCTACCTGCAGGCGACTCCCGACGTGCTGAAGAAACGTCTTAAGAAAAAGAATGCGCCGGGCGAGCGGGCGGTGAGTGACGAGTATCTCGAAGAAGTCGTGAAAGCCTACGAACACTTCTTCTTTCATTACACTTCGTCGGACCTGTTGATCGTCAACACCTCGGAGATCGATTTCGTCGATCGCAACGAAGATCTGCAAGAGTTGCTCCGCAAAGTCACCGAGCCGATTAAGGGCACGCAATACTTCCTGCCGCTGGGCGGTCAGGATGCGGCTAACGCCTGAGAATCCTCCGGATTTCCCTGGTCTGTATTCCCCATTCTCCCGCCGGCACGTGGCAACCAGTCTGGATAAGAGTTAAAGTGTTACCGACGTGAACAATCTCAATGGGAACCATCGCGGCCTGAACCAATTCATGCATTGCTCGTGGCGTATTTCCTTTATCTCCCTCATCCTTGCGGCCGGGCTGCTTGGCGCGGCATGCCATCGCACAAAAACTCCGGCAGCGAAGCGCTATCCTTTTACGGGACGGGTGATTTCTATCGACAGTGCGGCGGAATCGGCGCTGATCGACGGCGACAACATTCCCGGATTCATGGATCCGATGGCCATGCCGTACAAGATCAAACCGGCGTCGATGCTGCGCCAGCTGGCACCCGGCGATTCCATTTCCGCCGAAGTGGTGGTGGTTGAGCCGGCGACAAAAAATGAAGACGCCGTTCCCGAGTACTGGCTCGAGAACGTGAAAGTAACCGCGCATGCGAAGCAACCGCCGGCAGCCGGCGCGAACTCGCTGCACATGCCATCTCCGGGCGAAGAGGTTCCGGACTTAGCATTCACCAATCAGGATGGCCGGCACATCTCGCTGGGGAAGTATCGAGGAGAAGTGCTGCTGATAACTTTTATCTACACGCGCTGCCCGTTCCCCGATTTCTGCCCGCGCATGAGCGGCAACTTTGCGGAAATCTACAAGCAGATCGGCTCAGATCCGTCTCTTGCCGGCACTCACCTGCTGAGCATCAGCTTCGATCCCGGGCACGACACACCCAAAGTTTTGCGGGACTACGGATTCTCCGTCGCTCACACGCATGATGCCGCACTTTTCAAGAATTGGGAGTTCGCCGTTCCTAACGCCGCCGATCTACCGAAGATCGAAGAGTTTTTTGCGCTCACGGTGAAACCCGAGAACGGTCTCATCACTCACAACCTGAGCACGGCGGTGATTGGTCGAGACGGCAAGATTGTGCAGTGGTATCACGGCGGCGATTGGCAGGTTTCTGATTTAATAAAAGACGCTGGCGCCGCGCACCGCATCAGCTAGGGGACTGCGGCTCATGCGCAGACGGCGTCTGCCAGGACAGATCTCATGAAACATTTGCTATTCATTCTTGCCATCATGGGCGTGATTGTTTCTTCTCTCGCGTTGCGCGAACATTACCGTGAATATGGCGACTCGCCCTGCAGTATCAACGAGCACTGGGATTGCGGCGTCGTCAATCACAGCCCCTTTGCCATGCTCGGCCCCATTCCGGTCGCCGCGTTTGGCATTGCAGGGTACCTGCTGATGGGAGTGCTCGCTCTTCTTCGTTCCTACCGGCTGCTTCTGGTTCCGACCTTTGCGGGACTGGCTTTCTCCCTCTACCTCGCCAACATTGAGGCCCACGTTCTCGGCGTGTGGTGCATCTATTGCGTGATCTCGCTGGGCATCATCTCCTTGATGTCGCTGCTGACGCTCGGGACTCTGGTTGCATCTTTTGTCCGCAAACCGGCGACTCCGCGATAGTAGAAAATCAGGAGCAGGAGCACGGGAGGGAGCGCTACCCACGCGAGGGGGCGATCCCCGCGTGATATTTCCACCCGAGTCCCGCCCCGCCTCATTGAAGGCGTGCCTCTCGGTTTTGACCATCAGGCAAGCACCGAAACCAAAACCGGGGAAACTCTGAGTGGTGCAGAAGGGAACTTCTTAGTCCTTTCGGGACCGTTTCCTAGCGCCGATTTTGCTGTTGATATCGCCGGAAAATTCAATAAAGAAGTTCAGTAGCGAGCCATATCCGGCCTGGCCCAGCATGGCTCGACCACCTTCCGCGAAGGCATTGCGAGGTTTCGGCTTCCACGCAGTGGAAATCAGCCCACCGCCGAATGCACCGCCGTAAAGCGCCCATTGCGGACGCAACTCCTGTTCGCTGTCATTGTACGTAAGAAAATTTCGCAGGATCGCGTGGCGGGTACGCCCCCAGAAGCTGGAGCATTGGCACTGGTCGTAGCGCGGTTCATACTTCAACCTGGCATTCCCGAGCGCAGCCAGACTGTTAGCGGCGATGAACTGCCCTTCGCGCGAGGCGAACCGTTCCGTGTATCCGCCCCATCCGTCGTCCCACTGCGAGGGACTGCCGCGGGCTTGATCGATTCCCGCGGCGAACAGCCGCTTCATGTACGCTCCGGGCGTTGCCAGCGTCTGCTCCAGGTAGATCTCACGGCGTTGCTGGAGTGTGAGCGGAGTCATCGTCCGACCCTTTTCCACATAGACGCCAGTCAGCCAGCCGCTCTCCCAATCGCGAGCCTTGACCAGCGCGGCGGTCCCCAGATCTTTGGTGGCTTCCGCCGCCTGCACCGCGACTTCCTTGGTCTTATCGGCAATGGCTTCCGCAGGATTTGCAGGTTCGTCTTTTTTCCCTTCGTCTTTTTTCTCTTCGTCTTTTTTTTCGTCGTCCGGTTTCTTGTCTGCGTCCGAGGCCTGGCCCGGCTGAGGGCTGGTGGGCTCGGGAGCGGCAGGCGGCTCGGGCTTGTCCTGAGCGAACACGCCGGGGGCGGTCATCAGCAAGAGCCCGAGTGAGAAAACAACTGTGCGCAGCCTGAACCGCCCGGAACGAAGTGTTCCCAAGTCTTTCCCCCTTACGCGTTATCGCGCCGCCGGTGCGGCCCAGTTTTGCCCGCGTCTCCTCGACCCGCTAAACTCTCTTCGATGCATTCCCTCTACAACCGTGTTGCCGGTCAAAGTGTGGAGCGGCTGGCCGCGCTGAGCGATGGCATCTTCGCGGTAGCCATGACGCTGCTCGTACTCGACCTCCATGTGCCGGCTCGCGAAGCCGTCCATTCCGAACACGAACTTTTGGCCGTGCTGGTCACTCTTGCTCCGCGATTGCTCATCTTTTTGATGAGCGTAATGACGCTGGGAATTTTCTGGGTCGGCCAGCAGACCCAGCTCAACCAGTTCGCCCGCGCCGACCGCAATCTGGCGTGGATTCATATTGCATTTCTGTGCGCAGTCTCGCTGACGCCCTTCACCACGTCGCTGCTCGCAGAGTTCATTCACTATCGGACGGCGCTGCTGGTTTATTGGTTCAATATTTTGTTGCTGGGATTGACGCTTTATTGGAGCTGGAGTTACGCGACACGAGCCAGCCTGCTCTCTGAAGATGTCGCGGGAGAAATTCACTCGGCGGTGGTCCGCCGCATCGTGATTGCGCAGTCGTTGTACGCCGCGGACGCGGCGCTTTGCTTCTTCAACACTTATTACAGCATCGCGGCTATCGTGCTGGTGCAGGTCAACTACGCCATCGCACCAAGATTCTGCTGGGGATTGTTCTCGAAGAAGATCAGAAGTGAAGGGCAGCGGGTTTGATCATTCAATAAGCACTTCTTGACTTACCGCGCAAAAACCTTCAATTCAGTCGATTTGGCGGCGACTCCTTGCGCTTGGCTGATGGCTCCTGCGGCGACCATTGCGTCGAGAATCTCATTGCGTAACTGTCGAGCACGGTCGGGGTGATTGATCGGCGAAAAGTGTGCGGGCGATCTCGGTAGTCCTGCAAGCAAAGCCGCTTCTTCGGGCTGTAGCTGATTTGGATCTTTCCCAAAGAAGTAGTGTGAACCGGCGTACACGCCAACCAAGTCTTTGCCCAATGAGATGCGGTTTGCGTATATGGCAAACAGATCTCGCCGGGAGAAACGGCGGTCCAACTGCAACGCTGTCCACAATTCCGCGAGATCCCGACTGAGTGGCTTTGAAGGCGAACAGAGCATTGTTCTCGAAATGCGCAACGCCAATCCCGGGGTAGAACCCGTATGGTGCACAAAACCTCGATAAAACGAAGCTAGAGTGGTCGGATCGTCTTCGCTTGCCTCTGCCACCCGCAGTGCAGCGCGCAGATGATCACCAATGTGGTCATACGGAACTACGGTTGTTGAACCCGGGATACATGGGTCCGAAGCTTGCGCTGGTTGAGAGGGAGCAAACCTGGCAAGCGCGACCAGATCCGGCAGATCTGTCGAATGGGCAAAAAACCAAAAGCTCGTAGCAGCACAAAGAAGAACGACAATCGCGAGGCCGGACAAAACCATTCGCACGAGCCAGCGCATGTTCTTATCCCCGTTCGAACGCGTGCTTCTTCTCCAACGCTTCCACTGCCGAACGCCGCGCAGTCTCGAATCGCTCGGCCTGATTTATCAACCCTTGCGTCGCCTCGGCCCACTCACCTTCAATCCGAAGCAGGCCCTGCGCCGCCACTAAACGCGCTGCAATCTCGAGCAGATGGGTGGGCGTGGTCTGCACATACTGCGCTTCGGCAGGATCGCCAATCCAAACCCGTTTCTCTCCCGCCAACTTCGTCTGCCAGTAAACTTTTTTTTCGATGAACTCGGCCATCGCGTCGTCGGTCGCCTTGCCAAAGACCCATTGCTGCCGCTTGAAGTCGTAGTGGCGGCTGGAAAACGGAATCGGCACCAGTTTTCCGGATTTCACGAATTCAATCTGCCGCCGATCCACTTCTTTGCGCAGCGCATTAATGACGGGAGCCTCGGCATCTTTCGGCTCCATGGACGGCATGACCTCGCGCACGGTCTGCGACAAATTCACGGCGACCGGCGCATGCAGGCCTTCGGAGCCCTCCAGCCGGATGTCCCCATGAAGCACCGAGAAATCCGCACCCGACGTCGATGGGTGAAATGGCCATTTCAGTTCGATCGTGAGCGGCAGCCCCGACAGCGTTACCCAGATTTTCCTGCCGGCCGGGCCAGTACTTTCCGTCATCCAGTTCGCCTCCTGATGGAGAAGCTTGCGCGTGAGACTTGATTTTACAAGAACAGGGGTCAGGGCCCGGTGGTCAGTCGTCAGTTCTCTAACGCTTGATAAGAACTGACCACTGACCACTAGGCACCGTCGAGGGTTGCGCGCACCTTCAAGGCCAGGTCCGATTTGCTGAAGGGCTTTTGCAGCAGTTGAACGCCGGGCTCCAGAACTTTGTGCTGCACCACCATATCGTCGGTGTATCCCGTCATGTAGACAATCTTCGTTTGCGGACGTTTGCTCAGAATTCGCTCCGCCAGCTGGCGGCCGCTTAGGCCCGGCATGATCACATCAGTAAGCAGCAAGTGGATCGGCCCGGCATAACTGTCCGCCGTCTGAAGGGCCTGATCCGCGCCATTCGCGTCCAGCACCTTGTACCCATACCCTTCCAGGAAGATGCGAGTCAACTCGCGCAAATCCGGTTCATCTTCTGCGATCAGGATCGTTTCCGATCCTCCGGTTACTTTTTCGCTGGCGGTTCGCTCCTGCTTGGGAATTCCGCCCTCGGCCGCAGGCAGATAGATGCGAAAAGTGGCCCCGTCTCCGGTTTCGCTTTCGACCTGGATCGTTCCGCCGCTTTGCTTCAGGATGCCGTAAACCGTGGCCAAACCCAGGCCCGTGCCTTTCCCCATCGGCTTGGTCGTAAAAAACGGTTCGAAGATATGCGGAAGAGTGGCCGCGTCCATGCCCAGCCCGCTGTCAGTGACTTTGAGCATGACGTAGCATCCGGGGGCAAGGTCGAGGTCGCGGCCCTGCTCCGCCGTCAGTTCCACGTTCGACGTTTCCATCGCGAGTTTCCCGCCGTGTGGCATGGCATCTCGGGCGTTGACCGCCAGATTCATCAGCACCTGCTCGATCTGACCGGGATCGGCCTTCACCGAGAGCAGCGAGGGGTGCAGGATGGCGATGAGTTCGATATCTTCCCCGATCACCCGCGACAGCATTTTTTGCACGTCGGCCACCGCCTCGTTCAAATCCAGCACCTGCGGCTGCAGCACCTGCTTTCGGCTGAAGGCCAGCAATTGCTGGGTGAGCGACGCCGCCCGGTCGGCCGCTCTGCGAATCTGCTCCAGTCCGTTGCGCGATTGCTCATCTCCACCCGCGGCCGCCAGCAGCAACTCGCCGTGTCCCATGATGATGCTCAGAATATTGTTGAAATCATGGGCTACGCCTCCGGCCAGGCGGCCAATCGCCTCCAACTGCTGGGCATTCCGCAGTTGCTCTTCAATATGCATGCGCTCGGTGACGTCGCGCTGGATGCCCCAAGTTCTCACCAGATGACCCTTATCCACGATGCCTGCCATCGTGTTGCGGAAAATCTTGACGTGTCCGTGCGCGTCCCGCTCATGCGATTCCCAATCCATGATCCGGTAGCCGGACTGAATGAACGTCGCCATAAATTCCTTCGTGACTGGATCGTCGGCGATCAGCAACTCCGATAGCCTCTTTCCCACGAGTTCAGCGGCGCTCTTAAGCCCGTACATACGGGCCATGGCATCGTTGCATTCCGCAATGAATCCGCTGGCCAGGCTCAGTTCCATCTGGCGTTCCACCGATTCGTGGACTGGGACCGGGGGCACGTGCTCGGTGCGGTAAATCCCTTCGGAGCTCTGCGACACGAAGACACGGTAGCGTTCTTCGCTCTCGCGCAACGCCTCTTCCACTCTTCGCCGTTCGTCCTCGGCCTTCAACTTCTCGGTAATGTCGCGCTGAATGCCCCAGGTGCGGAGCAGCTTTCCCCGTTCCACGATGCCGAACATACTGTTGAGAAATACTTTGGGATTGCCCTGGACGTCGACTTCGTGGGATTCCCGCTCCAGGACGCGGAATCCGTTGCGGACGTATGCGCGGGTCAATTCGATGTTGTGCGGGTCATCCGGCAGGAGCAACTCCGTGAGGCGTTTTCCCAGAAAATCCTGGGGAGAGCTGAGGCCATACATTTTCGCCATCGCGTCGTTGCACTCGGCCATGTATGAGCCGTGCATGATGCGGTGGACCAACTCGTCTTCTGGAAGGTCGACTGGCACGGGGGAGTCGAGGTCCTGGCGGAAAATCCCTTCGGAACTTTGCGCCACGAACATGCGGTAATTCTGTTCACTGCGGCGCAGTGCTTCGTCGGCAAGTTTGCGTTCGGTGACGTCGATGATCAGGCCGCGCGTCAAGCGCTTGCCCGTGTCCGGGTCGCGGAAAATTACCGCTTCATCGCGAATCCATATTTCCCGCCCGTCCTGCCGCCGCATGCGGCATTCGATCTGCAACAGGCGCCCTTCCTCCCAGCTGTCTTCCATCAGGGCAAGCGGGTGATCTTCCGGATTCAGGTGGTCCCACCAGAAGCGCGGATCGGACAGGCAGTCTTCGGGCCGGTAGCCGAGGATCGTCTTGACCTGAGGGCTCACATAGAGGAACTCGCCCAAAGCGCCGGTCTCGGCTACATAGGAGATCGCCGGAACCTGCTCCACCAACTGGCGGTATTTCGATTCTGCTTCCAGCAGCGCCGCGGTGGCGCGTCTTCCCTCCTCTTGCGAGCGGATCGCCGTAATGCCGTAAGCCAGGTTGTTCGCCATCTCGGAAAGCAGTTCGACCTCTGAGCTTTCAAAGGAGCCCGCCTGTCCGGAATAAATGGCGAGCACTCCAAACGCGAGGCCGGCGACGCGCAGGGGCAGCGCGATCACCGCCGCATAGCCGCGCTGCAGGGCAATCTCGCGCCAGGGTACAAACAGTGGATTGTTTTCCGTGTCGCTGATGACGCAAATTCGATTTTCGCGGATCGCCGTTCCCACAGGACCACGTCCGGCCGGCGTGTCGGACCATCGCAGCTCGATTTGGTCGAGATATCCGCTGTCGTACCCCGCATGCGCCATGGGACGTACCGTCTTCTGATCGTCCTGTACGGCGTAGGCGATGCCAGCCATCCGGTATCCGCCGAGCTGCACGATGATGTCGCAGATCTGCCCAAGCAATTCGGGTTCGTTGGCGGCCTGCGCGAGTGCCTGGTTACATGCACTGAGCGCCCGCAGCGCGCGATTCAGCCGGCGCAACTCCTTGTTGATTTCACTCTCACGATCGACCAGCATGGGAGATCCGGCCGAAGGGGTGCCCGGCGACGGGGCCGCCGCTGGGGTCTGCGCTGCCCCTGGACTAGGAGCGGATGCTCCCGGCGGCTGAGACTGAGGTTTGTGCTGGTCCAAGAATGACTTCCGCGGAACTTGAGTCATTCTATCCCCGCTTGGCCAGCGTGTATATGTTCGGCGGAGTGGCGGAGTTTGAAAATGCCCCGTCACCCCGCGACTGACTCCGCGATGAAAATACGACGCTTACGGCAGGGCTGAGGCCGTCCCCTTCCAAAGCCGATTCAGACTGGACTCTGAATCCAGGGTGGCTTAGGGCTTGGTACTAATGCTCCCCCTGATTTATACTTTTAGTTTGCCCTAAGACCGTCGATCGAATCAGGAGCACTACCGTTCATGCCCAAGCGTACATTCCAACCCAACCGGCGCAAGCGATCCAAGAAGCACGGATTTCGCACGCGCATGAAGACCCAGGGCGGCCAGAAGGTACTTGCCCGCCGCCGCGCCAAGGGGCGCAAGCGGGTCTCAGTAAAACCAGGTTTCCGCGAATAGTCCCGTGAGGCGCGGACCGTCTTGTCCGCCTTCCCGTAAGCCACTTAGAAGAATTCAAGTTAACTGTGACCGCCAGTGTGCCTGGAGAATCGAATCAAGGTGCCAAGCCGCGAACCGGTAAAGCCTTTCCCCGCAGCGCGCGGTTGCTGCGCCACGCCGATTTCGAGCGCGTCTATAAGCTCGGACGGCGGCATTTTTCGGCGTCCATGACTGTCTTCTATGTCGACCGAAGCGGGCTGGGGTTAGGGAAGATTCCGGTGCCTCCGGGATTCCGCATCGGGTTTACTGTTGGCCGCGCCCTTGGCGGCGCCGTCGACCGCAACCGGATGAAGCGCCGCCTGCGCGAGGCGGTGCGGCTGAACTGGCCCGCCGTACAGGCCAGCGCCGACGTGGTCATCAACCCGAAGAAGGTGTTGCTGAAAACCCGGTTTGACGCGGTACTGAACGAAGTTCTCCAGGCTTTCGTAGTGATAGAGAAGAAGCTAGCCGGCAAAGCACAAGCTGCCGACAAGCCGGGCCCGGGAGTTCGAAAGCCGCGAGCCTGAATTCAACTTTCATGCGCCAGTTCGCCCAACGCGTTGTGCTTCAAATGCTGCGAGCTTACAAATGGGCCATTTCGCCGATGTTCCCGCCTGCCTGCCGCTATATTCCGACGTGTTCCGAATATGCGCTGGAAGCTGTGGAGCGTTACGGCGCATGGCGCGGCGGCCTGATGGCTTTGGCGCGGCTGGCCCGATGCCATCCCTTCGCTCACGGCGGCTACGATCCGGTAGTAAAGCGGGAAGTGAAGCAGCCGGCCTTTTGCGAAATTAAGACTTGCGACGCCACGACATGCGAGGCAACGACTCACGATCCCAGGGATCGTCGTCCTTCGCCAGCGGCAATACCCGGCACGATCTGAGAAACGAGCACACTTGGCCGAATATCAAAATCCACAACAGGAACCCGGCAGCGAACGCCGGCTGATCCTGATTTTTCTCGTCACGTTTGTCGTCATGCTGGCGATGCAGCCGTTGCTGAAGAAGTATTTCCCCACGCCGCCCGCGCCCCAGCAGCAAAGTTCGACCTCAACTCCTGCGCCCACACAGCCTCCCGCCGCGAATGCCTCGGTCGCACCCGCAGCCGCGGTCACTCCTCCGGTTGGAGTGACCAAGCAAGCCAGCAGCGAGGCCGACACCATCATCGAGAACAATCTGTACCGCATCACGTTCAGCAATCGGGGCGGGCAGGTGAAATCGTGGATCCTCAAGAAGTTCGATAACGACTCCGAGAGCGGGCCGCTGGACCTGGTCAACCCCGTCACCGCCGCACAATTTGGCTATCCGCTTTCTCTGTGGACTTACGACCCGGCTCTCCGCGAAAGACTCGTATCGGCTCTGTACGTGGCCTCGCACGACGGCAAGGAACTGACCTTCGAATATTCCGATCAGGATCTTTCCGTCCACAAGAAGTTCACTTTCGACGACACCTATATTGTCGGCATCGAGAGTAGCGTCACTTACAAAGGCAGTGCGGCGCCGGCGCTTCCGGCGTGGCCCGCGGGATTTGGCGACCAGACTACGCCGGCGTTCTACGCCACCGGGCTTCTCGGATATCAGTTCAACAAGAACATCCAGCGCGTCCCAACCCGTTGCGGATTCTCGCTGTTCTCCAAGTGCTCCCAAGTCATCAACGGCGCGACCGTGCCCGGTCCTTTCCACTGGGCCGGCCCGACGGATCAATATTTTGCCGCGGTCTTCATCCCCGACGATCCGAACGCTGTCTCGATGGTCACGCTGAACAATCCCCTGTCAATTGCGCGCGATCCGCAGAAGCGTGACTCCAAAGAAGTGGTGAATGTAGACGTGATCGGGGCCGCGGTCGGCAACCTCCACGGCACAACTTCGGAGCGCGTTTTCGTTGGTCCCAAGGAACTCGAGGTCCTCCAGAAGATCACCGTGCCCAACGTCTCCGGCGCCGACAACGACTTGAATGGCCTGGTCGATTTCGGCTGGTGGGGCATTATCGCGAAGCCATTGTTTGTCTGGCTCAAATGGACTTTTCACCATGTAGTCGCGAACTGGGGATGGGCGATCGTCATCCAGACCCTCATCATCAGCATCCTGCTGCTGCCGCTGCGCGTCACGCAAATGAAGTCGATGCTGAAGATGCAGAAGGTCGCGCCTCAGATCAAGTCGATCCAGGAGAAGTACAAGAAGTACAGCCTGCGCGATCCGCGCAAGGCGGCCATGAACGAGGAGATCAGCGCGCTCTATAAATCCGAGGGCGTTAATCCGGCGGGCGGCTGCCTGCCAATGTTGATCCAGATGCCGTTCCTCTTCGCCTATTACCGGATGCTGAGCAATGCGCTCGATCTGCGGCACGCGCACTGGCTGTGGGTACACGATCTCTCCGCGGCCGACGCTTACTATGCCTTGCCGATTCTGATGGTGGTCAGCAGCCTCGTCACCCAACGGATGACGCCGCAGGCTGGCATGGATCCACAGCAGCAGAAAATGATGAACGTGATGATGCCGCTCATGATGGGCTTCATCTTCTTCCGCCTGCCCGCCGGATTGAACCTGTACTACGCGGTCGTGAACTTGATTTCGATCGCGCAGCAGGCCGTGATGAACCGCACCTCCCTCGGCCGCGAGATGCGCGAGGTCATGGCCAAGCGCGCCCGGAAGAGGGACAAGTAGCAAGCCGCGGCATGAAAATTTCGTAAGCCGCGAAGCGGCGAAAGAATGCAGCCCACGGCGCAGGCCATGGGCCAGCCGGACAAGAACCTGGCAAGCCCCGCAAGGGCGAAAGAGACGACTCCGAGCCGAGCCGTTTCCACACGATAGTTAGAGCTGAATATGACCATTGCCGACAAAGTCGCATCCGCCAAGAAGATCAACGAATTCCTACAGGCCGTCGTCACTCACGGCGGACTTCGCCTGAAATATCGCATCGTCGTCGATCCGCCGCTTCCCGACAACCGCGACTGGGAGAAACCCGATATCCTGGTCGACTTCGCCGGCCCCGACTCGCCGCTCCTGCTCGACCGCGGCGGAGAACTGTTGCGCGCCCTCGAACTGCTCGCACTCGAAATGCTGCGCCTGCCTTCGGGCGAGCACGAACGAATCTGCTTCGACTGCCAGAATCACCGCTCCCTGCGGATTCAGGAGCTGCGCACCGCGGCCAGCGTTGCCGCCGAGAAAGTGCGCCGCACTGGAACGCCGTATCAATTCAGTCCCATGTCGTCGCGCGAGCGGCGCATCGTTCACCTCGCGCTGCGCGACGAGACGGACCTGCATACGGAGAGCGAAGGCGAAGGCATGCGCCGTTGCCTCGTGGTTTACCCCAAGGACTTCAAGCCGGCGGGAAAGCCCGCTCCCAAAACGCTTCCGTGATCCTGCGCACATTCGAAAGATTCACGCCAGCGATATAGTGTCGGGCAACTCCGTGCGTCTGCGCGGGTTCGAACCAACAGGAGGTCTGCCATGAAGACCTGCAGCTCACTCCTCTCTCTTTTCATTGTGGCGTTCGTCATCACTCTGGGGTGCGGTTCTCCGCTGTCCAAGGTCAAAACCAGCTGCGGTTCCTACGCCGGCTCCAATATGAACGGCTCACTGCAATCCGTTTCGGTGTGTCCCGCGATTGCCGACGCCCAGCAGTATCCCGATGGCAAGGTTTCGTTCGATGCCATCGGCGTCTACACCACCCAACCTTCGCCAGCCCTGATCCCCTCAGGCGTGATTTGGGGGGTGTGTCAAAACCAGCAGACGACCAACGAGGTCACGGTCACGAATGGCGTTGCCCAATGCGCGTCTGGCGCGACGGGCACGTACACCGTTTGGGCGACCGGGAACCCAGTATGCAATGTCATTGGACCTTGCGGAGCCTGCGGCCCGACCGGGAAAGCGCAACTAACATGCCCGTGAGCACGACGACGTAATCATTGCCGCGCAGGCAACCATCAGTCCTCGCTTGAGGCTCCCAGGCTGCCAGGAGGTTTCGCCATGAAAAACCGCGCCTTCCTCGTCTGTTTCGCACTGTTGATTCTGATCGCTGCCCTCACGCTGGCCTGCGGTTCGCCAACTCGAATGGCCCAATCGGTCACGGTGAGCCCACTCTCGGCCGATGCCCAGACTTATCCCAATGGTCAAGTCCAGTTCACCGCGACCGGCTACTACAATGTTCAGCCGTCGCCGGTGGCACCCCTCACCGCAACCTGGGGCGCGTGTTATCAGAACGGCGCCACTACCGGGGTTACCGTCAGCGCGACAGGACTGGCGCAGTGCGTCTCAGGCGCTCCCGGGACATACACGGTGTGGGCTTATGTCGTGAATTCCACGACTCATGGAGTTTGCAACGGGTTGGTCTTACCCTGCGGGGGAGCTTGTGATCGCGTGGTCGGGACCGCCGCGCTGACCTGCCCGTAAAGGGCGGATCACCCCTCGAAGGCCGATCCGATCCCACTTACATTCGGTTTCTGCGGCTGACGAAGCCAATAAGCGAGGCGACCGGAGGATTCTCTCGTCGCGAAATTCCACTTATTACTATCTTGGTTCGCACCGAGAGTTCGACATGCCAAGAGCGGCATTCCCACTCTCGCTTTTCTTCTGTTCTCTCAACCAGGATGCGCCTCGCCAAAAGCCACTCGTGGTACCACTGATTAATCATCTTGATTCGTATCATTCGTGGTTCAAGAACCGGGAATCCGCACCAAGACGAAGGGGCGACCTGAAGGCCGCCCCCACACGAAACGAATCTACTGACCACCGAAAACTATCTTCCTGCCGCAGCCCCCATCGCCGCCGGCATCATGCCCGCGATCTTCATCGCTTCGATGCGGTTCAGAACATTCTCCATGCTCGCTCCGGTATCGGTGCAGGCATCGACATATGGATGCCGGCTGCCATCGGCATGCATGACTAGCACGCTCGTCTCCGAGTTCGCCTTCTTCACCATGTAAGGCAGGTGATGGCGGTCGTTGCGGGTCAAACTTGCCCCCAGCACGACCAGGTCAAAGGTGGACTTCTTCAGAGCCTCATCGACAGCCTTGCGTCCCACAGCCTGCTGCACCGTGTGCCCGGCCTTCTCCATCGCCGCCGCCTGTGCAGCCAGGATTTCCCCATCGCCTTCGCCATAAAGAATTCTAAATTTTGCTTTTGCCATTGATCCGTCCTCGCTCGGCACCTGACGCACCGGTACCTGCAAGTGACGGTAGCAACCGCCGGACCCCTAAGAAACGTCACCGAAGGTCCACGACGAACGGCATTAGCATCGGCCAAGGCCGCCGACTTTGCCCGGAACGAGGTCGAACCCACTGCCCTCGATCACCTCTCGGCCCCGTTTGCAGCTGCTGGTCCGCCCACCTGCGCCTGCGCTTCCCGCAAAATTCTTCCCTATAGAGCCTCCGCGGCGCTACACTTCTGCGCGGAGGCTTTCCAACCCATGTCGGCCACTATTGTCTGGAGAGCTGTACTCATATCGTTATTGTGGACTCCCTGGCTCGCAGCCCAATCCGGCAGTCAAACCACTACCACTTGTAATTTGGACGACGGGCGACAGGTTCAACTGCGATACAACGCCGTGTCGGGCAAAGAAAGACCAGTCAAT
>CAVXVD010000075.1:0-16558 GCA_963765015.1 uncultured Acidobacteriota bacterium | reverse complement strand
GAGAATACCGTTACTGCCTGCATCAGGATAGACTGCCCAGTGACGGCTGCGTCATAGGCGTCTAGAAACGAACCGTAAGGAGTGTCTGTGTCTTCAATCTCCACAGGGTTGTTTGCGGGACATGTATCAAGCTGTAATTGCAGCACAAAGATGTCACTGCTACCACTACCGCTTATACCGCTAAAAGGATTGAGCGGGCAAGGCGGTATCCCTGCTGTCAAACACGTCCCCGGGCCCTCCCAGTTTTCGTAACTATACCCTGTGACATCCACATTACCGCTGCTGTCCAATCTTATACCAAAGCCGTTATCATAAAGTTCAAACTCAGCATAGCCCAGAGCCATAGAACGTGTTCCACTGATATGCTCCATCGCTGTTGAGTTTCAGCACAAAGATATCACCGTAGCCGTTAAAAGCGTGTAGTGGAGTGCCCCATGTTCCTAAGCTGTATCCCGTAACATACACACTGTCACTGCCGTCCACTGATATGTCATAGCCCGTATCCCCTTT
The DNA here is from genome assembly GCA_963765015.1 of uncultured Acidobacteriota bacterium. GTDB lineage: Bacteria > Acidobacteriota > Terriglobia > Terriglobales > Acidobacteriaceae > Sulfotelmatobacter. The sequence goes on along the minus strand of CAVXVD010000075.1, from coordinate 16,048 downwards.
GCCCGAGCCGTAGAAGGTGTTCCACTGATGTGCCCCGCTGCTGTTGAGCTTCAGCACAAAGATGTCCCTTGAGCCACTAAAAGCGTTAAGTGGAGTACCCCAGGTTCCGTAGCTGAATCCCGTGACATACACGTTGGCGCTTCCGTCCACAGTTATGCCATAGCCCTCATCAGCACTGCCCGAACCGTAGAAGGTGTTCCACTGATATGCCCCGCTGCTGTTGAGCTTCAGCACGAAGAACTCCTCGCCGCTAATAGCGTTAATTCAGATGCCCGAGTCACGTCAGCTGAATCCCGTAACATACACGTTGGCGCTTCCGTCTACAGCTATGCCGGAGCCGTAATCACCATTGCCAGAACCGTAGAATGTGTTCCACTGATATGCTCCAGCCTGTTCGCCCATTGCTGCTATTTGATCTGCACGAGTTCGTTCTCCGGTGCGTCGGCGCGATGCGTCTCCGCCGGGTGCTGCGGCGCGCGCCATGAATCGAAGATTGAAACCTGATGCACGCACGACACCGTGCAGTGCGGCGCGCATCCTTTTTCCGCGAGATATTCGCGCCGGATGTCGTCGCGCGTGTAAGTCTCGAGCGGAACGCCCGGATAACCGCGCTGCTGCGAACAATAGTGCACCAGCCCGTTTTCGCAGATATAGAGATAGCGCGCGCCGGCGCGGCAGCGCCAGTCATTCGTCAGACCCTTGGCGATGTTGTCCTGAAACGCGTTGATACGCGTGAAGCTGCTCTTTTCGAGCGCCTGCATCTCGTGATAAATCCGCCGCTCTTCGTCGCCCAGCGGCTGCAGTTGCCCGCTGCCGTCGTGGATGATTCCAATGGTGGAAGTGAACCCGAATTCCACGGCGCGTTTCCCGATCACCAGCGCATCCTGCGGATGCGTAATCCCGCCGCCGACGACCGAGTTAATGTTCACGTGAAAGTCCGCGTGCTCCGCCAGCAACTGCAACTTCTTGTCGAGCACTTTCAGACTCTTCTTCGAAACTTCGTCGGGATTCACGTTGTCGATGGAAATCTGCAGCCATTCGAGGCCGGCGCGATTCAGCCGCTTGATGCGCTCTTCCACCAGCAGATACCCGTTCGTAATCAATCCGGCGATCATGCCATTGGCGCGAATGCGGCGGATCACGTCGTCGAGTTCGGGATGCATGAGCGGCTCGCCGCCCGAGATCGTCACGACAGCCGTGCCCAGCGCCCCGAGCTTCTCGATGCGCCGGTACATCTCGTCGATCGGCACGGGCTTCGAGAAATCGTCAAATTCGTTGCAGTAAGTACACGCCAGGTTGCAGCGTCGCATCGGGATGATGTGCGCCAGGAGCGGATGATCGGTCGAAGCCAGCGCGCGGATCGCCATCTTCGCCCCGCGCACATTGCGGTGCAGAGCTTTGGCGCGGCGGCGCAAGGTTGTCAGTGTAGAAGCCATTCGGATGATTACTTCTATTACAACACAGCCCGCGCACGGTTGCCTTCGTGGCCACAGCGTTCGGACGATTTGCGAGATTGAACGGCAGAAAATCCGGTGCAGGCAGGAGGCCTGGTTCGAAAAAATACACGTTTCGCCACGTTTTGGCCCTGAGGAGAGAACATGGGAGTTGGTGCCGTCCCTAACGGGACTCGGGTCCGTTGCGGTGGCGCTTCCCAGGGCTTGCGCCCTGGGCTAACGAGTTTCGCCGCTTCGCGGCTGGTCCGCTCTTAACGGCGGCGGGACGATTCACTCCACTGGTGACAACTCACTCGGCCGGCGGCAACTCAGTCCGCGGTCGCAATTCGGTCCGCGGCGGCAACTCACCCCGTCGGCGACAACTCGTGCCCGGTTTTCTGCAAGATGTTGAGCGCCGCCCCAACGAATTCTTCCTGGAACAACACGTAATCGGTGTCATAGGTCGAGATCGCGAAAATTGGAATGCCATTCGACGACAGCGGCTCAATGAACGACAGCAGGACTCCAGTCTGCGAGAAGGGAAACGGCCCCTGAAGTTTCAGGCAAGTCCAGCGATTCGACGATTCAACGTCGGTGGGAAGACTTTGCATTGGGCAGACAATCGAAAGTTCGTCAGCCGTCCGCGTGATCGACGTGAATTCGCCCTTGCTCGCCCAAGCAGGAACAGTCGCGCTAGCAGCCAGCCGCACGATCGCGTATGCGCCAGAGAGCCTGGCGAATTTGAGCCGCTGTCGTTGTGAAGCGTCCATTGTTTTCCTGGTTGTGTGGGGACGGACGCATTCGTCCGTCCCGCCGAGCCGAGCTCGGCGGATTATCCTTCCATCGCCTTCCGCACGGCGGCCCGCGCCAGCAATCGCGTCGAATCCAGCGTGGGCAATGGCGAAGCCTCCGGCGTCACCAGCAGCGGAATCTCCGTGCACCCCAGCGCCACCGCGTCGCACCCCTGGTCTTTCAGGGCGCGGATAACCTCTACGTAATACGCCAGCGACCGCGGTAAAAACTGCCCGTTCACCAGTTCGTCAAAAATAATCTGATTGAGGCGCTCCCGCGTTTCCGCGCCGGGCGTTCGGTGCTCGATCGCCGCGGCCTTGAGCGTCTCGCGATAAACCGGACCTTCCATCAAGTAGCGCGTGCCCAGGACGGCCAGCCGTTTGAACTCGCGACGCTTGGCTTCCGCGGCAACCTCGCGCGCAATGTGCAGCCACGGACGCGGCGAGCGATGCTCCACCAGATCGAATGCCTGGTGAATCGTATTGTCCGGACAAATCAGAAAGTCCGCCCCAGCCTTCGCCAGCTTCTCGGCCGACTCCAGCATAAGTTCCGCTACGCCAGCCCAGTCGCCGGCGTCGATGCTCTTCATGTAGCGGGCCAGCGAAAAGGAATGGAGCGACACCTCCGGATGATCGTGCCGCCCCAGCATCTCTGCCCCTGCGAGCGAAATCGTGCGGTAGCAGAGCGCGGCTCCCTCGGTGCTGCAAGCGACAATGCCGATGTGTAACATCAGTTACCCGTTGGGATTGGAGCCGAAACCACCGCGTACGGACTCGCATCTCGATATCTCTTCTCGAACTCTTCCCGAGTCACGATGGTCTTCAAATCAGTCACCCGGTCGATCGCCAGAATGCCGTCGAGATGATCAATCTCATGCTGCAGCAGTTCGGAAAGATCGCGATCTGCTCCGGCCTCAACTTGGACAGTCTCGCCGCGCAGATTCTGATAGCGCACCGTGATTTCCCGATACCGCTCCACCTGCATGAAGATCGAGAGGAAACTCAGGCACGCATCCCACACCACAATTTTCTGATCGCTGTGCGCCATGATTTCCGGATTCACGAGCGGCCAGGGCTCTGCACCCGGAAGTTTCAGAAAAATCACGCGCTGCAACACGCCAATCTGTGGAGCTGCAATCCCGCGTCCATAGCCGGTTTGCGCGCGCCAGTGCGCCAACGTGTCGGCTAGATCCGCAGCCAATTCTCGGATCTCATTCGAAGTTGCGTCTTCTACGCGGCTGCACGACTCCCGCAAAATCGGATCGCCGAGTTGCAGAATGGTTCGGATCGGCATGGACGGTCATTTCCTCGGGCCGAGACTACAAGCCCTCACCGCGCCGCCGCGGCGTCGAACAGGCTGAGCAGTTCCAGCTTCTTCTCCGCGGGCAGAAACGATGCCTCGAACGAATTGCGCGCCAGTTCCCGCAGATGCTCGTCGGTAAATCCAAACGTCTCCTGGGCAAGCTGGTATTCCCGGGCGAGCGAGGTTCCGAACAGCGCGGGATCGTCGGTGTTGAGGGTGATCATCACGCCTTGATCGAAATAGTTTTTCGTCGGATGCTCCGCCGCCGACTGGCAAACTCCCGTGCGCAGATTGCTCGTGATGCAGATCTCCACTGGAACTTGCCGGTAGGCGAGCTCTTCGATCAGGTCGGGATCCTGGGCCGCACTCAGCCCGTGACCGATGCGCTCGGCGCGCAGGTTCAGCGCCCCCCAAATCGACTCTGCGGGCCCAGTCTCGCCCGCATGCGCGGTCCGGCGCAGGCCGTGCTCCTCGGCGTAAGCGTAGACCCCGCGAAAAAGTTCCGGCGGCGCCTTCTGCTCATCTCCGCCGATCCCGATGCCCACCACATGCCGGTCCTGATAGCGCACCGCGAGTTCAAACACTTTCTGCGCTTCTTCGACGCCGAAATGCCGGGTCGCGTCGAAAATCCAGAGCAGAGAAACTCCGAAATCGCGCGCTCCACGGGCTCGACCGCGCTCCAGCCCTTCGAAGATCGCCGCAAAATCCTGCTTGCGATACAAACAGACGCCCACGGCCACGTAGACTTCCGCGTGCAACACAGTTTCTTCCTTCAGCTGCTGCATCAGGCGGTAAGTGGCGAACTCATAATCGTCGGGCCCGCGCAAATGCGCGCTGACTTCTTTGAAGGCCATCAGGAAACTGGGAAAATCGGTGTAGCGATACAGCGCCTCCGTCTCGGCCAGGGTGGCACTGTCGCCATGCTGCCGCCGGAGTTCCAGCAGCGTTGCCGGTTCGATCGCTCCTTCCAGATGCAAATGCAACTCAGCCTTCGGAAGCTGACGGATAAAGGCGTTGGGCGGCCGAACGGGTACGGAAGTCATTTCTCTGATTGTAGATTTTTGACGAAGGATTTGCGAGCAGCCGCGACGGGACCGCAGATGCGCTTCCCTGCTCTTGGCGACGATCGCCCCGTTCCTTGCGGTACAATCCGCTGTTCTCATCAACCTTCACGGGAGAAGATATGAACCCGAAAATCCTCCACAGCTTGCTGCTGTGCGCAACGCTGGCTATTCCGGTCGCTCTCCTTGCCGCATCCAAAACGCCGCAGGTAAGAACCAGGTCGGGCTTGGTTCAAGGCAAAGCGGACGGACCCGTTCACGCATTTCTCGGAATCCCCTACGCCGCTCCGCCGGTGGGCAATATGCGCTGGAAGGCGCCTGCACCCGCGGCCAAATGGTCGGGTGTCCGCAAGGCGACAGAGTTTGGCTTCCATTGCCTGCAGGGAAACGTATTCGGCGACATGACTTTTAGGGACCCCGGCGGTAGCGAAGACTGCCTGACTCTCAACGTCTGGGTACCGGCGAATTCCGAAAGCAAGAAATTGCCGGTGATGGTTTGGATTTACGGCGGAGGCTTCGTCGCGGGCACGACCTCCGAAGCTCGCCAGGATGGCAGCCATCTGGCGCAGCAAGGCGTGGTGGTCGTCTCCATGAATTATCGTCTCGGGGTCTTCGGATTTCTCGTCCATCCCGAACTTGTGACAGAGTCGGGACATCACTCAGCAGGCAATTACGGCCTGATGGATCAGTTAGCCGCGCTGCATTGGGTGCACGACAACATTGCGGCGTTTGGCGGAGATCCCGCGAATGTGACAATCTTTGGCGAGAGTGCCGGATCCTTCTCGGTCAGTGCCCAGATGGCCTCACCGCTGGCGAAAGGCCTCTTTCAAAAAGCGATTGGAGAAAGCGGCGCTGCGTTCCATAGCGGCGGCCTCTCCTTCGATCCGCTCTTATCTCGGGGAGAGAAAGACGCCAAGGTCATAAAGGAGAAGCTGGGCGTTTCGACGCTCGCCGAGTTGCGTGCCATTCCAGCCGACAAGCTGCTCGCCCCCTTCATTCCACCGAAATCCGAAGGCTTCGATTTCGGCCCGGACATTGACGGATATTTCCTGCCAGAATCCGTGCCCGCGATTTTTGCCGCGGGAAAACAGAATGATGTCGCCATGATGGCCGGATGGAATCACGATGAGGGCAGCTACGACGTCGGGCCCCAAAAGCCGACTGCCGAGAGCGTGAAGGCCAACGCGCAAAAAGATTTTGGCGACAAGGCGGCGGAATTTCTGCGTCTCTACCCCACCGATACCGAAGTACATGCACGGCGGTCGGCAATCGATTTCGCCGGCGACCGCTTCATTGCATTTTCCACCTGGGACTGGATCGAGGCGCAGAGCAAGACCGGCAAGCAGCCCATTTATCGTTACCGCTTCGATATGGCGCCGACGCCTTCGAATCCCAATGCTCCGAGGATGGGAGCGTATCACTCGGCTGAAATCGAATATGTTTTTGGACAGCTCGATTCGAAAACCGATGTGACCTGGCGCGATGCCGATCGGGCGGTCAGCCAGCAGATGCAGAAGTATTGGTCCAATTTCGCCAAGAACGGAAATCCCAACGGCCCCGGATTGCCGAATTGGCCGCTGTACGCACCACCCGACTACCAGGTCATGTTCCTCGACGAGCAACCCGCCGCGCACCCGGACGATCTGCGCGACCGCTATCTGTTCCTGGAAAGAGAGTGGGTGAAGTAGGACGTTGTGGAATAGAAATCCACATGTGTAGCAGCCACGCAAAAGGCCGAGCTTCGCTCGGCGGACAGCCGGGGGCGGCTGTCCCCGAATTTCTTTTGCCCATCCCTCAGAACGCAGGGAAAGTTATTTTTGCGCGAACTCGCTGCGGTGGCGGCTGTAGGTGAAATAGATCAGCAGCCCAATCGCCAGCCACGCAAAAAAGCGCAGCCAGGTGAGAATCGGCAATCCGGACATCAGCAGAACGCAAAACATCACGCTCAGCACCGGCGCGGCGATTCCTCCGGGTGCGCGGAATCCGCGATGACGACCGGGATCACGGTAACGAAGGATGATCACGCCAATCGATACCAGCACGAAGGCAAAGAGCGTTCCGATATTCGATAAATCCGAAAGCGTTCCGATATCGAGAATGCCCGCGGGCACGCCCACTACAAAACCTGCGATCCATGTGGCGGTGGCTGGAGTGCGGTAGCGAGGATGCACTCGGCCAAACAGTTTCGGCAGTAAGCCATCGCGGGACATGGAGAACCATACGCGTGCCTGGCCGAGCTGAAACACGAGGAGCGAGGAAATCATCCCCATCATTGCGCCAAACAAGACGCCGAGTTCAATCCAGCGCAAGGTGTTGGAGTGAGTGCTGGCCACCAGGCCCTTTAAACTGTTGGCAACGGGGGCCGCGTCGTCAAGCAGCGACGCCCAGGGCACGACGCCGGTCAGCACGATGGCAACTCCGATGTAGAGCACCGTACAAACCACCAGCGTTGCGATGATGCCGATTGGCAAGTCCCGTTGCGGGTTCTTGGCTTCTTCCGCCGCCGTCGAAACCGAGTCGAATCCGATATAGGTGAAGAAAATAATCGAGCCGCCCGTCAGAACTCCGGACCATCCCATGGGAGCGAAGGGATGCCAGTTTCCGGGGTTGATGTAGTGCGACGCAGCGATGATGAAAGCGAGAATCGCGGCGATCTTGAGAATCACCATCGTATTGTTGGCTTCGGCGGACTCGCGAATGCCGCGCACGAGCACTACCGTAAGCAGCATCACCACGAGAAAGGCGGGGATGTTAAAACCGAAATGCAGTCCCGGCGGATAAAGCGTGTTCCCCTTGAGGTCTTGGAGTCCGGCGGGCAGGTATGCAGGAGAAATCCAGCGCAAGCCGGGGCGCACTCCGAACCACTCAAACATGTCCACGAGATGCGCCGAGAAGCCGACGCTCACGGCCATGTTGCTGACGGCGTATTCCAGAATGAGATCCCAGCCGATGATCCACGCGATCAGCTCACCCATGGTCGCGTAGGTGTAGGTGTAAGCGCTGCCCGCGATCGGGATCATGGACGCGAGCTCTGCATAGCAGAGCGCGGTGAAGCCGCAAACAATGGCCACCAACACCAGTGACAGCGCCAACGCGGGTCCTGCTCCCGGCCGCCCCAGGGTGGCATGGTGCCGGATCATGTAATCGAGCAGGGGAGCGTTCAGGATCGAAGAGGTATCGAACTTCTGACCGGCAATCGCGGTACCTACGACAGTGAAAATCCCCGAACCGATGACGGCGCCAATTCCGAGAGCGGTCAACGAGAGCGGGCCGAGGGTCTTCTTCAGCTTGCGTTCCGGATCCTCGGAGTCGGAGATCAGCTTGTCGATCGACTTGCAGCAGAAAAGCTGGTTGTCGGAGGTACGGACGATGTTGTCGGAAGGAGGCCCGCTGGTTGTGGGTTGTGACAAGAGGTTTGATTTCTCCTGAACGGCGTGCTCCGCACTCAGCCATCGGCACCGACGAGGCTACCCCACCCTTCGTAGTTTTCGAAGGGTGGGAATCCCAAATGCCAGGTGCGAACCGCTGTTTCTTACCGCTTCGCCTGTCCGCGAGCCAGTTTCTTGACCTTCGGCTTCTTCGAACCGCGAGGATAGTCGCGGGGCTTGAGCGGCTTTTCCGCCTTGCGCTTCTTGCGCGCCGTGCGTTTGGATTTCTTGCGTTCTTCTTTGGTCAGCTTGGATGTATTTGCCATGATTCCTTTTTGATTGAGTAGTTTGGTAATTGAGAAATTGAGCAATGCGAAAAACCCGCGATGGGGATCAGGAAATTTCTCAACTCCCCAATTTCGCAATTACTCAATCATTTCAAGCCTTTTCGAGCTGGGCGTACTTCTCTACCAGCTTCTTTAATCCGAAGCGTGGAAATTGTACCGTAATCTTGGCTTCTTCGCCTTCTCCTTCTCGCTGGTAGACCAGGCCTTCGCCATATTTCGGATGGCGAACCTTCTGGCCGGGACGGAATCCGCGCTTGCCTGTGGGCTCTTCCACTGGCGTTTTCGGCAGGGTAAATTTCTTTCCGCGGCTGGCAAAAAACTCCGCGATGTTCTCGATGGAATTGTAGGGACGCGCGGGAGCCGTGGGCTTGGTTCCGCGGGCGTTCCCTCGAGCGGCGTCTCCGCTATGCCAGCTCGCGCTCTGATCTTCGTCTTCGTACGAATAGTGGCGGGCCTCGTCGTAGGCTGCGGGACTTCGTCCCGCCGGACGGCCGAGAGCGGCGGTCCCCACACGATTGGTGCGCGACCCGAGCTCTTCGATCAGAGGCGCTGGGACTTCTTCCAGAAAGCGCGATGGCACGCTGGCTTCGGGCAAATCCGTGCCATAACGTCGGCGGTAGACAGCCCGCGTCAGGATCAGCTGATCCATGGCGCGGGTCATCCCCACGTAGCAAAGCCGGCGCTCTTCTTCAATGTCTTCCGGCACGAGCATGGTGCGCGAGTGCGGAAACAATCCTTCTTCCAGGCCACTGAGGAACACCAAGGGAAATTCCAGACCCTTCGCGGCATGCAGGCTCATCAGCGTGATCTGGGCGCGCTCGTCGTAGTCGTCGGCATCGGCCACCAGCGCTGCATGATCGAGAAACTCGTCGAGTGTCTCCGCCCGATCCCGCGAATCCATGGCGGCATTGACGAGTTCGCGCAGGTTCTCGACTCGCGACATTGCTTCCGGCGTGTCCTCTTCCTCCAACAGCTTGATATAGCCCGTGCGGTCGATTAGAAATTTGAGGATGTCTGCGGTGCTGACGGTCGGAGGGGGAAACGGACTGCCGCTGTCGGCGATTGCAGGCGCGCCGGGATTGTCATCCTGAGCTGAGCTGAGGAGGTTGCTGTTTTCTCCGTTCTCGACGGTAGCGTCGGTGCTCTCAGCTTCAGTGGCCTCGGCGGCGGATGCGCCAAAATCGAAAGAAAAATTTCCAAACTCTGCGGGGTCGAACTCGGTGGCATCGGAAGCCTGCGGGACTTCGTCCCGCTGGACAGCGCCTTCGGCTCCGCTCAGGGCAGGCTTGGGCGGCTGTCCCCACATGGGTTCAACGCTTTCACTTCGAGCAGTTCCAGTGAGTTGCTCCGCGAAGGTTCCGGCCAGCATGGCGCGCGCATCTTCGATCAATTGCTGAAAGCTCTTTAGCGACGCGAGCGCGCGCGGTGGCAGCAACTGGCGTTTGATTGCCTGGCCCACGGCTCCCCACAAAGACATGCCGGTCTCCAGCGCCAACTGCTCCAGCGTGTCGATCGTGCCCTTGCCGATGCCGCGGGTCGGCGTGTTGATCACGCGCAAAAGAGAAATGGAGTCGTCCGGATTGTGGATGACTTTCAGATACGAGATCATGTCTTTGATCTCGGAGCGCTCGTAGAAGGAGAACCCGCCGACCACTTTGTACTTCAGGCCGTAACGGCGCATCGCCTCTTCAAACAACCGCGACTGCGAATTCGTACGGTAAAGCACGGCCGCGCGCGGAGTCTCGCCTCGCCCCGCAGCTTCGCGGAGATACTTCGCGACATGATCGGCGGCGAAGAGAGCTTCGTTCTCGCCATCGGGCGCCTCGTAATATCCGATCTTTGTTCCACCCTGGCGGGCGGTCCACAGGTTCTTGCCTTTGCGCCGCACGTTGTTGGCGACCACCGCCGACGCGCCCTGCAAAATGTTCTGCGTCGAACGGTAGTTCTGCTCGAGGCGGACAATCTTTGCCTCGGGAAAGTCCTGCTCAAACTCGAGAATGTTGCGGATGTCGGCCCCGCGCCAGGAATAGATCGACTGATCCTCATCGCCGACGGCGCAGACATTGTGGCGTTCTCCGGCCAGCATGCGCATGAGTTCGTATTGTGGACGGTTCGTATCCTGATACTCGTCGATCAGCAGATACTGAAAGCGCCGGTTGTAGTATTCGCGAACTTGAGTCGCCGATTTCAGCAGGCGCACCGCTTCGAGCAGCAGGTCGTCGAAGTCGAGGGCATTCGCCTTGCGCAGTTCCTTGCGGTACTCCTCGTACAGGTGCGCGATCTTTTCCGTCTTAGGATCCGCCGACTGCAAGTAGAGCTCCTGCGGATCGAGCATGTGATTCTTCGCCCAGGAAATGCGGGATAGGACGGTGCGCGGCGTCAGTTGCTTGTCGTCGATGCCCAGGCGCTTCATCACGCCCTTGACGACGGCCTGCTGATCGCTCTCGTCGTAGATGACAAAATTCCTGGTGTGGCCGATCGCGGGCTGTCCGGGCACGGTCGAAGGTATCCGCAAAGCTTCAATGTCACGCCGCAGCACGCGCACGCAGAACGAATGGAACGTGGAGATCACGGGCTTGGCAATGCTCAGGCCGCCGACCAGCTTTTCGACGCGCTCACCCATTTCCGAGGCGGCCTTGTTGGTGAAGGTCATGGCCAGAATTGACTCGGGCATGACGCCCTTGTGCTCGATGAGATAGGCAATGCGGTAGGTGATGACGCGCGTCTTCCCGCTGCCGGCGCCGGCGAGGATGAGCACCGGACCGTCGGTGGTTTCAACAGCTTCGCGCTGCTGCGGGTTCAATTGGTCGAGAAAAGACAATGCGGAAACAGGCTCCAGGAGTTGTAGTTTCAATTTTACAGGATGATGAACTTCGGACCTCAGCCTTCGGACCTCGGACCTCAGGGCACGGTGGCACGACTGAAGTGTGCCCGTCCCTTCCCCGAAACATTTGCAAGGAGTTTCGGGGTTTCAAGTTTTCAGGATCCGCGACGATGAGGTTGGGGCAGGCGAAGGTGCAACGGGAAAGCGACCACCGGGGCTAAAGCCCGAACTTTTCGGCGCGCCTTTGACGCAGCCCTTAAGGGCCGCTCTTCCACGGGCCTCTTCCCGGTGCACTTCCACAGTGCTTTTCCCACGTGCTTTTCGGGACGGTCATCTTCGGCGTGTTGCCGCAAACAGTTCCTGACCGGGAAGAGAAGCGGAAAATCGTGTCAAGGGGGTGTGCAATCACAAAACTTGGTAAGTAATTGCAACGGCGGGAAAAATAGATTTCGGAAAATGTCCACTTTGCACTCTTCGAATTGATATTCTGAATATAGAGAGAGAAAAAAAATAGATCTCAGTCGAAGGGCGCGTCCTACCAGGCGCGCCTTCTGTGTTTTGGGAGAAGCGTGGCGAATGTTCGAGGGTGAAAGGCGCGGGTATAAGGTTGCGGTCGGTGAAACGGCCATTTTCCTCGCGGGATTCGGCGTGGGGTAGGGATGCTTCGACGGCGCTGGAGGGTGGCTGCCGCTCTCTCCGACTTCGCTCAGCATGACAGGGGAATTTTTGGGCGGCAGAGTTTCTGGGACTGCAATCAGTGATCTCCGCCGGGAAGCCGGCGAATAATCCCTGCAAGGCTCACAGCCGCTTTCGTTCCATTCCCAGAGTCGAAGCGGGCGGCGCGCCCAGTCCTGGTTACACCGGTAACCGGACGAGTCTTCTTCCTGGGAGCGGGCGCGCTGGCCTGAATCGAGAAGGAGCGTTTTATGAGTCCGAAGCTTTTCCTGGCTTTAACGGTCCTGCTGATCATGGCCGGTTTCGTGATGATGGATCAACGCGATGTGCAGGCGGGAGAAGTCGCCACCACGCCCGGCTACAAAGTGCTTGAACCGATTCGTCACGGTAACCTGACGGTGTTTCCCGTGGTGGCTGCGAAGAGTTATCCGACGGGAGAATTTCTGACGCTCGATGAAGGCCTGCGGTCGGGCGAAGTCGTCGTGACGGAAGCGGGAAGCGTGCAGGGACTGGTTCGACGCCACATCAATCCCTCGATCCGACATGACGGGGCGGAAGTGAATCGACTCGTGCTGGTCAACAATTCGAAGCGGCCGCTGCTGCTGCTGGCGGGAGAAATCGTGAGCGGCGGCAAGCAGGATCGCGTGATCGGCAAAGACCGCATCGTTCCGGCGGAGAGCGATCCGGTCGATTTAAGCGTCTTTTGCGTAGAGCCCGGACGGTGGGTTGCCACGAGCGAGCATTTCGGCGCGAGCGAATCGGTGTACGGCAAGAACGTTGGCGGTCCGATGCAAGGGGCTGCCGGTGCTCCCATGGCGATCATGGCGCAACCCTCGGTCCGCGCAAAGGCGATGGCCGATAAGAATCAGAACGAAGTATGGGATGCGGTGAATAATCAGAAAAATCAGATGGTGATGGAAGTAGCGACGGCGTCGGCGTCGGCGGCGGAAACCGTGACGGTGCAAGACGAGATTGCACAGACCAGTTCCTACGCCAAGGTGAATGAGAATCAGGAAGTAAAGAAGCAGGTCGACGCGATCGCCAAGCCGATTGAGCAGAACTATCAGAGTCTGATCCGGCAACTGCGGGATCGGAACGCAGTGGGAGTGGTGGTGGCCGTGAATGGCCGGGTCATCTGGGCTGATATTTTCGCGAGCACCGACCTACTGGGGAAATACTGGCCCAAGCTGGTCCGGTCGTATGCGTCCGAGGCTTTCGTGACGCGGGCCAAACAGGTGGAGGTCAATGTGGAGCAGGCACAAGCGTTCCTGGCTGACATGGAGGGGCGCCGCGAAACCATCGAGAGCGAACCGGGGATTTACCGTCACACGGAAGTGTCGGGCGACGGATTCAAAGCGTTCTCGCTGACATCGCTGTTGCCGAAGACGGGCTTTGAGGTGCACGTGGCGAAGATGGCGGAGTAGAAAAGCAGTGGCCAGGGGTCGGTGGTCAGTGGGCAGATTTGCTGACCACTGATCCCTGGTCATAGGTCATTGTTCATTGGTCATTGGAACTTGAAGTTATCCGCCGGCTTTGTGCGCCCTGGTCTGGAGCTCTCCTAAGACTGGCAATGATCGCGGGGGAATCAGGGTGCGCTCGGGCGGTAGGCTTCCGGTCTGGGCGGCTTTCGAGAGCAATTCGAGAGCTGTGCCCGCGGCTGGGGCGGTGATGATGGTAGCTTTCAACAGGCCGCGACGAACCCATTCCTGCCCGGTCTTGGTCACGCCATCGCAACCGGTGAAAGGGACCTTCCGCCAGCGCTCGCGATCGGCTTCGGTGAGATCGGCCAGAGCTTTTCTGGCGCCCATGGCCATGGCATCGTTCTGGCTGATTACGGCTTTGATTTCCATTTGCCGCGAGGACGACAGCGATAGCCACGAGGCCACGGCGTGATGGGCGCTGCGCTCGGTCCAGTCTCCCTTGAGCGTTTTCAGGGTCACCGCCGCGGGCTTGGTCGACAGCATTCCCTTAGTGCGAAGCTGAGCCGCAGTGCTGTTCGAGGGGCCCTCAATATAGAGAACGCTGCCCTCGGAAACCAGGGCGCTGATCTGGTGGCCTTGAATGCGGCCAACCTCTGACTGATCGGTGCTCACGGAGAACACCGGCACATGGCCGCGGCGAAGTTCCGCGATGTAGTCGGGATCGCTGTTGATCATACCCCAGCCAATACCAGCGGCGACGGCGGCCTTGGCAACTTGCGGCATGCCGGTGCCGACCGGCTCGACCAGAATCGCCGACGGACGATGGTCCGCATTCTGAATGATCTTGATGAGTTGTTGCGTCTGATTGACGGCGTCATTGTCGGCGTAGATGATTTCAAGCTTTACGCCGAGGCGGGCGGCCAGATCGGTGACTACGATTGCCTGTTCAGCCTGGTAATCGTTTTCTCGGGTGGTCAGAGCAACGACTACGCTTAGAGTATTCATAGGGTTGGTATGTTGAGACTAAGGCTCCTTCAGTTTGATTTATCGCGTATGGCCCGCTTGCAAAGATTCCGTCGGTTTTCTAAGTTCATCGCCAGTTTCGCCTTACTCGTTCTTCGTCGAGCGGTACCAGTTGCGCCACGCGGCAGGATCATTGGGCAGGCGCTGGTGCGTGATGTCTCCCAGAGCCTGGAAGGCCCACGCGTGAGTCTGCGCATCGAGCGACGGGTCGTCGGTGTATTGCAGCAGTTGGGGCACCGCCGACATCCGCTGCTCGGGCGTGAACATGCCCGAAGCCGCGACGCTGCAAGCTGCCCGCTCGCGCACGACCGGCGAAGGATCGTCGTGCATGGTCTTCAACAGAGGCGCGATCGCCTGGTCATTTCCCACCAGCGCCAGCCCTTCGACGGCCCAGCGCCGCGAATCGACATCAGAATCTTTCAGGTGCGAGGTCAGCACTTCGACCACGCGGCCACTTTCCACGCCGCGATTTCCCATCAGGCCGAGGGCCCATAGCGCCCAGATTTTCTGCGCGTGATCAGGGGAACCCACGTTCTTCAGGACATAATCCAGACTGGCGGAGTTCTTGCCCAGTCCGTAAGCGGCCAGTTCGACCTCAACGCCACTTTGGCGCACCCGCATATCGTTGGAGTTCAGCGCGGCGGTGGTCAAGGTTGCGATCTGGGAATCCCACTGCACGGCGCCACGCCAGCGGCTCACCCGCGACGAGATCTGCTCCACCGCGCCGTCGGAGTGTCCCACGGCAAGTTCGAGCAGCGTCTCGGCCTGTTTCTGGGGACGAAGCCGGTCGAGTTGGCGCGTGTCTTTGGCGGAAGTCACCTGGGTCTGCTGTCCGGAAAATGTGTTTGCAATTCCTTGCCAGGGCGGATTGCCCTTGCTGGTTCCTACGATCAGCGCGGCAACGAGTCCGATTAACCCTGCGATCAAAGGTCCGACGGGAACTGAACTTTTGCGCGACGGAATGTGAATGGGGCCCGTGTCGCCAGCATCCGATGCGGGCCCGAGCGTGCCGTAATCGGGCGTCGGCGCAAGTCGAGGATCGAGCACCGGAGCGGCGTTGCCCTGCGGATTTGGTGAAGAAGATGGCTGGAAAACACCCATATAAAGTAGAGTCTAGGGTGGTCCGGCAAAGAGGGTAAAGTTACTTTCGAGTTGGAAACGCTGCGGGATTGCTGGACGAAAGGCCCGTGGCGCGAGGGGTTTACCGGCAAGAGGGAACTTGATGATGTGTTGTCGGGTGCAGGCGAAGATGTGAGAACGACCACCGGGGCTAAAGCCCGAATTTTTCTTTGATCTTGACGCGGCCCTGAAGGGCCGCTCTTCCACGTGCTTTTCCTCGTGCTGTTCGGGACGGTGATCTTCCCGCGTGCTGTTCGAGACGGATCTTCCACGTGCTCTTCGGGGCGGTGATCTTCCGAGCGCTTTCGGATGGTGAGTGTCAGCGTGCTTTCGAGGTGATGTTTTCCTGGTGTTTTCGGAATGGTGATTTTTCGCGGGCTTTCGGGATCGTGATCGTCCGTGTACTCGTTGAGATGGTAATCTTCTGCGATGGATCTCCGCTTTGATCCTGGGCTCGGGATCTTGCGGTCCGGATTTTTGCGCCGGAGGCTTCTTAAAGGAGAACATTTATGTCTAAATCGAAGTGGGTGGCAGTGCTACTCACTCTTTCGCTGGCGGCCGTCGCTTTCGCTGCTTCCTCGGGATACCACGTGGTCACAACTTACAAAGCAGGTGGCGATGGAGGCTGGGATTACCTCACGGTCGATGCTGCCGCCCGACGCGTCTACATCTCCCGCGGCACG
>CAVXVD010000074.1:0-47042 GCA_963765015.1 uncultured Acidobacteriota bacterium | reverse complement strand
CGGGTCAAGGCCGAGGAAAATACTTTAACTTTTCGTGCTGCAAAGCTGTTGCAAAGCATCGACAGTCTAATGATGACTGAAGCCTTCTTGAGATGGCCTTCGGTTGGCTTGAGACGTGTTGGTGCTGGTGGTTTGTTCTTTCGTGCCTGGCCAGAACCCTGTTTTAACCCCTGTAATTCTCACGATCCACCAACTCTGAGAGTCCGACGAGGATGCGCTGCGGGGTTGACGTCCCTAGCACACTCGCCTACTTTGGCGCGATGTATGCCGGCTGCGTGCCAGTGCTGGTCGATCAGCGCACGCTCAGCGATTCCGGGCATCTCCTCTTTACCAAGGCCAAAGCAAAAGCCGCGTGGACGGATCAAAGGAGCCACTGGGACTGGGCAAAGAAGAACGGCTTTCAGCAGTTCGAGGGAATTCCAGGTACGGCTTCCGTCGACTCGGTTCCGCCGGCCTCGTGCGAAGAGCATGACCTTGCAGTACTGAACCCGACGTCAGGCTCCACCGGCGAGCCCCGGCTGGTGATGGTCAGCCACGGGAACCTGATTTCCAATACCGAAGCCATCATTCGCAGCCAGCGGCTCGGAACCGACGAACGAGCAATGCTGATCATGCCGGTCAGCTACTGCTTCGGTGCCAGCGTCGTTCATACCCACCTCTATCAGGGCGGCAGCGTCGTCTTCGACACCAGGTTCATGTTTCCGGACAAAGTGCTGCACGCGATCAATGGCTATCACTGCACGTCCTTCGCCGGCGTGCCGACGGTCTACAACATCCTGCTCCGCCGCTCCCATCTGTCTTCCACCGCCATGCCAACTTTGCGGAGATTTCTTCAAGCAGGCGGATCTCTCGCGCCCGAAAGCGTAAAAGCACTGCGTTCCATCGCGCCGAATGTGTCTTTTTTCGCGATGTACGGCCAGACGGAGGCCACTGCGCGTATTTCGTGTCTGCCGCCGGAGTGTCTCGCCGAAAAGCTGGGCAGCGCCGGTTTGCCGCTCGACAACCTCGCTGTACGCATTCTGGATGAAACGGGACGCGAGCTTGAAAACGGTCAGATCGGCGAGATCCAGGTGAGCGGGCCGTCCGTCTGTCTGGGCTACCTCGACGATCCAGCCGAAACCGCTGCCAAGTTTGACGCAGGCTGGCTGAGCACGGGCGATATAGGTTTCCGCGATGACGATGGATACCTCTGGATCAAGGGCCGCACCAGCGAGTTCATGAAGATCCGCGGCGTTCGCATCAGCTTTGCGGAGGTGGAAGCAAGAGTGAATGCGATGCCCGGCGTCTACGAGTCGGCGGCGACGTCGGTGTCACATCCTGAGGCCGGAGAAGCGCTCGCCTTGTTTCTGGTTGGCGATGATTCGTCTCAGGGGCTTGCCGAACGAGTTCGGCATTCGCTCCCGCCGCAGTGGACTTGTATCTCGGTTCGTGTCGTTTCCGAACTGCCGAAAACAGCGAACGGAAAGATTGCGCGTTCCCGGCTGCCATCACTGGTATGAATTCGGCGGGATTCCTCAGGGGCTAAAGCCCGAGTCTCTCCTGCATCCAACGCGGCCCTGAAGGGCCGCTCTTCCACCTTATGATGACCGAAATCGAGCAGGGCATCGACGACCTGCTGTCTCAGTCGCCGTACGGCACTGAGCCGAAGCAGCACCACGATGCTTTGCTGGAAGTGCTGAAACAGCAGTTGGACTACGCTTGCGTTCGCCATGTGCAATTCCGTAACTACGTGGATCATTGGCCTGTTTCTTTTCGATCCGCGCGGAGCATTTTCGAACTGCCCTACTTGCCGGTGCGCGTGTTCAAGGCCGATCCACCGCTATCTCTCGTCGTCGCTTCTGAGGTGAAACGCACACTAACGTCGAGTGCCACCACCGGACAGTTGCCCAGCCGCATCGTACTGGATTCTCAAACCGCCCGGCGAATGACGAAGGGCGTGATCACAATCATTCGTGATTTCGTCGGTCCCGCGCGCCGTCCTTACCTGGTGATCGACACACCCGAGAACATGAAAGGCCACGCTGAGTTGGGAGCCCGCGGCGCGGCGATTCAGGCTCTGAGTTCCTTTTCGACGGAAACAGTGTGTTGCCTTAAGGATGCCCCAGACGGGGAAGCTCGTCTCAATCTCGAAGAACTGCTCGCGTGTGCTGGAAGGTGGAAAGATGCTGAGGTCCTCGTTTACGGGTTCACGTACGTCATCTGGACGCAGCTTGTTCAGTCGTTGAAGCACCAAGGAATTAGGCTCAATTTGCCGAACGTTCGCGTCTTGCATAGCGGCGGATGGAAGCGCCTTCAGGAGCAGGCCGTCACCCGCGACGCGTTCAACCAGGGTGTGGCAGCGGTTTTTGGCTGCTCGGTAGACCGGGTGTTGGACTACTACGGAATGGTGGAGAACGTGGGCGTGGTTTATCCAGATTGCGCGCACGGGAACAAACACGTCCCTCTTTTTGCCGAGGTCGTGGTTCGCGATCCTTTGACGCTGGCCCCGGTAGCGGCAGGGCAGCGTGGACTGATCCAGGTCTGTAGCGCGCTGCCGACGAGCTTCCCCGGATTCTTGCTGCTGACGGAGGACATAGCAGAAGTGATCAGCTATGACGGTTGTTCGTGCGGAAGACGAGGGACAAGTTTTCGTTTCGTTGGACGGGCGCCGAAGGCGGAGATTCGTGGTTGCGGCAACCTGCAGACGATGCGCCTTCAGCCGCGCCCGGTAGAGCCTGGCGTATGAACGAGATCATCCACCAGATCGATTCGCCAAACTACCTCACCTCAGCGGCGCAACGGCTCCGGAGAATGACACAAGAGTCCGGACTCCTCCCGGAAACGATCCTCGAGCTCTTCGAGAAATGGGCCGGTGCACTCGCCGATAGAGATCTAAGCCAGATTCCCGGAGTAACTTTCTTGCGTTTGTGGCTCCGGCGCGGCAACCTGGAACCAATTTTGTCGCGCGAATTGGGTTCGAATTCACTTGGCGATCAATGGCGCGAGGATGGCAGCGCACGGCTGCGCGCCTTTCCGTTGGGCGTGGTTGGTCACTGGCCGGCTGCGAACGTCGAAATTCAACCGGTATTGTCTTTGACTTGCGCTTTGTTGGGAGGGAATACCTGTCTGGTGAGGGTGCCGAGCGGCCTCGTTGAGATTACGCGCCTTCTCATGGAGAAACTACAGGAGGTCGATTCTTCGGGCGTCGTGCACGAGCGCGTGTTCCTGGCCAGCTTCGATCATTCCCGCAAAGACCTGCAGGAGGCCATGGCGCAGAGTGTGGACGGAGCGATGATCTGGGGAGGAGCGGAAGCAGTATCGCAAATTCGGGCGCTTCCGTTTCCCCATTGGGCGCGGATCTCGGTTTTCGGCCCGCGCTTGTCGGCGGCCGCCATGGATGCTGGTACATGGGGAAGCCATGATCTGCGCCGTTCCTGGTGCCAGAGAATCGCCCGCGATGTCTGGCAATTTGACCAGCAAGCCTGCTCCTCCCCGCAAACGTTGTTTCTTGAACGAGGTGATTGCGACCCGGCGGAGTTCGCCGAAGATCTGAGACGCGCATTCGAGGAAGAAAATCGGCAGCATCCGCGACAGGAAATCGAACCCGCGCTGGCCTCGGCGATCTGTACCGCGCGGGCCTCGTGGCTGCTCGCGGACGAGGGCAATCGCGCCTGGTTTCCTCCCACTCCAGACTGGACACTTCTGCTTGGAAACGGCTCAAAGATGCCAGAACCAACCCAGGGACGAACGCTCACGCTGCTCGTCGTGGACGATCTGATGGATGCCGTTTCCCAGTTTGATGGGACGTTGCAGACGCTCGGACTCGGTATCAGTGATCCCAAGAAAGAAGCAGTTTTGCTTGAAACCGCGGCCAGGCACGGCGTAGACCGCATCGTGAAGCTGGGCAGGATGCATGTCTTTTCCTCTCCATGGGACGGCACGGATTTAATTCGCTCGATGGTACGCATGGTGCGTCATGTGCCATCCGCGGACTAAGATGAGGTGATCAGAATGGAACCTGCACAGTTGTTTCTGGAAGCGATGGATCGAAAGGCGAAGATGTTTGCCCGGTCCGCGCGGGCGACCTTCGAAGCGAATCGGGAATTGTGCTCGTGGTTGCTGAATCCTCTGGCGCGCTGGGCTGAATCAGCCTACGGAAGCACCGTATTCGACGCTGCGGCGCGCGGCTATGCGGAATACTGCGTAGGTGTCGCCAAGGCCCATAAAATCTACGAAAGCGCCGGCACCTATACCCCAGAGAGTATGCCGGAAATCATGTCGGGCGTGTATGAGGACGAGGGCTACATGGTTCCCTACATGTGGGCGGCGATCCTGATCTATCCTTTCTGGCCTTCGATGATCAGTCATATCGCGATGTTCCGCGACGAGTTCATCCGGCGGCTTCCTGCCAATGCGACTGTTCGCGAACTCGCGGCGGGCCATGGAGTTCTGAGTCTGCTGGCTGCCGAGGAACGTCCCGACCTTCAGATCGAGGGCACCGACATCAGTTCTCCGGCGATTGCTGTCGCCAATCGTTTGCTGGGGGTTTCTGGACACGCAGGAAGGGTTCGCTTCGCTGTGAAAGACGCCTTACACTCCGGCAATGGAAGCGGCGAAAGATGTCACGGCATCATATCGGCGATGCTGGCAGAGCATTTATCCGACCCGAAACCTCTTTTTGCCACGATGTCCCGGCAAATCCTTCCCGACGGAATCGTATTCTTCAGCACCGCCCTGGAGTCGCCGCAGCGAGATCACGTCTTTGAATACAATCGGGAAAGTCAGCCGCTGCAGATGGCTGAAAATGCCGGACTGCGCGCGTCGCGGCTGGTATCGGATGCCAGTGCCGTTCCACCGGGTTCACGGTTCGTACCTCGAGCCACGGGCATGATTTTGAGGTCACGATGAATCTCGCATCATCTCCCAACGAACAACCGATGAGCAAGCCAGTGATGACATTCGAGGAAGTACGGGCAGTCCTGAAGCAGCGGATCCCGATGATCATGGTCGACATCGTTACTTCGCTGGAGCCGGGAAAAAGCATACGCACGGTCAAGAACGTGACGGGGAACGAGATCCAGTTTCTGGGCCACTTTCCCGAGCACGCGGTGATGCCGGGAACGATGATCGTGGAGGCCGTCGGTCAATCGGCCTCGATTCTGTTCTCCAAGACCACCGGAATGGGAACGCAAAGTGACGAATTCCTCGTTCTTGGCGTGATCAACGAAATGCGATTCCTGGCCCCGGTATTTCCGGGAGACCGGCTTGAGATGGAAATTCAAGTTCTCAAGTTCGTCGGAGATTTTGCCCTGGTGGAGGCAGTGGCGATGGTCGACGGCGCCGTGGTCGCTAAAGGGAAGCTGGGATTCGCCAAACGAGCCTTGAAATCAAACAAGCCAGAAGAAACAACTTAAAAGCAGCACGCGAGAGTCGTGGATGCGTGCCAGGAAAAGGTCGTAGAAATTGGCAGTGCGTCGTTTTGCACTCGGAGACATTGCGCAGGTAGCTGGTCTGTGGTGGAAGTTCCTCCGCAAGGGGAGCGGACCGCCTCCTTCACAACTACAAGCCTATCTTCGCGAGCTTTATTTTTCGAGCCCGCTGCTGGATGATGACCTTCCGTCGCTTGTTTATGAAGCGAAAGACGGGAAGGTCGTCGGTTTTCTCGGCGTGGTTCTGCGCAAGTTTTGCCTGCGTGGGCGCCCGATTCGCGTCGCGTTTGGCGGCAACTACGTCATGGATCCGACGGCGCGCACGTCTCTGGGTGGATTGCAGCTTCTGGCTCAGTACATGAAAGGGAACCAGGATCTGTCCATCACTGACTCGGCGACAGATGTATCCCGCAATTTGCTCGAGCGGCTTGGCTTTCGCACGATTCTGCCTTTCAGTATTTACTGGGCGCGCCCGCTGCGGCCTTCCCGCTACGCCGCCTACGCGGCCACATCAGCGATTGGCTCGCGCTTTCGTGGCAGCGTCCAGTTCATGACAGCGCCATTTTGTGCGTTGGCAGACGCTGTTGCCTCGAGACTGCCCTCCGGTTCGTTCCGCCCGACGGAGCCGCCTCTGCGCTCAGCCGATCTCGACATGGACACGCTGCTGAAGTGCATTTCGGAATTCCGCGGCACCGCTCCTCTAAACCCCGCACCCGACGATCTGACACAGAAGTGGCTGCTGAATTTTATGGAGCGGATGCATCCGCGGGCTACTTTGAGGAAAAGGTTACTCCGCGACGGTAAGGACAAAATCGTAGGCTGGTACCTGTACTATTTGAAGCCGGGCGCGCCCTGCCAAGTCATCCAGATCGGTGCAGACCGGCGATCTCAGAAAGCCGTCATTAAGCATCTTCTGTACGATGCCTGGAACCACGGGGCAATCGGTCTTCACGGCGCTGCTCCTCCCGGCCTGATGCCGGATCTCGCGGAAGAGAATTGCTTCTTCACCTGCCGGGGCGGATGGGTCGTAGCACACTCGCGGGACCCGGAGATCGTCGACATTTTGAGTAGCGGCGATGTCAATCTATCTCGGCTGGACGGCGAGTGGTGCTTGAATTTTGATGACTAGATCCCGGTCTTCGCCAAGCGGGTGTCCCATGTCCCGCCGCATTTGCGGGACGTGGGATTATCAAGAGATCGGCAACGCGCTAGAGCGGCACCTCGATCAGACTCGGCCCCTCGCTGTCGAACCCCCTACTAAGTGCCTTCGCGAACTCTCCCAATGAGGAGACTCGCGTTGCCGGCACTCCCATCCCTTTCGCCAAGTGCACCCACTCTAGATCCGGTCGGCCGATCTCGAACATCTTTAAAGCCCGGGTTCCCGGGTCTCCTACTCCCAGATAAGAAAACTCTCGCTTAAGGACGGCGTAACTGCGGTTGGCGAAAACCACCGTGGTTACGTTCAGGCCCTCCCGGGCCATCGTCCACAGTGCCTGCAGTGTGTACATGCCGCTGCCGTCAGCGCTCAGGCACATTACCTTCCTGTCCGGACAAGCCACCGCGGCTCCTACCGCGAGCGGCATAGCAATTCCGATCGACCCTCCAGTATTTCCCAGCCAGTCGTGGGGCGGAGCTCCCTTCGTTGCCGCCATCATCCCGCGCCCGGAGGTCATCGATTCATCGACCACAATTGAATTTTCCGGGAGAAGTGCACCTACGACAGCGGCGAGGCCGGGCAGAGTGATGTTGCCGTCGGGCAACGGCGGGCGCTCTGCTTTCTGAACGGAGGAGTGCGTTTCTCGTAACGTCAATGCGTCCGCCAGCGCCTCCAGTGCGCCAGCCCGATCCTGGCTGGGCTCGGCCAGCGTGTGGATGTCACAATCGGGCGACACGAAGCTGCTGTCCTTCCCGGGATATGCGAAATATGCCCGTGGAACGGGCGCTCCGACGAGAATCAGCTGCCGAAATTCCTCGAATTGCTTGACTCCCTGCTCAAGTACGTATGCGACGCGCTCCACTGGTGGCAAGCCGGCGCCGCGGGCGAGACGGGTCAGAGGATAGGGTGCGAAAAGCTGAGCACCGGTCGCGGCGGCAATTCGTCCAGCCGCCAACAACCCCGCACCATATAGCCCGTTGCCAGCCAATAAGATCGCGGTTCGCAGGCCCGAGCGGAGCATGGTGGCTGCTTGCTCAATCGTCCGTGTGCTGGGCACTGATGGAGTGGCCACCAGTGATGGCGTCACAACCGTGCCACCTTCACTCCAAGCCACATCCGCCGGAAAAATCAGGGTTGCAATCTGGCCCGGCGCCTTGCGAGCGGCGGCGACCGCGTCGCTGCCATCCCGACCTGCTTCTGCCGCCGCGGACGAAACCCGCAGCCACTTGGAATAGGGACGCGCGATCCCTTCGACATCGGAGGTGAGGGGTGTGTCGTGCTGCAGATGATCAGTCGCGTGCTGTCCGACGAGGTTAACGATCGGTACCTCGGCGCGGCTAGCGTTATGCAGATTGGCCAAGCCATTGCCCAGTCCTGGGCCGAGATGAAGCAAAGTGCAAGCCGGTTTCTGCGCCATGCGCGCATAGCCATCGGCGGCTCCGGTGACGACTCCTTCGAAGAGGCCAAGCACACACCGCATCTCCGGAATTTTGTCGAGCGCGGCAACGATGTGGATCTCGGAGGTGCCAGGGTTCGCGAAGCAGGTATCTACGCCACTGGCGAGGAGCGCGCGAATCAGATTTTCTGCGCCGTTCATCGTTTTACCGCGTCACCCTTGTCATGATTGTGTAGTTAATTCTGGCGAGCGACATTCCACTTTTCGATTATCCGCGCGGGAATCGCACCTGAAGTCTAGCACGAGACAAATACAGTTCCCTCCGCTGATCCTCGCCACGGGAGCGGTGTATGCCGGTTCGGACGGCCGACATCATTACAAACAATCTCGGTGTCAATCGCGGACTAGATTCTCCTATGAAGGCCTGGCAATCACTCGGGCGACTCGAGTGCCAGAAAACCCTGCGCTGCAGAGAGACTAGAACGCAGGATCCACCGGAGCAGAATAGGGCCTTCTTGCCGGAAAATGGCCGTGACTGTGATCACAGACTGGAAAACGCCTCTCGGCAGATAATCAAGCAAATCGCGGTTCTCCCCCCAAACAGCAGCATTCCTGGTCGCATCGTGCAGCGCGACCGAATCTTCGTAAGTCACAAGGAGTGGCTCATTGCTAGCAGGGGATCAGGTTTCGAAACGTGGCCCTCACGAGTTGATTGAAGATCAGGTTGAGCGTTCTTCGGATGCTCCCGCCCTAACCCTGGACGCCGCGCATATTTCCTACAGGGAATTGAATTCTCGTGCGAACCGTCTGGCACATTTCCTCCGGGACCAGGGAGTCGGTCCCGCGAGTCTGGTTGGCGTGTGCCTCGATCGTTCGTTTGCTTCAATCGTAAGTCTCGTCGCCATCCTCAAATCCGGCGGCAGCTACCTGCCGCTAGACCCGAGGTTCCCGAAAGATCGACTGGAGTTCATGCTGGCGGACTCCGAAGTTCCACTGGTACTGACGGACTCTTCGACGCACGAAGATCTCGTGGAGACTGCCGCACGGGTGGTGCGGCTCGATCGGGAAGACGAGGCCATCTCCAAGTTTCCGGAAACGAACCTCGACGCAAACAGCGAGCCTGAACATCTCGCCTATTTGATTTACACCTCAGGCTCTACCGGAAAGCCCAAGGGAGTCATGATACCGCGGCGTGCACTCTCCAACTTCCTCTTGTCGATGGCTGAAAAGCCGGGGATGGCTGCGTCCGATAGGCACTTGGCGGTCACTACAACTTCCTTCGACATTTCAATCCTGGAGTTTCTTCTTCCTCTCGTGTGCGGCGCCGAGATCGTCATTGCCACTGCGGAGCAGGCTTCCGATGCCCGCGAACTGCAGGGATTGCTACGGCAGCATGCGGTCACAGTGATGCAGGCGACGCCGACCACCTGGCGCATGCTTCTCGAAAGTGGCTGGGAAGGGAAGCACGACCTGCGAATCTTTTGTGGAGGCGAAGCTTTAACGTCAGATCTCGCCCGTCAACTCCTTCCGCGCTGCCGCGAACTGTGGAACATGTATGGGCCCACCGAAACCACGATCTGGTCTTCCACCGAACACATCACATCCGCTGAGCACATCTTTCTTGGTTCGCCAATTGCCAACACGCAATTCCACGTTCTCGACGAAACGCAAGAGCCGGTGCCTGTGGGTCAGGCCGGCGAACTCTGGATCGGCGGCGTGGGCCTGGCTGCTGGGTACCTGAAGCGTCCTGAGTTGACAGCCGAGAAGTTCGTTATCGATCCCACTCGTGGGAACCCGGACGCACGTCTTTACCGTACTGGAGATGAGGTTCGTTACCATCCCGATGGCGCTCTTGAATTTCTGGGACGCCTCGACCAGCAGGTGAAGCTCAACGGATTTCGTATCGAACTGGGCGAGATCGAGAGCGTACTCGCCAAAATGGATGGGATCGGGCAGGCCGTCGTCGCTCTGCGAGAGGATCGTCCCGGGGATAAGCGCCTCGTCGCATACTACACGGGTCCGGCCAACTTGAGTTCCACTTCATTTGTTCAGGCCCTCAAAACTACCCTGCCGGATTACATGATCCCCGCGGCCTTTGTTCGGTTGGAGAGATTCCCCCTGACTCCGAATGCCAAGCTTGATCGCAAGGCTCTGCCAAGGCCGGGGCACCAACGGCCGCTCCTCGCTCAAGACTTTATTGCCCCGCGGACCGCGACAGAAAAGCAGTTAGCAAGTCTTTGGTCTGACCTCCTGCAGCTCGAAGAAGTTGGTATCGACGACAGCTTTTTTGATCTAGGCGGTAACTCGCTGGCGGCAGTTCGTATGGTGACCCAATATCACGCCCGCTTCGGGCGCGAGATCCCACCGGCAAAAGTCTTTCAATACCCCACGATCACCAAGCTCTCGACCTTCCTGGATAAGAGTGAAACCAAGGACGATTTTCTTGCCGAAGTCGAAACCCGGGCTCGTTCCCACCGCAATGCGCACAAGGGGAACGACGGTGTGCGCGATGCCGTCGCCGTGATTGGCATGGTCGGCCGCTTTCCCGGCGCGGCGAATCTCGACCAACTCTGGCGCAACCTCTGCAATTCTGTCGAATCTATTTCCTCTTTTACATCGGAAGAACTGGGGCCCGGCATTGACGATCATCTGCGCCATGATCCCGACTACATCCGTGCTCGAGGGGTGATCGAAGGAGCGGATCTTTTCGATGCGGCCTTTTTTGGGATCAATCCGCTCGAAGCGAAGGTGATGGACCCCCAGCAGCGAGTCTTTCTCGAACTCGCCCAGGAGGCGCTCGAGAATGCAGGATATGATCCGGAGCGCTATCGAGGCCGCATCGGCGTGTTTGCAGGCATCGGCGACAATCACTACTACACCAACAACCTGTTGACCCAGCCCGATCTGTTGGCCATGGCGGGCAAGCTGGCAGTCGAGTATGGCAATCAGAAGGACTACATTGCGCTTCGAACCGCGTACCTACTCGATCTCCGCGGACCCGCCATCAGTCTCAATACTGCTTGCTCCACAACTCTTCTCGCAGTGGACCAGGCCTGCCGCTCACTCCTCGACTATGAGTGCGACGTCGCCCTTTCCGGGGGCATTGACATCACAGTCCCGCAAAAGAGCGGGTTTCTTTACCAGGAGGGAGGCACCTTCGCCAAGGATGGGCACTGCCGTCCCTTTGATGCGGACGCCACCGGGACCATGTTTTGTGACGGCGCCGGCGTGGTTATCTTGAAACGCCTTGCTGAAGCTGTCACTGATGGCGACACCATCTATGCCGTCATTCGTGGGACCGGAAAGAACAACAACGGTGCGCGTCCTGCTTCTTTCCTGGCCCCGAGCGTCGATGGCCAGGCGGATGCTATTGCCCTCGCCCAGTCCAATGCGAATGTCCCGGTGGAAACGATTCGCTACATTGAGGCGCACGGTACGGGCACCCCGGTCGGTGATCCCATTGAATTCGAAGCGCTCCGGAAAGTTTTTGAGAGCAAGACCGACAAGAAACAATTCTGCTACATCGGATCGATCAAAGGAAATATCGGCCATCCGACCAATGCCGCGGGTGTTGCCGGTCTGATCAAAGCTGCTTTAGTCCTCTATCGCGAACAGATCCCTCCAACTCTCCATTTCAAGAAGGCGAATCCGAAGATCGAGTTTGACGGAAGCCCTTTCGTCATGACCGACCGGCTCGTCCCCTTTCCTCGGGGAGAGGAGGTACGCCGCACAGCTGTGAGTTCTTTCGGTTTTGGCGGGACAAATGTTCACGCCATTCTGGAAGAGGCGCCCGTACTGAAGCCCCCAAGCGCTTCGCGTCCGTTGCAACTTCTGCCGCTGTCCGCTAAAACCCCCGCAGCCCTCGACGCCTACAGCCGGGAGTTGGCCGGGCATCTGGCGGAGCATCTGAGCAGTGCTGCGCCGGAAGCTCTTGCGGATGTGGCGTACACGTTTCAGACGGGACGAAGGCAGATGACGCAGCGGCGGTTTGTGGTCGCTGCCGATTCCAGTGAGGCGGCCAAGCTGCTCCTCCAGCCCTCGCCTTTGCGCTGCAGCACGAAACGGTGCGACCGCCGAAATCCTCCCGTCGTTTTCCTTTTTGGAGGACAGGGCACGCAGTACGTCAACATGGGCTGGAATCTCTATCGGGACGAGACACTTTTCCGAGCCATCGTCGACGATTGTTGCGACTATCTCAAGCCTCATCTCGGTAGAGATTTGCGCGAACTTCTTTATCCCAACAAAGGTGATGAAAAGACTGCCCAGATCTCGCTGCAGGACACGTTCTTCACGCAGCCATCGATCTTCGTGATCGAGTATGCCCTGGCGCGTTTCTGGCAGAGTTTGGGAATCGAGCCAGCCATGATGGCGGGGCACAGCATCGGAGAATTTGTTGCGGCTACGCTTGCCGGCGTGTGGGAGCTTGAGGACGCTCTGCGCATCATCGCTCTTCGGGGTCACCTCATGCAGGAACTCCCTCGTGGTTCGATGATGGCGGTGAGCAGCAGCGCGGATTCGATTGCGCCACTTCTGCCAGCAGAACTTCAGATCGCATCCAATAATGCTCCGGGCCTCTGTGTCGTTTCAGGACCGGAAGTAGCCTTCGTCCAATTCCAGAAGGAACTCGATGCGAAGGACATCGTTTGCCGCCGCCTGCACACTTCACACGCCTTCCATTCTGCGATGATGGATCCTATGGTCGAGCGGCTGCGCGAAGCGGTCGCCAAGATCCAGTTGCGTCCTCCGGCGAGGCCTTTTGTTTCGACCGTGACGGGACAGCCCATCACCGCGGCTGAAACCACTGATCCCGCATATTGGGCCCGCCATTCGCGCGCAACTGTGGAGTTTTCGAAAGCAATCCAGTATCTCAAGGGAGAGGGGTACGATCTTTTTCTCGAGTGTGGACCGCGGTCCACGCTGTGTTCCCTGGCTCGTCAGCACTTCACACCCAGCCACCCTTGTACGGCGATTCCTACATTTTCCGACACCGATGAAAACAACACCGAGTGGGCGACCCTGCTGTTTGCTCTGGGATCCCTTTGGCAAAACGGCGTCGTGCTTGATTGGGATGCCTTCTATGCGAACGAAGAACGCCGGCGCATCCCTTTGCCAACGTATCCTTTTGAGCGGCAGCGGTTCTGGGTCGACCCGGCCTCGCCGGCCATCGCAGCACCACAACCTCTGGCCGCGAATTCCGTTTTGGCGAGTAGTCCTTCAGTTGAGTCTCTGGTGCCCTCCGCGCAACTAGAGAGCGCTGCCACAGAAAGTGCGGCGGTACGCAAGGACCGCATCGTTTCGCGTCTGATTGATCTTCTCGTGTCGGTTTCCGGGCACGAGCGCTCCGAAATCAGCAACTCTGCCACGTTCATGGAACAGGGGTTCGATTCCTTGTCGTTGACGCAGGTTGCTCTCGCCATCCGCAAGGAATTCTCGACCAAGATCAGCTTCACGCAGCTCATGAAGCAGTTGCCCAACGTGGACATGCTTGCAGCGCATCTTGACGCCAACTTGCCGGCGGACATTCTTGCGGAGTCACCTGCCGTCCCGGTTGCGGTCGCTGGTCCTTCCGAGATTTCTGTCCCGAGGAGCGCAGCCATCCAACCTGCGAAAGGCCCGCTTGAGGAAGTTGTCGCCGATCAGGCGCACACGATAAGCCGATTGGTTAGCCTTCTCGAAAAATCCGGCATTTACGATCCGACTGCAGCTCACCGCGATGCCGGAAAACCACCGGTCCCTGAGCTTCCGAAAGAAGTCTTATTGACTCCTGCTCCGGCGGCGACTGGTCCAATTGAGGTTGCGTCCACCATTCCACAGCGCGGCATCTATGCTTCCTCGCGGTTGTCCGAACGGTTGTCGGCCGCTTACAACGAGTCTGTGACTTTGCGCTTTACCGGAAGCATTTCGATCGAGAAGATGACGCACGCCATGGAGCGTTTAGTCGGGCGGCATGATGCGCTTCGTGCCAGCTTCGACAGCGCCGGCTTGGTCATGAAGATTGCCCCGAGCCGGAAAATCCCGCTGCTGGTGACCGATCTTTCCTCGATCGAAGGCTCAACCCTACAGGAGGAACGGCTCCATAAGCTGATTGCCGAAGAGATGTCCGTGCCGCTTCCTCTACCTGCGGGTCCATTATTCCGGTGCCAGATGGTTTTGCTCGGGCCCGATCGTGCAGCGGTGATCTTTACGGCGCACCACGTCATTTGCGACGGGTGGTCGTTGGATGTTCTGATCCATGATCTTTGTGCTTTCTATTCCGAGGAGATCTCAGGCGTGCCTGTGTCCCTGGAGTCCGCCGGCAGCTACGTCGATTATGCCAGGAGCGCAACTCAGCGCGATCGCTCCGAGGAATTTAAGCAAGCAGGGAACTACTGGCATTCCAAATTCAAAGACGGATTCCCTGTACTGGAGCTTCCTACCGACCACCCGCGGACGGCCCGGCGTGAATTCAAGGCGCGCCGTCTCGACCACCCGGTCCCGGCCACGATCGTTCAAAACCTTAGGGCGCTCGCAGCAAACGAAGGCTGCAGCTTCTTTGCTGTTCTTCTCGGCTCGCTGGCGATCCTTCTCGGCCGAGTTTCGAAACAGCGTCGTTTTGTCCTCGCTCTTCCAACTGCGGAGCAACCCGTCATTGGCCAGCCCGGTCTTGTCGGACACTGCGTAAATCTCCTTCCTTTTGCTGTGGAGTTGCGCGAAGGCCAGGCCGTCAGCGCTTTTATCCGGGGAGTGCACGCCGATATGCTTGCGGCCCAGGATCATTCAGCCTTTACCATGATCAGCTTGCTGGAGGGCTTGCACCCGGCCGTATCTGCAATCGGCCTTTCCTCGATCTCCGCTGGACTCACTAACATTAAGAAGTTCAAGCCCAGTGAATTGCCGCAATCCGGATTTACCGTTAACTACGAAGCCAACCCCAAAGGTTACGAATCTTTCGAGTTTTATGTGAATGCGGTCGAGCGCGAGGACGACCTCGAAATGCATTGCCACTACGACACCAAGCTTTTTGAGGACCTCACGATCCGAGAATGGCTGGCCTCGCTAGATTGTGTGTTTGAGGATGTCGTATCGAATCCCTCTCGCGAGGTTCTGGATCTTGCCAGGCTCAATCGGGCCGATGTTGCTCCCTCGCCGGAAAGCTTCTATGGTCGGGCGTCAAGCCGGCAGGTTGGATCCAGGCTCCACGCCGCCGATTCGCCCTCGGCACCTGAGTTGCTACCGCAACTCTTGGGTTCGGCAAGAGGCGATACAACCACGGAATCCTCCCTGCTGCAGGCGTTGCTCCCGTTGTGGCAGCGCGTATTGGATGTTCGTGAGGTCAGGCCAGACGATGATTTCTTTGCATTGGGCGGCCACTCGATTGCTGCGGCGCAGTTGTCTATGCTCATCGAGCATGAGTTGAGCAGGATCACCCCGCTCGCAATCCTCTATGAAGCCTCTACCCCGCGGAGACTGGCCGCTGTTCTGAGCAAGGGCAGTCGGCCGGAAGATCGGCAATCCTTAGTGACCATCGGTCGATCAGTCGCTGATCGGCGGGTCTTAGCCTCGCAATCTGTCGCCTTGCAATCCGTCGGAGTCGACAAGCGCTCTCCGGCCCAGGGCAAGATCGAACCCGGCGAGAGTCGCTATGACACGGACCGACAGGCAAAGCGATCAGGCATCGCAGTGCACGAACGCGAATTGAAAGTTGTTCACGTGCCCGCGTCACGCGGCGCGAGTTTTTCCAATCCGCCGATCAACTTGTCGCCGCGGAGCTACTCTGCAGTACGTCCATTTGTCGAAAACGACCTTCGGCCAGTTGCAGATTTATGGTGGAACTTCCTCCGTCACCGCAAGGGCCCTGCTCCGTTGACGGTGTTGTCTTACTTTAACGACCTCTACTTCGGCGATCCCCCTTGGATTGACAGTGCCCTCCCCTCTCTGGTGTATGAGGATCAGAACGGCAGGATCGCCGGATTTCTGGGCGTGATCCGGCGAAACATGTTCGCGTGCGGCCGATCGATTCGTGTCGCCTTCGGGGGAAACTTTGTCGTTCATCCGGAGGCCCGCTCCACGCCTGCAGGTCTACAACTGTTGAAGTCGTATATGGCGGGGGATCAGGACCTGTCGCTGACGGATTCAGCCAACGATTTGTCTCGCGTGCTCATGGAGCGACTGGGCTTTCGGACAATCGTGCCTTATAGCATGAGTTGGGCGCACCCACTGCGTCCGAGTCGCTACGCCGTTCATGCCATTTCCTCTGCTTTGAGCCCTTTTCTGTCCGCCAGTTTGAAGTTAGCAGCGAAACCTATTTGTTGCGCGGTGGACCACGTCGCCTCCAAGTTTTCTCCGTTCCGACCAATCAAGTCCAGTTTGCATGCTGCTGAACTTGATGTCGAAACGCTGCTTCAGTGCCTGGCGGAATCAAGCAGTGGCTTTGGCCTCTGGCCTGAATATGATGTTCACTCATTGACTTGTCTTCTGGCCTTTATGGAGAAAACGCACCCCCACGAGGATCTCCGGAGGGTTATCGTTCGCGATGACCAGCAGAGAGTCGTTGGCTGGTATATCTACTATGCAAAAGCGGGTGCGGTCGCTCAAGTAGTCCAAATCGGCGGAGAGAGGAAGTTCACCAAGGATGTCCTCGATCACCTTTTCTTTGATGCCTGGAAGCAAGGATCCATTGCCGTTCATGGAGTTGTGCGAAGCGACTTGATCCCCGATTTCTGGGAAAAAGGCTGTTTCTTTACGTGCCGGGGCGGTTGGACGCTGGCACGTTCCAGTCACCCCGAACTCATTGAACTTCTCGAAAGCGCCGACGCTTGCCTCTCACGCCTGGATGGTGAATGGTGTCTGGGCTGGGACGAGTAATCCGCGGCAAGGCGTCCGAATCCCGGGCTTCGTTTTCCTCTTCTGGCTGCGCAACGAATTGCAGACCTGATGATCACCGTTCGTAGATCTCGATCGGTAATCCGTCCGGGTCCTGGAAAAAAGCAAAGGGCTTATTGGTGGCATGATCAATGCGAATGGACGCCACCTCTACTCCTCGGGCTTTCAGTCTCTCGGCAGTGTCTCGCACATCATCAACTTCAAAGGCAATGTGGCGTAAGCCGCAGGCCTCAGGACGCGATACCCGTGCTGGCGGATCGGGAAAGGAAAACAGTTCGATTTGATAACTACCTCCAACCTCCAAGTCCAGCTTGAAGGACCTTCGATCTTCGCGATGGATCTCCCTGACAATCTTCAATCCAAGGATCTCAACGTAGAAATGCTTTGACCGAGAATAATCCGAGCAGATGATGGCAACGTGATGAAGTCGATTGAACATATCCCCCCAAGGTGCGAATAAAGAATCCGCATGAATCGAAAGACTTGTCTTCTCGTCCGTCGGTCCATACCGCGTAGTCCATCCGCCTATTTCAGTCGGCTGTCATCCCGATCTTCAGTCGCCTTTAGATGGTGCGCGATGAGAATGCTGGCCATTATTTTGTTACCCGTTTTAGCCCTTCCTCCATGTTGTCACGGATAGGGGTGGGGATGCACAGCGATGGCATCCAACGGCGGTCGACCAGGCTGCACCAGATGGACCTTAGCTGCTCTCGGGCCGGATACTGGCTGTCGCATCGTGATTCGGGGTCGAAGTTAGTGTGAAGCCCCGCCAACGTAGTTGCCGTAACCTACAATAACCGTTGAACCCACAAGAACTAATAGGGTACAACCGACGAGCAACCTGGTTCTCCCTCCGGTACCCTTCCACTCTTTCAACGCGATTCCCCACAAGGTGCTGAAGATGATGATGCTGGCCATGTGTAGTGTCCAACTGGAGAACTTGTAGCGCCCCATCTGAGTCTCTCCCATACTGTAGAAGAAAAACTGCATGTACCATGTCGTGCCCGCGAGAGCCGAGAATAAATAGTTGGCAAGCATCGGGGCCCGGACTAGTGTTTCTTGCGCACCGGCCACAGCGACCGCCATTTCTTCGGCCGGCGCATCGGTGACCGTTTCAAGAATGTGCTCTTCATTGCGTGTGGGAATTGTTCCGCGAATTTCGGACTCGAAATACTGATAGCCGGTGCGGTTGCGAATGTTCAAGAGGACGCACCAGATGAAGTTAGTGGTGAAGCCGCCGGCGAGCACTACGACCAGCACGGGAAGACCCTGCCACAATACCGGTGTGCCGTGGTGAATGGTGATAGCTTTGATCGGATCGCCTGCGGCAAGTCCGTAAGCGAAGCAGGCGCTCATGACGCCAGAAAAAGTGGCGACGAGCAAGCCTTTCTTCAAGTCGAATTCCTTGATCGAGACACGTTTCTGCTCAGTGGACATCTCCCGTTCTTTGGATATTCCTGCTGCGCCCGCGAATCCGATACCGAGCAAACAGACTGCAACGCCGCCCAGAATGATCAGGCCCGAACGTGTGCCGAGAACTTCGGAGGCGAAGACCCCCCGGAAAATCGGAGGCATCAATGTGCCGAATGCGGCGGTATATCCGAGCGCGACGGCCATTCCTAGAGACATTCCCAGATAGCGCATGGTGAGCCCGAAGGTGAGGCCGCCGAGTCCCCATAGAACTCCAAACCCATAGGCCCAGAAAAAGCTGCTAGCCGGAGTTTCGTGCAACACGGGCAACAAGTCGCGGGTCATCGTCAAGGCGAGGATCCAAGGGGCGATGATCCAACTGAAGAATCCGCCAACCAGCCAGTAGGTCTCCCACGCCCAGTTCTTCACCCCGCGGTAAGGAACGTAGAAACTGGCGGAAGCGAGACCGCCGAGCCAGTGAAAAAAAACTCCCAATGCCGGGTTCATAGGATCCTCGAGTATGAATTAGAGGTGGAACACTTCTTGGAGCGGCTGGATAGCGCGATCAGGCGGCACGCCATCGGGCTGAACGAAAAAATCGCTCATCTCGCGCTGCCAGCGCTGGTTGACTTCGCGCCTAGCCATCTGGGCCCGGGCGCGTTCAAAGTCTTCTGTCTCAAGGTAACCGACGAGGAGACCGTCCTCGCGCAGGAATAATGAGTAGTTCTCCCATCCAGTTTCGCGGAGGGCGGCTTGCATCTCGGGCCATACGCTGCGATGGCGCTCCTTGTATTCTTCGAGTCGTTCCGGCTTGACCTGCAATACAAAGCAGATACGTTGCATAGATGCTCCTTAACGCAGGAAGGCCTCGGAGAGACCTCCGTCTACCGGAATAACGTGCCCGGTCGTCTTCGAGCTTTGATCGCTCGCCAGCCACACGATTGCAGCAGCGCAATCCTGTGGGAGAATGGGCCGTTTCGTCAGAGTCCGTTGCGCATAAAAATCCGCGAGCTTGGAACGCAGTTCTTCGGTCGACTCCGAGTGCGTAAATGCGATCTTGTATTTTTCGAGAGACTGAATTACGCGATCACGGGGGAACATCGTAGAACCTGCGACCACCGTCGCAGGAGCAATTCCGTTAACGCGCACCAGCGAACCGAGCTTGATGGACAGCTCCCGGATCAAGTGGTGGAGCGCTGCCTTGCTGGTGTCATAGGCCTCACTGCCCTTCTTGGAAACCACCGCATTGGCAGAACTGGTTAGCACCATGGCAGCCGCCAGGCCCTGTTCTTTAAACACCCACTCGGTCTGGCGGGCAAGAAGATAATTACCGGTGATGTTGACCAGGAATGTCTCCGCCCATTGTGCTTCGGACAGTTCGCCGTCAGAGCCGGCTACGGGATAGATGGCCGCCGTGTTGACGATGATATCGAGGCCGCCGAACTTTGAAACGGTGAAGCTCGCCGCGTCGGCAAGAGAAATCGAGGAACTGAGGTCCACCCGGGTGTGTGCAATCATCTCCGGAGATGATTGTTTTCCAGCCTCGTCCGCAGCTTTGCTGGCGCCTTTCTCATCGAAATCGGCCACGACGACATGGGCTCCTTCGCGCGCGAGGCGCAGGGCAACTTCGCGGCCGATTCCGCTGGCGCCGCCAACGATGAGGGCGATCTTTCGGCTGAATTCCGCTTCCGCAGGCATGCGCTGCAACTTGGCCTCTTCAAGAGCCCAGTACTCGATGCGGAACGCTTCCGATTTCGGAAGCGCTACGTAGTTATGAAACTGCGTGAACTGCTGCGACTGTTCGGCATGCCGAGCCTGCGGAAGAGGATCGGAGACTTCGCTATCTTCCAAAGCGTTCGCGCCGGCCATCACGTGAATTGCGTTTATGAAGAACTCGGTGGTGATTCGCGCTTCTTTCTTATTCTTGCCGAATCCGAACAGGCCCAAGCCCGGAACGACGACAACAGACGGATTGGAATCCCGCAGCTTAGGCGAGCCGCTGGTCGCCCACGCGTCGTAATACTTCTTGTAAGCGGCTCGGTACTCGAGAGTCTCGCCTTGGATTCGTGCCTTCAGGACATGGACGTCTTCTTTAGCAGGATCCCAGGGAAGGAAGAGAGGGCAGACCCGCGTTCGCAGGAAATGGTCGGGACAACTGGTACCGAGTGCACCCAACTCTCTTGCCCACTTGGAGCCTGCGAAGGTCAGGGCGTCTTCGTGGTCAGAATAGTGCGCGACCACACGGCGATTCGAGGAAACAACTCCTCGAAGCGCAGGAAGAATCTGGATTGCTACCTTCTTGCGATCCTGTGCAGGAGGCCTCTCAACTCCGCCGAACAGGGGACCCTTCTTCGATTGATGCTGGAGGATGAATTCGCCCATCTGGTCGATGGTTTGAATGCTGTTCAAATAGCATTCACGTTGCGTAGTTCCCCAGGTAAACAGCCCGTGGCCGCCGAGAATGAGACCTTCCGCACCGGGATTCTCTCTAACCGCCCTTTCAATCATGAGTGCCAGTTCGAACCCGGGACGTTGCCAAGGGACCCAAACAATCTTGCGACCAAGTTGTTTGTTGAACTCATCCAGTTTGCGTTGGCCGTTTGCGCTCGCCGCCAGGGCGATGGCCCAGTCGGGGTGCAAATGATCGATATGGGCGTAGGGAAGGAAAGCATGCAAGGGAGTGTCGATCGAAGCCGCTACGTGATTGTCACCAAACGCCGAGAGGCGGTAGTAGCGGACCATCTCATCTTCGTATGGCTCGCCGCGGTATAGCTCCTTCAGTTGCTCCAAACGATCGAGGTAGAGTAGGGCGAATCCAGACTCGGTGATAGACCCGAGGTCTCCACCACTGCCTTTCACGGCCAGAACGCGGACTGGGTGGTCGGTGAACGGATCGGGGAGCTCAATTTTTGAACTCGTATTTCCACCGCCGAAATTGGTGATGCGTAAGTCGGTACCCAGCAGGTTCGAGCGGTATCGCAGCAAAGCCAGTTGGCTGCCGGATATCGTCTGCGCTTCCGCTTCGTTCCACAAATCTTTCAGGCGAGTCATCTCTCGGATTTCAGGCATAAATGCTCCCGCAATATTGCTCAAATCGTTCCGCGTGGTGGTCCCACTTGTCGGTTTCGAGCGGATCGAAGACTTCGGTGGGGAAAGATCGATCCACAATCGCACGGACTTCCGCGAGCGAGGCCGCACCTCCAGTCGCAAGAATCTGTATCGCCACATTACCCAGAGCGGTGGCTTCGGCCGGGCCAGCCAGAACCTGTCGCCCGGTGGCGTCAGCGGTCAGTTGGTTCAGCAAGCGATTCTTGGATCCGCCGCCGATGATGCGAATCTGCCGGATTCGCTTTCCGCTCACCTGCTCCAGGCTCCGGAGAACAGTACGGTACTTGAACGCGAGACTCTCCAGAACTGCTCGCACATAGGCGCCGGGTTCGCGGGGGACCGGCTGATGGATCCGGGTGCAGAACTTGTCGATGGCGGTGAGCATATCCGGAGGGCGTAGGAAGGACTCGTCATCGGGATCGACGAGATGACGGAACGATGTCTCACGGCCGGCCGATGCCATCAATTCGCGATAGTCGTAACTCTGGCCCCGCGCGCTCCATGAGCGGCGGCAGCCTTGCAGCATCCACAGGCCCATGACGTTCTTCAACAATCTCGTCGTTCCGTTTACGCCACCTTCATTCGTGAAGTTTAGGCGCAATGCATCGGGAGTGATCACCGGCGAATCCAGTTCGATACCGAGTAGAGACCATGTTCCCGAGCTGAGAAATGCTGTGCCATCGCGGGCTGAGATGGCGGCCACCGCCGAGCCCGTGTCATGACAGGCCGGAGCGATCACCGAGGTGCCAGTCAGAGACGTCTGCCCCGCAATGTCAGGCAGGATCGTCCCCAAGATAGAGCCTGCCTCCACGATGGGGGCAGGCAAATGAGCCGGAAGTTCCAGGCACTGCATCAGCCCTGTCGCCCAAGTACGCTTCACTGGGTCGACCATTTGTGTGGTGGTGGCGTTCGTGAATTCGCAGGCGGCATTTCCGGTCAGCCAGTAGTGGAATAGATCAGGGATTGTGAGCAGATACTTTGCGGCTTCAAGAAGCTTCGGAGATTGATGTTGCGCGGCGAAGAGTTGATACAAAGTATTGATGGGCATGAACTGAATGCCCGTTGCCTTGTAGATCTCTTCTTTCCCAACCTTCCCGAGGACTTCCTCCATAACACCCTCGGTTCGCCGATCCCGGTAGTGGTAAGGGTTTTCGAGCAACTCACCGCGCTCTCCCAACAGCGCATAATCAACGCCCCAGGCATCAACCCCAACGCTGGTCAGTTCCACTTCGCCGAGTTGCGAAAGCGCTTTTCGAACTTCAAGCCACAGTCGAGCCACGTCCCAATGGAGAGATCCGCCGTACTCGACGGGTTCATTGGGGAAACGATGGAACTCTTCGGCCGTAAGAATTCCCGACTTAAGATGCGCCAGCACTGCGCGTCCGCTCTCGGCGCCAAAATCGAACGCGAGATACGGTTTCGCATGAATGCTCTTAGGCATAGGAGGAGACGTTTTGTGAATTACGCGCTGCGCGTTCTCTGGTGATGCGTTCGATGTAGCCGCTCTGCCGGAATGCTTCCAGGGGACGCTTGGGGAGACCCCTGGAGTCGCGCCAATCCTGGATAACCGGGCGGACGTCGGTGGCGAATGCGTCCTGTAGCAGGGACTCCGCCTTTACCAGGTCACACTCTTTCTGGGCGGTCGCGAGTACTTGATGATCAACCAGGGCTGCCTTCGAGAAGAGTTCCTGCGCCATCGTCACAGTTTGGATCGCCTCCTCAACTTTCCCCTTGAGGTTGTGACTCTGATCGACCATATAAGCAATATCGGCCCTCTTCCCCGTTTCCCACTCGAAGTTGTGTATCTCGTGAAAGATCCGGAAGACCTGATAGGGATCAATCGAGCCGAGGGTCAAGTCGTCGTCGGCATAACGACGATCGTTGAAGTGAAAACCGCCGAGTATGTCCTCCGAGAGGAGCCAGGCGACAATTTGCTCGATGTTCTGTGCCGCATAGTGATGTCCGGTATCGACTAAGACCTTCGCTTGTGGGCCGGCGGCGCGCGAAAGAAGCAGAGACATGCCCCAATCGGCGATATCAGTATGGTAGAAAGCGGGCTCGAATGGCTTGTACTCAACCAGAAGTCGCTGCTCGGAAGACAGAGCGGCATGGGCCTCGATCAGTCCCTCAGTGAACCATTGTTTGCGCCGCCGGATGTTTGCAGTCCCCGGGTAATTGGAGCCGTCCGCAAACCACATCGAAACATCTCGGCTGTGCAGGCGACGGGCAATTTCTATACTGTCTTTGGTGTGCTGCAACGCACGCTGCCGAATCGCTGGGTCGGGATTGCCGAAGGACCCGTGCTTGTATTCCTGATCCTGGAAAAGATTGGGATTGATCGAACCGGGCAGAACTCCATAGCGTTTTGCGAACCTTTTGATGTTGTCCGTACTGTTGATGCCGTCGGGGCAGTCCCACAATACGTGCAGGGCTATGGTCGGGCAGACTCCTGTGAGCAGGTGTACCTGGCCCGCGTCGCTGAACTTCTCTTCAGTCGTAGCGGCAGCGGCTGGTTGAGTGAATTTGCCGAAACGCGTACCGGTGTTGGCGAAGCCCCAGGAGGGTAGTTCGATGCGGAAGACCTCGAGCGCATTGAAGATTTTCTCAGTCTGGAGTGCATCCATAAAGTACACCTTCGGAGTCGAGGGCTACCATTCTACATGGACGAGTTCTGAATTTATTTATTGCGCCGCGGCACCAACCGTCGATCAGGACGGGTTCGGTCGCTTCCACTCACCAGGGTACGCTAACGGGCAGTTCTTCTCCTTCGTTTGGGATGTAATACCAACCACGGCGACGATTAAGCTCAGGGTGTTGTGGGAGAGCCTTCACACGCATCGGCGTATATGCGAAGGACGCGGCGAATCCGATGCTCGATCATCTGTTGCGGAACGCTGCCCAATTCTCCGGCGCGAATTGCATCATATTCTGTTGGCAGATATTGACTGATGAGGGGCAAGGGAATGGCTCTCGATTCAAGATTCTCAAATAAGCGTTCGATTTCCCGTCGGACCGTGGGTTGGTTCCAATAGTATCGGCAGCGATCGCTAAGGCCATAGATGAGACTTCGGCGGATATCTTCTTCGCCGCCGCCGTAGTAGGACTTCCAATATCCCGGCTGATGCAACATGACCGCTTCCAGCGCATCCCGCACGCACGAGACCTGTCGTGCGCCGGCACTGTACAGTTCGCGTTCGATCGCGCTCAGGGACAAGATCGCTTCACGATAAGCAAACGTCAGCCAGGGGCCGACTTTCAAGATGGCAAAGTGATTCCTTACGAGCTGTGCCAAGGCCCGAGGTGATTGATAGTCAGTCGAATGCGCCTCGAACACGATCCCGGAGTGATTTTCCAGAGATTCCGAGAGGGCATGAGTTCCTGTCGGATCGTAGTCGAAGATTGCATCGGAGCCAAAGTCGACCCCGGGCTGAACAACAATAGCAACGACCCGCTGCCACGCGGATGTCAGCTTTTCTTCAGCGAAAGCAGTCCGGAAAGTCTCGAGGGACCGATGAACGTGCTCTGCGGTCGTGACCTTGGGGGCGCCCGAATAATTCGACTCGCCGCCCGGAGCCGGAACCTCGGTTCCAACGACGTACACCGGCGCCGCGGATCCGCTTGGCAACTGCCGGAAAGCCTCTTCAGCGGCGCGGCATAAGATGGCGGTTCTTTCCGCAACGACGCTCTCCGCAAGGCTGGATGGTGAATCGTCGGAGCACGCCATGCTCGCGTCGAGATGAATTTTTTGATAGCCAGCGATCACACAGCTTTGCACCAAGTCGCACGCTTTTCCTAAGGCGGCGCTGCATGGCTCATGTCTCCACGGGAACGGTCCCAGGTGATCGCCACCTATTAAGATACGTTGCTCCTCCAAGCCTGCACGCACCGCTGCAGCTCGCAAAGATTCTGCGAACTGTTTCGGTGTGAAGCCCGAGTAGCCGCCAAATTGATTCACTTGGCTCGATGTGGACTCGACATGCAAAAGTGAGTCGCCCGCGATGGACTGGTGGATCGCGGCATTCAGCACTGCCGGGTGAGCCGAGCAAACGGCATACGTTCCACCCATGCCGTACTCGCGATTGCCGCGGAGAATTTCACCGAGAGCGGTCGCAGCATCGTGGTGCTTATTCTTGGGATACGACGCATCCGCTGAAGCCGTTTCGCCGGGACTTTGCATTAAGGGGTTGCCTCTGAGAGTCGCTTCTAATTCCTCGCGGAAACTTGATTACCCTGCAGAAATAAATTACCAGCCTTCACAATGTAACGAAACCTGCTGAACTCCGGCAACTGCGTGAAGAATGCAACTCGCTGGGGCCAGATTGGATGACGAAGGATTTAAGTGCCCTAATCAGGAATGACATTGTAGCCGACGCAGTGTAGCAATCTGGATGGGAAGAGAAAAAATTGAAGCCGCGCCTGTTTACGGGGTCTTCGAGGAGTGCGTGGGCGGCGCCGCGGTTGACTCTCTGACGATTAACTCCGGCTTAATCTTGCGGTGAACGGGACTGACGAGTGTGTTTTTGCGATGGGCGCGAATGGCTTCCATCACGATCTCCGCCCCCATCGCAGCCAAGCTCTCCATGTGTTCACGCACACTGGTGAGTGCGGGATTGTAGAAAGCGGCGGCGGGAATGTCGTCGAAGCCGATGACCGAACAATCTTGCGGTACCCTCAGTCCAGCGCTGATCAGAGCGCGAATGGCGCCAAAAGCCGTCATGTCATCGAAAGCCACCAGGGCTGTGAAAGGAAGCTTGAGTCCGAGCAACTCCTTGGTTCGCTCAAATCCTCCTTCATAACTTGAAAAGGGATCGCTGAGGGTTACAACCAGCCTTGGATTCAATTCCAAACCTGCTGCCGCAGCGAACGAACAGATGCCCTCCCATTGATGTTGGCTGTCGACGATCATTCCGGGGCCGCGGATGAAGGCGATCCTGCGGTGGCCGAGGCGGTAGAGATGCTCCAACGCTTGCTGCGTGCCCTCTTGATTGTCAGTTGCGACCCAGCTTAACGCGTCGGTCTCTGGCTCGCGGCCCAAAATGACGGAAGGGACCTTCCTGCTTTCCAGCCCGCTGAGAAGCTCGGTCTCAAACGAGAGCGAGTTGGCTAGAATGATCAGCCCTTCTACGCGCCGTGCCAGCAAGACGTTCAGATATTTCTTAAAGAG
Source organism: uncultured Acidobacteriota bacterium (assembly GCA_963765015.1). Taxonomy (GTDB): domain Bacteria; phylum Acidobacteriota; class Terriglobia; order Terriglobales; family Acidobacteriaceae; genus Sulfotelmatobacter. The sequence goes on along the minus strand of CAVXVD010000074.1, from coordinate 20,538 downwards.
CGATCCCTTGTTTTGGATATCGACCAGAAACGGGAGATAGCTCGAGCGCGAAAAAGCATTTTCGATTCCGCGCAAAATTTGCGCGCAATAAGGATCGGCAATGTCGGGCACCATGACCCCGATCATGTGGCTGCGATGACTGCGCAGAGCTCTCGCAAAGGGATTCGGTTCGTAACCCAGTCCCTCCGCAACCTGGATGATGCGCTGCTTTGTGGATTCCGGGATGTAACTTGCCAAAGGAGCGTGGTTCAACACCATTGAGACGGCGGTGGCCGAAAGACCGCATTCCTTGGCAACGTCTCGAATCGTGACCATGGAACTCGTCTTCACCGTAGGTTTCTTGCCCTCGTTCCGCGTTTGAGGAACCGCCGTCTTCGTTTTTTTCGTTCTCGATGGCATTCTTGCGGATGGACTTCCCAAATTATTGCATTCATTGAGCTTGATTCCAAAAATTACCTTGACAGCTTCTACAGAGCAGTGATATTACACCGTTTTATTAAATCGGTAAAGGAAGTGTGAGCTGCTTCACTCGAGTGCTTTCGGGAACCGCCTTTTCAGTAGCCGGAGCCTCGATTATGTGAGCGCGGTCACCGCGACGTGGCGCGCGCGAACACGATTCCCGGACACGGACTCAAGCAGGAACTCACTGTTCTGTGGCTTTTCATTCTTCGAGCGTAGGGGGCCTTCCCTCATGAAATGCAATATGAAGTCCGCTTTGCGGTTCGGCGTACCCGCTTTCGTTCTGTTCACTGCCGTCATCGCGTGGGCTGGAATTACCGGTTCGATCTCCGGTACTGTCAGCGATTCCACCGGTGCCGTGATGTCAGGCGTCACGGTCACCGTGACGAGTCTCTCGACGAACGTGCAGAGTACGACCGTCACCGACGCGAAAGGGTTCTACAGTTTTCCGGCACTCAATGTCGATCGTTACAACGTCGCTGTTGATCAAGCGGGTTTCAAGAAGTTCCGGGAGAGCGGAGTTCGTATTGATGCCAATTCCGCCATTACGATTGACATCAAGCTGGAAGTCGGCCAGGTCACGAATACCATCACGGTTGCAAGTAATGCATTGCAGGTCGAAACCCAGAGCACTCAGATGGGAGACGTGATCGAGGGTTCTACGATTACGTCGGTACCGCTCAATGGGCGTTCGTATATCGATCTGCTTGCGCTACAACCGGGCGTCTCGCCGTACTCGGGTGACGATACGGCCGCAGGTTTAGTGCAGGCTCCGATTTCCGGGAGTCTTAATAACGGGACGCAATCCATCAACGGTGGCCGGCCCGAGGCTAACGGATTCATGGTCAACGGAGCGGACGCCGAAGAGGGCGTGCACAACGGCGCCGCGATCGTGCCGAACCTCGATGCGATAGCAGAGTTTCGGATCATCACCAACAACTTTAATGCCGAATACGGAAACTACAGCGGCGGACAAATCAACGTCGTGACCAAATCCGGCAGCAACCAGTTTCATGGCGACCTGTTCGATTTCCTGCGCAACACCGATCTGGACGCCCGCAACTATTTCTCTCCGACTCGCGGCGTTTTCATTCAAAACCAGTTCGGTGGAGTATTCGGTGGTCCGATTAAGAAGAACAAGCTTTTCTTCTTTGTCGACTATCAGGGAACCCGTCAGATTCTGGGAGCCACGCAATACTATCCGGTGCCCTCACTGGCAGATCGTTCCGGCAACTTGTCGGACGTGTCAGGATCGTTTGCCAGCGGAACCGACGCCGCCGGCAATCCGATCGCAACTACCATCACTGCAGCCAACTGGGCGACGATCCTGGGTTCACGGTTGGGTTACACGGTGAACAATGGCGAGCCTTACTCGTACACCGCTGGAATGGTGAACCCTGCCACGATCGGTGCGAACGGAATTGGTGTTCCGTATGCCGCTAGCTGTACCAGCAATGATCCAGTGACCGGATGTGTTTTTCCGAATGCGATGATTCCCCAGAAGGCATGGGATCCCGCGGCGCTCAACATGCTGAAATACATTCCTTCTCCTAACGGAAACGGTTTACTGGGGCCGACCTATTCCACCTCGGCATTTAATGAAACCCTGACCGATAACAAGGGGGGTATTCGAGTGGATGCGAACTTTGGGAAGAACCAGCTGTTTGGCTATTATTTCGCCGACAAATACAACGTTTCCAATCCCTACGCGTCGGTCAACATTCCCGGTTTCACGGCGCTCACCTATGGGACTGCGCAGATGATCAACCTGGGGCTAACGACAACGGTGAGCAATACCACCGTCAACGACGTCCGGTTGGTGTATTTGCGCAACGTGAATTTCATTGGAAATCCACAGGGTGGCTTGGGCGTCTCGCTGTCATCGTTGGGATTCAATACTCCGTGGAACAGCACGGGCGGACTCGGTAACATCTCGGCCAGCTTGCAGGGAGTACCCAACGTTTCGTTCAACAATTACAGCTTCGGAGTTCCTTCCACCACGTTTGACCAGCACAACAATACTTTCCAGATCATCGACAACGTTTCGAAGACTGTTGGGACGCACACCTTTCAGTTCGGAGGCGATGTTCATTACGATCAAATTGACCTGAATGGCTTTACTGCCGAGAACGGACAGTTTGCATTCACGGGGGCAGAAACTGGAATCGACTTTGCCGATTTTCTTATCGGCGCTCCCAGCACGTTCATTCAGGGCAGTCCCGATATTGAGCACACGCGCAGTAAGTACTACGGTTTGTATGCGCAGGACAGCTGGCGTGCCTGGCCTTCTCTCACCCTGAATTACGGACTTCGCTGGGAAGCCAGCACGCCCTGGTATGACAAGCAGAACTATATCGAGACGCTAATCGTTGGCGAGCAGTCCCAGGTTTTCCCAACCGCTCCGACCGGGCTTGTAGTTCCCGGTGATCCGGGCGTCCCTCGCACACTTGCTCCCACGAGGTACGGCAATTTCGCACCCAGATTCGGATTGGCATATTCCCCGCGAATTTCGAATGGCGCCTTGGCAAAGATTCTGGGCGGGCCGGGAAACACCAGTATCCGTGCGGGGTATGGGCTCTTTTACTCATCCATTCAACAGGCGGATACGGAGCAGGAGATTGGAGATGCGCCCTACGGTTTTTATTATCAGAATCCGACACCTCCGGTTTTGAATTCCCCATTCATTGACCGGACGACGGGCAATCTGGAGCCGAACTATTTTCCCTTCCAATTTCCTCCGGCGAACGTTTCGCCCAAGAATCCAGATACGAGCTTTCCGTGGCCTCTCGTTGAGCCGATCAGCGGAGGAAATTACTTCTACAACAAAAATACCCTGCCGTATTCCCAAGACTTCGAACTGTCAGTGCAGCGCCAGTTTGGCTCTGCGACGGTGATGACACTGAGCTACGTCGGAACGACGGGACGAAAACTCCTCACTTTTATGGAGTCAAATCCGGGCGAGCAAGCTCTTTGCCTGGAGTTGAGCAATGCTGCCAACGTGGCCCCGAACACACCAACATGTGGTCCCTTCGGGGAGAATGGCGTGTATACGCTTCCAGACGGTGTTACCCAGGTGAACAGCACGCGATCCCCGTTTGGGCCAAATTTTGGAAGCAACGCCTACATGAAGTCCGTGGCGAACTCCAGCTACAACTCGTTTCAAGCCAGCTTGCAACATCGGGACAAATACGAAAACTTCATGCTTGCCTATACCTGGTCGAAGGCGATGGACAACGGATCCGGCACTCTGGATGCGACTAATCCGTACGATCCGGCATTGAGTCGAGCTCTATCGATCTATGATGTGCCACAAAATTTCGTGGCGAGCTACACGATCAACCTGCCCTTTGACCGGTGGGGAAGCGATGGATGGCTGGCGAAGTGCTTGACAAGCGGCTGGTCCGTCTCGGGAATCACGACATTCGCGAGCGGACAGCCGATCCAGCTGTCAGAGACCGATGACAATTCGCTGAGTGGAACCTTCCTGGCTCCCGTGGATGTGCCAAGCTACGCGGACAATGGCACAGCTTTGTACCAGGATCGCAACCCGCGACACGGAAATCCATACTTCAATCCGAATTACTTTGTGCAGGAACCTCTGGGCCAAATTGGCAATGCCATGCGCCGGTTCTTCGTCGGCCCGGGTCTCAACAATACGAACCTTGCACTGTTGAAGAATACGAAGCTTACTGAGAACAAGGAACTGCAGTTTCGAGCGGAGGCGTTTAACGTCTTCAATCATACGCAGTTCAACAATCCAAACGGAGACTTCAACAACTCTGGTCAAGGCGGATTCGGTTACGTGACGTCCGCCCGAGATCCACGCATCATGCAGGTCGCGTTGAAGTTGCTTTTTTGAGCCGCCATCGGCGCGAGCGTCGATTGGTTTTCTAACTGCAGGATAAAAGCCCTGGAATTGAACCGTGGCAAGGAGAGAAACATGTCTGCACTGGCATTACTCGGGGGCAAGAAAGCAAAAGGAAAGCCGTTTCCTGTTTGGCCGCAATACGATCAGAGCGAACAGCGGGCGCTACAGGAGGTTTTGGACAGCCGGGTCTGGTGGCGGACGCCCGGAACCCGGACCCTGAAGTTCGAGCAAGCTTTTGCCGCTTTTCATGGGGCTCGCCACGGAATTGCGGTCACCAACGGAACGGCAGCCCTTGAGGTAACAATGGCGGGACTTGGCATTACCGCCGGAGATGAAGTGATCGTCCCGAACTTTACATTTGTCGCTACGGCCAGTGCGGTGTTGTTTGCCAACGCGCTTCCGGTATTGGTGGATGTTGATCCCGAAACCTATTGCATTGACCCTGACTTGGTTGAAGAAGCAATCACGCCGAGAACGAAGGCAATTATCGCCGTGCACATGGGCGGGCATCCGGCAGATCTGGACCGGCTCCAACAAATTGCCAAGCGCAATCGATTGGCATTAGTGGAAGACTCGGCGCATGCACATGCGACGGAATGGCGGGGCCAGCGCGTGGGAACCTTTGGCGTTGCGGGAACGTTCAGTTTTCAAGCCAGTAAGCTGATGACCGCCGGCGAGGGCGGAATGATCATCTCCAACAACGATAAATTCGAGCTGCAGGCCCGATCCGTGCATGACTGCGGCCGCATGCCTGGCGAGTGGTTCTACAGCCACTTTATTTATGGGTCAAACTACCGGCTGAGTGAGTGGCAGGGTGCCGTTCTTAATGTGCAGTTGAGCCGTCTCGATGAGCAGACCAAGCGCCGCCACAACAATTCACGGGTCCTTGACCGTCTGTTGCGGGAAATCCCGGGAATTACGCCACAAAAACTGGACGAGCGCTGCACGCGGAACGGACAGTACGCTTACATTTTTCACGTGAATAAGAAACACTTCGCGGGCATCTCGACCGAGCGCCTCATCGAGGCCATGAATGCTGAAGGCATTCCGAACCAGGCCAGCTATCCGCCGCTTCACAAGCTTCACATGTTCCGCAACGGCAAGTACCGGAACCGTCTTAGCGGCAGGCAGGCCAAGGAGAAGCATGCCTTTCTGAAGAACAAATTTCCAGTGACTCACAAAGCTGCGTGGGAGACAATCTGGATTCCGCAGCCGGCACTACTGGGGGATGACCATGATATGCAGGAAATTGCGGCGGCTCTCGGCAAGATTCAAAAGAACGCGAAAGAACTTGCCTGACGCCCTTGTCCAAATCTGACCACGATGCTCGAACGAATTTCATACCGCGGTTGGAACAATGCCTACCGGTTATCGAATGACGACGTTGAGTTGGTTGTCACTGCTGATGTGGGCCCGCGGATTCTCTTCTACGGTTTTCGCAATGCCGAGAATCTTCTTCATGAAGTGAAAGAAGATGCAGGGAAAACTGGCGGTTCCGAGTTTCGACTTTATGGTGGACACCGGTTGTGGGTGTCCCCGGAGGTAGAGAGAACCTATTATCCGGACAACGCTCCGGTCACTATTTCTCAGCATGGCGATGCGACCTGTTTTACCGCGCAGCAAGAATCGGAGCCTCCGGGTACGAACCTACAAAAGGAAGTTGAGATCGAATTAGCTAAAACTGGATCACAGGTTCGCATTACACATCGCATCAGCAATGAAGATGCTCGGCCGACAGTGCTCGCTCCGTGGTCGCCAACGATGATGGGAGCAGGCGGGCGCGCGATTCTGCCGCTTTCTCCCAGGATCGCAATGGATAAGGATCACTATCTTCCCGTGGGAGCCTTCGGCATCTGGTCTTTTACAGATTTCGCCGATTCCCGCTGGGTATTCGGAACCTCCTACCTTCAGCTTCGCCAACTTGTGAAGCCCCAAGGGCGATTCAGAGAACAGATGGGTGGGATTTTCAACGCGGTGGGGTGGGGAGCGTATTTCCGGGATGGCTATCTTTTCGTGAAGCGAGCGGCGGTCATCCCGGGAGCTCGGTATCCGGATTTCGGCTGCAACTTTGAGGTTTTCACCAATCAGGACTTCATCGAGTTAGAGACACTAGGCCCCCTCATTGAGTTACAACCGGGAGAACTCGTGGAACACGTCGAGCACTGGTGGTTATTTGGGGATGTGCCCAGCGGTGAGAATGACGAGTGGATTGATTCGGCGGTGGTTCCGCGAGTGGAGCGAACAACAGTATCGCCGGATTGAGAACTTAGTACGGAACTGAATGATCCGGGAGGAAAACTGTGGATAAATTGGGACACCTATCGAGTTGGCGCATTTTTGTAGTGGCTGCATTTGCCTTCCTGTTTCTGTCGCCATTCAGGGCAGAAGCTCAATCTGTGCGCCCACTTCCTGACCACGTGCCTCCCAAGCGGTCCTCACAAATTCACGACGGCTTTGGCATTAATTCCGATATGCCGCGCGATCCTTATCTTCCGTGGAACCGCTGGTGGTGGACACGCATGTTTGACGCCGGATTCAAATGGGCGCGCATCGGCCAATATGAAAACAGCTCTGACCGCACCAGCTGGGACTGGATCGAGCAGAAGCGCGGTGTATTCGTGAGTTCGCCCGAGCTCGAAGACTATGTGGACTCGCTGGTCGATAACGGGGTCGACATCCAGGTGCAATTGATTTACGGCAACGTCATGTACACGTCGCCCAGCGGCAAGCGGCCGGATGTGAGCGTTCCCGAGCCTGGAAGCTTCCATAATGACGACCGAAGTTTGTATTCGATCTTCTGGCCCCCAACCACACCCGATCAAATCGCCGCCTTCAACCGATATGCCGCGTGGATGGTGGGCCATTTTCATGATCGTATCCACTACTGGGCCTTAGGGAATGAGGAGGACATCGGTTATTGGAATCCCTGGGGCAATCCGGAGCAATTTGGACGACTGCTGGCTCCCTTCATCGAAACCGTTCACCAAACTGATCCACACGCGAAAGTGATTTATGGCGGGCAAGCGGATCCGGTCCGCGATTTCACTCAGCGTGCCTTCGATACTTGCCAGTGTGCATCGGGAATTGACGTGTACGCCTACCACACGTATCCGGGTTATGGTCAGAACTTGAATCCCGAAAGCATGGATTATGGCGCGTACCAGACTGAGTCTCCGCGTTCCTTGCGGGATTTAGTGAATCACTATCCCGGGGTCAAAGCGGGCATTCCGTTCTTCGACGACGAATTCAATTCGATTCCTTCCTGGGTGGGCTCGGACGAATCGGTTCAGGCAAAGTATGTTCCTCGCGGATTCGTTTACAACCTGGCAGCTGGTGTGAAGACGTTCGTCTGGTTGCTCGCTGCCGGAACCGATGGAAATGAGTACGACGATTTTGGCATCATCCACGGAATCACCAACCATGACTACGATTTCACGCCCAGGCCAGTTTTTTACGCTCTGCAGAATACGAACGCGCTGTTCTCCGACACGAAGTTTGATCCATCGATTGAGATCTCGGGCGCTGATCTTCCTGCGTTACGGCGACACTCCGGATTCCCTTTCATGGCCTACGGATTTCGATCCGACCGAGGAAAGTCTATCGTGGCGTATTGGCTGGCCGCTCACAGCCTTCCGGGAAATTCCTTCCCGCCTCTTTACGCTACACTGTCGTTGAAGAACACCGGAATTGCGCACCCAGTTGTGGTCGATGTTGTCTCGGGAGAGATCAAGAGGGTTTCGTGGAAATCAGGTACGACCGATACGATCGAGCTCCTTCCGGTCAAAGACAGCATCATGGCGGTCACTGATGAGAGCTATTTCGACTGGCCGGTTCTGCCCGAGGTACCGAGTTCGCTCAATCTCTCGGCTGCCGGCAATACGGTGAAACTCACTTGGGAAGTGCATGGCGGAGATCGGACCAGCATTGTTATCGAGCGAAGCGTTGAAGAAGGTACTGGTGCGAAAGCAACCTGGAGCCGGATCGCGAAACTTCCTGCCGACGCGACCGAGTATAGCGACGCCAGCCTCAAGAGGGGCGAGCATGTTGCCTACCGGGTACGGGCGATGAACGACGATGGCGAGTCTGCGTATTCCAACATCGTGCGAGAAGTGCTACCCACCAAACCTTGATCGGCGAAATGCCATTGAGACGCCGTCATTTCGGAGCGACGCTTGCGGGGTTTGAATAGTTGTTGCTGACTTCGACTCAGCCCAAATTCAGTGGTCATTGCGCTTGTTCCACATACCGCGAAACGATAGAGGCCAGATTCGCGGCATGAGTGGTGAGCATCGCCTGGTGATCGCAGGCCAGTGTTTCCATTTCGAACCCCTTCAACAGAGGGGACCAAATGGCGATTGGGTTGTCGGGGAAGAGCGACCTGATCCGGGCTTGCACAAAGTTTACTTTGCCGTCGTAGAACCTGGGGTTATAACTTCGCCAGGCCCGATATTGGTAGGCCTTGACGCGCTGAAGCGTGCGACGGGTCGATTCATCGAACGGATCGCCGCCGTCCCCGTTGCCCGAAAGATTTTGGTGACTGGCGATTCGTAAAATTGAGCCAGCACGCATCCTGGCTAAACGCAAGATCAGGCTAGCGTGTTGACCGAAGGACAGGTAATGCCGGTCAGGGTAGGAATCCAGCATGGCCAACAGCGCGACCTTTTCGCCATTCTTAGATAATCGCTGCGCTATCTCCAGATTAACTAGGCCACCCAGCGAATACCCGATCAAGAAATACGGACCACGAGGCTGCATCTGCCGGATCGCACTAAGATGGTATTCAGCCATGTCTTCGATCCGGTCGAGCGGCTCCTCCAGCCCATCGATCCCTCTAGGCTCCAGTCCATAGATCGGACGCGTTACTTGCATGTGGCAGACGAGTTCAGCGAGGCCCGACACGGTGCCCCCCAACCCGTTTGCCATGAAAACCGGCGAACCGCTGTCCTCGGCCTTCAGGAGAACCAGCGAAGAGGCAGCAAGTTTGGGCGGTTCGCTCAAGATGGCCGCCTCAAGGGTTGGTTAAGTCTCATCGGAATTCGCTTGCCAAGATCAGTGTAAAACACCTGGCGGGCTACCTGTATGGCAACTCCGGTGCTCTGGGGCCTTTGGAATCTGGTTTTCCGAATTGGTTCCACCGTATCATCGACCTGCTAGCATAGCTTGCCGTCCATGGCATTTGACTCCATCCACGCGAGTTCCACATCCGCTTCCACGATGATTGAGAAGCTTTCCCCAATTTGGCGATCCATACTAAAGCGATCGGACGTCGGAGTTGACGATAGTTTTTTCAGCCTCGGTGGCAACCTTCTCGCAGCGGACCAGTTGTTCGCCGAGATCGCATGGCAGCTGGGTCGGGAATTGCCTACCGCTACACTCTTCCATGCACCGACTTTAGCCGCTTTAGCTGCGGTGTTGTCGCAGCCCACTCTCCCACTGTTCTCGCCCCTCATTCCACTCAAAGCTGGGCCCGGGAAGACCCCGATCCTCATTGCTCCCGGTCTCAATGGCAGCGCCAACTTCTCCGGCCTTGCCAAGAGCATTCAAACGGATCATCCGATCTACGGGCTACAGGCGAAAGGCGTGGATGGATTAGAGGAACCGCTCGGGCACGTTGAGAATATGGCCGAGTTTTATCTTCAATCCCTCTGCGACTTGCCGTTTCAAGAATACATTCTCGTGGGGTACTCCTTCGGTGGCTTGGTCGCTCTCGAAATGGCGCGGCGGCTGGTCGACAGCCAAAAGCAAGTCAAGCTACTTGTGCTGATTGATGCCTACCCCCATCCGCGTTTTCTGTCGGCCCGACAACGTCTCCGACTCTCTGTGCGGCGGGCGAAACGGCATATTTCCGAAATGAGGCAGAGATCGATCGGCGATGCATTTTCATATATCACCAAGGGCGTTCAACACCGATTGCACCTGGGTGAGGTCCGCGGCGACGTACTCCCACCTGAAACTTCTCGCTTAAGCCTGGCGCGAACGACTCTGGCCGTCAAAGCCAAGTCGTATGCGGCGTTGGGATCCTACTGCCCAAAGGTCTATTCGGGAAAGATCAAGTTTCTGAAAAGCGCGAGCGACAATTATTTTCCCAATGACCCGGTTGGCGTCTGGGCTCACTTGTCAGCGGGCATCGAAGTGGAAACCGTTGCTGGAGACCATCTGACCATCGTAACCACTCACTCCGAAGCCTTGGCGGCTGCTCTCACGCGATACCTGGCGAAAGCGTAAGTGGTTCCGCGCTGTTTGGGCGCTGACTTGGATGGTGGCAAGATCCTGACCCTCACCCTTACCTCACACCTGCGTGGTTGAATGTGAGTGAGCGAATGACCAGTATAGTTCGCGAGCCTTGGTGTACAGTGGCCCGAACTGGAGAAACTGGCCATCGATCCTGGTAATGGGCACAACTTTCGAATAATTGCCCGTCGAGAAAATCTCATCCGCCACTTCGAGGTCCTGGTAAGTCAAAATCTTCTCGACTACCGTGACTCCAGCTTCGCGCAGAAGGTTGATGACGCGCTGGCGAGTAATCCCCGCCAGAAAAGTCCCATTCGGGATCGGCGTGTAAACGACTCCGCCCTTCGCCATGAAAATGTTCGACGTGGCGAGTTCAGCGACATTCCCGAGAACATCACAAACCACCGCATTATCGAAACCGCGAGCGTGGGCATTAAAAAGAGCTCGTGCATTATTGGGATAAAGGCATCCCGCCTTTGCGTCGACCGGCATGGTTTCCAGCGTTGGGCGTCGAAAGGGCGATAGCGTGATTGAGAATCCCTTCGGCGTACGCATTGGCGCCTCGTAAATGCATAAGCACCAGCGCGTCGACTCCGGATCGTGCGCCTGTACCCACGGTCCCTCCTTTTCGGCCCAGTACATGGGACGGATATAGAGCGCCGCATCTTTGTCGAAACGCGCAATCCCTTCCCGTGCCAGCTTGACCCATGTTTCGGTGGGGACCACCGGCTTGAGAAACAACTTCTTAGCCGAGTCGTTTACCCGCGCGCAATGCAGTTCCAGATCGGGCGTGACTCCTTCAAAAGCGCGCGCGCCATCAAATACCACCGAGCACAGCCAGGCGGCGTGCGTCCGAGGGCCCATGATCGGCACATTGCCCTCTTGCCAGCGGTCCTCGAAGTACGTCCAGGTTCCCGATCCTGCAACTGCCATTGCGCCTCCCACTTCCTCAACAGTGGGTACGTTACGACAGCTGAATTATCGCGTCAATGACACTGTAGTTGCATGTTCGCCTGGGGTAGTCCTCCCCGGCAAGAACAATTCGTCCTCTGATATCGTGTTGAATGGGAACTCTTATGAATGATTTCAGCCAGTTTTATATTGATGGGAAGTGGGTAAGGCCCTCGCACGGGAAAGATCTTACGGTGGTCAATCCCGCGACGGAAGAGCCCATCGCAACCATATCGCTCGGCAGCGCCGCAGACGTTGGGAAAGCCGTCGCCGCAGCCAATAAAGCATTCGCCACCTACTCGGAGACCTCATCCGATCAACGCCTGACGATCCTCCGCCGCATCATCGACGTCTATAAGGCAAAGAGCGAAGAGACGGCGCAGGCGATCTCCCGGGAGATGGGCGCACCCATAACGCTGGCCCGCAAAGCTCAGGTTCCTGCGGGATTGGGGCATCTGCTCGAGGCGGTCCGGGTGCTTGAGCAATTCAAGTTTGAGGAAGTCAGAGGCTCCACTCTGATGCGCAAAGAGCCGATCGGAGTGTGTGGCCTGATTACTCCGTGGAACTGGCCGATGAACCAGATCGCCTGCAAAGTGGCACCAGCCCTCGCCGCAGGCTGCACTATGGTCCTGAAGCCAAGTGAACTAGCTCCGCTGTCGGCGCATCTGTTTGCCCAGATTCTCGATGAGGCCAAGGTCCCTGCCGGCGTTTTCAATCTGGTGAATGGCGATGGGCCCACCGTAGGCGCTGCCATTGCTTCGCATCCCGATGTGGACATGGTTTCGTTCACGGGGTCCACGCGAGCCGGAGTCGCGGTGGCGACCGCGGCCGCGCCGTCGGTGAAGCGAATAGCTCAGGAACTTGGCGGCAAGTCCGCGAACATTCTCCTGGACGATGCTGATTTTGCGAGAGCCGTGAAAGAAGGCGTGCAGTCCTGTTTTCGGAATGCCGGCCAGTCCTGCAACGCTCCCACCCGCATGCTCGTCCCCCGATCCAGAATGGCGGAAACAACAGCGGTGGCAAAGCAGGAGGCCGAAGCTACTGTCGTGGGCGATCCGAGCAGGGAAGAGACGGCCGTTGGCCCGCTCGTCAGCCGGGCGCAATACGAGAAAGTGCAGCGGTTCATCACCGCGGGCGTGAAAGAGGGCGCTACGTTGGTCACCGGGGGCATCGGTCACCCACAGGGCATCAGCAAAGGCTACTTCGCCAAACCGACCGTTTTCGCCAACGTGACTAATGACATGACGATCGCGCGCGAGGAGATCTTTGGTCCGGTCCTCTGCATCATCGCGTACGAGGACGAGGATGACGCAGTGCGTATCGCGAACGAATCCCCGTACGGCCTCGCCGGTTTTGTCACCTCCAGCAACCTGGAACGCGCCCGGAGGATCGCGAAACGAATTCGTGCCGGCAACGTGCATATCAACAACGCTCGGGTCGATTTCCGAGCCTGCTTTGGCGGTTACAAACAGTCGGGAAACGGCCGGGAGTGGGGCGAGGCCGGGATGGAGGAATTCCTGGAGCTAAAAGCAGTATTTGGCTACGCTGAAGTCGCCAAATGAACGTACCACTCATCGCGAAACCGGGCGAGACTCCAACGTGGTTACCGTATCCACGCGATTTCTGAGCTGCGCGAGGCTAATTCCCTTAAACCCGAGCAGGCAGATCCCGGCAACGATGTTCGCCACAAAGACCCAGGCATGAATCACGACCGTCAGCGTCAGCGCGCTGCTGGCGGCGATGCCGGCGAGTTTGAAGGCCTCCGTTCCGAACAATTCATAGGTGCCCAAGCCGCCCGGTGCTGCGGGAATCATCAGGCCCAAGCCCAGGATTGCCGAAGCCACCACTGCCGATTCGAGGGTGATGGTCAGACTCATGGCGCGAGCCAGTCCCCAGATCGTCGCCGCTTCCGTGACCCAGATCGCAGCAGTCACCAACAGCAGAACAAGCATCTGCCCTGCCGAACTCACCGCGCTCAGGCCATCGGCGAATGACGTCAGCAGGCTGTCGAACTTTTCCTCGAGCGATGACAGATGAACCAGGCGAAAGGCGCGGCGCACGAAATCGATCAAAGCGCGAGTGCGATAGCGAAGAACGATCAATAAGAACAGGGTGCCACCGAAGATAAAGATTGCCACCCGCAACAAATCAACAACCCAATGCGGAGGATGAAGCGCCCACACGGAAAACAAAACCATTCCCACCAGCGCTAACCCATCGAGAACTTTCTCGACGGCCAGCGTTGCCAGCGTGCGGCTGCTTTCGGCGAGCGAGCCCGTATTCCCCACAAGAACGCAGCGTGCCAGATCGCCCGCGCGTCCCGGCAAAAGGAAATTTGCCATGTTGCCGATGCCGAGGACTGTCAGGCACGATCCAAGCCGCGGGCGCGATGCAACCGGAAAGATCAACTTCCAGCGCCACGAGCGCAAAGGAAGGTTCACGAAGAAGACTGCAAGCGGGACCAGCAAGAACGGCCCGTTCAGCCGTCCCAGGGCATGCCACGATTGATTCAGATCAACTTGTCGCAGCAGGAGGGCAACGCATCCCAAGCCGATGAGTAGTCCGACCACGCCCGACTGGACGCGGAACCTACGTCCCAAAGCGCCGCTCCACCGGTTGCGGTTGCGCGTCGATCGTCGCCGTCGTTTCCGAAGTTTCTTCGAGGAAGAAATTGGGACGCCGTCGCGCCGCTTCCAGCGTTCTCCACAGGTATTCGCCTAGAACGCCCAGCATCATCATCTGCACACCGCCCAAGACCAGCACGACGACGATCAACGACGACCAGCCTTGCACCGGTGTACTCGTCATCAGGCGCGTCACGACCACGAACAGCGCATACAAAAATCCCAACAAGCTGAACAGCATTCCCAGGTACGACATGGCGCGCAGCGGCGCGTACGAGAACGAGACGAAGGCATCGGCGAAAGCTTTCAGCTTGCGCTTGAGTGTCCACTTGGTGTCGCCTGCTGCGCGCTTCTCTTTGGTGTAGTTCATCTGGACTGAGGAGAAGCCCAGCCGGGCAATCTCGCCGCCTAAACTCGGATCGCTGCCCACCGACTGCAACAATGCGTCGACGGCCTTGCGGTCGAGAAGTGCAAAATCCGAGCCGCGTGGCGGAAGGTTGACCTCTCCCAGAAGGTTCAGCAGACGGTAGAAAGTGTTGGCGAGGAGTACGTCGAATTTGGAAACGCCTTCCCGCTCCTCCCGCACTGCCCACACCACATGATGGCCAGCCCGCCACAGATCGAGCATTTGCAGAATCAGTTCTGGAGGATCCTGCAGATCGGCGGCCAGGAATACCGCGCACTCTCCGCGCGCCTGCGACAATCCTGCCAGGATCGCGACATGGCTTCCGCTATTCTTGGCGAGGCGCGCATAGCGAAATCGAGAGTCGTTGCGGCAGATCTCCTTCAGCATTTCCGGAGAGCGGTCCGCGGAGTGATCATCGACCAGAATAATTTCTGCCGTCAGCGGTACTAGCCGCTCCAGAAACGAGCGCAACCGCTCGACCAGCGCGGGAAGCACGGCCTCTTCGTTGAAGACAGGGATGACGATGCTGAGTTCAGGACCGCCCATAAAATGGCTCGACAATCGCTCCTAGTGTAACGGAGTCAGACCACAAATCGTCCAGCATTTCTGAGTACGCTTTCCGCACATTTCCTGACCCATGTTTCGTCGACCGAGCCGTCCACCCACAGGTTGACCACCCCCCGGGCAAACTGGTTCGCATTCGGGCAGCGATCGCCGGGCCGAAAGAAGTCATTCACCGGCCAGTACAGGTTCGAAACGTGGAAGCCATCGCGCCGCACCGCCTCGCTGAAATCGACTAGTTTTTCAGGAAAGTCGACCAGCAGGGAATAACGCCAGCAGACGCCGCTCTGTTGCCACTGTCTGATCAGTTCCCAAGGCCCGCCGGCCAGAACTTCGTCATACTGCCGCGCATTCTGATAACGGTGCCTTAAGTTCTGCTCCAGCTGAGGCCACGCCGCCGCCAGCGCTTCAGGATCCTTCATTCTCCGCAGGTACAGATCGTAAAATGCCGGCTGCAGCTTCAAGAATGCGCTGGAAACGTCATCGACCGCGCGCGCGCGCAACAGCCCCACCAGCGAATGGTGAAGATTGCGATAGCTCAATCCCAGAGTCTTGGCGCGTCCTTCCTCGATGTCCTCCGGGATCGGATGCGCAGCCGAAAGCCTTGCGCTGACGGCCGCCAATCTCTCGGAGCGGATCAGCAAAGCTCCGCCGCCGCACTCCAGAATTTTCGTTGGATTGAAGCTGTACACCGAAAAATCTCCAACCGAACCGGCTGCCGTACCATCCGGCAACCGGGCTCCAAGGCTTTGCGCTAGATCTTCAATCAGCAAAAGATTCTTGCTTCTGCACCATGCCGCCAGCCCCCGCAGATCCGCGGTCTGTCCAAAAAGATGGATGAAAACTACGGCGCAGGTTTGCGGAGTCCAACGTTCTTGGATGCTCTCCAGCGTCACCATTCCGGTTGCCGGATCGACATCCGCAAATCGCGGCGTCACTCCCGCCAGCAGCGCGGCATTGGCCGGAGTGGCGCACGAAATCGACGGCAGGATGACTTCTGCTGCTCCGGCCTCAGCACCGGCTACCTCGCGGGCAATTCGGTAAGCTCGGTAGAGAGCAGCGGCGGCTCTCCCGAACCATTCAATAGCCGCTCCGCCGGTGCTGCGAAGCAATTCGTCTCCGATTGGCTGCAGAATTCCGGCGGTCTCCGATTTTTCAATCAGTGAGCTCATGCGATTAAACGTTGCGGAACCGATCTCCAGCGCTCGGCGGCCACAGAAACCGTCACCCACTCAAAATCGTGGCCAAGCCGTTCGACCGTTTGCACCATGGCCGCCAGGTTCTGTTGCAGACCGTCGATCGAACGGGAATAGAGCGCGTCAGCTCCGCGACTCGCCACTACTTCTTCCGGATGAAAGATCATGACCCAGACCTGCAACTCCGCCGGCGAAGCGCTGCAACGATTCTCCCAGCCTTTCAGCGCCTCTGTAAAAAGCTCCGGATGCACCGCCGGATTCATGTAGCGCAGGCGCGGCGCGTTATCGTGCGGCGCCTTTAAGAGCCAGGTGTTCATCGGAAGCTCGACCATCGAACGCTCGGCAGCGGCCTTGCACAAGTTATCCGAAGCAGGGAAGTAGGGCTGATTCGGCGCGCCCTCCCAGTTCATGGGATGTCCCTTGCCGCCTATGCGCCCCGGGATGGCCGTCGAATCGCAGCGAAATCCTAATCGCTCTATCGTTGCGTAGGTTTCCGGCGTGTGCCAGCCTTCCCCGTTGCGGAACGAAGTCGGCTGAAAGTGTGCTCTTAGCTTGCTCCACAGACGCTCGAGCTCATCCTGCGCTTCAATCGGATCGGTGATGATGACCGCCGGATCTTCCGGCCTCGCCTGACGGTAGAGATGGGGATGCCAGGCAACTTCATCCTGAGCCTTCTTCACGGTCGACCAGAAACTCTCGTAAGTCTCGAGCAAGTAGGTCGCGCTTCCCAGCATGCTCTCCAACTGTCCATCGGCGCGAACGAACCACGTCATCGGCAACCGCCTCAGCTTGGGATTCGTTTCAAGATCTTCCGGCAGTCGCTGCGCGCGCTCCAGTCCCTCCCAATCCAGAGATTGACGGTCAGGAGTTTTAGCATTCAGCCCATCCGGATCAGTATCCAGAGTTAAGCACAGCAGATGTTTCTTCATGAATGCGCCAACTCCCGGAACTCCACCAGTTCCATGGCATGACGCAAGGTTCCGTCCGCGTATCGAATGGAAATCTCACGACATCCGCTGTCCGCGTATTCGACTGCCTCTGGCAGCGTCTCGCCGGTTGTGACCAGAAAGCCAGCGCGCTCGGAGGTACTTCGCAGCGGACGAATCGTGTCGCCGGGTTGCACGGTCACACCCACATCCATCACGTGATCGTCGTGCGCGAGAGTCTCGGGAATTGTGATGGTTTCCACGACGCCCGGCGCAAATACGAGGAAGCGGTAATCGGCGCCCTTGCGAGAAGTCGGAGCAAACTGCTTTGGAGTTGCGCCGCAGGCCATGTGACAGGCTTCCACGAACTCATTCACTCCGCTGACATGATACGCAATCTGCGGAGTATGCCCGCCGCCGCATCTCGCTCCCAGTTCAAAGAGCACCGGTCCCTTGTCGGTGTATCCGAACTCAACGTGAGCCATGCCCTGCGTTAATCCAAGAGCGATCACGGCGCGATTGCACATGTCCGCCGCCGTCGTTTCCTGCGCCGCGGTGAGTTGTGCTGGGTATTGGACGCTCACGTCCACGCGATAGGGAAGCAGCGACTTGATCTTCTGCCCAATACAAAGCAAGGACGTCTTTCCCTGCCAGATGAGAGCCTCGGCGCTGTGTTCGCTGCCTTCCACGCATTGTTCGATGACGACATCGGAGCCGGTCAACCCGCCTGCTTGAGCCGCGTCGAAAGCGCTCGCCACATCTTCGGAGGTTTCGACACGCGTAACACCGCGAGATCCCCCGAAACTGCGGTCGGGCTTGAAAATCAAAGGGAATTGCCCCAGTCGTGCCACGGCCCGTTGAGCTTCCGCTAGATTCGTCACGACCTCGAAATCTGCGGAGTACGAGCCGATTCCTTGCCATAGACGCCGCATCGCGGCTTTGCTCGTGGCATTGGCCGCAGCTTCTTCGGAGATAGAGGGCAATCCAAAGGCGTGCGAAATCTTCGCGGCTGCGCGGACGCCGACCTCGGCCATGCTGACGACCCCGTCGATGCCTCCGCGCTCGGCGACCGCTCGGATCAGTGCTTCGCAGTCATTAAGATCAATGGGAAGTGCGCAGTCGGCAGCTTGCAGGCCGGGAGCGTCAGCATTTCTGTCTGCGACCAGGGTAAAGAATCCCGCGGCACGCGCCGCGCGAATCGAGGGCACGTTGTAGCGTCCACCACCGAGAATGAGGATTCGCTTCGCAGCCATGGGCCAAAGCAGGTGCTCAGGAAATTTCGTGTCTAACTCGCCGTGGTGCCTGCCAATTGCGGTAGTACCAGCCGGCGGTTAATTTCAGCCTGAACCCGCCGCACTCTTTCCGTCTCCGCTTCGCGGTATCGGAAGCGGACGCCGCCATGACCGTCACAGACCCCGATCACCCGCGTCGGATGATGCACGCTGTCGACGATCACGTCGCCAGACCGTCCCAGCGCCCCACCCGCGACCACCGGAACGCCATCCAGAACTTCCCAGCCCAGGGCATCGCTGGTCTCGATCAGCGATTCGTGCGCCGCCGAGAGCGTGCCCGTCAACGCTGGCCAGATATTTACCCGCAGCACAAAGCATCCACGCCTCTGGGCTTCCTCGATTCCTTCCGGCAGAATCGTCCCGATGCCGGCGTCGAGTACGTAGGTTTTCTGCGCGAGTTGTGCCGCGAAATCTTCGCCAAACCAGGGCGATCCGGCAGGCCACACCACCACGACTCTTGCCAGAGATAGCGCGTCTCCCGAAGCTTTCGAATCGTACGGGGTGCACGACAAACTCAGTTCCCGTCCAGCCAGCGACAGAACTCGCAGTTCGTCGAGAGGCGGTGCTGCGTCAGCATTTGGATCCTGCGCCAGTGTCACACGCGCTCCACGTTCCGCAAACCGTAATGCCAGAAAACGGCTTCGCGGATGATCCCCAGCGATGACGATCTCTGAGCCGTTCAGCACTTCATCCAGCAACCGGACCACCTGGTCTTCCACGGCTTCCACCCAAACCCGGCTGTCGAGATAGGTGAGCAGCGCCGTTTTCTTGAGGCTGGCTCGCGCCGTCTCGGCGGCATTCGTCGGGCCAAAAGGTTTGCGATCCACATCCAGCAGCACAACGTCAGCACGGCCATCGACGATGCTCAACACGCTCCGCAACTGCTCGTCGTTTGTGATCTCCACCGATCCCACCACGTGCGACTGCGTCGAATGAATATTCCCCGAAACCAGAAAATCCGGCAGGGCCTTTTCGCCCGTCACCACGTTCAACGCAGCAAATTTCCCCGCCTTCACCGCGCGAGCCCGTAACTCTCTGAGCAGCAGCTCCAGCGACTCAGCGGAAGTTTTATCTTTGCCCGATTCGACGCGGAATGCGGGAATCGACAGCACACGCGGCATCTTCATCGTTGCTAATTCGTGGCTCAGCCGCTCCAGCAGTTCGTCGGGCGCAGAGACCTGATCTTCCTGGCACAGCCGCACGATCAGGTCGCGCACGTCGATATCGTGCTTGCGCGCATAGCGCTGCACCTTCCCGGTGAAGGACGAGTGAAACTTGGCCAGCCCTCCGGTGACGGCCATCGGGTCGACGCCGCGCTTTCCCAACAGAGGTTGAATCAGGCCCTGGCCGACGTCCATTGCAGCCTTGAGGTCAATGTGCGGCACCAGGCCGCGCCGCTGCAGAATCGCCACCAGCACCTCGGTCACGGTGTTGCCGGCCGATCGGCCCATGCCTTGCAAAGAAGAATCGACAAGGACGGCGCCTTCCTCGATAGCTCTTAGCGTATTCGCCATGGCAAGCGAGAGATTGTCGTGCCCGTGATAGCCCAGTGGAGATGTGCTCTCCGCCTTCGCGGCGCGAAGATAAGCCGCGACCGAGTCCGGATCCATGCTGCCCGCTGAGTCCACCAGGCACGCGATATCGGCTCCCCACTTCTGTACTTGGGCGACGACTTTGCCAAAATCCGCGGGAGAGACCGCATACGACTTCATCGCGTTATAGGAAACCAGGAAGCCCAATTCTTTAGCCAGCGCGATATATGGCTCCGCCTGCGCCGTCTCGGTCACATTGGTGCCGATGCGGAGGAAGGACATTCCATACCGTGCTGCCAGCCGCAGGTCTTCCTCGCGGCCGATGCCCGGGATAAAAAACATCCCCCATTTCGCGTGCTTGAGCGCCTGTGCGGCTGCTTCCAGATATTCCTCATCGGTTGCCGCGGCCATTCCTTTACCGGCTTGCGATGCGTTCAGGCCCAGGCCGTGTCCAACTTCAATCCAACGGAAGCCGATACTCTCCAGCGCGGC
>CAVXVD010000073.1:0-66884 GCA_963765015.1 uncultured Acidobacteriota bacterium | reverse complement strand
AATAGACACCTTTCCCCCGGCGGCTTTGCATCCAAGTAAGCTGAGGTTTCGGAAACGCGCTTCCAGCGCAGTCAGGTCCAGGATGAACAGACTTTTTGTGTTTTTTTTGACGATTTCGGTGGGCGCGCCCGCTGCCGTGGCTCAATCCAGCACGCCCTCTTCGATTCCAGCTTCGGCCCAGCTTGATGCCAAGCCGGCCCAATCTTCGCCGCGCAAAGTCGATAAGGCTGCCGCTTACTACCACTACACCATGGCGCATATGTACGAGGAGATGGTGACTGCCTACGGCCGCAGCGACTTGGCCATGAAGGCAACTGAGGAATATCGACTCGCAATCGAAGCCGACCCATCCTCCGAATTCCTCACCTCCGCCTTAGCCGAACTATATGTCAAGACCGGACGCATTGCTGACGCTGTTAAAGAAGCGCAAGACATCATCAAACGTGATCCCAAGAACCTCGAAGCCCACAAACTCCTTGGCCGCATTTATCTTCGTTCCCTCGGCGACATGCCGGGTGGCAGCGGTTCCGACAACATTCTGAAGTTGGCCATCGATCAGTACGAACAGATCGTCAAGCTGGATCCTGACAGTGTCGACGACCACCTTCTCCTCGGCCGTCTCTATCGCCTGAACAATGACCTTCAAAAAGCAGAAGCTGAGCTGAAGTCGGCCATCAAGATTGATCCTAATTCGGAAGAAGCCGTCACTACGCTCGCAATGCTCTACACCGATGAAGGCGACACGGCACATGCGCTGAAAGTACTGGCTTCTATTCCCGATTCCGCTCGCTCCGCCAAACTCTATTCAGCCCTGGGCGCCGCCTATGAGCAGCGCAAGGAATACAAAAACGCCATTGATGCGTATAAACATGCCATCACCCTCGACCGCGACAATCTCGACGCTATTCGCGGCCTCGCGGAAAACTTATTGAACGATGGCCAACTCGACGCGGCTCTCGAGCAATACAAAGTCATCGCCGACTCGAATCCCGAAGACGCCCAAACCTATGTCCGGATGGCAGAAATCTATCGCCGCCAGGCCAAGTACGATCTCGCTCTCGAAAATCTGAAGCGCGCCGATACCTTGGTGCCCGATACTATGGATGTTCCCTACAGCATGGCTGCCGTTTACCAGGCACAGGGACGCTACGACGATGCGGTCAAGCTGTTGCAGGACCTGGTAAAGAAAACGGACAAGAGCGAAGCCGGAACGAGTCAAGCCGACCGCAACAACCGTGCCATTTTCATCGAGCGCCTCGGCATGGTCTATCGCGAGCAGGAAAATTACACCGCCGCCGTCGACACCTTCCGCAAGATGTTACCGCTCGGCGAAGAGAACGCCCGCAGCGGCTATCAGGAAATCATCGATACTTATCGCGAAGCAAAGCAGTGGCCGCAGGCTACCGCGGCCGCAAAGGAAGCGGTCCAGAAACTGCCGGACGATCGCGATCTTCGCATGGTTCTAGACGCCCAACTGGCTGACACCGGTGAATACGATAAAGCGGTCGCCGACATTCGCGGCATGCTCAAGGGCGGGATGGAAGACCACGATGTTTACCTCCGCCTCGGCATCATTTATACCCGCGCCAAGCGTTGGAGCGACGCCGAACAAGCTCTGGCCAAAGCGGAACAGTTATCGACCAAAGCCGAAGACAAAGCCTACGTCTATTTCCTCCGTGGCGATCTCTATCAGCGCCAGAAGATGTTCGATCAGGCAGAAGTAGAGTTTCGCAAGGTGCTCTCCACCACTCCGCCCACCGATCCCCAAGCTGCCGCTACTCTTAACTATCTCGGCTACATGAATGCCGACCGCGGAGTTAAGCTTGAAGAATCTCTGAATTACATCAAGCAGGCTCTCAGCTTCGAGCCCAACAATGCGGCATATCTCGACTCTCTCGGCTGGGCCTACTTCAAGCTGGGAAAATACGATTTAGCCGAAGAGAACCTGAACAAGGCCGCGGTGCACATGAGCTCCGACCCAACCGTGCAGGAACATCTCGGCGACTTGTACCAGAAAACCGGACGCCTGAAACTAGCCGCCTCCCATTGGGATCGTGCCGTTCAGGAATGGAACAAAACCGTTCCTGCTGAGCAGGACTCCGATGCGTTCGCTAAAGTTCAGCAGAAACTTGACGCCGCGAAGGTAAAGCTCGCGAAAGAAGACCCAAGCAAGCAGTAAGCTTCGTGTGCGGTTATCCCGAGTGCGATCTCGCCCTCGGGCCTGGCAGCCTGAGCGGGATTGGGAAGAGCACGAGTTCTAGACGTCGCGGAAAAAGCCACAAACGACCGTATCCCCCTGAGCGAATGAGTCACCGTGGAGGAGCGGCCCCTCAGAGCCGCGCCAGTCGCGTTGAATTCTTGAGGGCTTTAGCCCCGGTACGCCCCTGCGAAGTCTGGTAAGCCTTTTTCCGCAAGCTCTTCCACTCGTGCCATAAGCCACGCAGATCAACGTGGCTTTAGCCGCTGAGCTGAGCGCTTCACCGACTCGGCACCAGAAATCTGCTATCCTCTCCCCATGCTGGCGCGTTACGCGGTGCACGTCGAACACTCCCGCGGACGCCGCTTCACCGAGCCTCATCACCCCTACCGCAACGACTTCCAACGCGACCGCGACCGGGTCATCCACGCCCGCGCCTTTCGCCGGCTCGAAGCCAAGACGCAAGTCTTCACCCGCCGCTATTCCGACCACTTCCGCAACCGTCTGACCCATACGCTCGAAGTCTCGCAAGTCTCCCGCACCATCGCCGGAGCACTCGGCCTGAACGTCGACCTCGCCGAAGCGCTAGCCCTGGTTCACGACATCGGCCACCCTCCCTTCGGCCATGCCGGGGAAAAAGCTCTCAACGCCGCCATGGCAGAGCATGGCCTGTCCTTCGACCACAATCTCCACGCCCTCCGCATTGTCGAAGATTTCGAACAGCGCTACGCCGCCTTCCGCGGCCTGAACCTCACCTTCGAAGTCCGCGAAGGCATCATCAAGCATTCCCACGACTACGATCCCAAACAACATCCGGAACTGGCTGAATATTTTCTCGACCAGCGCCCGCCGCTCGAAGCCCAACTGATCGACCTGACCGACGAAATCGCCTACAACACGGCCGACTTGGACGACGGCTACGAAGCGCATCTGCTGACACTCGATCAAATCCGGGAGGGTATGCCGATCTTCGAGCGCTTCTATCCCAAAGTTGCGCAGATCCATCCCGATGTCCCGGAAAAATTGCAATTCAACGAAACCCTGAAGCGTGTCCTCAACCGCTATGTGGACGACCTGATCACAAATACGCGGACGCGCATCGGCCAGGCAAGAATTCAAACTGTCGAGGAAGTCCGATATCACACCGAACGCCTGGCGGCATTCAGCCCCGCGGTCGAAGCCGAGCGCAAACAAAGCAAAGAATTCCTCTACGAAAATCTCTACTTCAGCAGCGCTTTAGCCGGAGAAAAAGACGACGCCGAACGTGTAGTTACCGAGCTATTCACCTTCTGGATGGACCACCCCGAATCCCTCCCGCACAACTACAGAGACAAGGTCGAGAAGAAAGAAGATTCCCTGGCACGCGTGATCTGCGACTACATCGCCGGCATGACCGACCACTTCATCTTCGAGCAGTACGAGAAGCATTGCGGGGGAGGGTAGCCTCTATCATTTGTGCAGCGCAAATTTGGGAACTTCCTGCGTTCCTCCTGTGTCACTCTCAATACAAAAGAGAGGCACCGTGAACAGACTCCTTCGGATGCTCGCGGCCATCGCTGTGATCGCCTTGCTGGCCACTTTCTCTACGTCCCAGACGACAGCGCCCCAATCATCTCCCGCTCAGACCGTTCCCAAGGACCTTCCCGACCGCCAGCACGCCCTCGATGTCTACCGCGCCGGCAAATTCGTTGAAGCCATGCCACTGCTCGAAAAACTCTCTGCTGACAATCCTTCCGACATCGTGGTTAAGGAATACTGGGCCTTCTCCGTGATGGCCTATGCCTCCACCATCGCCGATCCCGATCTGAAGAAGAGGGCCCGCGTTCGTGCCCGCGCCATCGCACTTGAAGCCAAGCAACTCGGAGACACCAGCAGCCTCCTGCAGGTCATCCTTGAAATACCCGAGGACGGAGCCCAAGCACCTTTCTCCGATCGCAAAGACGTCGACGATGCCATGAAGAACGCCGAAGCTGATTTCGTTCGCGGCGATTTTGACAAAGCCCGCGATGGCTACCTGCACGTCATGATGCTTGATCCCAGAAATTACGAAGCCGCGCTCTTCATGGGCGACGTCTACTTCAAGCAGCATATCAACGGCAGTGCCGGAGAATGGTTCGCCCGCGCCGTCGAGATCGATCCCAATCGCGAAACTGCCTATCGCTATTGGGGAGACGCGCTGATGGATCTGGGTAGACCTGTCGATGCCCGCGAGAAATACATCCTAGCCATCATCGCGGAACCTTATAAACAACGATCGTGGGTTGGCCTCCAGCGCTGGGCCGAGCGCACTAAGCTCTCCCTCACCTGGGTCCGCCTCCAGGACAAGAGTTCAGTCACCCAGAAAGACGAATCGCACATCAATATCACACTCGACCCGAGTGGAATGAAGAAGGGCGACCCTGCAGGCTCTGCCTGGCTGATATACGCCATGAACCGTGCCCTATGGACGCAGGAGAAATTCAAAAAAGAGTTCCCGAACGAGCCCAAGTATCGCCGGACGATGCGCGAGGAAGCCGACTGCCTTCACATGATGGTCACGGTGATGACCGAGCAGAAGGATTTCGAGAAGAAAAAGAAGAACCTAGACTCGCCTCTGCTTGAACTCGTCAAGATCGATGGAGCCGGTTTCCTCGAGCCTTTCACGCTACTCAACCGCGCCGACAATGATATTGCTCAGGACTACGTCCCCTACCGAACGGCTCATCGTGACGCGCTCCACCGCTATTTCGACGAATACGTCGTGCCCAAAGCACCGCAGCAATGAGGAGTCCGTGCAAATCCGTGGCGAATGAAGCTACTTCGTGGCCACCTTTGCCACCACGTCGAACAAAATCCTCGGCCCCCGCCGCACCTCCTCCACCCGAATCCGTTCATCATTCCCGTGCTCGGTATTTCCCTCTTCCTCGGTCGCCGTATATGGACTAAATCCGTACGCTACGATCCCCAGCGGCCGGTATCGTTGATTTTCCGTATATCCGCTCGTGATATGCGGCACCACGGGCGTCCCAGGAAAATACTTTCCCGACACTTCGCGAATCGCCCCATACAGCGCGTTATCCGTCCCTGAATAATTGGCCACGCGGAACTCTGCATTCAGCGGCTCAACCGTCACGTTCGGATCATTCACTGCCCGCCGCACCGCCGCCAGCACCGCCTTCGGATCTCCTCCCGGCAGAATCCTTACATCCAGATTGGCCCAGGCCTCCGGAGGAATCACATTCGTCTGCTCCGATCCTCCCATCATGGTCAGCGAGATGGTGTCACGCAGCAGAAAATTTAACGACTCATCCCGCTCCACTTCCTCTTGAAACTTCTTGTCCTCAAGCGCCTTCTTTACATTGCGGTAATACGCCGCCTGTTCCGGCGGCTCATAAGGAGCCATGTCGCGCAGAAACTCATCCACCACCGGCAATACTCGCAGCGGTGTTCGATAGGCAATGACCCGCTCCAGCGCCCGCACTAACCGGTTCGGCGCCGAATCCGGATTCGGCCTCGATCCATGCCCAGGCCTCCCATGTGCCACCACATGCATCCAGTACGTGGTTTTCTCCCCGACGTCGACGCCGATGTATTTCACCTTGCCGGCATCCAGCAGGTTTTCTCCGCCCTCATTGATTAGGAATTCAGCATTCTCCAACAGTTCGCGTTGATGCGCGATGAACCAATCCGTCCCCGTGCCCTCAGCTTCTTCATCCGCCACGGCCAGGAAAATCACATCGCGATCCAGCGCCACTTTCTCCCGCTTCAACATCACCATCGTGACGAGCTGCGCGAGACCTTCATCTTTCATATCCTGCGCGCCGCGGCCCCACAAATATCCATCCCGAATCTCTCCACTGAATGGAGGCACCTGCCAGTGCGACGCATCGCTAGTCACCACATCCATATGGTTCAGCAAAACAATCGGCCGCGCCTGAGGGTGCCACATTCCTCCCTGATTTTGGGAGACCTCTGGATCTTTCTTTTCGCCCTCCGTAGCCGGAATTCGAGCCCACAAATCCCCGCGCCCCGGTGCATACTCGAAGACCCTGTTCTCAATTCCTTCTTGGTCGAGGATCTTTTTGTAGAAGGCCACCGCCTTCATCTCATTCCCGGGAGGATTTGTCGTGTCGATCCGCAAATACTGCTGCATCCAGGTAACGGCCAGTTCTGAATACTGCTTGAGATGATCAGCCGGGATCCGCGAAGAAGGTAGACCGGAGTCTTCGCAATTGGCTCCCGCGCACAGCATGAGCGGGACAATTCCCGCCAGAACCCGGCACCGTATTCTCCAAACCTTCGATCTGCTCGTTGCCAAAGTCTCCCTCCGTTTCACCGCCGGTATGCCCCGAAACCCCGTGTTTCAGACCCGAAAACGGCTGGCCAAGATGGGCTTGATCCCCGCCTCGGACGCCGAATCCACGAACAAGAAGAACGTCCCTAGGGCGAAAACCGCCGTTTTCGCTGGCCCGCAGTTTTTATATCAGGTTTGCCAAAATTACCCTGCATTTTCCTGCATCCCTATCCTTCCCACCACGACACCAGTACAATGTCTATAGATATCAATAATTTAGCCATTCAACCATAAAGCCCGATTTGGCATCCCACGTGTAATAGAACAAGTGCGCGCCACTGTTTGCGGCGCCCTAAGTTCAAAGGATCGTGCGTAGCGTCAGCGTCGGTCCGGCTCAGCGAATCCGCTAGCTTTCTTTATCGTTTCAGGGGACGCAATGCGAATTTCAGCACGCCGCAAGCGTGCCTAGGGTGGCGGGAAGGTCAAGCCTGAAGCGCCAGCCCCAAACTTGGAGGAAGTCCTATATGAACCACCGTCTACTAATCGCCCTGCCGTTGGCCGCCGTGCTTGCTTTGCCGGTCCTCGCGCAGACCACCTCGTCCAGCTCCACTCAGAGCCAGGGCGCCCCGTCGACATCGACTGACGGCAATGGCAACGCAACCGGCAAGGCTCCTCTGGCTGCGCCTTCCCGCGAGGGCTTCTGGGGACGCGTCAACCCCTTCGCGCGCAAGCGGTACGTTCAACGCCAGACCGAACCCATCCGCGACCGCGTCAACGAACTCGATGAGCTGACCTCGCAGAATGGAAAGAACATTAAGGACACGGACGCGCGCGCCCAGGCAGGCATTAAGCTCGCTTCCGACAAAGCCAACGAAGCCGATCAGCACGCTATTGATGCCGGCAACAAGGCAACCATGGCGCAGCAGTCCGCACAGCAGGTGACCACTCGCGTCCAGACTGTCGAGACCGTGGTCAGCAACATCGACCAGTACAAGGCCTCGAATCAGACTGAAATCCGCTTCCGCCCCGGTCAGACCGTCCTTAGCAAAAACGCGAAGGATGCTCTTGACCAGATGGCTGAAGGTGTCAAGGGTCAGCGCGGCTATATCATCGAAGTGCAGGGCTTCTCGTCCGGCAAGGCTCAGGCTGCGATCACCAGCTCGCAGAAAATGGCCGAG
This sequence comes from uncultured Acidobacteriota bacterium, assembly GCA_963765015.1. Lineage (GTDB taxonomy): Bacteria > Acidobacteriota > Terriglobia > Terriglobales > Acidobacteriaceae > Sulfotelmatobacter. The sequence goes on along the minus strand of CAVXVD010000073.1, from coordinate 59,236 downwards.
TCGGTCGTGCGCTACCTCGTGCTGAACCACGAGATCCCGGTCTACCGCATTTACCTCGTCGGCATGGGCAACGCTCCGGCTCCCAGCACTGATGAGACCGCGAAGACGAAGCGCATTAGCGGCGGACGCGTCGAAATCAGCCTGCTGAAGAATGACCTTGAACAGCTCTCCAGCAACACCGGAGCGCCAGATTCCCCGGCTAACACCCCTGATCAGCAACAGCAGCCCAAGTAAGTTTGGGACCCAGCGGGCGACTCGGCCCGAGTCCCTCCCCCAGAAAAAGCCTCTTGCTCAGGCGAGAGGCTTTTTCATTTATTCCCTGCCGTTGTTCCGCAAACACCCGCATTATGTACAGATTCCGGGCGAGATCCCGCCCGTTGCTATCCCATAATTCTGCGCAACCGAGCAGATCGGAATCTGCTTCCGTTCGCGGTGTTCGAAACCCTCGCATCCGAAACCATCGCGCAGAATCCAATCCTCATGCATTCTCGAAGCAGCTTAGTCACTTTCATCGTCGTAATCCAGTCCGTTCTCTTCCTAGTGCATTATCTGCTGTACAGAACTTGGACATACTCTTTCGCCAGCGGCAGATCCGTTTGGCTCGAACTCTCTCTCGGCTTATTGTCAACGAGCTTTGTCGCAGCTTCCCTGCTCGCCTTTCGCTACACCAACGGTCCCCTGCGAGCCTTCTACCGAATCGCCGCCATCTGGATGGGAATCCTCAGTTTCCTCTTGATCGCAGCCCTTGCATCATGGGCGATTTTGGCGGTTGCCCGCCTCGCCGGACAACCCTTGAACTTTCACCTCACAGTGGAAGTCCTGTTCGTTCTCGCGATGGCGACCGGGATTCTTGGCGTTTTTAACGCCAGCTTGACAAGAATCACGCGCCTGACCGTTCAACTCGCCAACTTGCCTGAAGAATGGCGCGGCCGAAAAGCGGCGCTAATCAGTGACGTACACCTTGGGCACGTGCGCAACGGCACTTTCCTCCGCCGCATGGTGGCGAAGATTCTCCACGAGCGGCCCGATGCCGTCTTTATCGCCGGAGATCTCTACGACGGGACTGCCATCGACGCAGGTCGCGCTGCGGAGCCCCTCAAGAAACTGACCGCGCCCAACGGCGTCTACTTCGTCGCGGGAAATCACGAGCAGTTTGGGGACGACTCGAAATATCTGCACGCGATCTCCGCCGCTGGGGTCCGCGTCCTAAGTAACGAAAAGGTTGAAGTCGACGGTCTCCAGATTGTCGGCATCCCCTACCGCCACGCAACCCAGCGTGGGCACCTGGAATCGGTCCTTGACCAGATTCGAGTCAACCGCGACCGGGCCAGTATTCTCCTCATCCATGCCCCTGACCACCCGGACATCGCCGAGGCCGCAGGCATCTCTCTTCAACTCTCCGGCCACACTCATCTCGGCCAGTTCGTCCCCTGGAGCTGGATGGCCCGCCGCATGTACCGCCAATTCGTTTACGGCTTGAGCCGCATTGGCAAGATGCAGGTCTTCACCTCCAGCGGGGCCGGCACTTGGGGTCCACCTCTCCGGCTCGGTTCCAATCCCGAGATTGTTGTCCTGCAGTTCGAATAAGAACTGGTACAGGACGAGGATCGGGCTCCGCAAGGAATTCTTGAGACGCACCCTGGGTCTTCCGAGACGGGCCGCGGCAAGCCAAAGTCAGAATCGCAACAAGATTTTGCCCATCAGGAGCAGCATCATCGCCAGCGCGCCGAGCAACGCATTGTATTCTCGGTGTTGGAGATACAGATCCATCGAGAATTCCCCCTGCTCCTGGTTCCCGCTTGGATGGGGAACAATTCGTGGAAGCATTCGCGGGACGTGCCAGGCATAGTCCTCGAACTCAGGGAACTTCGCCCGCAGGAATTCCTCTTCCCCACGGATCACCGGTAAGTAGATCGCGAAGAACATCACCAACAGCACCAGACCAACCCACCAACTGCGCGCTGCCACCGCGAATCCCAAGCCGAGTAGCAACGACCCCAGGTACAGCGGATTCCGCGTGTGCGCGTAGGGTCCCGACGTCGCCAGCGCCTCATTCTTGCGTACATGCCCAGAAGCCAGTGCACGAATCAAAAGCCCCGGCACAACGAGAAGAGCCCCCAACGCGAGAAAGCGCCAGGTCGGCCGCGCCAGCCAGAAATACAGCACGGCAAAGACAAAGCCCAGAGGCACTCGGATGCGTCGTGCGACTCGGGACCAGTCAGCCACGCGCGGCATCCCTGCGGGCCGAATGATTGTGTTCGGCGTTTTCATCAGTAAGCAGTTTGTGAGCGGCGTCGAGGACGGCTTCCGCGCTAATTTCGAGCATTCCCTCGTCGGGCTTGGCATTGCGGGCATGTGTAGTCGGACTCGCCGGATTCCTCAAGACCACGCTCGTGGTCCCGTACGGTCCGTTGCGCGCCGGATTGGTCGGCCCAAAGATCGCAACCACCGGGATCTGCATCGCCGCCGCCAGGTGGAGTGGCCCCGTATCCCCGCCGATAAACAATCGCGCCCGCCGCGTCAGCGCGATCAGTTCGGTAATCGAACAAGGAAAGGCTTTCGCCGAGCCTTCGCTGGCAGCCTCCGCCTCGCTTGCCAGACCTTCTTCACCCGGCCCGTAGTTCACAATCGACTGCACGCCGCGGGCGGCAAGACCTTGTGCCACGCGGGCGTAGCGTTCGACCGGCCAGCGTTTGGCGCCCCACCCGGCGCCCGGATTCAGAATCGCGAATTCTCCGATCGCGGCTTCGGCGAGCCGCTTCCGAATGCGCCGCTCCGCCGCGCCATCGTGAGGCAACTCGACGGATGGTGATTCTAGCCTGTGCTGGATGACGGCTTCGGCGAGCGACAAATTCTGCTCGATCACATGCACTCCACGAGCGACCGTCATACGCGTGTACAACAAGCTCGCCGGCGACTCTCTCGGATCAGCGGCGCCATGCACAACTCGTGCTCCCGACCAGCGCGCGAGCACTGCCGAGCGAATCGCGCCTTGCAGATCAATCGCGAGATCATAGTGGACGGCGCGCACGTCATTCCAGACTCTTGCGACCCGCTCGAACGTTGGAATCGAAAACAGCGATTTCCTCCAGCCCACGAGGTTGACGGTATGAACCCAGTCGACCAAAGGCCGCTGCGGGGAGCGCGGTCCACGCCTCGGCGTTCCCGGCGCGCACAACAGTTCGGCCCACCGCTCCTCAATCAACCAGCCGATCATCGCTCCGGGGAAAGCCTCGCGCAGCGCTTGCGCCGCGGGCAGTGTGTGGATCACGTCTCCCATCGCGCTAAGCCGCACAATCAGGAGGCGTTCAGGCGGCCCACCGTTCGCGCCGTCGCGTCAAGACTCCCTCGGGGAGAGGCGCGAGCGTATGATCTCGCTTGTCGAATGATCTTTCGGATCGCCGACGATCTCGACCCGCCCTCCGCACTCGACAACTGCATCGCGCTCCGGAACGGAGTCGGCCGTGTAATCAGTCCCCTTGACCTGAACATCCGGACGAATCTCGCGAATGATGGCGCGCACATCCAGTTCAGGGAAAATCACGACGGCGTCCACGTCAGTAAGCGCGGCAACAATTTCCGCTCGTTCGTGTTCCGGCATGACCGGCCGCCCCTCGCCCTTTAGTGCACGCACCGATTGGTCGGAATTGATGGCAACGACCAGTTTGCCTCCCAATGCTTTCGCTCCGTGAAGATAGCGCACGTGCCCGACGTGCAGCAGATCGAAGTTGCCGTTCGCAAGCGTGATTCGCTCGCCAACACGTCGCCACTCTTCGACCCGGAGGCGAAGTTCCTCTCGGGTGAGGATTTTGCCGTGTGCGTCCCCTTTGGTGTGCATTCAGTGAGGCCGTGTCGCAGGCGAAGTCTTGTCGATCGCAGCCAGCAATTCTTCCCGTGAAACTGTGGCGGTGCCGCGCTTCATGACCACAATTCCGCCCGCGTAGTTAGCCAGTTGCGCGGCCTCTTCGGTGGTCGCGCCCGCGGCCAGAGCCGCAGTAAACGTAGCGATCACCGTATCGCCCGCGCCGGTTACGTCCGCCACCTGGTCGGAGCCGGAGATGGGGATGTCGACCGGCTTGTGCCGTTGATCGAAAGCCACCATGCCGTCGCGCCCGCGCGTGATCACCAGCGATTGCAACTTCATGCGCGCCATCACCTGCTCGCCTGCGCCGATCAACTTGTCCCAATCGTGTCCGATGCGGATCCCGAGAGCCTCTTCTACTTCAGGCTCATTCGGAGTCGCCGCCGTCACACCCGCATACTGCAGCATGCGGTAGCGCGAGTCCAGAACGATCGGTGTCGATCCCACCTTTCCCTTTTCCCGCAACGTGTTCACGATCGCCGGAGTGGCTGCACCGTACCCATAGTCCGACACCAGCAGGGCGTCCGAGACGTGCGCATAGTTTCGTGCCGCCAGATAAAGCTCCCGAGTCAAGTGACTGTTCGGCGCATCCCGGGGTTCTCGGTCGACGCGCACAACCTGTTGCCGCGCGGTATGCGTCATGCCCGCCAGAATGCGTGTTTTGGTCACAGTTGTGTAAGTCTTGTCTTTCAGTACTCCGCTGACTGCGATCCGCTTGTGGCGGAAGTATTTCAGCAAAAGCCGTCCCGGTTCGTCGTCGCCCACGATTCCCACCGGCAAAACGTTCACGCCCAGATCCGCGAGATTGTTCGCCGCATTGGCCGCGCCCCCCGGGACCACGGTCCGCTCACGATGCTTCAGGATCAGCACAGGAGCCTCCCGCGAGACCCGTGAAATCTCACCGAAAATAAACTCGTCGGCCACGAGATCCCCAAGCACCGTGACGGTCATCTTAGGGAAGGCTTCGACGATCTTGTGGAGCCGCTCGGCTTCTTTTAGATGCTTGGACATTGCTGAGACCCGCGCTGGTAACGCCGGCATCGTGGCGCGCTACGAGACCGATTCTCTCATGCCTGGCGCCTTCGCTCTTCGATCTTCCGGAGCATGGTATCCACGGCGTTAGCTGCTTCAGTCAGTTCCATCTTAACGGCGACGACAGCCAGCGGTTCGAGCGCGGAAAGGTATCCACCCAGGTTGACTGCATCTTTCTCGGTTGTGACAAATCCATCCGCCTCGGACCTCTCTTTGAGTTCGAGCAATTCGCGGATGTCTTTCTCTCCGTAAGCATAGTGATCGCGGTAAATCGCCTGGGCGGCCGGCTCGATGCTGGCTGTCCGCAATTGCAGAACGAACTGTTCTGGCCGCGCAATTCCGCAGAACACGACCGGGCGCGACGGGATGTTACCCGGTACAATGCCACGGCGCAGACGCCACACTAGCTTCTCCGCTATTGGAAAAGTCCCGGCCACGGCACCGCTGGCCAGCACCACCGCGTCGGCTCGGCTCAAGGAGCGCAGCGGCTCTCGCAATCGCCCGGCAGGAAGCAGCCGGTCACCGGCGTCCTGGGGCGTAACCAGCACAATGTCGAAATCGCGCGCCAGAGCGCGATGCTGAAAGCCGTCATCCAGCAAATGCAGTTGTGGACCGAATCTCGATTCGGCGAAGCGTCCAGCGTCGTAGCGGTTCTCTCCTACGATCACTCGCACTTGCAGCTTGCGGGCAATCAAGAGAGGCTCGTCACCGAACTCCTGTGGCATACCTGCGGGATCCACCAACCGGACCCCCTTCGATGCACGCCCATAACCTCGCGATAGGACATCAAATTTCACGCTGCGCGCCTTCAGCAATTCACCCAACAACAACACGAATGGCGTCTTCCCGGATCCGCCCGCCGAAAGATTTCCCACGCTGACGACGGGGCCATTCAATCGGCGTGCTGGCAGGACTCTGCGATCGTAGAGCACATTGCGCACTGCCACGACTCCGCCGTAGATGTTCGAGAGGGGATTCAATCGTTATGTGCAGCTTGCGCTGAGGCGGGTTGAGCATCTAAATCTTGCGCGAGCAGAGTCTTAAGCGCGTCTAGTGTCCTTGAAGTCGCGCCGAGCTGCAACTGCATAGTCTCTTTCGCGCGGCGGCCCAGCGCGCGACGCTCGGCCTCGTTTTCCGACAGATGCATCAGGGTCAAGGGCAGCTCGGCAAGACTCACGATGCGCACCGCATCCCGAGTTTGAAAGAGAGCGACGATATCCCGGAAATTTTCCGTATGGTTCCCGGTTACGATCGCGACACCGTGTTGTGCGGGCTCGATAATGTTGTGGCCGCCGCGCGGAACCAGGCTTCCGCCCACGAAGGCAATGTCAGCCAGTGCGTACAGGGCGGCCAGTTCTCCGATCGTATCCAGCAGCAATACCCCGCCTGCCAACGCTTCCCCCTGCCACCTCGAACGGCGGTAGGAGCGAATGCCCAACTGCCCCAGCAGAATCGCGACGTCGTCGAAGCGCTCCGGATGACGCGGAGCGAGAATCATGACTGCCCCCAAATGTCCGACACGCAAATTCTCAAATGCTTTCAGCAGTGGAGGTTCTTCATCTTCGACTGTGCTGCCACAGACGACAACGGGACCAGCAGCCTCGGCAGCCAGCGACCGGCGCAGACTTTCTACGATCGGCGACGGCGCAGGCGGCCCTACATCGAACTTCAAATTGCCCGTGACCTGCACCTGGAGCGGATCAGCTCCGATCGACTGCAACCGAACACTGTCCTCTTCCGTCTGCGCGAGAAAGATGTCGACGTTCACAAGCATCCGGCGCAGCGCCCAGCGAAAACGTTGATAGCGAGGCCATGATCGGTCGGAGATGCGTGCATTCACCACAACAATGCGCGCTCCGCTGGCATGCGATAACCGCAGAAAATTAGGCCAGAACTCGGTTTCCGCTAGCATTACCAGTTCGGGCTGCAATGCCTGCAGGTATGGACGAATGGCGAAGGCAAAGTCCATTGGAAAATAAAACACGTTCTCGTCACCGAAGCGCTCGCTGGCGAGGTCATGGCCAGTATCGGTCGTCGTCGAAACGACCACGCGGTGCTTTGGGAATGAATAGCGTATCTTGTCGACGAGGCCACTCACCGCCAGAACCTCACCGACAGACACGGCGTGAATCCAGATGATCCGCCGCCTTGATGGAACAGCTTCCGGACCCTTGAGATGCGCCGGAACACGGCCCATGCGCTCGGCGAAGCCGCGTCGGTATTTGCCGTGGCGCAGGATCTGGTAAAGCCAATACGGCAGGCTCAACACCATTCCCAGCGCAAGCACCAGACTGTAGAGAAGATAACTCAAGCTGAGTCATTCTAAACCGCCACGTAGGCGGTCGGCGCGCCCTCCTTCTATAATTGGGCCATGCGGTTCCCTTCAACTTCTTGCGACGCTCGGTCTCGGTCGTTGGTCCTGATCCTGTGCGCTGCACTCAGCGTGCCGATCTTGGTCTTGGCGAAGACTTTCGTAAAACCTGTGCCGCGGATGGCCATCAACTATCCCGCACACGACTTCCATCGCGACGAGAAAGTGGCCATTGCGGCAGACCCGTATGACACCCCCGACAAAGCGAAGATCTTTACTGTGAATTTTGCTGAGCACGGCTTTCTGCCTATCTATTTCGTTGTGACCAATGACGGCGATCAACCGGTGTCCATAGCCAACATGGAAATCACGCTGATCACCGCGAACCACTCGAAGCTCACGCCGATCACTACAGAGGATCTCTACCGGCGGCTATCCAATCCACGAAGTGGGGGTACGCGGCCCAGTCCCCTTCCCCTGCCGAATCGTGTGAAAGGCACGGTCAACAAAAAACAGATGGACGAGATCGAATCTTCGCAATTCGCCGCGCGTGCCGTCGAACCCCATACCACGCAGGCAGGATTTCTGTTTTTTGACGTGGGAGGGATTTCGTCGCCGCTCGCGGGTGCGAACATCGACATTACAGGCGTCACCGATGCGAAGGGGAACGAATTGCTTTACTTCGAGGTTGAGGTTGATAAGTACATGCACGCATCCGCGAATCCCTAGTCTAGACAACCTGCTCCGAATCGTTCCCTGGGCACTATCGCGCTTATTGTGGAACCGAATCTTGCGAGCTTTATAATCTTGGATCTATGACCACCATCGCGGAGAAGTCCATCGCGGCTCATCCCAGGTTTGAGCCGGTTATCGGGCTGGAAGTACACGTTCAACTTCTGACGGCGACCAAGATCTTCTGTTCGTGCTCGACCCGTTTTGGCGTGCCTCCGAACACGAACGTCTGCCCCGTATGCCTGGGGATGCCCGGCGCTCTCCCCGTACTCAACAAGAAGGTCGTCGAGTTCGCCACGATGGCGGCCTTGGCGCTAAATTGTCGCATCAACAAGACTTCCGTCTTCGCGCGCAAGAACTACTTTTATCCCGACTTGCCCAAGGGCTACCAGATCTCGCAATATGACAAGCCGCTGGCCGAGTTTGGCTCGATTGAAGTGCCATCAGGAAGCGGCAAGAATAAAATTGGCATCACGCGCGTGCATCTTGAGGAAGATGCGGGCAAGAGTCTCCACGAGGGTTTTCCCGATTCCGACGAGAAGACCGCGATCGATTTGAACCGCACCGGTGTGCCGCTGATTGAGATCGTCAGCGAACCGGACATCTCCACCCCCAATGAAGCCTACGAATACTTGACCCGTCTGAAAGAGATCATCCTGTACGCCGGCGTAAGCGACTGCAACATGGAAGAAGGTTCCTTGCGCTGCGACGCCAACGTCAGCGTGCGGCCACGCGGGCAGAAAGAATTGGGAACGAAGACCGAGATCAAGAACGTGAATTCGTTCCGCTTTATCCGCGAAGCGCTGGAGTACGAGATCGGGCGCCAGATTGAAGTCATCGAGTCGGGAGGTAAGATCACGCAGGAAACACGCCTCTATAACTCGAACGAGGGAAAGACCTACAGCATGCGCTCCAAGGAACAGGCGCATGATTACCGCTATTTTCCCGAGCCCGACCTGTTGCCTCTCGTCGTCGACGAAAAGTGGAAGACCGAGATTGCCCGGGAACTGCCGGAGTTGCCGGAAGCTCGCCGTACGCGCATGGTACACGATTACGGCATTACTGAGTACGACGCGCAGGTGCTGACGTTTTCGAAGGCGATGGCAGACCGGTTCGAGCGGGCGGCGAAAGCAGCCAAGAATCCAAAACGCGTCGCCAACCTCGTCCAGGGTGAATTAATGGGACGACTCAAGGCGAAGGGCATTGGAATCGAGCAATCGCCAGTCTCGATGGCAGGCGTTGCGGCGTCTGCCGATCTGGTCGAGGCAGGCACGATTTCGGGAAAGATGCTGAAAGAGCTCTATGACTTGAGTTTCGAGCGTGGCAAAGATTTCCCCGCAGTCTATGAGGAAGAAGGCCGGCCGCAGCAGTCGACCGACACGTCTGCGTTGGAAAAGATCATTGACGAGATTTTGGTCGCGAATCCCAAGCAACTTGAACAATATCGTGCGGGGAAAAAAACCATGATTGGATTCTTTGTAGGCCAAGTCATGAAGGCATCCAAAGGTCAAGCCAGCCCTCAGATCGTAAACGAGCTATTAGCCAAGAAGCTGGAATAGACGAAAGCAGAGCCAAATTCGGAGCACCCGCGGGACCCGATCCCCCCAGCTTAGCCTCAACAAATAGACCCTCCGGCGCCGGCCGACCCGGCACTTCGGTCACCTTATTTCCTTCTGGCCGCACGGTAGCATTAAGCTGCAATGAAAAAGCTTAAGATTGACCGCATTATCAGTATTGCTACGCTGGTGGCATCGCTGATCGCGATTGTCCTGGTACTGAAGAAGCCTGCGCCAGTAGCGCAACCGCAACCGGCCACGGCTGTGGCGGAACATGCGAGGTCGTTTGACCAAAAGATGGCGGAGTTCCAGCAGGCCGCCCAGCAGCCTCTAGGTTCCTCTCAAACCGCCGACGCAGGACCGAGCGCTCCCTCAGATTCAATCAGCCCCAAGCCCGAGGTCCACATCAATTCCGACGAAATCAGCGCAGTACTCGCGCAGTCATTAGGGAACGCGGGCGGGGCAGCTCTCTCTCCGGATACCAATCTCGGCAGCGGCGCGCCTTCCATCAAAGACCAGCAGGTCAGCTTCGACGGCGACGTCGTGCACGGGCAGTTCCTCACCGAAATCGCGGGCAAAGATGTTTGGGTTACGATTTCCGGACATCTAGGCGATCAGAACGGCTATGCGACTTTCGATCCGACAGAATTTAAAGTCGGAGATCTGAATGTTCCAGTTTCGCTGGTAAATCCTGCCCTGCAGAAGAAACTGGCTGAACAGCGCGACCGACTGAAGCTTCCGGACGGCGTCGGTGGGATCAAAGTGGAAAACGGGGAACTGGTAATGCAGGGAAAGTAGCTCCTACCGAGCGGGATTGTCCGGACCAGCGATAGAATTCGTTACTGCTGCACTGGAATGCGATTCTGCGCCGCTAACTTCGCGTACCAGCGTCCTGAATCCTTAATGGTCCGGTTCTGGGTCTTGAAGTCCACGTAGGCGAGCCCAAAACGCTGGCTATACCCCTCCGCCCATTCGAAGTTGTCTATCAGACTCCAGACGTGATATCCGCGGACGTCGGCACCCTCGGCAATCGCTTGTCTCAGAGCCGCGAGATAATCGCAATGGTAATGGATGCGGCGCGTGTCCTGCACTGTGCCGCTCGCGTCAGGACCGTCGTTGTAGGCACAACCGCTTTCAGTAATCTCGATCACAGGCCGGTTGTAGTCGCGCGTAATGCGCGTGACTATGTCATAGATTGCCTTTGGCCAGACTTCCCAGCCGATATCGGTCTTCGGACCTTGCTGTCCGCCTTCCATCTTCACCGGAAACAGCCATTCCTGAGCGTGCGTAGTGCGCTCAAGCGCGCCGGGCGCACGAGCGACCATTCGGTAATAGAGATTGATGCCGATGAAATCCAGCGGCGCTCGCGTTTTCTCCATGTCACCGGACTTGATGCGCATGGCGGTCTCCGGCAGAAACGTCAACGCATCAGCATAGCGCCCGTGCAGAGCAGGCTCGAGAAACCAGGTGTTGGTGATGGCATGGGCGCGCTCGGCGGCTAGTTTGTCGGCCTCCGAGTTGGTCGCAGATTCGCAAGGGGACATGCTGAACGCTCCACCCACGCGCGAAGTTGGCCGTGCTGCTTTAAGGGCGCGGAATCCTTCTCCCTGAGCCAGATTGACCACGTGCGTGGCGCGGAGAAAATCGAGAATGCTCTGCCGCCCGGGCGCGTGGGTCCCATCGAGGTATCCCACATCGACAAAAGCGTCTGGCTCGTTAAACAGAATCCAGTCGGAAACTCGGTCGCCGAGAGACTTCGCCATCAGTTGTACGTAATCGGCGAAGCGGCCCACCATCTCGCGGCTGGGCCAGCCTCCGGCGTCTTCCATGGCCTGCGGCAAATCCCAGTGGTACAGCGTAACCAGCGGCCGGATGTGAGCCTCCAGCAGCGCGTCCACCAAACGACTGTAATAATCGACGCCCTTCGCATTGGCCGCACCGGATCCCGAAGGCTGAATGCGTGGCCAGGAAATCGAGAAGCGGTAGCTGTTCAGATTCATCGCACGCATCAGGGCGAGATCGTCGCGCCACCGATGATACGAGTCACAGGCTACGTCGCCGTTGTCGCCGTTCTTGATCTTTCCGGGCGTGTGCGAAAAGCGGTCCCAGATCGACTCCCCTTTGCCATCTTCCTTCCACGCACCTTCGATCTGGTAGGCGGCGGTCGCCGTTCCCCAGAAGAATCCTTTGGGAAAACTGACGTCGGTGGAAGGAGCGAATTGAGGAGCGGCCCCGCTCGGTGGTGCTGTCGTGGCCCTGGAAGACCCGCTGCACCCGGAAAGGACGGCTGGGAATCCCGCGGCCGCTCCCGCCCCGAGTATCGATCGGACAAACTTGCGGCGTGTCAGGCGCAAACTAGAGTTGAACTCCTTGGAATCGAAAATGAACCCTAATCAGTCGTGCTTGATAAACTTTCCGTTCTTCAGTCGCACGCGGGCTGTCATTCTAAACTGGGGGGCTCGGACGCAGCTTCAGCGAGATCCGCCAGTCGCTTTTATTCCGGACTCAAGCTATCAAACAACACCCATAACTTGTCGGCGGTTGCGCGATAGAGGACCCAGCCAGTTCCTGCGTCAGTCACCTTGCGGAAGAGCAACTCTCCACGCCGGTCACCGTCGGCATCCACCGCATCAATTAATTCAAGGCGTGGTGTGACATCGAGATGATACTTGTCGGTGACTCCCACATACAGCTTGTGCAGATTGTTGTACATGTCGGGATACGCGACCAGCACGATGGAATATCGCATCTCCGTATCGACCTCGGAATGAGCTGTGCCCACAGGCGGAGGGGGCATGTGGGCATCCGCGCTAAAGACGATTACCGCCTGACCGTTCTTCCACAAGTCATAGGCGATCATCTGCACGTTCTCGAAGATCGGCTCTTGCAGCTTCGCCGCCGGAGCATGCCGAGCAGCAGATGGATGCTCCGGCTTCGGCGTGATCCTTGCCTTGGCTTGCGCGGCCAGATAGGCATGGAGCTGGTCCTTTGCCAGCCCCATCATTTGCTTTCGGCGGTCGCCTTCCTCTTCCTTGAGCCAATCGAAGACGAACGAGCGAAGCTCGGGGCCGTTGGCGTCGGAAATCGCGGGGATCAACTGCACCGGACCTTGAGCCGCAGGCGCCTCGATGATCTTCGCGGCGTCCGCTGGAATTCTTAGCGGGGCACCGGGCTTGCTATAGCCGGGCACTTCCTCGTCAGCAAAGGACTCCGCTGGCTTTCCGCGCCTCAATCTCGGACGGTTGCCTTCCGTGGCACCACTGTCGGAGGCGGGTACGTTTGCCTGCTGGTCCGGCTTGGCACCGGCCGCCTCGGTATCTTTCGGTTTCGAATCACCCGCAGCCTGGGGCGCAGGAGTGGATTGAGCCGAGCCCGCAGGAGCGGACGCAGGTTTAGTCAAACGTGGCGGTTCATCCCCTGTATCTGGCTGTCCGCTTGACGGGGACGGTATTGAAGAAGCGGGACTAGTTGAGGCCGGAGTGTTCGCAGGCGGGTTCGGTTTGGCGGTTGGATCGTGCGTAAGCCGGGGCGGTTCATCCGTGGTATCGATTCCCACGGGAACCGATTCAGCTTTCTTCTCTGTAGTGGTAACCCCCTCGGTTCCCGTCGGATGCCATGCCCCAGTCCCGATCCACGGTGCTTGTACATTGATGGCATTGCTGTGCAAGGCGCTGGTTACCGTGAACAATCCAACCGAATTGCCGGTCCGCTCCGCCTCGTAGACCGTCCCCGGCTCCAGCGCCATAGGGACGGGATCGGCTTTGTAGGCGGAAGCGTCCCAGAACTTTCCGTTGACCAGGATCGCAAGCGGCACAAGAGACGCCTTCCCATTTGCCGTAAGTTGAAGCACTGCGAGTGCCCGCGGATCCGCATCTTTCTTACGCGGTACCTTTCGCTCTCCCGGAGTAATCTGCGGCCGCTCTTCCTGGGCCGATACTGTCACGCACGAACCAACGAGGTTCGCCAGTAGGAAGAGAGTCGGCGCCCCGCAGGAAAAAATCTTGCGGTGTAAAATTCTGGAGAACGATAGCTGGTACGCCACTGTCGCAGCATTCCTGACACTCGAGTTCGATTTTTCCGGAGAAATTCCCATGAAGATCAATGATAAGGCTCCTGAGTTTACTTTGCAGGATGAGAATGGAAAAGAGCTGACACTGAAAGACTTACGCGGCAAGACCGTCATCCTCTTCTTCTATCCCCGGGCGAATACCCCGGGTTGAACGGTGGAAGCTCGCGGGTTCCGCGACACATATAAACAGATTCAGAAAACCGGCGCCGTGCTGCTTGGCGTCTCCCCTGATACACCGAAAGCCCAAAAGAAATTCCAGGAGAAGTATGATCTGCCCTTTCCGCTGCTTGCCGACGCTGAAAAGAAAGTGGCTGAGGCCTTCGGGGTCATGAAAGAAAAAAACATGTACGGCAAGAAAGTTTGGGGTGTAGCGCGAACTACTTTCATTATCGGCCCAGACGGCAAAATCCAGCATATCTTCGAGAAAGTAAACCCGGAAAGCCATGCCGAAGAGGTTTTGTCCTATTTGAAGGAATCTGCCAAAGGGTAGCCTCGGAAACACCAAGAAGGAACTATTGCCGCTGCGAATGCGTATTGTTATGCAAGCGGAGTTGCACGCTATTTTCCGCTGGTTTCGGGGAGGGTATTATGCGAGTTGTCGTCAGATTCGTTCGCGTTTCCGCAATTCTGCTGCTCGCGTTCGCCGCCGGCGGTGCGAAGCCTGCGGCGGCAGCGGACGATCGCTCCATGGTGATCGTATTCAAAGACGGCCATCGGCAAACCGTCTCGGCCAGTGAGATCTCCCGCATCGACCTGAAAACGCCCGCTGCAATCATCTTTAAGGATGGTCACCACGAGAAGATTGCTGGGGAAATCGATCGGATCGAATTCGAGTCCGGCGGCATGTTGCCGGGAAAATCGCACTACATCGGCAAGTGGGAAGTGGGCGATGGCAATGGCGGCAAGTTCTTCATCAGCCTCGATGCAGATGGAGAAGCCCGCAAAACGACTGGTTCACCGCATGGGACTTGGGCGTTCGTCGACGGAGAGGCCCACATCAGCTGGGACGACGGCTGGCACGACGCGATCCGGAAGGTCGGCACGCGTCATGAGAAGGTTGCGCACGAACCCGGCACGTCGTTCGACGCGACTCCTTCAAATGTAACCGCCGCCAAGAATATGGATCCGAAACCCATCTAACCACTAGTGCGCGGCCACGCCTGCCTCATTCATCGCCCCTAACCCGTGCTTGATGGAAAAGAACGCGGACATTTTGATCTTTTTCTCGCGGTGGTTCGTCCGCCACCCCGTCAGCAACTTACGAGACCCGTCGCAATTTGCCAAGTATCGCTATCCACAACGCTATTCCACAGCATTTAAGATCTCATCTGCATGACCCCGCCCCAGACAGCACTGGACCATTTCCACCCGCTGGATCGCGCGTTCTTCGCACGCAGTCCGCGCCGCGTGGCACGCGACCTTCTGGGTAAAGTGCTGATTCGCAGGCAGGCGGATCAAAAGGTTCTCAGCGCGCGCATTGTAGAGGTGGAAGCGTACCTCGGGAAGAACGATCCCGCTGCCCACTCCGCCGCCGGCAATACCGCTCGGACTTCGGTGCTTTTCGGGCCTCCTGGCCGTGCCTACGTCTACTTTATTTACGGGAACCACTACTGCCTCAATGTGTCCTGCGAGCCGGAAGGCCACGCGGGAGGCGTATTGTTTCGCGCACTCGAACCTCTGTCTGGCATCGATGAGATGGCTGAAGCCCGCGGAGTCGAAGTGCATGGCGGGCGGGACCTGATCAAGCTCACGAGCGGTCCAGGACGGCTTTGCGAATCTTTCGGCGTCACTCGCTCTCGCGATAATGGCGGCGACCTGACTTCTGCGCAGAACAGCTTGTGGATCGCGGACGATGGATACAAGGCGCACGGGATTGTCACTACGCCGCGAATCGGCATCACGAAGGCTGCGGATCACCCCCTGCGGTACCTTCTCGGCGGAAACCCGTTCGTGTCAGGACCCAAGTTGCTGAAGAGATGACTCCACCTCCCTCTTCCCGGCACTCTTGACAGCAGGTGTAGACTTGCCACCGGGTTCAAACCAGCCAAAAGCCTTGCTGGTTAGGGCTTTTCGTGGGCCACTCGTTCTGAGGGGAAAGATCATCGGACTGAATTCTGCCGCATCCCTTCAGTGGCGCGAATCATCTTACTCAGTGGGGACGCACGTTGCCTTGCCTGGCACTATCTCGGACGCTGGTTGCGGGTGTCGCTCTCGTCGTCGCATCCGCACCGGCACTCATGGGTGCGGATGGTGCTGCGGCCATCCATCCCGGGGCCGTCGCCTCCTACATTCTTGTCGGTTTCGCGGGCGGATTCGTGAGGCATGACGATCCTCGTCATGGTCCCGTCCAACTCGCACAACGCATTCGTCAGGAGATTCCGAAAGATTCTTACGTACAGGTCTTTGAGAATCGCCACCGGAGGACGGCCTATAACACAATCCTCCGGCTGCTGGACCGCAACCACGATGGCGTTCTGACCAACGAAGAGAAGGGCCAGGCGCGAATCATTCTCTTCGGCCACAGTTGGGGAGCGTCGGCCGTCGTGCTGTTGGCTCGCGAACTGAAGCGCGCTGGCATCCCTGTGCTGCTAACCGTCCAGGTGGATAGCGTGGCCAAACCTTGGCAGCGAGACGGTGTAATTCCAGACAATGTAGCGGCGGCCGCGAACTTCTACCAACCTCATGGCTTGATCCACGGTCGCAGCGAAATCACGGCAGCTGACGATTCCAAGACTCAAATCCTCGGCAACTACCTCTTTGACTATGAGAAGCATCCGGTGAATTGCGTGGGTGGGGCATCGTGGTTCCAGCAGGTCTTCACTCCCAGCCACACGCAGAGCCAATGCGATCCACGTTTGTGGTCGCGAGTGGAAGAACTCGTGCGCCAGACCATGCAGCCGCAGCCCAGCGCGCTAGCGGCTGTTCCGCGCCCTTAGTTGGGGTGCTTCCGTTCGCCGACCCAAAGTAATTCCCTGACGGACAATGCAACTTTCGTTCTGGAATGCGAGTCCAACGTGGGAGTAGCATAAAGAAAACGGCACGCCCTCCCGGGTAATCAGGCGCCGTTTGCTGGAGGCAACTCCGATGAGAATACCGACGTCGCTGAGCGCAATTCTTACTGTCATCGCTTCGGTCGCGCTCATTTGTGTGCCTACACCCTCTCTCGCGCAGCATGGGGGCGCTGGTCACGGGGGCGGAGGCGGCGGTTCCCGCGGCGGAGCTAGCTTCTCAGGCGGCGGCTACCATGGGGGCTCCTACGGAAACGGTGGCTTCCACGGCGGCGGATCTTCTTATGGCTCCTCCCATGGCGGCGGTTATGGCTATGGTGGCGGGAGGGGCTCGTTTGGAGGATCATCTTCGGCACGCGAAGGCGGATCGCGGCCCTGGGCTTCAGAAGGCCAAGGCGTTCGTGACACCTCTCCCGGCTGGCACGGATTCCAACGATCCGGCAACAGCACTGGGGGAGCGGGACGATCCGTCAGCGCCGGGATGGCTGGCAGAGCCGAGAGCGGCAGATCCGAGACCGGAAGATCGCAAAGCGCAGGTTTCGCTGGACGTTCCAGTGCGGAAGCTGCACATACCGCGATTGCCGATGGTCAATGGCATACCTTTGGAGCAGCCCACGGCGCTGCTGCATCGGAGTCTGCCCCAAGGGCTGGATCGACACTGGCTGCAAATGCCCATCCCATAAGTGCTGCGTTCAACCACGGAGCCGTGGCAACTAACTGGCGCGGCGGTGCTTGGCGTGGCTATGGATGGGGCTACGGAGGTTGGGGCTGCTGCGGTTGGGGACTCGGCTTGGGCTGGTGGGGATGGGGTTGGGGGTTCGGTTGGAGCCCCTACTGGGGCTGGCCGTACTACTACGGCTATACGCCTTGGTTGGACGGCTACTACACCGCTCCCAGCTACATTGACCCATACTCCTACTAGGGGCAGTGACTGACAGCTAGTTCTACATTTTTTCGATCAATAAGTTGTCGATCAGCCGCGTGCTGCCCACAAATGCTGCGGCAGCCACTAGCGCACCCATGGAGATATCCTCAACTGGATCCAGCGTATCCGGATCGACGATCTCGAAGTAGTCGAGCCTGACTGAGTCCTCCCTCGAAAATTCCTCATGCCCCACGGCTACCAGCCGCGATGAATCGCGTTCGCCCGCATCCACAAGCTGCTTCACCCGCATCAGCGAACGTTGCAAAACGAGAGCCTTCTGGCGCTGCTCCGGATCGAGGTAGGCATTTCGCGAACTCATTGCCAGGCCATCGGCCTCACGCACAATCGGCGCGACCACAATTCTTACAGGAAAATTCAGGTCACGGACCATCCGGCGGATAATTGACACCTGCGCCGCATCCTTCTGTCCGAAAAATGCTACATCGGGTTCGACCGCATGGAATAGCTTCGCGACCACAGTGGTGACGCCGCGAAAATGTCCGGGCCGCGAGCGGCCATCGAGTTTGTCGCTGAGTCCCTCCACGCTCACCCACGTCACCGAGCCCGAGGAGTACATTTCTTCCACCGAAGGAGCAAACAACAACTCCACCCGTTCGCGCTCGAGCAACCGCCGGTCGTTTTCGAACGATCGCGGATACTTCGCCAGATCCTCATTGGGCCCGAACTGTGTCGGGTTCACGAAGATCGATGCCGCTACCACTTCGGTAGACGCACGCGCCGCCCGCACCAGAGACAAATGCCCTTCGTGCAGCGCTCCCATGGTCGGCACGAATCCCAGCCGCCGGCCCGCTTGACGAGTCTCACGAGATGCAGCGCGCATTTCGTCGATTGTGGTGCAGATTTTCAAGATCGGATCAAATTTGTCGTGCGATGCTTCACGACGACGGTACCCACTTCACCGCAATGTGCGCTCCCTGCAACATCCCGCCCACAATCCCTTTAATGCGACGAATCGCAACGGCATCCTGCTCGGACCCCTTAGTCCGATCCTCCGCCGCGGCAACCACTCGCCCATAGGGCCAGTTCGAACTCGGCAAATTCGCTAGCGTCGGGAGCAGTTCCTCGGGCTTCAGGATGATTTCCGCATTGTCCGCGGCGTCTAACAGTGCGACTTTTTCGGGTCGGACGATCAGGTACGGATTCCGCCAGGTTTTCATGTCGCGGATTCGGTCGTACTGCGCGGGATCCGCCGCAGGAATGGATTGCAATACTGCTTCAGCTGTTGGAGTTTTCGCAGTATCTTGTTGCTGGGAGCAGCCGACGAGAGCGGTGCTCCACAGCAGCAGAAACCCAAAACGCACCATCAGAAGCCTACCGATCAAGGGCCGCGCTACCTCACCACGACCGGATAATCGTTCTTTGCAGCCCACACCAGCGCGACGATCCAGCCAATCACCGTCACCCCTAGAAACAGGTTCAGCAAAAAGATTGCGAGCAAATCGCGTTTGCCGCGCGCCAAAGCAATGATCGACGGCAAAAAATACAACACGAACGGCATGCCGAAGAATGGGAAGAAAAAGAATGTTGATAAAGTCACTGTCTACCTCCCTCTAATAGCCTAGCACCATCCGGGTTTCAAGAGAGCATTCGTCCACCAAGCTATTGAGCACACATAGCTATATACGTAATCGCGCCAACTTTAGTTCGGAAGATCCGTGCAAATCCGTGGCCCGGCCTCTTGTTATCGTCGCATCGCCCGCTTTCGCGCCAGCACAGTTTCCAGCGCTGCCCGGGTTTCTTTCGGAAGGTGGTATGACTCCTCGTCCGACGGATACTCGTGCGACCGCACATCCGCGCGATATGCCTGGACGGCATGTGTGATCAGCGCGGCGCCGTCTCCATAGCGCCGCACGAACTTTGCGGGCGGCCCGAACGTCAGGTTCAAGATGTCGTGAAATACAAGCACTTGCCCGTCGCACTCCGGACCTGCGCCAATCCCGATGGTCGGAGCACTCACCTCTGCGGTGATCATCGCCGCCACTTCGCGCGGAATGCCCTCTAGATACAGACACGCTACGCCAGCGCGGTCGAGCGCAGTCGCATCACGCATCAACTGCTCAATCCCGCCCAGATCCTTGCCTTGCACCTTGTAACCGCCCATCACATTCACGGACTGAGGCGTCAAGCCAATGTGTCCTGCCACGGGAATCTCTGCGTCAATGATGTGGCGGATGAGGTCCGCGCGCTTCTCGCCACCCTCGATTTTGACGACCTCAGCGCCGCCTTCCTTCACAAAGCGGGTAGCGTTGACGACGGCGTCCTTCCCATCGACCTGGTAGGACCCGTACGGCATATCCGCGATCAGCAGCGCATTCTTCAACCCGCGCCGCACGGCTTTCACGTGATGCAGCATCTCGTCCATCGTGATCGAGAGCGTGTTCTCATAGCCCAGCATGGTTTGCGCAAGGGAATCGCCGACCAGCACCATGTCAATACCGGCGGCTTCGACCAGACGCGCGGCGGCGTAGTCATACGCGGTGATGCAGGTGATGGGCTCGTGGTGGAGTTTCTGATCCCGCAGGGA
This sequence comes from uncultured Acidobacteriota bacterium, assembly GCA_963765015.1. Lineage (GTDB taxonomy): Bacteria > Acidobacteriota > Terriglobia > Terriglobales > Acidobacteriaceae > Sulfotelmatobacter. The sequence goes on along the minus strand of CAVXVD010000073.1, from coordinate 39,196 downwards.
TGCGGTCGTTACTTTATGGCGAGGCTCGCCAATAGGGGTCAAGCTCATGATGTCCTCCAGTGCCCCTCCGCCTCTGGCGGATAGAGCCTGTCAACGCATCTTGGCGTCTACATCAATTTGGATGACGCTGATCAGCATTGTAGCCCACAAAAAAGACACGGTCGATCCATCTTTTGCGTGGAAATCCAAGAAGCCGAGTAAGTCTCTACTTATTAAGGACTTACGAAACCACACTCATTTTAATTCAGACCGCTAATAGTGAAATCTGTAGCGGAGTTCGACGTAAATTTCGCGAGGGTTATTCCAGTGGAATCCGCCGAATGTGAGGCTATTGTCATACTCCACCCGGCGATTCACGACATTTAACGCCGTCACAGACGCAGTGAAACGCTCGGCGAAATCTTTGCCCACAGTTAGATCGAAGGTCGTGTGCTGGGGCAGGTAGTCGCCTGGATAAGGCTGGCCGGGGAAAGCGTTGCTGAAACCAGAACCATAGTAGACGTTGGTGGAAGCGTAGGCGCGCCACGGCAAAGTTACGTCGCCGCCGACGTTGAGGGTGTTGCGCTGGTCGTGGTCGAGCGGGCTAAGACCGGGAGAAAAAGAGAAATCCGTGAGTCCGCCGGTGATGGTGCCGCTGCCTTCGGCGATCTGGTTGGAGTAGGCGAGGTGCACTTGCGCACGATGGGCAAAGCGCGGAGAACGGAGTGTGAGCTCCCAACCGCGAATCACCGCCTGCGAGACGGTGAGGGGAAAGAAGATGCTGGAGGCACCGATGTTGTTGTGGTCGAGGAAATTCTGGACGTTCGTCTTGAAGTTGTCGGCGTCGAGCACCCAGCCACGGAACGGAATCGTCACGCCGAACTGATGTTCTTCATCGCGCTCGCCGTGGAGGGTGGCGAACCCCAGGCCTTGCTGGCCGGTGTAGTCGATGAGTGCCGGACCGGACACGGTCTCGATGGGAGGGGCTTGGTAGTAGTGTCCGTAGAAGGCGCGGAAAGTCCAGCGAAGCTTGGGAATCGTAACGGTGGCTCCAAAGCGCGGCTGGATGGCGCTTTCGTCAACCGCGGGCGCGGCTGCCGTAAGGGGAATGTTGCCTTCGGCGAAACGCGTGGGGCGCATGCCCGCCGACAGCGTCAACCAGGAAAAAGGTTTGAACTTGTCGTCGACATAGAAGGCTTCGAGATTCGCGGTGGGGCGCTCGGTATCGGTGAACGGCAAGTTTCCGCTGCCGTCGTTGAAGATGGCGCCGAAGAGTTGATTGTCGCGCTGGTAGAAGCTGAGGAAACCCACCTGAAGGTCGTTCTTCTTGTAGTTGGCGGCGAGGCTGGCTTGACCTCCCGCGTAAGTGGAACCGCGATCCTCGGTTGTGGCCACTGGAGTGTCAAAGGGCGAACTGTCATAGTTGCCGCGGTTGTAGTGGTAGAAGGGAGAAGCGGTGGTCAACAGGTGCGAATTGAAAGTGTGCACCCAAGTGAACATCACGCCGGCATCGGTTTCGTGTTCGCCATCGCGATAGCCGATGCTCGGATATTGCGGCGAGAAACCGTTGGCTGCGATCGATCCATTTTCGATGTCGTCGGGATTCGGGTCGTAGGGCACCTGGAAGTAGTCGCGGCGAAGCGAAGTCATCACCCGCAGTTGATTGGAAGGATCGGCGTTGAAGATAAACGAGCCGAATCCCCCAACTCCGTTGACGGCATCATGAACCACCTGCGGAACCGGAGTTTGCAGGCCCAGATTACTGCGATTCGCGTTGACGCTCGCGTAGTAGGCGAAACGCTCCGTATGGCTGCCAAAGCTAATCGCGTCATTGGTCTGATAGAAATTGCCGGCACTAAGCACGAGTTCAGCCTCGTTGTTACGCTCAAAGCCCGTGCGGGGAACAACGTTGAAGACACCGTAAGTCCGGTCGCCGAACTCCGCTCCATAGCTGCCGCGATTGACTTCGACGTATTCGAGGTCTTTAGGGTCGAACTGTGGGCCGACATTCTGCGCGATGGCCGTGTTAATCACAGGAATGCCGTCGAGGAGCCAGGTGGTTTGATGACCGCCTCGGATGTGCAGCATGTCATGGGTGACATAGGATCCCGGAACGTAGTCGGTGATCATCGCGAGACTGTTGGAACGGTCCGCGCCGGGAGTGCGGGCGATGTCGAGCTTATCGACCAGTGTGATCGGCGTGGAGGAATCGGTGGCTACAACGTCAGAAGCGGCGGAGACCGTGACCTGCGCGTTCGTAGTAGCGATTTTCAAGAGAAAGTGAACCACCGGGACTGATCCCGAGATGACCGTGACGTCCAGCGCCATCTGCGCAAAGCCCGGACTGGCAACACTGATCGTGTAATCGCCGAGCGGGACGCCATTCAACTGGAACTCGCCGTTGGCGTCGGTGTTCACGGACTTCCCCCAGTCCGATGATTTTGCCTTGAGCATCACCATGGCGCCCTGTAATGGGCGATGCTGCGGGTCGTGCACGACGCCACGGACAGCGCCGTACACGTTCGCAAAAGCGAGACTGCTGAGCAGCAATAATGCCGCAGATAGGAAGATCCTTATGGAATTCATTGTGCCTCCATTGGTGCCGCAAAGAAGCGGGACAGTCAAACTCACTCTGAGTTCGCGGAACAGCAATACCTGCTTTCGCAAGACGTCTCGGTCGAGAAGGAGTCTCCGCAGAGGCCGGTCCGCGCCTGAAAAAAATGGCTTTAGCCGACGCCCGGAGTCCGCCGCAAGAAGCGCGGATTTTCCCTCACTGTGGGCTGATGTTTAAGCCTGTTTGTAAAGCGGAAGAAGGCTCAGCAGGTGGGGGGAGCGCGGGGCGATTGGGAGGTAGAGAGTTCAGCAACTGAAGAGCTTGGACGCAGATCGGCAACGAAGGCATCGGCATTCTGCGCTAACAATGCGGTCGTTCTCGGCTGAGCATGAGCCCACCGCGATGTGGTCACCGCGCGGCAGCAATCGTGACCGCAGCAGCTCGGAGCACGTATCGCAACCTCACCAGAATCTACGGCCACCGAATCGTGGCAGCGGTGTGCCATGCGAAGACAACACGCATGCGATGACGCAGAGGTGACGGCCAACGCTAGCGGAGCAAACGTTCCGACGATCGCGAGTAACAACAGAAATCTGGCGGTCAGGCGCTGCATGTGATTTCGGTGAAGCAGAACCCCAAGTTGCGATGAAGCATATGACACAAGGCCGACAAACTGCAAGCTCTCGGCGCTAACGATGTTAAAGACGGGGCGAGCGACCTCCAGCAACAATCAGCCGGTTTGTGTCGGACTTAGAACCCCAAGTGAGGCCAGCATAGAACACAATCTCAAAAGGGCGCAAGGAGGGGTCACGAAGATGTACGCGCGGTGTACCTCAAATGGATTTCAGGAACTCGTGGTCAGGCCCTGCCGTTGATCTTGGCCCACCACCAGCGCACCCCCACGAATAGAAATCTCCAGTCGTGGAAGAACTCCGGCGGTTTTCCCTCGAAAGCATGCCCGATGAATTGCAGAACCCACCCGATGATGAAGAGGGCTGCGGCGAGATGCCACAGGCGGTGCAAGAAGAATCCCGCGACGAAAACAATTACCGAGATGACGATGGTTGGAATCCCGTAGGTATGGCAAAGACGATTCACAGGATGCTGATGGCTGCTTGAGTACTGAGCAATCCACTGTTCGCTCGTGCGCCCGCCTAACATGACGGGAAGATGTTACTACAGCCTGCGCAGTCTTCGTCCGCACGGCCAGTTCGCATGCGAGCAGCATCGATGCTCGTGCGGGCGGACGCATTCGTCCGCCCAGTCGAGCAACGCTCGACTGTCTTTGATGTCACCATTTTTCAGCTCGTCCGCGGACTAATGCGGCGCGTTGTTTTGCGTGTCTTTCTTATCTTTTTTCCCGAAGAGACGGTGCAACAAGCCCGGCTTTTTTTGGCTCTGCCCTTCCGGCGCGGGGGGGGCCGCACCACGTTTCTGCGCGTTGATCGGACGAGCCTGGTTCGGATGACCTTGGTTCGGATGAGCTTGACCCGACGCAGCCGACTTGAATATCGAAAGCGTCGCGTTGACAGTGTTGGGTTGTGCCGGTTGCGGAGCAACTACGATCTTGGCCTTCGGAGGGGCTGGCGGAGCAACCTGAATCTGGTCGACCAACTGTCGTATACCGCGCACACCGGAGGCCTGCTGCGTAGCGGCGGTGTGTTGCACGGGATTATCGACCATTCCCGCAATCGTAACGATGTGCTCCGCGCTCCTGACAGACAGCGCTCGCCCGTGGAGGCCCGAATCCTGCTCGAATTTCCCTTCGATCTCCGAAACAATCTCCGGATCGGTCCTGAAAAATCCAGTTGTGTATCCCCAACCTCCAAACGCCAAGGCGAGAACCAAAACGGCCAACGCCCAAGCACGGCTGCCTTTGGGTTGCAGCAGCAAAACTTGGGGCGAAACTTGAGGGCCCTGCGGATTCTCGGGAACCTGCGCCGAGATCCTGACCGGGCGCCGCGTATCGATCGGAACTACTGCTGGTCTGTCGAGATTGCTGGCCCTCTTCGGCAGCAAAGTCGCGTGGGCACGAGCTCCGCTGAAGATCGGGTCGCAGGCCTCGCGTTGCAGATAAAGGCCCATGCCCCAGCCGACACTCTGCGCCAACCCCTGCAGTGCGATGGCCCAGATCATGTCTCGGTACTGGATAAACTCGATTCCCACCAGCCATGCACACAACAAGAATATGACCGAGAACGCTCCTAAACAGGCAAGAATGCCTCGGCTGGGAGACTTGGGATCCCATGCTTTCTCAATCGCCATGCCGCCCAGAAACCCCGGCACAAACGTGAGAAACGTCCACATTCCCATGCCCTTGGCGAAGAGTGCGGCTTGAGAAGACGACACCTGACTAGCCACTGTCTTGTCCTGCAGAGCCAAGAACACGAGTAGAAATCCGGCCACAGGTCCGGCGATGGCTCCAGTCCAGGCACCATAAGCAGCCGAACGAGCGGGTTGCTTGTGTGCCCCGCGTATCCAGTAATAGGTCGTGGTTCCTGCCGTGCCAGCGAACAAGACCAGCAAAGTGAAAAATCCTTTGGCATGAAATCGGGTCAGAGTTTCACCCAGTGAATGGTGAAGGATCGAAATAGCCAAGGTGGCGATGACGACAGCTAAACTGGCAACAACGCGGCGCTCTTTCGGAAACTTCGGGATTGGAGCGCCTAACCAGCTGTGCACCAACTCCATAATGGGATCAAAGAACCAGTATGCTGCCGTGCCAATAATCACCGCGATCGTAAGGAACTCCCGCAGGTTCTGCTCTTCCCCCGGTTTGGGATGGATTTCTCCATAGAGGCCCGAGCCGATCAGGAATCCGAAGGTGGCGCCCAGAGTTGCCAGCAGCGGAACTTTCAACTTCCAGGAAGTCTCCGAGCCTTCGGCGGATTCCGGCGGCCCTTCGCCGCATTCGACCGGTTTCGGAGCAGAGAGTTGTATCTCTTCCGTCGACGCGGATTGTGCAATGGTGGTGGATGGGGCCCGTTCCGGTTCAGGCATGCTCTCCCCCAGGAGGAACTCAAGATGGTCCAACATCCTATAACAGAGTCAACGCGACTGGGCATGGCACGATTGGGGAAATGTATAGCACTATAGCCGAGTTGGGACCGCGGACGGGCGGAAAGGTTCGTACCCGGCGGTTGAGCGTCTGCTTCCCGCGTGGTAGCATCCTAAGTTTTGGCAGGTGATCTTGGGCTGGCCTTCCTGTCCTAATCTTCTTCATGGGCCGTTTCCTTCCCACGCCTGCCGGAGGAGCCCAATTTGAAAGTCTATTCCGGAGCAAACATTCGTAATGTGGCTATGGTGGGGCACGGGCATGCAGGAAAAACTTCGCTCGTCTCAGCCATGCTGTACACAGCGGGCGCAACTCAACGACTGGGGCACGTCGACGATGGTTCATCCACCACCGATTACGACGAGGAGGAAATTGCCCGCAAGATGTCGATTTCGACGGGCGTCGCCGTGGTCGAGTGGGGCACTACCAAGATCAATATTCTGGATACTCCCGGCTTCAGCATGTTCGTACACGAAGCCAAGATGGCGCTGCCGGTGGTGGACGCCGCCATCGTAGTCGTCGACGGTGTGGCCGGAGTAGAAGTCGTCACCCAACGCGTTTGGAATTACTGCGAGGAGTATAAGACGCCCCGCCTGATCGTCGTCAACCGCATGGATCGCGACCGCGCTAACGCCGAGCGCGTGATGGAATCCCTGATCGCGGCTTTCGGACGCGATGTGATTCCCATCGAACTTCCGATCGGTAGCGAGAAAAATCTGACTGGCGTAGTCGATCTGGTTCGCATGAAGGCGTACACCTACGAACTGGGAGGGAGCGGCAAGGGGAAGGAAACGGAAATCCCGGCGAACATGCGGGGTCAGGTGCAGGAGGCCCACGAAATGCTGGTTGAATTGGTTGCGGAGGGCGACGACAAACTGATGGAGAAGTTCTTCGAGGCCGGGACTCTTGGCGAAGAAGACTTGATTCCCGCCTTGCACAACGCCATTCGGGAAGACAAGATTTTTCCTGTGGTTTTCAGCTCTGGGCTCGGCAACATTGGTGCCGACCGCGTCATGGACTTCATTGTCGATTACACTCCCGCTCCCTCCGAGCATGAGTGGGTGCAGGGAGAGACGGGAGGCAACGGCGACGCTCCCAAGCGTCACGAAAGCGACGAGGAACCTGTCTCGCTGTATGTCTTTAAGACCGTGTCCGATGCCTTCGCTGGCCGGATTTCTTATTTCAAGGTTTTTTCCGGCGTGCTGAAGAATGATGCGACCCTGGTAAATTTCAGCCGCGGTTCGCAGGAGAAGTTCGCGCACATCACCGCCATGCAGGGAAAGACGGCAATCCCGTTGAACGAACTGCATGCCGGCGACATCGGCGCAGTCGCCAAGTTGAAGGACACCCTGACCGGAGACACGCTGGGAGATAAGTCGGCACCCATTCAGTATCCGCGAGTGAAGTTGCCGGAGCCGGCCATCACCTTTGCCATCGAGCCCAAGACGCGCGCCGACGAAGACAAGCTCGGCCCGGGCCTCCACAAACTCATGGAAGAAGATGCCATGCTACGCTTCTTTCGCGACCCTCAAACCAAGGAATTCCTCATTGCCGGAACCGGCCAGCAACACATTGAAGTTACGGTCGCGAAGCTCAAAAAGCGGTACAACACTCAGGTCAATCTGAAGGCACCGAAAGTTCCCTATCGCGAAACCATTCGCGGCAGGGCCGATGTGCAGGGGCGCCACAAAAAGCAAACTGGTGGCCACGGCCAATATGGCGATTGCAAGATCAAGATGGAGCCACTGCCCCGTGGCGGAGAGTTCGAGTTCGCCAACGATATATTCGGCGGCGCGATTCCAAAGAACTTCATTCCCGCGGTCGAGAAAGGCATCCGAGACGCTGCCGCCCGCGGCTATCTTGCCGGATTCCCTGTCGTCGATTTCAAGGTCAGTCTCTACGATGGCTCCTATCACGATGTCGACTCGAACGATCTCTCCTTCCAGATGGCTGGCCGCATCGCCTTCAAGAAAGCCATGGAGGTTGCGAAGCCGACCATCCTCGAACCCATCATGGCCGTCGAGATCACGGTCCCCGACGACTTTGCCGGATCGATCATGGGAGATCTCAACAGTCGGCGTGGCCGCATCCAGGGCATGGACAACAAAGCCGGTAACACCGTGGTGAAAGCCGAAGTCCCCATGTCCGAGATGCTGACCTATGGCGTCGAATTAACCTCCATGACCCAGGGTCGCGGCAGCTTCAACATGGAAATGCACCACTACGACGTGGTTCCCGGACAGCTCCAGGAGAAAATCATCGAGAAAGCAAAGGCGGAGCGCGGCGATGTGAAGGAAGAGGAAGAGTAAAACAACCGTGTTTGCGCCGTCGGTCAGCCCCCGCGGTTTCTAAACAATTCGTCTCCAAGAATGAAGCACGGGGCCTATCCCAAAGGATCGGCCCTGTTTCATAGCCATTCGAGGCAGCTTCTTACTGCGCCGCCGCGAACAGGTCTGTCATCGTGCTGGTGGTTTGGTCGCAGGCGTGGTTCAGGCACGGGAGTCCCAGTCCACCCTCGATTGATCGCAACAGAGAGAAGTGGGTGTAGAAAGTTCCGCTCTGTACGCCTTTAACGCCGTAGTTGGTATCGATGATCGTGACCACGCGGTTGACGATTGGCTGTACGGAATAATCGTTTTCGTCCCACACCGTGATGATCGCGGTGTTCCCGTTGGTCCAGGCATTCGAGGCGTGGATTGCAGCCACGATCTTCTGGACGGCCTGATCGCCGAGCCGAATTAACGCCGGATTCAGACCCGCCTGCGTGCCATTATCGTTCGGATCGTAGGCGCAGAACGCCGTTCCATTGCCCCTGCCGTGCTGGTCGTTACATTGGTTCGGCACGATGTAGGAGAAGTTCGGCTGGTTAGCCGAGCTCAAATCGCTGTACAACCCGCCCGCGCCGTCAAAACCCGCCATCTGGGCAAAGCTGACCATCGGGTTCGTGCCCACCTGAACGTCATGGAAATACACGAATGGGTTGTGCTTCGAGGCATAAAGCTGAACGATGTCGCCGGTATTGAGCGGCGGGGTCAGCTGAGGGTTCATGTGGGCAAAATTCGTATTATTCGTGAAGTTCCCATCGCTGTAATCCACCATGCTGGGACCAGTTATCGGAAGGCTCTCCTGATAGGTCTTCCAGGTCTTTCCAGCGGTCGCGAGCTGGTCCGCGATGGTGATGCCCAGCGTCGTGCTGACTGCCGGATAATTCACGGTTCCGTCGAGATTCATTTCGCAGGGAGGCCCCGTGACCTCGTTGGTGCAGTCCAGCGCAGGAGTCGCCGCGTCGGTACCTGTTCCGCGAATGGGGCAGATAGCGGGACTCGGCGGGTTGTCGGTGTTAACGAGCCCTGTCGCGAGGTTGGTGGCGCACTTCCCATCGAACCAATCCGGGTTGTTATCGCTGTGCACACCGAAATTCGATCCGCCCACCACTTCAAGATAGTTGGTCAGGCTGGGATGCGCGACTGCAAAATAGTTCGTCGCCAGATTCGCGCTCGTCGCGTAACTGTTAATGTAAGGAGCGTTCGGATTGTTAATGATCTGCCGGTAACCGTGGTTTTCCATCATGATCACGAACACGTGGTCCAGATGAGGGATGCCGGTTGGAACGGCGCCTTGCTGTGCGAACGCGCTGCCCACGAGTGCGGCGAACAGACCTATCGCCAGGGTAGTTTTTTTCATATTTGTCTCCTGATTTCCCCAGAATGCCGAATTTGTTTGGCTTGGAGGTCTGGCTCAAGGCCTTCTACTGCCCACCGAGACGCTGAAATCCAGCCGAATCCATCTGCGACCCTAGCCGGAATTTGTTACACCCCGGTAACGAGGGAGTGAAAATTTCGTGAATTCCAGAAACAGCTTGAAACTGTGCAGGAAATTTCAGGCTCCGGTCGGGGCTCTTGAGCGATTGCGCACTTTCGCATTTCGTTCTACCATCCGAAGCAGTGTCTGCTGCCGAAAACAATCTCAACCTCAACCCCAACCGCGAGCGCCTGGTTTCTGCGGCTCCGGTCGAAGACGATTCCTCGTTTGAGCTCAAGCTTCGACCGCAGAAGCTGGCCGAGTTCATCGGTCAAAAAAAAGTGAAAGACAACCTAGCCGTGGCGATTGAAGCCGCTCGCTCCCGCGGGGAAGCCATGGACCATGTGCTCCTCTACGGGCCTCCGGGACTGGGCAAAACCACGCTTGCCAACATCATTGCCAACGAACTTGGCGTCCACTTTCAGCCCACTGCCGCTCCGCTCCTCCAGATCAAGGGCGACCTCACCGCGATCATCACTAACCTCCAGGACAAGCAAGTCCTTTTCATCGACGAGATCCACCGCCTGCAACCTGTCCTCGAAGAATTGCTTTACTCGGCCCTCGAAGACTACAAACTCGACATCATCATCGGGCAAGGTCCTTCCGCTCGGACGCACACGCTTGAAGTCAGCCCGTTCACGTTCGTTGGCGCGACCACGCGAGCGGGACTAATCTCAGCGCCACTCCGTTCACGTTTCGGCATCGTGCTTCGCCTTGAGTTCTATACCCCGGAAGACCTGCAGGTGATCGTCGAGCGCTCCGCAGAAATCCTTGGCGTGGAAGTCGACGACGCGGGCGCGAAAGAGATCGCCAACCGTTCTCGCGGCACACCCAGAATTGCCAATCGTCTGCTGCGCCGGGTCCGCGACTATGCGCAGGTGCGCAGTGCGGGTAAGATCGATGAGCCCACTGCCAAGGCCGCCCTACAGATGCTGGAAGTCGATCAATACGGATTCGATGAGGTCGACCGCCGATTGCTTCTGACGATCATCGAAAAATATCAGGGCGGACCCGTCGGCGTGAACACGCTAGCCGCCGTCCTTGCCGAGGAACCGGACGCGATCGAAGAGATCTACGAGCCATTTCTGATGCAGATCGGCTTTCTCAACCGAACCCCACGCGGCCGTGTGGCAACGCAGTTAGCCTATGATCACTTCGGAATCACGCCCACGCGCCGGCAGAGTTCCCTCTTCTGACCTTCCACGAGCCTTAGGTGTCGGACACCAGCAAGCGCACAATCTAAAGGGGTTAAGGTCAATATCGGAGATCGGATTCGGATGCACCCGGTTTGCCGAATCCTGTGGGAATCCGGTAGAATCTAAAGATTCGAATCGAGGTTGGAACACACATGAAAGCAGCTATTCATCCCGCATACAACGAAGTCCGCGTGCATTGCGCCTGCGGCAATACTTTTATGACGCGCTCGACCCACAAGGGCGACATCGGCGTCGAAATTTGCTCCAATTGCCATCCGTTTTTCACCGGTAAGCAGAAGCTCATGGACACCGCTGGCCGCGTGGAGCGCTTCCGCCGTAAGTACGCGAAAGCCGAGCCCACGAAGAAGTAACTTTTCCCGCGGATGTCGCGGATTCCGAAATTAAGCCCTCGCAAAAAGCGGGGGCTTTGTTTTGGAATGTCGCTTAGAATGGGCACACGATTCCTCTGTGTGCCCTCGGTGGTGAAGGTTTTTCTCAACCATGCGCAAATTCTGGGACACCTCGAATGGGAAAAGCGCAGGCACAACCGCCCGCGGGCCAGATCTACTGCGCCCAGTCCCCAATATGCTGCAGATCGGCAGCGTTACCATATGCCCCGCCACTGTGCTCGCTCCCATGGCTGGCGTCACCGACACCGTCTTCCGCCGTTTCATCCGTAACCTCGGCGGATGCGGTCTCATCATGACTGAGTTCACCTCGGCTGACGGCGTCCTTCGTAAGAAAGATCAGAAGGCCAAGCGCTATCTGCATTTCTACGAAGATGAGCACCCCATCTCGGCCCAGCTTTTCGGCAGCGATCCCAGCGTCATGGCCGAGGCCGCGCGCATGGTCGAAGGCCTGGGCTTCGATCTGGTCGACCTGAATCTAGGATGCCCCGCCAAGAAGGTCGTTAAGTGCAACGGAGGCTCAGGCCTCCTCCGAGATCTTCCCGCGATCGGCAAGATTTTCGAATCGGTGCGCGCCGCCGTGAAGATTCCCTTCACGGTAAAATTTCGCGCCGGATGGAATGATGAAGAAATCGTCTGTGTCGAACTGGCGCGCCTGGCAGAATCCTGCGGCCTTGCAGCGGTCGCGCTCCATGCTCGCACCCGCGAAATGGGCTACAGCGGCAACGCTCGCTGGGAGTGGATTGCCGCTGTGAAAGATGCCGTCAAGATTCCCGTGATCGGCAACGGCGATATCCGTACTCCAGAAAACGCCTGCGCCATGGTCACCCAGACCGGCTGTGATGCAGTGATGATCGGGCGCATGGCGCCATCGAATCCGTGGATCTTCCGCCAGATCGAACAGTACTGCGCACAGGTACGCGATGGGAACACCATCGATGCTCGAGGAGGGGCGGACGCATTCGTCCGCCGTGTCGAGCAAAGCTCGACTGTGTTTGACTTCGAGAGTCAGCTCGCCGAACAGGAATCGGGCATTCGGCCCGAGGAACAGGCCAGGATGGCTGTCTCCGCATCAGCTTCGCTCTACGACCACCCTTCCGAAGCCGACCGCTATCAGATGATCCGCACCTACTTCCAGATGCTGATCGAAGAAGAACTCCCCGACGCTGTCGGCAAAATGAAGCAGTTCGCCTCATGGTTCACCCACGGAGTTCCCGGAGGCGCCCACTTGCGCAAAGAGATTTACGAGTCCAAAAGCGCACCCGACATCCTCACTCGAGTGGAGGGCTTCTTCGAGCCCCGCTTATGTGGCACGGCGATTGCTTCGGATACGCGAGCGTAGCGGAAACGGGTGCCGCGATGATCAACCCGAATCTTTGATCCGCCGCCCTAGACCTCGCGAGCCACCATCTTTCCCAACCCATCTCTCTCCACATACGCCCATGGCACCTTGGGATCGTGCGTGAAGACTGTAAGCCACTTCCCCGAAATCGCCCGTGCATAATACCGCTTCTTGCTTTCGATCGTCTGTAACGGATACAGATCGAACCCCATTCCCCAGGTCAGGTCAATGTGCGCGGCAGTCGGAATCAGATCGGAGATATAGCAAGCCGTCGGAACCGAAGAAGCCGGCGGGTGCCCCACTTCTCCCCGCTGTTGGGAGAACTGGGGATTTTGACTTCCCCGCACAACCACCGCCAGCATGTGCGCCGTATGCCCCGGAAACGTCTCCACCGAAATCCCCGGCACAATCTCTTCGCCGCCCTTCAGCAGCGTCATCTGCCCGCTGTCCACTAGCGGATCATAGTTCTCTGGGATAAAGCTGATGGAATCCCGCTCGCTCGGATGCCTCGCGTACTGCCACTCCCCCTCCGGAGCATAATATTTAGCGCGGGGAAACGTCGGCACGATCTTCCCGTTCTTGTCGCGCACGGTATTCCATCCGCAATGGTCGAAGTGCAGATGGGAGTTGATCACGATATCGATATCTTCGGGCGCAATTCCTCCAGCCGAAAGATTGTCCAATAACTTCGACGGCTGCCCGTAGAACTTGACCATCCGCTCCGAAAGCTTGTTCCCTATCCCCGTCTCAACCAGGACCGTCTGTTGGCCCGTCCGGATAACCAGCGAGTTGAGCCCGGCCATGACATAGTTTTTTTCGTCGGACCCGACCTTGCGCGACCACATCACTTTCGGCACGACGCCGAAGAACGCGCCGCCATCGAGTGGGTAGGTACCATCCGAAAAAACGCTGAGTTCAAAGTCGCCAAGGGTCAGCCAGTGCATACGTCCAGTTTGCCACATCTATCATTCGCCAACCGACATCTTGGTTGCGCTAACTCGATGATTTCATTGCGCCCCGAGTCGCGATGGGCGTTCCTTGCCCGCTAAACCGCTGATTTTAAGAAACGGTCCGGGTTCTCAAGGCGAAAACTGCCCTTCCGCCGTCTCGGACCGACCTGAATCCTCAGTTCATCGAATAGATATTGGTTGATTCCCGACCAAAGAACCGAGCACGTGATGATTACGGTTCGTCCAAGCGCCGAGCGTGGCGGCTCTACGTCACGCTGCTCAAGCCGGGAGAAGAAGTCGCGCATGAGTTCGGAGCGGGCCGTAACGGCTGGCTGCAAGTCGCCCGCGGCGCCGTCGAATTGAATGGCAAGATACTGAGCCAAGGCGATGGCGCTGCCATCAGCGATGAGAAGCAACTCAGCATTAGGGGTGCTCAGGACGCTGAAGTCCTGCTGTTCGACCTCGCCTGAGTGAACGTCCTGGCCACGGATTCGCGCGGATTATTCCTGAAGGGGTCTGTCCGTGGATATCCGCGAGATCCGTGGCTGGATTTTTGCTAGTCTCATCGCATGCAGCGGCCAACAGGCGTCACGATGATCGCACTCCTCTTCTTTCTGGCCGCGATCTATTTGTGGACGATCAGCGTGGTGAAGCTGTTTGCACCCGAAGCGATCTCGCTGATGGCAGGATCGCAACTGATGTATTCCCTGGAACTAGCCGGACCGTACATGGCGCTTCTCGTCGGAACGGGTTATGCACTAATTGGCTTCGGATTATTCCGCGTGCACAATTGGGCGCGTTGGTCAGCGATCCTGATCATGGTGATTGCCGTCGCAGCGCTGGTTCCCAGGATTTCGATGGCAGAATTAGGCGTTCCCGTGTTCTGGTACGGATTTCAGATCGCTCTGCGCGTTGCAGTCGGATGGTATCTAGCGCAAGCGCCCAGCGTGATCGACGCCTTCGCTGCAAGATCTTAGCTACGGATCTCCGAGGATTCGAACGGATCACCTTCTGGGTTTATCCGTGCGAATCCGTGAAGATCCGTGGCGTTTTTGCTTTACCGTTTCGCCTTCGCCGGCTCTTTCTCGCCTACGCGCTTGCTGACCTCGAACTTCATCTTGCCGGCTTTCTTGTCAGCATCCACGACAACGTGATCGCCGTGGAGCACTTCGCCATCGAGAATCTTCAGCGCAAGAGGATCCTGGATCAACTTCTGGATCGCGCGCTTGAGCGGCCGCGCGCCGAAATTTGGATCGTAGCCTTGCGTGAACATGAGTTCCTTGGCCGCGTCCGTGAGTTCCAGCGAGATCTTGCGATCGGCCAACAGGCGCCGAACGTCTTCGAGACGCAGGTCGACGATCTTGACCAATTGCTCCTTGCCAAGCGGGTGGAAAACGATGATGTCGTCCACTCGATTCAGAAACTCGGGCTTAAAGTGCGTGTGCAACAGGTTTAACACCTGCTCGCTGGCTTTCTCGAATTCCTCAGGCGTACGAACATGGTCCGACTGCAAGTAGCTTGATCCGATGTTTGAGGTCATGATAATGATCGTGTTCTTGAAATCGACCATCCGGCCTTTGCCGTCGGTCAGGCGACCGTCGTCCATCATCTGCAGAAGCACGTTGAAAACGTCGGGATGCGCCTTCTCGATCTCGTCAAACAGCACAACTGCATACGGACGACGGCGCACCTGCTCGGTGAGCTGCCCGCCTTCCTCGTAGCCGACGTACCCTGGAGGAGCGCCGATCAGTCGCGCGACCGAGTGCTTCTCCATGTATTCCGACATGTCGATGCGAAGCATGGCGTGCTCGTCGTCAAACAGGAATTCGGCAAGCGCCCGGGCAAGCTCGGTTTTGCCTACGCCCGTCGGACCTAGAAAGATAAAGGAACCGATGGGTCGCTTTGGATCACTTAAGCCGGCGCGAGAACGGCGGATGGCATTGGCCACGCGCTCCAGAGCGGCATCCTGGCCAATTACCCGCTGGCGCAACCGTTCTTCCATCGTCACCAGCTTCTTCACTTCACCTTCGAGCATCTTAGAAACCGGAATCCCGGTCCACTTCGAGACGATGCCGGCAACGTCCTCTTCGTCGACTTCCTCTTTCAGCATGCGCTTGCCGCCTTGGCTCTCCATTTGCCGGCTTAGTTTCGAGAGTTCTTGTTCAGCTTGCGGAATTCGCCCATACCGAATCTCCGCGACCCGCTCATTGTTTCCTTTGCGCAACTCGGCTTGCTCTTCGGTTTTCAGTCCCTCGATCTGCTCTTTGAGCGCACGAACGCGAGCGATGAGATCTTTCTCTTTCTTCCAGTTGACCTTGAGCGTATTGGACTTCTCGCGAATCTCGGCAAGGTCCTTCTCGATGACGGCCAGACGTTCGCGGGAGTTCGCGTCGTCTTCTTTCTTCAGCGCCTGCTTTTCGATTTCGAGCTGGGTGGCCCTGCGCTCTAATTGATCAATATCCGTGGGCAGAGAATCGATCTGGATGCGCAGCGACGCGGCCGCCTCGTCGATCAGATCGATGGCCTTGTCGGGCAGGAAGCGGTCAGAGATGTAACGGTGCGAAAGGGTTGCCGCGGCGACGATTGCCGAGTCTTTAATGCGCACGCCGTGATGTACTTCATACTTTTCTTTCAGACCGCGAAGAATCGCAATCGTGTCTTCCACGTTGGGCTCGCCGACGTAGACAATCTGGAAGCGGCGTTCGAGTGCGGCATCTTTTTCGATGTGCTTGCGATATTCGTTGAGCGTGGTGGCGCCGATGGCGCGGAGCTCCCCGCGCGCGAGGGCGGGCTTCAGCATGTTGGAAGCATCGATTGCGCCTTCCGCTGCTCCCGCTCCGACCAGCGTGTGCAACTCATCGATGAACAGGATGATCTGGCCCTGCGAGTCTTCGATCTCTTTCAGGACTGCTTTCAGCCGGTCTTCGAACTCGCCGCGATATTTTGCTCCAGCAAGCATCGCGCCCAGGTCGAGGGAGACGACGCGTTTGTTCTTCAGGGCTTCGGGCACGTCGCCTGAGATAATTCTCTGCGCGAGACCTTCAACGATGGCCGTCTTGCCGACTCCGGGCTCTCCGATGAGCACGGGATTATTTTTCGTGCGGCGGGAAAGAACCTGGACGACGCGGCGGACTTCTTCATCGCGTCCAATGACGGGATCGAGCTTGCCGCGACGCGCCTGCTCGGTCAGGTCGCGTGCATATTTGTCGAGAGCCTGAAACTTGGCCTCAGGATTCTGGTCGGTTACTTTCTGCGAGCCGCGGACAACGATCAGGGCTTTCAGGATCGCGTCGTAAGTAGCGCCCTGCTGCGCCAGGATCTGTTGCGCCCGGTCGCGCTTCAGGTGCGTGACGGCGAGAAGCAGGTGTTCGGTGGAAACGTACTCGTCCTTGAAATTGGCGGCTTCTTTAAAGGCCTGATCCAGAAGCTTGTTGACCTCATTCGACAGGGTAGCCTGGGCCGATTCTCCAGAGACCTTCGGAAGCTTGTCCAACTCGGCGTAGACTTCACTCAAGACGGCTTGCGGGCCGATGCCGATTTTTTCCAGCACGGGCGGAACGATGCCTTCCTTGTCCTCAAGCAGAGCGGCGAGCAGGTGGACGGGCAGCAGCTCGGGATTGCCATGCTCAGAAGCGAGCTGGTTCGCCCGCTGGACGGCTTCCTGCGCTTTGACGGTAAATTTGTCCCAACGGATTGCCATGGGGAACCTCGGTTTGGTAATTGGGAAACTTAGTAATTGAGTAATTTGATGGCGAAGATAGGCTTCGAGTTCAAATTACTCGATCCCGAAATTTCACGTCTAAAATTGTAGCGGGAGGCGGGCATCTCTGCCGCCTCCCGCTGGCCTCCAGGGGCTAAGGCCCGCATCGTTCTTGCCTCAAGACGCGGCGCTGAAGCGCCGGTCTTCCACAAGTACCGCACTGCTTCGCCTTCGCGGGGGCGGACGAATGCGTCCGCCCCTACACAAACATTACGCGGCCTTGCCGGGGCCTTTACTTTCGAGGGTCTTCTCGCTGCCGACGGTGACCTTGATCTGCTTCGGTTTCGCTTCGGCCTTCTTGGGCAGCGCGATCTTCAGGACGCCTTTGTCGTAGGACGCCGCAACTTTCTCGGTGTCTACGGTCTGGGGCAGAGTGAAGGTGCGGGTGAAGCTGCCGTACTGGCGCTCCACGCGGCGGTAGTTCTCTTCCTTCTCTTCCTTCTCGATCTTGCGTTCGCCGTGAACGGTGAGGGTGTTGTTCTCCACCTGGACGTCGATGTCTTTCTCGTCGATTCCGGGCACTTCGATCTTCAATGTGACCTGATGCTCGTCTTCGTAGACGTCTACGGCGGGGGCGAAACTCGAGGTGGTCAGAGACTCATCCTGGCCTGCGCCATTGTAGGACTCGCGGAACACGCGATTGATGCGGTCCTGCAGGGTGGAAAACTCACGAAATGGCTCAAAACGGGCTAATACGGTCATGGTTAAATCCTCCTTCGGAAATTGTGATCCGATTTGTTTCAGAAACTCGTAACCGGCTCTGGGAACTGACTCAGGGCTGCGGTCACTTCCTTAGATGCTTGGTAAGCACAAACGAAGCATAAAACATGAGTGTACTATTGTCAACTACATCATGTTGCTTGTTTTCATAAGCTTATCGACGCTATAACGCACTTCAAGTAGGCGGTTTCTGGAATATTTATAAGTATTGGATGGTCTTTGGCTTGGCCTCGGACTTCGACCAAACGCAGGTTCCGGTGGGCATCAAGGGCAGCGCTGGCCAGCATGTCAAGGAAATTGGGCTGAGTGACGTGATACGAACAGGAGCAAGTGATTAACAACCCCCCGGGCTTCAGCATCTTGAGGGCACGGAGGTTGAGTTCTTTGTATCCCCGCAGGGCGGCGTCCAGATCGCGTTTCGTCTTGGCGAACGCCGGCGGGTCGAGGACGATCGTGTCGTAGCGGCGGTTGGAGGAGGCATAGTCCTTGAGCAGGTCGAAGGCGTTGGCCTCAATCCACTCAATTTCTTTAGAACCGAGGAGGGCCGCGTTTAAGGCGGCATTCTGATCAGCGATCTCCAGGGCGGGACGGGAGCTGTCGACGCCAGTCACTTGATCGCAGACGGGAGCGAGGTGTAAGGCGAAGCCTCCTTGATAGCAGAAGACGTCGAGGGCCTCGCCGTGGGCGTACTGGGCGGCGGCAGCGTAGTTTTCGCGCTGATCGAGGAAGGCTCCGGTTTTCTGGCCCTCGAGGGCCTCGAATTGGAACTTAACCTGGTTCATCGCAAACGTGGTGGACGTCTTCTCCCCTTGCAGCACGCCGGAAGCGCGAGGTGGGAGGTTTTCGAGTTCGCGAACCCGCGAGTCGACGCGCTCGACGATCGCGGTGGGGTGGAGGCGGTCGGTGAGTGCTTCGAGAACTGTCTGGCGGACGGAATCGGCATCCATGGCTTGCGTGACGATTTGGAGGGAAAGAATGTCGCGGTAGCGATCGACGATGAGTCCCGGGAGGAAATCGGCTTCGCTGAAGATCAGCCGATAGGCCTCGGTGTTGTGGACTATGGAATCGCGGTAGGAAATGGCGTCGGCGATTCGCTGGCGAAGGAGCGCCGGAAAATCGCTGACCGGATTCGCGGAGATCATGCGAATGGCGATTTGAGAAGAGCTCGAATAGAGAGCTGTTCCCATGGACTTGCCGCGATGGTCGGTGACCGCGACTACTGAGCCGGGCTGTATATCGTCAGCGGAGACGATGTCAGAACGATAGACCCAGACGTGGCCTGACTTGAGGCGACTGGCGCCGCGCGGGGAGATTCTTACCTTCGGTAGATTCGTGGTCAGGGGCATGGGACATGGTAATACCTGGGGACGAGTGCGAACGGGTGCGTCCGCCGTTATACAAGCCGATTAGCTGGCGGCGTGTTCGGTGGGAGTAGCTGGGACAGCCTGTTTGGCATGGGAGCCGGATCTTGCTTCGTACTGGGCCAAGTCGAGGTCTGCACGCAGGGAATCCAGGATGACCATGGGCAACTCGTTGCCGAAGGCATCTAGTTCGTCTTCGGACCAGTTGCCGTTCAGGCGAGTAGCTCCGGTAATATCCTCGGGAAAAGCCTGACGATAATCGCCTTCGCGAATCAGGATATCGCCGATAAGACGTCCGGTATGCACGTCGTAGACGCGCCGGCTGGCTTGCCCGCGAGCCGTGGTAAGACAAAGGAACACTTCGCCAATTCCGCCAAACTCGGTGCGGTAGTACCACGCCTGGGGCGCGTCAATTTTCGGATGATGGCGTTTTGCGCGCGTGGTTGACGGCTTTTGGTCAACCAACTCCTCCGCCGGATTGAAGTAAAGGATGCGCTGGCAGGAATCACAGACGATGGCCTGCGTTCCGGAACGAACCTCGTTATAAGTCTGCGGGCGGAGCATCACCCGGCACGCCATGCATTTCTGGTCGCGAACTTCCGCGATGCCGCTGCCGCGAAACTTCGAGACGCGCTCGAAATGCCGCAATAAGTCCTCGCTGATGCCGGTGCGGAGGCCATCGCGCTTCGCGCGCCACTCAGAAAGAAGCTTCTCATCCTCGGCGGTGCGCTGGCGGGCTTGTTCCTTTTCTTTCTCGACCTCAGCGGTTTCGGCCTTGAGCGCGGCCTGGGCCGCTTTGACTTCCTTGTCACGCGCGTCGGCATTCACCATTAGTTCGAGGATCTTGTCCTCATTGCCGGCAATTTCCTTCTCCGCGAACTGGATCTCGTGGAGCAGGGCTTTATACTGCTCGTTGGTTTTTACGTCAAGGGACTGGTCGCGATACTTGGAGATCTTGCCGCGAAGGTCGTTGATGGCAGTATCGTACTTGCGGCGAGCGGCTTCGTCGGCCTTGACGGCGGCCTGAGCTTTCTCCAATTGCGCCTTGTTGCCGGCTAGCTTTTGTTCGATCGCGACTACGCGCTTGGGGAGTTCGGCGACTTCGTCCTGCAGACGACGGATTTCCTTATCCGTGTCTTGCAGTTTCAGGAGATTTTCTATTTCTGGGAGCATCCGGGTACCTTTGATTCTAACACGTGGGAACGGTTGATTTTGCGCGGGTTGGATGCGGCCGCAAGACCCGCAACCGCGCAGGGGCCAGATGATCCAGCCGTACCTCATCGCACGCGCGATTTATCTACCATGGGTGCCGGAGGGGGCTGGCGCGGTGTACACTTTTCGTTCGCCCGAATGGTCCGCTGTAACTTCTTGCCTGAGAGGTCGTTTCGTGAAAAAACAGATTTCCTTGTTGTCCTGCGTCGTCCTGTTCGTATTACTTTGGCTTCTTTCTGCAGAGAAAGCGGGTGCCCAAGCCCCGCCCAGCAAGCCGCTAACCGTTGAAACGATGTTTCAGCCGGGAGGGCTCGCGGGGCGTGGTCCGGAAACGATGGAATGGAGTCCGGACGGAACCCGATTAACATTCGTGCAGCGTGACGAAAAAGGAGAAAAGGGCGAACTGTGGTACGTGGACGCTGCCACAGGTGAGAAGAAGGTGCTCGTTAGCGCGGCGAAGCTAGCGTCGCTCGATCCGGATGTGAACAAAGTAAAGAATGAGCGGGAAAAGGAGCGGCTGACCCGCTACCACGTGGCGGCTTACCTGTGGGCGCCGGACTCGAAGCATTTGATTTTCGACTCGCAAGGACAGCTCTGGCTTTATGACTTGGGGACCGACACGGCGGTACAGTTTACGTCGGCTTCCGATCCGAGCGGCGACCCCAAGTTTTCGCCTGACGGCAATCAGCTGGCGTATGTGCGCAAACACAACCTGTACGTGCATCCGGTTAGCGGGAAAGACGAGAAGCAGCTCACCAAGGACACTGGCGAAAATCTCTTTAACGGCGACATTGACTGGGTCTACGCCGAAGAGCTGGCGGTGCGCAGCAATTATTTCTGGTCGCCCGACAGCAAGGAGATCGTGTTCCTGCACATGGACGAGAGCAAGGTGCCGACATATCCCATTACGGATTGGATGCCTACGCATCCCACCGTTGATGAAGAGAAGTATCCGAAGGTGGGCGATTCGAATCCGGTTGTAAAGCTGGGCGTGGTGGATGCGGGCAAGGGGAAAGTCCGGTGGATTTCTCTCACGAGCGACCAGGATACGTATGTTCCCCGATTCGGCTGGGTGCGCGAGGGCGTTATCTGGGCCGAAGTACTGAACCGGACGGAAGACAAGATGGACCTTTATTTCGTGGATGCAAAAACCGGGAAATCGCGGATCGTGTTGACCGAGACCACACCGGGGGCATGGATCGAGTTCGACCATGCCGACGTGCGTTTCCTGAAATCGAGCAACCAGTTCCTATGGCCAAGCTGGCGTGACGGGAATATGCACCTCTATCTCTACAGCTTTGACAAGCAGAGCCCGATGGCAGCGGATGCGAAGCTGGAGCGGCAGCTCACTAAAGGAGATTTTGAAGTATTGGGCATCGACGGTGTAGACGAGGCCGGAGGAACGGTCTATTTGTCGGCGAACAAAGACGATCCGCGACAAGCTCACATTTTTTCGGTACAACTGGATGGCTCGAACCTCAAAGCGATGACCCCAGAAGAAGGGATGCACCTGGGGACATTCAGCGGGGACGCGAAGCACTATACGCATATGTATTTTGGGCCGCAGACTGCGCCCAGCATTTCACTGTGTACAGTTGGAGGGTCGTGCAATCCGGTGTGGAAGGCGCGAGATGAGATTGCCGATTACGGGCTGCGCGCACCGAAGTATCTAGAATTCAAGGCTGATGATGGGACGGTTCTGTATGGGAGGCTGTTGCTACCTCCAGATGCGCCAGCCAGCGGAAAAATTCCACTGATCATCAATATCTATGGAGGGCCAGCGGCACAGATGGTGAGGAAAGGGATGCCAGACGCGTTCGATGAAATTCTGGCGCGGAAGGGATTCGCGATCTTCGCGGTGGATAATCGCGGCACGCCAGGACGGGATCGCAAGTTCCAGACGGCGATCCGGCATGAGTTCGGTGCAATCGAGTTGAAAGATCAGCTCACGGCTCTCGACCAACTGCTAGCGCAGTATCCACAACTCGACAATGACCGGATCGCGATTTGGGGCTGGTCCAATGGCGGATCGATGACTCTGTACGCAATGACGCATTCCGACCGATTCAAGGCTGGAGTGGCTGTGGCTCCCGTCACCAATCAGGAAAATTACGACACGATCTATACCGAGCGGTACATGGGATTGCTCAAGGACGACAAGGCAGGATATGAGATGTCAGACGTAACCAGATCAGCCGACAAGCTGCACGGGTCGCTTCTGCTGGTGCATGGCACAAGCGATGACAACGTGCATTTCCAGAACAGCATTCAGATGATTGACGCACTCATCAAGGCTGGGAAGCAGTTCCGCCTGATGATCTATCCGAACAAGACGCATGGCATTGCGGGAAGAGATGCGCGTGTCCATCTGTTCACCATGATTGAAGATCATTTTGAACAGGAATTAAAGTAAAGCAGCGGCTAGTCATCAGCTCTCAGCAAGAACAAGGCGGCTTCGCGAATTGCGGAGCCGCTTCATTTGTGTCTGCCGGAACCTTTGCGGGGAGTTTCCTTGCTCGTGCTGTCCTTGGAGGAACTCTCCTTTGCCGAGCTATCTTTGGACGAAGAATCTTTCGTGACCTCTGACTTCGGCTTGTCGTCTTTCTTCTCTTTGGACCCTGAATCGCCGCTGCTGGTGGATCCCTGGGACGATCCTTTCTTGGCGTAATCGGTGACGTACCAGCCGGAGCCCTTGAACTGTACGGCCGGAGCGGAGATCATTTGCTCGACGGCCCCCCCGCATTCGGGGCACTTCTTCACCATCTTGTCAGAGAACTTCTGAATTTTTTCGAAGCGGTGGCCGCATTTCTTGCATTCGTATTCGTAAAGGGGCATGGGTTAAGACGGTTGTGAGGAACAACTCGTTTTCATCTTGATTCTAGGGGTGGAGCGGCCATTGCGTCAATTTGGGATTGGACAACGCGACGTCGGACAGCTGCGCTATTTCTCTCGATCGTGGCCGTCGCGAGATCGGCCGAACATTCTACTGACCTTGGTGCATTCGGGGCATCGATCAGTTTTTACGTATCGATAGAAGCGAGCGCGCCCCCTTCCCCTCCAATATTTCGACTCGTAGTCATCAATCCCGGGGCCAGCGCTCCTAAAGCTGAAGAAGATGTGCCGCGAAGGTCGCACCACAATTCCAGCGTGCCCGCGCCACACGATCAGATCGCCGGCCTGAGGATAATCAACGCGCTGAAAGTGTTCGACGCCATCATAGAGGTCGTTGGACGTCGCGTACATATACGAAAATCCTGCGCGTTCATAAATTGCATGGACCAGATGGGAACAATCCTGTCCGGCGTGGCGGCGTACTCTTGGATCGAGGGCTGCGGAGATCACTCCGAGGCCGTCATCTACGGTCAGAGGTCCATCGGCATGTCGCGGCGGATTCGCGCTCGCCGACTGAGAGGAATTCACGGCTTGTCGCGTGGTCGTTTGCGCCGGGCAAACGCAAAGTAATAGCGAGCAGAACAAGGCCGCCAGCGCGGGTTTTGGGACAACCACCATAGGCCTAGTTTGATGCAAAAGCGAGCTGCCGCGGTGGTTACGATTGTGCAAGTTACCGATCTGGCGAGATCAGGGATTCACCCTATATCCGTGGAACAGTTGTGACATCGCATCGTCACGCTTTCTTGGGGAACTTTTTCGGGCCTAACTCTCACCGTACTTATGCCTGCATATTCTCGCGCGATTCGTATTGGTTCACAACGCGTTTCGGTGCTGTATTGCGCCAGGCCGCCTCGATTGCTTGGCGCATTATTTCTTTCTTGGCAGCTTTGAGGATAACGCTGGTGGCGCCGCGGCGTCCCCAGGCGCCTTTTACGGGGATGAATGCGTCGGGATAGTCTTTTGAAAAATTGTGCTGGTCTTCGGGAGAGAGCTTCACCATAGCGCGCGTCTTGTCGGGATAACCAAGTGTGGCAAAGATTTTTCCAACGACGCGAAAGTCGGGATGGTCCATGTGTTTCCGCTCCTCGGTTTCGGGAAGCGAGAGAGCAATTTGGCGAAAGTCCTTCGCGGTCATGGACGTCTCTAAACGGCGTTACATTAACACAATTGTCGACGACATGCGTAGGTTACGGCTGAAGCACAACCGTCAAACTTGGGTAGACCGGACAACCGAGGGCGGCTCTTTCTACATTCGCTCAGTGGTAGACTTCCGGCCATGACGAATGCGACGGAATCCGGGGTACGAACTGCGGTGCCGGCGCTTTATCTGGTGGCGACGCCGATTGGGAATTTGGAGGACATCACCCTGCGAGCATTGCGTGTTTTGAAAGAAGTGGACGTGATTGCATGCGAAGACACGCGGCAGACGCAGAAGCTGCTTAATCATTATTCGATTGCAACGCGGACAACCAGCTATCACGAGCACAACGAGATGACGAAGTCGGCGGAACTGGTAAAGGAGATGCAGGAGGGCATGAGCGTCGCCCTGGTGACCGACGCGGGCATGCCAGGAATTTCCGATCCGGGGTACCGGCTGATTGCGCTGGCGATTCGGCATCATGTGCCGGTCGTGCCGGTGCCGGGGGCGTCGGCGTTCCTGGCGGCGCTGGTGGCGAGCGGACTGCCCACGGATTCGTTTCGCTTCAGCGGATTCCTTCCGGCCAAGCGTGGGGAGCGGCGGGCGGTGCTGGAGGCGGTGAAGAACTCTCCGCGAACGCAGGTGTTTTACGACGCTCCGCACCGGATTATTGAGACGCTGGAAGACGTTTGCGAGGTTTTAGGAGAAGCCCGGCACGTCGTAGTCGCGCGCGAATTGACCAAGCTGCACGAAGAGTTCTTGCGCGGCCGCGCGCGTGAAGTGCTGGAGAATTTGAAATCACGCGAGACGGTGAAGGGCGAGATCACGCTGCTGATCGGGAAAGCGGAAGAGAACGATGCGGGTGTGGGGACGGGTACTCTTGCCCGGCCGACCGTGCGCCAGCGCGTGCAGCAGATCATGGCGGAAGAAAAAGTGGATGAAAAGGCCGCGCTGAAGAAAGTCGCGAAGGAGCGGGGCGTGTCGAAGAGCCACGCATACCGGGAGTGGCAGAGGGAGAAGTGCGACCGGAAGTAACTTTGTCCGGATTCTGTCATGGACGTAAGATCCGCATATGTCGCGGATGTTTCTGTTCCTTCTGTTCTTTGCTTCCTGTGTCGCCCTCAGCTGCGCACAGGATGATAACAAGATCGCCTGCTACTCCTATCCAAAGACAACTGAATCCTTCAAGAAGAAGTTATGGGATGGATATGAGATTTCCCTGGGTCCTGCGAGGAATGCCTCTGGCGGCGGAGGTGACGATTGCACCGCGGCAATTTACAACGCGGCGGGAAAAGTTGTCTTCCGGACGACTGGATCGGTGTGATCTTCGATGAGGACCACACCGGGATGGACTTCGACGGCGATGGCAAGGGCGAAGTCGTTTTCAAAACTGATGAAGCGGGAGGAGCTCACTGCTGCTGGATTTACAATGTCGTTTCGCTGGCTCCGAAACCGCACAAGCTGTTCGACGTTGGCGAGGGCGCTGCGGTTGATTTCGTCAAAGAGAAGGATGGCAGGGTCACCATCTGGGATCGAGTGGGCGGAACGTACGAGTACACTTCCGGGGCTGCCAGGCCTTTCGCGGAGCGAGCGCTTCGTGTTCAGTCGGGCAAACTGGTTGACATAACGCCGGAGTTCTGCGACAAGCTCCTCACCCCGGCAAATCCAGACTACGATGCCTGGACGCGTGCACTCACCCCGGAGAACGTCAAGAAGCTGCAGACGGCAAAGCAGTTTGGATCTGGTCGTCCCCTCGATCTCGATGATGCGGTAAGCGCCCTGCTGTCGCGGGCCCAGCAGCGGGTCCTATGCCATCAATATGACGAGGCCCTGGCTGATCTGAATCTGTGGCCGGAGGATAGCCGGAACGAAATGATGGACAATTTTGCGGAGTCGATCAAGGAATACAATCCCGAGTTTGCAACCCGCCTCTCCGGGCAGCCTCAATCAAAGTGAACGCGAGTGTCCGCGCTCGAGCTGCGCTCGACCGGACAGCCGAGGGCAGCTGTCCCTACATGATCTTGCCGAACGCTACTTTCCCGCCAACTCCCGCTTCACAATCTCGCTAACCATCTTTGCCGTCGACGCGCATGCCGGCGGCGTGTGAATCGTGCCATGGCGTTTTTCATCACCGTGCCCATTTCTTTCATGGTGGGCGCGCCCATTTCAGCGATGGCGGCCTTCACTCCGGCGGCGATATCGGCCTCGCTGGCGGCTTTGGGCAGATAGCTTTCGATCACGCCGATCTCGGCGGCTTCTTTGTCGGCCATCTCCTGGCGTCCGCCTTTGGTGAACTGCTCGACGGATTCCTTGCGCTGCTTGATCAACGTGGCCAGCACGGCCTGCGATTCCTTGTCGTCGAGCGGCGACATTTTTTCGACGGCCTTGAGTTGCAGCGCGCTTTTCACCATGCGCAGGCAGGAGAGACGGCCTTCGTCCTTAGCCTTCATGGCGGTGACGATGTCTTTCTGGATCTGTTCGGTGAGGCTCATGGGAGGATTATAGACGGAGGGCATGCGCCCGCCACAGGAACTGAAGCCCGTCGAAGGTTGGATCCCTTACGCGGCCCTGAAGGGCCGCTCTTCCACGTTGGATGCCTCCAGGCCGGGGAAAACGTGGCGCAAGGGTGCGCTTCCGGTAGACTTGTAGCTCGGCTATATAGATCATCCGTACATAAGGAATCAAGACCATGCTGCATAAGAATCGTCTTTTTACACCCGGCCCGACGCCGCTGCTGCCGGCGGCGCAGACCGCAATGGCCTCGTTCACGGCGCATCACCGGACGGCCGATTTCAAGGCGCTGTTTCAACGCGTGCTGGCTGACATGAAGGAGTTCATCGGCACAAAGAATGACGTGTTGGTCCTCGCGTCATCAGGAACGGGCGTGATGGAGGCGTCGGTCTCGAACTTAACCTCGCCGGGCGACAACGTACTCGTGCTGACGGCGGGAAAGTTTGGCGAGCGCTGGACGGGATTAGCCAAAGCTTTCGGCTGCCGCGTCGACGTGCTCGAAGTACCGTACGGCGAGACGTTTGCTTTGGACGACATCCGAGCGCGGTTGAACACGTCCGTACGCGCAGTGTGCGTGCAGGCGACCGAGAGCTCCACCGGAGCACGGCACGATATTCAGGGAATCGCAAGAATTGTGCGCGAACACGGCGACGAGACGCTGCTGGTCGTAGACGCGATTACCGGTCTGGGGACCACTCACCTCGATGTAGACCCGTGGGGGGTAGATGTGATCATAGGGGGCTCGCAGAAGGCGCTGATGATGCCTCCTGGGCTGGCGTATTGCGGGGTGAGCGAGCGGGCGTGGAAACGGATGGAGAAGACATCTTCGCCGCGGTTTTACTTTGATTTGCGCAAGGAGAGAAAGTCAGCTGCCAAGGGAGAAACGGCCTACACGCCGGCAACGTCTTTGTTCGCGGCCCTGGGAGCAGCTCTGGAGTTTGTCCGCGGCATGGGCAATGGTAGCGTGGCAAAGGGACGCGAAGCGTTGATCAACAATGCTGAACTCTGCGCTGAAATGACTCGGACAGGAGCGAAGGCGTTGGGATTGAAGTTGTTTGCATCAACGCCGGCAGCCGCGTTAACTGCGATCTGCGCTCCCGACGGGCTGGACTCCGGAAAGATCGTAAAAGAGTTCCGCGAAGCGTTCGACGCGGTCGTGGCCAACGGTCAAGGTGAAATGAAAGGAAAGTTGTTCCGCATTGCGCACATTGGCTATTACGACTATCTCGACACCGTCGGAATACTAGGCGCGCTCGAGCACGTGCTAGCGCGTGTGACCGACAAGAGCGTGGAATATGGCGCGGCGGTGCGGGCAGCGCAACAAGTGTATGCCCGCACTCTGGCCGAAAAACGGCAGCTGGTCGGAGCCTGAAGGAGGCGCGGCCCAGCGATTCAGTTGATCGTGAAATCCACGGCCGGGGAAGTCTCGGCCAGGGTGGCGCCCGTGCCGTAAATGCCGGTACCGGGAGTGCCCGGGTTAGTCACCGTCACCTGAACGGTGCCGGACGCGGCGATCATCGCAGCAGGAATGGCTACGGTGAGTTGGCTGGAGCTCAGATAAGTGGTCCCGGTCTGGGCAACGCCATTCCAGTTCACCACCGCTTTCGTTCCAAAGTTGCTTCCGTTGACGGTCAACGTGAATGCCGCTTCACCGGCGGTCGCGCTGTTGGGGTTCAACTGAGCGATCGCGGGCATTGTGCCGGCGACTGGAGGAGTGCTTTTGGAGCTGTATCCGCATGCGAGCCCGAGTGCCATCAGCGCGAGCAGCAACGTGGTCTTGACGGTTTTCATATTTCTTCTCCGGGGGGCTTGAGCCCACTGAAGCGAGTCTAGAAAACCGGGCCGGAGCGCGTGTCAGGGAGCTGTCATTTCCGCGTCAATTGGTTGTCAGCATACGTTTCAGGATAGAGATTCTGATTCAAAGGAACGCACTCGTGAAAATCATTGTGGCAGAAAAGATTTCCGCGTCGGCCGTGGCTCAGTTGCAGGAGCCGGGGTGGACCGTACTCACAGCGGATCAACTCGACGGCAATTTGGCTGAGCTCCTTGAGTCAGCAGATGCTCTGATCGTGCGCTCGGCCGTGCAGGCGGATGCCAAGCTGCTGGAGCACGCGAAGAAACTCCGGGTAATCGGGCGCGCGGGAGTCGGCGTAGACAATATCGATTTGGAAGCGGCAACCCATAAGGGCATCGCGGTGATGAACACCCCCGGGGCCAACGCGGTTGCAGTCGCGGAACAAACGCTTGGGATGATGTTGGCGATGGCGCGACACCTCTGCCGGGCAGATGCACTCATGCACGCGGGCAAGTGGGAAAAGAAATCTCTCCAGGGGACCGAACTGCGCGCCAAGACTCTAGGAATTGTCGGGCTGGGGCGCGTTGGGATGGAAGTCGCGCGCCGGGCGCGGGCGCTTTGGGATGGAACTCATGGGACACGATCCGTTCGTGTCGGTGGCGGTAGCCAAGGAGCAAGGGATTCGTCTGGCAACGCTCGAGGAGGTGTATGCCGCGGCGGATTACATCACGCTGCATGTGGGATTGACGCCGCAAACGGCGGGGATGATCAACGAGGCGTCCATCGCGAAGATGAAGAAGGGAGTGCGGCTGGTGAATTGTGCGCGCGGCGAACTGGTGAATGAAGCGGACCTGGCGCGGGCATTGGTGCAGGGGCAAGTCGGGGCAGCGGCGCTCGATGTCTTTGTCGAGGAGCCGCTGAAGAACTCTCCGCTCACCGCACTTGAAAACGTTCTGCTCACTCCGCATGTCGGGGGATCCACTTTTGAGGCGCAGGAAGCGGTCGGGGTACAGATTGCGCAGCAAGTGAAGGAGTATCTGAAGCACGGAGTCATCCAGAACGCGGTGAATGTGCCGTCGGTGTCGGCGGACGAATACGCGAAGATGCAGCCTTATATTGTGCTGGCCGAGCGCATGGGAGCATTTCTGGCGCAAGTGTCGGAGGGATCGCTGGAAGAAATTTCAATTCGCTACGGCGGACACATTGCAGAGTGGAAGACGGAACTGATTCGCAATGCGGCCATCAAAGGCATTCTGAATCAGGCGCTTGAGGAGAAGGCGAACCTGGTAAATGCAGCCGCCATCGCCGAGAGCCGCGGGCTGCGAGTCGTGGAATCGCACAAGGCGAAAGCTTCCACCGGCGGAGCGGGGAGCGTGCTCTCGATATTTCTGAAGAGTGCGAGGGAAGAACACATGGTAAAGGGTGCTGTGCTGCACGGCGATGCGCCTCGTCTGCTGCATGTGGACGGAATTGACGTCGAAGCTCCTCTGGAACGCAATCTGATTTACCTGCGGAACCGCGACGTGCCGGGCGTGATCGGCAAGGTGGGAACTATTCTCGGGGAAGAATCGATTAACATTGCTGATTTCTCGTTGGGACGGCGCAGTAGCGAAAAAGCGGAACAGGCGCGCGAGGCGATCGCGGTTGTCCACGTCGACGGGCAAGTGCCGGAGGCAGTGCTGGCACGGTTACGGCTGATTCCAGCGGTGCAGCAGGCGAAGGCGGTCAGGCTATTCTGACCCCCAACCGGTGTCAGGGCAACCGTTGTGCTGACTGGCATGCGATCCGCCGTGCAGTAACGTGCGCAATATGCGGTGGTCGCCAAGAATCGAAATGAGCGTGCGCCCTACCCCGGAGTTCATCGCCATGCTTCGCGAAGTTGATGCTTACTCCTGAAAGGCCATCGCTCCATACAGCGGCCGCCCTGTTCGTCTTGGTCAACATCCAGTATGAGAATCGCCAAGGGCGCTCGCCGGAAGGCGCCTGCCGAATAATTAGATGGCCCTTCGCAAATCCTTCCGTTGCCCGCTGAAGAGTCAGCTCAAATTGGTCTGGGGGTGTTACGAACCTTGCATCTTCACCCAAAGACCAGGGCCACCATCGTCCCATTTGAAGGTTGTAGCATCCGGCAAAGTTCGAGTCTCGGGATTCCGAGTTTGGGGATTGGGCGGGGTAACCTTCTTGCGCCGAACCCGCGGGCGAAAGGGCTCCAGCAAGACAAGCGATCAGAGCAATCAAACGAACCAACTTCGGCAGCATGCTTACGATTCGCTCTCATCGCGGCGCAGTTTGCGGCTTTCGGCCAGTAGCGACATGGAGTGCATCAGGTTCTGAAGGGTCACGATGCCGATCAGCCGCTGATCTTCGACGACTGGAATGATGCTCGAATTTCTCGCCGTGAGCTTGCGGAAGGCCGACCCGAGCGAGTCCTGGCGTACTGAGACTTCAAAAATCTTATTCATTACGGCCTGAACGTACCCGTTGCCTTCCGCCCGCAGCGCGTCGAGGATATGTTGTTTCGAAATGACTCCGACCATGTCGCTCCCCCGAACCACGGGAAAGTCGTCCTGCAGGGAGTGGACCGCCTTCTCGAGGGCATCTTCCAAAGTGTCGGCCGGAGATAGGGTAGCGAAATCGGTGAGCATGACTTCCTCGAGGCGGACGTTATCCAGCACCGACTGAAAAACCAGAGCGCGCTCTTCCAACTGAGCGGCGGAGAAGACGATCACTCCCACCATAGTGAGCCAGGCATCGCTGAACAGCCCGGCAAAGACCAGGACCATCGCGATGGCAGTGCTGATGGAAACCGCGCGCCTGGTGGCCGAGGCAGGGTCGAGTGTACGGGAGAAGTAGGCTCGGACAATGCGCCCGCCATCCAGCGGGTAAGCCGGCATCAGGTTCAGAATTGCAAGCCAAAGATTGGCCCATACCACGCTTCGCGGCAGGTTTGCGGCCTGCAGAAAGGCCACTTCCACAGTTCGATGCTGCGTGCGGAGGCGGTAATCACGGCAATCGCGAGACCTGCGAGTGCGAGGTTTACCAGAGGTCCAGCCAGGGCAAATCGGATTTCGCGCCGCCAAATCATGACGGTAGGCTGCTTCTGAACGCGCGACTCGTCGTAGAGCGCAACGCCAGTCAGGGGCAGCAGGATGACCGCTTTCGGAATCAGCCCCAAACGGCGGGCGACCACCATGTGTCCAAATTCGTGAGCCGCTACGCAGGCGAGAATAATACCGACCAGAGCGAAGTCACGCCCTCCGTTGGCGTTTTGCCGATTCGCCGCGTAGTCCGTCCAGTAAAGAAATGCGGGTAGGATGAGGAACGTGAGATGGAGGCGGACATCCACGCCGAAAAGACGTCCGACTGAGATGGACCAGCTTCGCATAGGCTGCTCCGTTTATTCTACAGCCTCAATATAGTGGTTGCGGAATTCAAGAGTGCATCGATGCGCGTCATTGCAGGTAAATACCGAAGCCGGCCGCTACATTCATTGGATGGGATGGATATTCGGCCGACTTCCGATCGGCTTAAAGAAACGCTGTTCAACGTGCTGACTGCAGGGAATCCGGGAGCACTGGAAGGCAGCGTGTGGCTCGACTTGTTTGCGGGGACAGGTGCCGTGGGGATCGAAGCGCTAAGCCGCGGCGCCAAAGAAGTGCACTTCGTCGAGAATTCGCGAGTTGCTTGTGAGGCGATCCGAAAGAACCTTCGGAGCTTAGGAGTTGCCGCGGGCTTCAAGGTGCTGCAGGAAGAGTTACCACGCGCCTTGCGGCGCCTGGAACAGCAGCAATTCGTGAGCAACGTTGTATTCATCGATCCGCCGTATCGGATGACGGGGGCTTATCTCGGATACGCTGAGTGCCCTGGCAAATTCCTCATTAATTATTGGTACTTCGGTTGTAATTGCCGAGCACGAAAAGGAGTTCGATCCCGGAGAGGAATTCGGAGCACTGCACAGGTTTCGTCTGCTTGAAACAGGGGAGCGCAGCGCTGACTTTTTATAGCTTGGCGAACGCGGGGGAACTCGAGGCTGAAGCCGAACAAGCTCGCTAGTTACATAATCAATTCGTCTGTCCGGCGAACAATGGGATGCTGCATCTCCTGCAGATCGTTCTTCACCATGTTCAGCCCGTAAACGCACTCCTCGAAGTTCTTCGACAAAGTTGCGAATAAAGGCGCTACCTTGGCGTATTCAAAGTGCTCGAACTTGGAGACGATGTAGTAGCTCTCTTTCCCCGCCTTGACCCACTCAACCAGATTCTCGAGTCCGCTGACGGCGTAGACGGAAATGGTTGATGCTTTCGGGAAACATCCCGGCAAAAAAGAGGATGTAGTCGCCCACATGTTTGCGCACCTGGCGCTCGCGATCAAACGAGGGCGCAGGACCGTAAACCGGGTCGGATTCAATGAGCATCTCGCCAACATCGTGCAGCGGACGATTGGACGAGTCGTGAATTTTGTAAAGCTGATCGGTTTCGCAGAATTCCGCCAACAGATGAGAAACGTAGGCAACGATCTGGGGATCGCGAATGCCGATCTCTTCGGCGTAATGGCGTCCGACCAGATCTTGAAAGAGCTGCTGCAGCGGATGCGAATCCGGAATCATTTTGAGCCCCCTGAACTCCGTGTCGTGCACGGAGTTTCAGCCACATGCGTGTGTTGATATCGCATTTCCGTAGTTAAACGCAAGTGACTTTTGTTTATCGGCATGATTCGTTTTCCCGATTAGTTAGAACACGAACAATCTCAAGTGAGTTGTGCGCTGAATCCGTTAGAAAAAGGCTTGTTCGTACTGTAGATTGCTGGCAATTGGGGAAGGCGGCTGCCAAAGTCGAGGGTTCCAAGCGTGGGCAATGTAGAATGAGCGGCCACGGAGGGATTCGCATGGAACGACTGAACTTTTCAAGCGGCACCGCGTGGGAGCCCATCGTGGGTTACTCTCGTGCAGTCAAAGTGGGTTCTTACATCCACGTGTCTGGAACTACCGCCACGGGGCCAGATGGAAAGATCGTCGGCGTCGGAGACGTTTATGGGCAGACGGTGCAGACTTTGGAGAACATCGAGAGCGCGTTGAAGAAAGCTGGCGCCCGCATGAAAGACGTGGTCCGCACCCGGATATATGTCACCAACATCGCGGAATGGGAAAAGGTTGGGAAGGCTCACGGAGAGGCCTTTCGGGATATTCGTCCAGCCACTTCGATGGTGCAGGTGAGCGCTCTAATTTCCCCAGAAATTCTCGTGGAGATCGAAGCGGATGCGGCCATTGAGGCGTAGCACAAGCTCCCAAATCGAGCGCAGAACCGATTTCGTGTAAATGTTCTTGACAAGCGCTTCGCCACGATCATAATGCGTCAATCCAGTTTCCGTCGGTCGAAGTCCGGCCCCGGGGTCGTGAAGGGCTGGAGGAGGTACTTATGAGCGTGTTGGAGCTTTGTGACCGTGAGATCGCGGCGGTTGGAATCGAAGCGACCGTTGCCGATGCCATCCATAAGATGCTAGACCACCACGTTGGAGCCGTCGCAGTCGTCGATAGCGAGTACCGCGTGGCAGGAATTTTTACGGAGCGGGATGTGCTGCGTAAAATGGCGCTCAGCCATGTGGACCCGCGAACCACGCCCGTACGCGATCTGATGACCACGCCTGTCGAGATGGCCACGCGAGGAACCGGGGCAGGAGAAGCCTTAAGCACCATGCTGGAGCGGCATTTCCGTCATCTGCCTGTGGCTGACGATAACGGCAAACTGCTGGGGATTCTCTCGATTCGAAATCTGCTGGAGTGGCGCGTGGATGACCTGAGCCACGAACTGGATTCCCTCGAACAGTATGTCTCGAATGACGGGCCTGGGGGCTAAGCCAAACCTGAACTGATGGCCTCGGTGTCCGCGTTGCCATGAACCATTGCGAGTGTTCGCATTGCCTCGTCCGTTTTTCCATCGGGCGCGGGTAATCATTCTTACAATCTGTCAATCCTGAGAGGAACTTCACGATGAAGAAGGTTCGCGGACTTGTGTTTGCAGCTGCGATGTCTTGCCTAGTGACGCTGGCGACTGCGCAGAATACCCAACACGTAGTAGTGCATGCAAGCCAGCTGCTGGATGTGAAGACCGGCAAACTGGTTCTGGACCAGACGCTCGTCATTGAGGGCGGGAAAATCGTGAGCGTAGGCCCGGCTGCCAAGGCAAAGATTCCGGCGGATGCTGTGCGCATCGAGTTGCCCAATGGAACCGTGCTTCCGGGACTGATCGACGCGCATACACACCTGACCATGGATCCGAGATTTGGCTATGAGCAACTGGCCATATCCGTACCGAGACAGAGTCTGATCGGCGCCAGAAACGCGCGGCTCACGCTGCTCGCGGGCTTCACCACAGTGCGAAACGTGGGAGCCGATGGTTTCAGCGACGTCGCTCTGCGCGATGCGATCAACACTGGGGATGTCCCTGGACCGAGAATGCTGGTAAGCGGTCCGGCCCTGGGTATCACCGGCGGACACTGCGATAACAATATGCTGCCCTTCGAATACCACGCGGTAGGCGACGGCGTGGCGGACGGAATTGCCGCGGTGCAGCACAAGGTTCGCGAGAATATCAAGTATGGCGCGGACCTGATTAAGGTATGCGCCACCGGAGGCGTGCTCTCGCTGGGAGACAATCCCCAAGCCTCGCAGTACACGCTGGAGGAGATGAAAGCGCTCGTTGCAGATGCCCACCGGCTGGGTCGGAAGGTGGCTGCGCACGCACATGGCGCAGAGGGAATCCGCTGGGCCGCCGAGGCCGGAGTGGATTCCATTGAGCACGGAAGCTACATCGATGACGCTGGAATTGCAGCGATGAAAGAGCACGGCACCTATCTGGTACCGACGCTCTACCTGGGCGACTGGATGATCGACAACGCGGGGACTGACTCGCTTGCCTCTGCCTCTGCTCGCCAAGGCGCGAGAATGTGATCCCGGCAGCGCGCAAGAACATTGCCCACGCATTTGCCAGTGGAGTGAAAGTTGCTTTTGGCACGGATGCCGCTGTGTATCCGCACGGGTTAAACGCCCACGAATTCGCAGTGATGGTGCGGCTGGGCCTAACGCCACTGCAGGCGATTCAGGCGGCGACGGTAAATGCGGCGGACTTGCTAGGATGGTCAGGAAAGGTAGGGAGCCTCGAGCCGGGTGCGTGGGCTGACGTTGTGGCGGTGGATGGCGATCCGCTGAAAGACGTCACCACCCTGGAGCGCGTTAAGTTTGTGATGAAGGGCGGCGAGGTAGTGAAGAACGAGTACGGGAAATAACCGTAAGCCGAGCTACTCTGTGGCTAATCGGCCCAATGGCGGGCGCGCTCGGTAACCCAGTCGGTCCAGAACGCCGACGCACCACTGGACAGCAACGGCGCTTTGCCCTCCAAGGCATCCACAAAGTTCTCAAACATCGGATAATGCAGGTTGGCGTGAGGCGGTAGATTCTCGCGGCCGCCTGGATAGACTAGATCGGGTCCATTGAGCGGGGATAATTCCATCTCTCCCTCAGTGCCCCGAATGCGGCACTCGTCGCGGCTCACCTTCGAGTGCCAGCGAACATCGATGACGCCGCGCAGGCCGCTTTCGTACTCGATCATCGCGGTGGCATTATCTTCCACCGCGTAGTGATGGACGAGGTTCGACAGCTGGCCAGTGACGCTCTGTGGCTGGCCAAAAAGAAAATTCAAAACATCGATGCGGTGGGAGGCGATATCGAACAGTGGCCCGCCTCCCGCTTTTACAGGATCAACGAGCCAGCTGCGGCTGCCCGTGCCGTCAAACCATCCATGACAGGTAAGTTCGGCCAGCACGGGCTTGCCGATCGCACCAGTTTCGATCAACCGTTTCGCGCGTTGCACTTTGGGATAGGAGCGGCGATAGTAAGCCACCCCGAAGGTCTTGCCGCTCTTCTCGGCAGCTTGGAGCATGATTTTAGCTTCGGCTTCATTCATCGCCATGGGCTTCTCGCAAATCACATGCTTGCCCGCCCAAAGCGACTGAATCGTCTGCGGCGCGTGCAAGAAAACTGGAGTGCCCACATACACCGCGTGAACGGCTGGGTCGGCGAGAGCTTGGTCTAGGGTCGACCAGGTTTGGACCCCGTAGGGAGTGGCTTTCGCAGGATCGCGCGTAACCAAGCCGTAAAAACGGGAGCGGGGCTCGGCCTGGATCGCTGGGATGACCCGCCGCGTCGCGATATCGCCGATTCCAATAACAATCCAGTTCAGCATGCCCCTAACCTCGTCCTTTCGTCCCTTCACAAGCCGCGGATCCAGTCTCTCACTATGAGCACGTCCGAGGCTCACGGGCAGTCGCGACATGGCGCAAAAAACAAAAGGCCAGCCTAAGCCAGCCTTTTGGTCGATCTCAAAATTCGAAACTACTTCTTGGGGGCGATCGCGTCTTTCGCGGCTTTGGCCACGCGGAACTTCACAACGGTCTTCGCCTTGATCTGGATGGGTTCGCCGGTCTGCGGATTACGTCCCACACGAGCCTTGCGATGCGCCTTCACCAGACGGCCTAAACCGGGCACTACGAAGATGCCGTTCTTCTTGGTTTCTTTGATCGCCGTGTCAGCGAGATGTTCCAGAAATGCCGCCGCGGTTTTGTTAGGGAGCTCAGTCTTCTCGGCGAGTTGCCGAATCAGCTGTGTTTTGGTTAGACCTGAAGCCATACTTCCTCCTCGGGAAAAAATCGGTTTAATACCAGCGGGGCCTATCTTATACCCCCGAGCCTGTGGAAAAACACCTTATTTTACAGGGGTTTCCTCATTCGCGCGCGCGCAACGGGCCGTCATTACAGGCGTTCCCATGCCTATTGGTGCCCAAATGAGCCTGCTATGCGCATCAGCGTGGTAACGGGCCAGTTCTGAATTCTAGACTTGAGTTTAAAAACTCAGGCCCTCGCAGCTTCATTCTGCCGATTTCGAGTCTTGCAATCGAACTCCTAAATAATCGTAGGGTCGAAGATGCCATAATGATTGCGGGAGCCCCGATTGAGCTGCGCTATCTGTGAAACCCGAAAGGAAAGGCGATTTTGTCCCGCCGTTCACGGACACATCTGCCCGCAGTGCTGCGGCGAGCAGCGCGAGGTGACGCTCGATTGCCCAAGCGATTGTCCTTATCTGCGACAGGCACACGAACATGAGAAGCCACGGTCGGCTGATCAGATTGACGCAGCCGAACTGTTCCTCGAAGTCGAACTGTCTGATCAGTTCATGTATGAACAAGAGCATCTGCTGATGGGACTCACCTATGCGCTAGCCAAGGCGGCTCGCGCAGATCGCAGCCTGCGCGATCACGATCTGCTTGCGACGCTTTCGGTCCTCACCAAAAGCTACCAGCGGCGCGTGAACTCGGGCCTCCATTATGAACAGCCGTTGACCAGCGCCTCGCAACGTCGTGTTGCCGCTGAGGTCGAGAACATGGTGAAAGAGTACCGCGAGGCAGAGCAAAAGCACGTGGGCTACTCGAACTTGCGGGACATCGACGTGTTCAAAGCGCTGGTGTTTCTCATGCGACTGGCACATGGCAGGACTTCGGGCCGGCCAAAATCGCGGGCCTTCGTGGAATTTCTCTTCGCGCAGTTTCCCGAGAAAGATTCGACTGTGGTCGCCCCCCAGGAAACTGGCAGCGGGATCATCCTGCCCTAGGAAGTAATCCGCAACACTTGTTTTTTTCGGATAATTACGGACCGGAATTAATGCGTTCTGGTCCGCGAAAATCTGTCAGATTTTGTTGCTATTGATCGTGGAATTTCCTCACGATCTGTCCTGTCGGCAAGTCATCGAGTAACTCTCGGATAGTTTTCTTCAGGGCTGGGTGCTGTTCCTCCGGGGCAATTTCCGCGAGAGGTTCCAGCACAAATCGTCGCTGGTGCATTGCAGGATGGGGAATCATCAATTCAGAAGTGTCAATAATGGTGTCTGCGAAGAGCAAAATATCGATGTCGATCGTGCGAGGCCCCTTCCTTTGCAGACGCTGCCGGCCCATTTGCTGTTCGAGTTGAAGAATTGCCTTCAATAGCTGTTCCGGTGTTTTCGTCGTTTGAAGCGCGACGGCGCAGTTCAGAAACCATGCCTGATCCTTAAACTCGACAGGCTCAGTCTCGTAAAAGCAAGAAACGGAGGCCACTCGACCGAGCGTCGCCAGTATTGCGACGGCTTTCCGCAGATTACTTTGCCGATCTCCGAGGTTCGATCCGAGCGAAAGATAGACAAGCTGGTTCATTTCGGGCGTATTGTCCATTTGTACGCTGAGAAATTACAACGCACAATCCGTCTTAATTCCAAGAACTTACACGCCGACCGAGGGGCCAACACCTTGGTCACTATCGGGGATCCTTCCTTGTCTCCTAGAATCGAGCTATGACCTTGGAGTCTTTGCTTCTAAGCCAAGACCCGGAATTGCTGCGGATCATCCGTCCCACGCTTGAGAAACTCTCAATTGACGTGGAGATCTGCCACGAAGCACGGGCTGGCGCCGATATTTTAATCTCAGACAAGTTTGACGCCGTTA
>CAVXVD010000072.1:0-23675 GCA_963765015.1 uncultured Acidobacteriota bacterium | reverse complement strand
ATGAGCGCGCAGTCCCCGCAACCGCGCTACCGGCTGGGGTTGAATATTTTTCTGGTCGAGGGTTTCCACAATTTGGACGACCCGAACTTCCGGTCGCAATTCAAGCCGCAGATTTTGAAGCGGCTGGACGAGGCGTTTCGGAATTCGGTGATGGCGGCGCGGGAGGCGCAGAACGAGCCGCTGGTGGACATGGAGGAAGGGGTGATACCCGGGGAGGGAAGTGATTTTCCGGACTTGAACGAACCAGCGGAGGAGACGGTGATGGCCGCGCAGGCGGACGCGGCGGCGAGGGCGGAGGAATTGAAAGCAAAAGCAAAATGAAAAAGAAACCAAATCTATTGGAGCGGCTCAAACCGGTGGGGCCACTGCAATGCGGAGTGCGAAGTGCGGAGTGCGGAGTCACGGGCCGCCCGCCCTGGTCGAAGATGGTGGCGTTGCGGCTGACGGAAGCCGAGGCGGACCTCATTCGCCGGGTGATGATTACCAGTTGGTGGAGCACAAGCCTTCGACGACCAAGCAGATTTTCGACGACCTGCAGCCGGTGCTGGGCAGAATCCTCAAGGCGTGGCTGGTGGGGAAATCCTGACCCGGAATTTACGATTTACGATTTACGATTTACGCGAGGCCGCAAGGCGAAGTTAGAGACTCCTCACGTCGTCTCCTACCATGATTGAGATTCACACACCTTCGACGCCGCGGCATCTACGGGTGACGCCGACGATGGTGGATGATTTCCTGATTGACCCGGTGATGGGGGCGTTCATTTTGCTGGGCATCAAGTTCGACGCCTTCCAGGCGGCGGCGTTCCGGATTGGCTGGCACGTGCCGAACGTGATTGACGAGTCGGGATTCGGGACGGGGAAATCACTGCGGTTGTGGGCGCTGGCGCAACTGCGGGCGATGCTGATCGAGGACCAGTGGTGCTGCGCGTATTACCAGACGTTTCAGGCGGGCAAGGATATTTTCTGGCCGAACTACTCCTCGCCGTTCGCGGCGAATCCGTATTTCGGGCGCAGTTGGGCAAGGTGGATTTCGAGGGGGAAAAGGACGGCAAGGACGACAGCAAGGGGGCGGCCTGCTGGGTGCAGCATTTCAAGAACGGCAGCCGGGTGATGATGCCCGCGCCCAACTGGATGCAGAACGCGATCGGGCAGGCGGGTTTGACGCTGAGTTGGGCGCTGATTGACGAGTGGACGAAGGTGGAGACGATGGGGAAGAAGGGCGGGGCGTCGGCCACGATGAACAACGCGGGGAACACCACGGGGGGAATCAACCAACAGATCCTCGGGCGGTTGCGGCGTTCGACGTTCAACCAGTTCCATCCTTTGTGGATGAACCGGTGCATCCTGTCGGCGACGGCGGAGAACACGAATCATCCGAGCCAGGTCCGGGTGGACCAGTATAAAAAGGAAATCGCCAAGGGGAATCCGTTGTATGCGATCGTGAGCTTCAGTTTCAAAGACGCGAGCAATCTGAAGAGCCACACGGGCAAGCCGTTCCGGGACCAGATCATTGACTGGCAGGCGATCTCGCGGATGAAGACGCAATTCACGCGCAGTCATTTTTTGCGGGAATGCCTGGGCATCCGCGCGCGGGAGACAAAGGGCTGGTATTCGGAGGAGGAGGTGAACCGGTGCGTGCAGGTGGGGGTGCGGGCGGGGCTGCAACCGGAAATAGCACGCGGAACATCGAGCCTCTCACATCGAACGTCGAACATCGAATTGCCGAATGTATTTTACTTCATGGGGGTGGACCCGGCGCCGGCGCAGGGGCGGAAGAGCGACGATGGGGCGCTGGCGATTTTGCGGGCGCGGCCGAAACCCGGACTCGAGAATCCAAGCAACAATCTAGCGACTGGCTGCCGGAGTTCGTATGGGCCTACCGGTTGCGCGGGGCGGACGTGCGGGACTGGAGCGGCAAGATTCATCTGGAGCACCG
Organism: uncultured Acidobacteriota bacterium; assembly: GCA_963765015.1. Lineage (GTDB taxonomy): Bacteria > Acidobacteriota > Terriglobia > Terriglobales > Acidobacteriaceae > Sulfotelmatobacter. Next base: position 21,737 of record CAVXVD010000072.1, on the reverse strand, counting down.
GCATTTCGGGCTGGCGGGCATCCTGATGGACAGCCAGGGGGGCGGCCAGTGGATCAATCTGGAGCTGGTCAAGGGCAAGCAGGTCATCAATGGCACGGAGACGGACGCGGTGCCGATTGCGTCGCTGGAGGACATGCAGAGCGGGACGCTGAGCCCGAACGCACAGCCGATCCTGACGATGTACCGCGGCGCGACCCGGGGATTCAACAGCTTTGGACGCATCTGGCGGGGGACGACAACCTGTATGAGGCGATGCATGTGGTCTTTCAGGAGGCGATCACCTACATGCTGGCGGCGTTTCCGAAGCCCTTCAATGAACGGCCGCGGGCGGAGACGGAGTCGTGGCCGGAGGAACAGAAATGGGCATTGAAGAACCTCGATGCGGCGCGTCAGCAGTTGATGAACATCCAGGTGGTGACGCGGGAGGATGGGACCTGGGCGCTGACGCGGAACGGGGCGAAGACGTTTGTGGTGGTGAACGGGAAGAAGGATCTGGCCTACGCCTGCATCTTCGCCTGGGTGCGATTCTTGATCTGGCTAAAGCTGGGGGAGTTGGAATTCTCAGCGGGTGGCGCGAGCGACGGGAGTTATTACGCGATGGAATCGTAACTATGGATTGGGGGTTGTCCGGGCAAAATTCAGTTTTAGACTGGCGGATATATTTGGCAGAGGAGGCGCGCGGCCTGTTTCCGCATTGCGATGTCCAAACGCCAGCACAGAATACCCACGGCAACAGCGGCCACTTTATCGGGCCGGACTGATGTCACCGGTTTGCTGGCCGGCGGCGCGCCCGGTGCGGCGTTGAACGGCAGCCGGTCGGGGCTTTGTTCGGCCTGGGAAGGTGAGCGCGTGCTGGACGGGTTCGCCTCGAATCGGGCGGGTGGAGGCGGAGCTGAGCAAGTCGCAGGACGCGCCGATGGACCGGCCGCACCAGTTCGAGAAGGCGCGGCACTGGTACAAGTGGCAATGGTTCATCCGGGCCATCATCCTGACGCGATTCTCGTTTTTTCACTACGGCTTCAAATTCGCCTCGGAGGATGGCAAGCCCGCCACGACCAAGATCAAGACCTGGGCGCGGAACAACCGGAAGATGGTCCAGCGGTATGCGCGGGACTGCTGGCTGGAATGGCTCATCCAGGACAACGTCGTGGGTTTGTGGCGGAGCAGGGGAGGGCGGCCGCCAATCGTCTATCCGCCGGAACGCTGCCAGTTCGACGACATCTTCGGCATGGAGAAGCTCAAGATCCGGCACGGCATCAGCGTGGACCAGATCAGCACCGTGGGCGCGTTCAGCAAGGCAGAGGTGGGAGTGTTCAAGGATTCGCCGAATGAAATCACGCTGACGCACGACGACGACCGGATTTTCGGCTTTGACGTGCTGCGGCGGGAGCGAATGGGTTCAGGATTTGGAGTGCCTTCGATGACGCCGTTGTTTGTGGCGGCGGCGGAACTGCAATCGCTGGACGTGGGGCAGGCGCAACTGGCGGCGGCGTGCCGGACGGTGCTGGAGCAGCATTTGATGGGGCATGAGATCAAGAGCGGGCTGCACGCGGGGAGCAAGGCGAATTTCTGGACGCAGGCGCGGGCGAAGGCATTTGAGCAGGCGTCGAAGGGCAAGACCGGGCATTACAAGATGTCCACGAACTTCGACCATCTCATCCGGCAGGCGGCGAACTGGCCGGACCCGAAGGTTTATGACGAAAAGAAATTTGCCTCGGGGATCAACCGGATTGCGCTGTGGTCCATGCCGCTGGGGCAAATGCTCCTGGGGAAGTCGCTGAATCCATTCCTGATGACGATGTTCAAGTACCAGGCGCTGGCGGAGCGGGATTTTGTGCGGGAACACCTGAAGACCATCTTCATCGAGGGACTGGGTGCGCCGGCGGACATCGAGGTGACCTGGGGCGAGGACTGTTTTGTCGAGCCGCGGATCATGGCGGACATGATGAAGACGGCGCTGGCGGCCGGGCCGGGGAGCCAGGGGACATTTCTGGAGAGCATGGGTCTCGACCCGGAGGAGGAACGCGAGCGCAAGGCGGAGGAGGCGAAACTGCCGAAGGGGCAGACGACCCCGATTTACGACGCGGCGCATGGGCCGCCCAAAAAGCCGCCGGGTCGGAACCGGGGCACACCGGATGGAGGAGGAGATGAATAAATTTACGATTTGCGATTTACGATTTACGCGCCAGTGCCGCAGCTCCGCCGATGGAGTGTTGGAGTGTCGCAATTGGTTTTGCCATTCTCTTGCTTCGTTAGAGTTCGTATTGCTAGTCTTTCACGGTGCTGACCGCCGCAACCCTTGCCGGATGGCTGATTGCTGCGACCCTCGGCATTTTGCTGGTGATCTACGCCGGCCGCCTCACCTCTGCGCATCAACCGGTTCACACCAGCATCGAACCGCCCGCCGGATTTGACTTCTTCTCGGTCACCGACGGGGCGCCAGCCCTGTCTCCCGATGGCCAGCAACTTGCATTCTTAGTCGGCAAGAAAGGCACATCCTTCACCCCCGGCGGCGGATCACTTTATCTGTTGCAGCTTTCCACCGGCGAGGCGGCGCCCGTACCCGGTGCTCAGTCCGCGATGTTTCCCTTCTGGTCGCCCGATGGCAAGTATCTCGGCTTTTTCTCTGAGGGCAAGCTCAAGAAGGTTCCCGTCGCCGGCGGGACCGTACAAGTTCTTTGCGACGCGGCCGAAGGCCGCGGCGGCAGTTGGAACGAGCAGGGCACTATTATCTTCGCGCCCCGCATCGCCGGCTCGCTCCAGTCCGTCTCCGATGGCGGGGGCACTCCGGTTGAAATCACAAAGGGAGAAAGTAGCGGCCAGGGATATACCGATCGCGATCCCTACTTCCTGCCCGACGGCAAGCACTTCCTCTTCGTGCGGCGCGCCCGGGACGCGGGTAGCGTCTATGCCGGTTCGCTCGATTCTTCAGGGAAGCCGGACGGCGAATTGAAGAAGATTCTGCCCGTTGGCTCGAACGTCGCCTACAGCGATGGTTCTCTGTTCTACGTGAAAGACGGCGCTCTCACCGCGCAGGAGTTCGATTCCTCCAGCCTGACCTTCAAGGGCAAACCCGTCTCCATCGCCTCGAACATTGAGTTCGCCCCGGCGCGCAACGAGGGAAATTTTTCCGTCAGCCGCAATGTGCTGCTCTATCGCCACACCTCTGTGGTGAATCGCGAACTCGTCTGGCTCGATCTGTCGGGCAAGGAAGTCGAGCACTGGGGCGAGCCCGCTCCTTACCTCGGCGGCAGATTCTTTTCCGCGACGCAAACTGCACTGCTCACCCGATCCGTTCCCGGCGGCAACGGGTACAGTCTGTGGATCTCGGATGTCGCGCGAAAGACGGTGAACCGGCTTACGCAGGACTCGGACCGCGCCGCGACCGGCGCGGTATCTCCTGACGGCAAGGATGTCTGGATCTCCACCACCACCGGCTACGTCAGCAGTCTCACGCGCAAGTCGCTCAGCGCCTCGGGCACCGAAGAAAAAGTGTTTGATAACTTCAATGGAAACATGACCCTCTTCGACATTTCGCGCGATGGCCGTTACCTGCTGTTCAATCACCAGGACCCGAAGACTGATTTCGACATCTACATGATGGATCTGCAAGGCGACAAGAAGCTCGTCCCGGTGTTGAATGGTCCCTCCGCCGAACGTGCCGGCCGCATTTCCACAGACAATAAGTGGATGGCCTACCTCTCGAATGAGACCGGCGCCGACGAACTTTTCGTCACTTCGTTTCCGGTTCCGGGATCGCGCTGGCAGGTTTCCAGCGGTGGCGCATCAGGTGCCGCCGAGTGGTCGGCTGACGGCAAGAACTTGCGCTACCGCAAGGGCGAAAAAATCTTCAACGTGGAAGTGCACTCCGGCGCCAGCAAGCCCGATTTCTCCGCTCCCAGGGAATTGCTGTCGCTGCCCACGACCGTCCTCGACATTGCTCTTCTCCCCGACGACAAACGGATTCTCGCCGTTCGCCCCAGCGGTGACAGCACTCCGGTTCCCATCAACTTCGTCCTCAACTGGGAACACCTCACGCACTAATCAGATCTTCCGAACCCAACCTCCAGGTCAGCGCTGGAGTGCAGTCCATCCCCGTTCAAAAGCCCATGTAGGGTTTATGGAGTCAACACCGCCCATACCTGGGTTTCGTTGTCGCTGGCTCCGTTCCCCGTTCTGCCGTACATCACCACCACGCAATCTCCGGCATTGACGGCGACCGGTGTTGGAAGAATGTTCGCGACCCGCTTCTGCATGGTTGCCTTCCCCTTTTCGCCCGGCGGAATTTCATATTCCAGCGGCACGCTGTCGAGGTGCACAGCGTTTTCTGGAAGCCAACTGTACAGCGTCGAAAGCCGCACTGGCTTTGGGAAGCCCTGGCCGTTGAGATTCTCCCCAAATGTTCCGCACCCTCCGGGAAGCAGGTAAAAATCATTGACCGCGCCCCACTCTTTGCCTGTCGGAAGGGGCCCAAAATTGTCGGTCCCATCAAATGAACTGTCGGAGATGTCTCCGAACAGCTGCGCCAGATGCCCGGCCGCCGGTATTGTGAACGGAGCCGCGAATCCTTGTGCGTCGTCAGTGGTCGCATTCTGGCAGCCCCAATTCTGGCCAAAACAGTACTCCCCAGACAAATAGACGACGGTGTTCGTGTCTGCACTCGACGGTTCGTACGTCAGGTCCAGGTCGGCTGACATGGTAACTTCGCCCGCGACCAGCGGCCCTCCGCCGAAAACAAAACCTAAGCATCCCGTCATTGGCAAAGGATGGGGAAAATTAAGGTGCACCGGAAGTTGGGAGATCGACTGCGAGGGATTTTTCAAAATGTCAGACCAAATAAAGTTCGCCCCGGCCAGACTCTGATCATTGACCGGGCACGCACCCTGCCAGTAGACCAGCAGCCACAAGACTTCGCTGAAATTCGAACTGTAGTTCTGGATCGAAATCGTCCCGGCGAGCGCCTGCACCTCCGCCATCGACTTCGCCCCGTCCAGCAGGTGATACATGTAGAGAAACTGCGGAAAGCCGGTTTTTGAGGTGGTCACCGAATGCTGGATGTGCAGCACGGAGGATGGCGCCGCATTCTCCTGCCCCCACAAATCGCATTTCCCCCCTGCAATCGAAATAAGAATGGCCGCGAGAAGAACCACACGCCGAGAAGGAGTCATCGATGATCCGCCTTGTAAGTTTGGGGTAAAGCGATCCGCCCTGGACACAAACCCGCCAGCCGCCGTGAAGTCGCGCCCTGCGTCGGATTCATTTCCAGCAGGAGGAACGAACCGCTCCATCGCTACGACGACATTCCCTGGGCGCAAGCAAACATCACCAGTCCGCTACTTCGCCGACTTGCGAGGAACCTTGCTCTCAGGGGCGGCCGTGAGAAGAACTACCTTGACGCCAAGTCCCTCGGCAGTATCGGTCACATCTGTCACATATTTCCAGAGGACGTCTTCGTTCGCCCGCACGTACGCCACGGACTGGGGCGGGCGAGCGCCCACCTCATTTCGTATTTCGTCTTCTAACTTGTCCCAAGGCGTCTTCTTTGAGTTCACATAGAGAACCGGGATGACATTCGGTTCCGTGCTCACCACCGCAATCACGATTGGCTCGACGGAAGCAGCTTTCGTTTCGTTTGCGCCGATCGTCATGAGACCAACGTACAGGCCCTTGGGCGGATGGAAAGAGGGGAACATCATGTCCGAAATTGCCATCATTGCCAGAGTGGGAGCTGCGATCACCGCGTAGGACAATACTGAGAGCCGCGGCTTGAGCGGGAATCTACTTTTCACCAGTGGCCCGTCAGACAGCTCGCGCTTGAGCGAGTCCAGGCGCGGGCAGAGGTAGTTATGGAAACATATCGCAGGAACCGCTACGAGAATCCCCGCCGGAGTTGAAAGAAAAGCTGCCTCTATTCCCCAAGTGAGCCATCGCAAAATAGACGATGGGCTACCGCTGTAGCCGACGCTGAACGTCTCCACGATACCGAGACAGGTCCCGACTAGTCCGAGGTACGGGGCTGTCGAAAAGATCGCTCGGAGACTGCGCCGCTTGCGGCATAGTTCCGCAGCCAATTTACTCCGGGCACGGCGGGTGGTATCAGTGGATCCCGCTCGTCTTGCCAGGAGGTAAGAAACTCGGATGACGATGAAAACGATACGAGCGAGCATGAGCGCAAGCCCGATGAACACAAGGCGCTCTAACAAGCCCGTCCAGCGCCATAGGTAGACGACGCTCCATTCGCATCCGTGCGTCTGTGGTGAATCAAAACAATCTACCGGCATAATCATCGCGATCCGAGCATCCGCGTGTCTTCGGGCCAAGCAAATTGTTAACCTAAGCGAGCCGTCCGAGACCTTGTCATCCTGAGCGAAGTTGTCCGCGGGCGAAGCAGGCGGGCAACGCAGTCGAAGGATCCCTATTCCCTCCACGCCTGCTCGAGGCTGAGGCAATTCTCTTCCACCGGCTGGGGCTGGCCCGCGCGGAGCTCCAGTTCACGCTCCCGTCAGCACACGAACGGTAGGGATCCTTCGACTCCGTCACTGCTTCGCGTTCGCGAAGCAGCGACTCCGCTCAGGATGACGGGGAACAAATTCGCGGTCGGACTCACCGGCCCACCCATCGCCTTATGTCCGGCAAACCATCAGCAACACGACTCCCGCGCGATTCCCACCCTTTAAAGACACCAAGGGTAACGCCAGGGTTCCAGTGTCCTACAAAACGCGCATCGCCCAGTCTTCTGGTTTCCCGGACGCGATCAAGAAATGGGTGCCCCATCCCTTCGACTCCGCTCAGGGCAGGCTCTGGCGCACTTTGCGAGGGTTGGAGACGATGCGGGCCCGTCGGGCCGATTTGGACTTCGGCGAAATCCCAGTTGCCACACGCAGCAGCGCACCTGCAAGAAAAGATGCAAGCAGGCTCCGGCACAAAGATTCCCAGTAAAATACGTGAGTTTGGAGCTACTCGGGTTCAAACTTATGAAATCTCGCTGGATTCTCGCAGCCGCAACTTGTCTGGCGTTCACTACGCTTCTGCTGAGTCAAAGCACAAAGTCGTCTGGCACGTCAGGTGAAAAAGACAATCGCGTGATCGAAGTGCTCACGGACACAAGAGGCTTTGACCTGAAAACTTACCTCGGCCCAACGATGGCGACCGTCAAGGAGAACTGGTTTCGACGGATTCCCGCATCCGCTCAGATGAAAAAGGGGCATCTCGCCATACGATTCCGCGTAATGAGAGATGGCCACATCACTGATATGAAATATGACACACACTCTGGAGATGAAATCCTTGACGAGGCGGCCCACGGCGCGATTCTTGCTTCCGATCCGTTCAAGCCCCTTCCCGAGGAATTTGCGTGTGACTTCGTGTTGCTGAAATTCAACTTCTATTACAACCCCGATCCTGGCACCGTCCATGAAAACAACGATCAAGTCTTGCCCTGCGTCACCAGTAAAATTCAGTTGCTAAGAACACTTGACGTAACGGTTTCGCCGATCTCGGTGCAGGTGGCCGTTGGATCACAACAACAGTTTCGTGCCATGGTTGCGGGTACGGAGAGCACGGCGGTGACTTGGAAGGTTGGATGTGAAGGATCACCGTGCGGCACTATTTCGGCAGACGGTCTCTACACCGCGCCCGCCAACATCCCGAATCCCGCCACGATTTCTGTGACGGCCACGCTAAAGAACACGCCAACGGAGAGTGCTTCGAGCACGATTACGATCGTCCGGGCTGACGGCTCGCGATAGCAACTCCTGTTATCGGGCTTTTTCGCTCATCCTCGAGCAGTCTCTTCCGGCTTGAGGATCACTCCCTGGCTGGTTCTGCTATTCATCGAAATTCGCAGGGGCTCGGAAAATTGCAGATGGCGCACGCATCCCTGCTCTTCGAGCGCGGGTTGGTCGGCCAGCCATTGCCAGTCGATCGATCCCTCCCCGGCGTCCGGATTCACGGTGAAGTAGCCGATCTGGAAGGCGGTGAGGTTCTGAAAAAAATGGCTGCCCTGCGAGGGCGTGACGCGGAAATCGCGGAAGCCCGCCTCGACAATCGCGCGGGCTCCGGAAATTTCGTCCCACTCCACCGGAATGCCGAGCCACGGATCGTTCGATCCCCAGCGCCCCACTCCAATCAGCAGGTACGGACGATTTGCGGCGCTCAGAGTGGCGTTGAAGTGCGCCACCGCCTCGGCGACCTCCTGGCTGCGGCTGCGTTCAAAGCGCTGCGAGTCAACCACCACCACGTCGTGCAGATTCTCGATGCGTCCATTGCCCAAAACTTTTGTGCTACGGCAGACAATCTGGGAGGGATCGACTTCGTCCATCGCCAGGTCCTGATGATCGCGCGAGAGCGTCAGCGGGCGGATTTGCAAAAAACCGAATTCGGCAGTTTCCTCGCCGCTGGGCATCCGGACGGCAAATTCAATCTCCACCGGATTGCCCAGCGCCTCTTCGCCGGCGCGCACCAGCACTTCGAGAATTGGCGCCAGCGGAAACAGGCCGTGCTTGAGCATGGGCGCAAAGGTCACGATGCGCGAACCGGGACGGCTCAATCCGTCGTACACCGCGTGATTGTCGGCCGAGTAGGTCGAGGCGACCGCGTGCAGGGTTCCGTCGGCTTCGGCGACGTCGAGTCCGAAGCGCGCTTCCCGCAGATGAGCGGGCCCGCCATCGTGGGGAATACCGTCGAGCTCGAGCGCGCAGAATTCCGTCTGCGTGTTGGCCAGAATATCTTCCACCGCCGAGAACTGCAGCAGGTTGCGCGGATAGCGCGGACAAAAGCTAATGCACTTGCCGCCATCCACGACCGTGCGGCCCAGTCCCAGCGCCACCGCGGCAATGCCGTCGGAAAAGGTCATTGGTTCAACGGGATAAAAATTGTGCGAGCGCACCACGCCCGAGAAGTCCGGATAAAAGCGCGTGCCGTACTCGGTGCCAACCACCTGCTGCAAAATGACCGCCATCTTTTCTTCTTCCAGCCGGTAGGGCGTGGCCCGCACGTAAGCCTTGGCGTGCTGGCTGAAGGTGGAGGCATACACCAGCTTGATCGCCTCGGCCAGTTCCGCTTGGCGCGCGGGCAAGCTGGCCTGCCGGTTGCCCAGCATGAACGTTTCGTACACGCCGGTGAACGGCTGATACTGCGAATCTTCAAGCAGGCTCGACGAGCGCACCGCCAGCGGATAGTGGACTTCCTCAAGAAATGCTTTCAGGTTCTCCTCGAGTGACGCGGGGAGCGGAGAATCCAAAAAGCGCTGCTGGATTTCGGAATCGTCATCGCAATGCAGGGCGAAGTCACTCAGATTATTTTCGGCGAGAAACTGGTCGAACAGGTCGGTCGCTATCACGACCGCCGGAGGCACGGAAATCCGCACGCCCGGAAAGCGGCGGCCAATGCGCCGCGTGCGCAGCAGGTGCCGGACAAAGGCCAAGCCGCGCGCCTTGCCTCCGAGCGATCCGGAACCGATGCGCAGAAAATCGGATTGCGACGGCTTGAAAGTGTCAGACTTGAAGTCTCCGATCAGAACTTCGTTCTGCTCGCGGCGGTAAGCATTGATCGACTCGATCAGATCGCGGCGCAGGTGCTCGGGCCCGTCGAAGTCGGAAACCTTGCGCGGCCGCAGCTTGGCCGCCAGCGCAAACTCGGTGCGCGCCATCAGCCAGTGCGAGAAGTGATTGCGCTGCGCATGGTACATCAGGCTGTCGGCGGGAATCGTCTGCAGCTGCTCTTCGAGTTCGTTTAAATCCTTGGCGCGCCCCACCTCGCGCTGATCGGGCATGCGAAATACGAAGTCGCCGAAGCCAAACTGGTCGATCAGAATCCGGCGCAGATCTTTCAGCAGCGTGGGCGAACGCTTGCGCAGAAAGGAGTAGCCCTCGGCGTGGGCGCGCGGACGAAATTCAGTCCGACTGGTCTGCAGCACGACCGGCACGTCTGGCGTCAGACTCTTCACCAGGCGCGCCAACTCAAATCCGGCCTCCGGGCTGAGCTTGCCCTCCCATGGAAATTCGACATCTGACACCAGCCCGAAAATGTAGTCGCGGTAGCGCTCAACCAGTTCCGCCGCCTCTTCAAAGCTCGAAGCCAGCAGAATCTTGGGCCGCGCCTGAATGCGCACCAACTTGTGCGCCACGTTGATGCCTTCCTGAATCACGCGCCGCGACTGCTTGATCAGTTCGGTATAGAGCACTGGCAAAAATGACGAGTAGTAACGAATGTTATCTTCCACCACCAGCAGCACGGGGACGCCCATGGCACGCGTGTCGTGCAGCACGTTGCGGCGATCTTCAATGTACTTGACGATCGCAATCAGGATGCGCGCGGTTCCCTGCCATAGAAAGACGCGGTCAATGTCGGTGACCGGATTGCGCGCCACGAAATTCTTGATCTCGCGATAGTCGTAGCCGAGCACCACCACGGGCACGTCGAGTCCGGCGGCGCGAACCTTGCGGGCGAGGTCGGCGGCGTTCGTGTCCCCGACGGCGAGGTTGGTGACGATCAGGTTGTATTGCGGATTGGATTTCGCGAGTTCCAGCGCCTCGGCGCAACTGGACACGTGGGTGATGCCGGGAATCTGCCGCAGGTTCAGTTCGAGCGATTCGTCGATGAGCAGTTCGTTGAGCCGTCCGTCTTCGCGCAGGATGAACGAGTCGTAGAGGCTCGAAACCAGCAGAATGTTCTGCACGCGGAACGGCATCAGGTTCTCGAAGCCTTCGAAACGCTCTTCGGCGTCGAGAATCGGCTCGGCGGTGGGGAGAACGGTCATGCGGAGAATTTCCTCAGAAACAGACAATCATAGTCCCGCGAGGCAAGGTGTGAGCGTCTTGCGGCCAGTTGGGCCGTGGCTGGGTCTGAAACTGACCGATTACCATGTCGGTTGGCTGGTGTCCTAAGTCGCATGGCTGACGCTGGTATGAGCAATTGTGAGCAGAACAGTGTACGAAAGCGCACCTACACTGGAATCAGAAACGGAGGCCCCCGCTATGGAGCCTACCAACCTGAATCAGGCAATTATCGAGTTTCTAAACTCCGCCAGTTCTACTAAAACCCCCGTGACTCGCTGCGATTGTGGCGCCATGATGGAGAAGCGGAGGGCAGCGTTTTTCTATAATGGCAAAAGTTGGGAGGTGGAGCTTCCAATTTGCATGCAGTGCGACCCGTCTTCTGGCGTCGCGTCACACGGGGCACAACTACCCTGAGGGCAAATGAAGCAGCACCGCCCGCGGAAGAGAGCGGAACTCTTCCTTGTCCCGCCTTGCAATTCTTTCTTGACGCTTGTAATTTCCGAGCCAGCCGGCCCGTCTATCCAGTAGAGGTCTGTGGGGGATACTCTTTCTTGCAAGATTCTGGGGGAGTCGGATGCGATTGCCGTTGTTAGCGCTCCACATCACCGCTGGAATTGTTGGCCTGCTTTCCGGCGCCGTTGCCATGTCCGTTCGCAAAGGCTCGGAGCGGCATCGCACGGCCGGGGACGTCTTCGTCGTCGCCATGCTGATCATGGGCGCGTGCGGGTCGTATCTCGCGCTGCTGAGGCAGCAGACCGGCAATGTTTTCGGTGGGCTGCTCACGTTTTATCTGATTACCACGGCGTGGCTGGCGGGAAGGCGTGGAAAGCAGCGTCCCGGCCTCTTCGACTGGAGCGCGCTGGCCATGGCGCTAGCGATCGGAGGCACCCTGCTCACGCTCGGCGTGCGCGTGGCGAAGGGTCGCGACGTGGCCCAGGCGGGAGTCCCGGTGCAAATGTATTTCATCATGGGAACGATTCCCCTGCTGGCCGCCGCGGGTGATATTCGCATGCTGGTTGGGGGAGGCATCTCCGGCCGTCCTCGACTCGTGCGGCATTTGTGGCGCATGTGTTTTGGCCTGTTCATTGCCACCGGATCGTTCTTTCTTGGGCAGCAGCAGGTGTTTCCGGAGGTGCTGCGCAAGCAGTATTTGCTCGGACCGCTGGCGATCCTGCCTCTGGTTCTGCTGATCTACTGGCTGCTACGGGTGAAGCTGGCGAAGCGATGGAATCGCCTGGTCGTACCGAGGCTGGACGAGGCGTAGTCGACCGTTGTCAGTATGCGCACTCCTCCCCGCCGCATCGAACGTTTTTTCGACCGGAGATCCCCCGCGCCAGTTTCGTCGCCACCCACTCCTCAATTCGCGGACCGGAGTATTGTGCGAGGGCAAAGCCGTCGCTATCCGGAATGCCCCGCCCGAGGCTTCCTGGGCCGTGAGAATAACTTTTGAAGCTCCACCTGGAGCGAAGGCCGAGGCGAGATTGGCACGTTCCATCGGCGAGTTAAACCGATTTAACGACGACATTTATCTTGAGCTATATCAATGACATACAAGCTTTTATTTACACAGCGCTTTATTGGTAGAACTTGCGTAGGATGAGTGCCTTGCGGAAATGTTGCACCAATCATGGTGCTGCCCGTAGCCGGTCGAGGTCTTGACTTTTGGGCTGATGGCACACCCCTCTTCGTCTTCCTCCGACGGCCTTTCTTCACAACGTTCAGTGCATTGATTTAAAAGCTGCGAGAACCCCTTTGCTACTCCACTACCTGCGCGACTGACGCCGAACTGCCGTTGAAGTTTTGAGCGCCACTGTAGGTTCCCGTAACCGGAGTGGTCCCCTCGGGCAGGTTCTTGGTTGAAAAAGTTGCCTTGCCGTTGGCTGGCATCGCTACGGTGCCGAGCACGGTCGCCCCGGCAGTGAACGTGACGGTGCCGCCGCTCGCCGAGAGTCCGCCGGAGGTCAATACGGTTAGCGTAAAGCTGGCGGCCTGACCCTTCGGCAAGGGATTCTCGTAGGACTTGAGCGTAGCAGTAGTGGGAGCAGGCAGAACCGTTTGAACAACCGACCCGCTGCTTGACGCAAAATTCTCGATGCCTGAGTAGGTCGCGATAATGGTTGTGGTGCCCGCCGCCAGGTGGTGGGCTTCGACCGTGGCGTCGCCTATGCGGCGGTCGCCGAGGAGTCGTCCTGCAGCGGTTGTAAAAACAAATTCGCCCCTGCCCGGACCGGACACGCCCGCGGTGACGGTGACTGGCTGACCCCAGACCGACGGATTCGGTGTCGCGGTGACGGTCGTGGTGGTCGGAGCCTGGCTGACGAATTGCGCCACCGACGCAACGTTACTCTCGAGCCAAGCACCTTGTTTGTCGAACTGCGCTGAGATAATGCCACCTCCAGCTTCCACGGTCGAGGTGGTTAAGCTGGCAACGCCGTTGCTTACAGTCACAAACGCGTTCGCCCCTCCGGGTCCAAAAAAATGCACATAACCCACGGCGGGCAATCCGTTGGTGGTGACGGTTGCGGTCAGCGTAAACGGCTGCCCATAGACAGAGGGGTTATTGCTGGAAGTGAGGGTGACAGAAGTGGTATAGGGTCCCTCGACAACCTGCGCCAGGCCTTGGGAGGAACTGGCCGCCTCCGTCTGATTTCCTTCGTACTCGGCAATCACCGTGCCAGTCCCGGGTAAAGCCTTGGTGAGTGTCGCGACGCCATTGTTCAACTGTTCCTTTCCTAAGACTTCTCCGCTCCACCAGAAGACAACCGACCCGCTGGGCGGAGTGACCCCCTGGCTGGTGACCTGGGCTGTGAGCGTGACCGGCGAGCCATAGAGGCAAGGATTCGCGCTTGAAGTGACGCTGGTCGTCGTGGGATCCAGGGACACGACCTGAGTGAGCGATCCGGAACTCGCGGAAAACTTCGCGTCCCCGCTGTAGGTAGCGGTGAGATCGAACTTGCTGGCGGGGAGCGCCGAGGTCGTCAGAATGGCGACGCCGGACTGAGTTGTGCCTGTTCCGAGTTCCGGGGCTCCGGGTCGCGACGCGCTGTAAAACGTCACCACCTCACCATCCGGAATGGCGCCCTTGGTTGACGAGACGGTTGCGGTCAACGTGATATTTTGCCCGAACAGCGACGGGTTAAGACTGGAGGCGAGAGAAGTAAAAGTGCGGCTGCAATCGCTGGCGCACGGGGTACCGCTCGCTAGTAGCACACTGACCGAGTTTGAATAGCCGTTGGTGACCACGATGTCGGGTCTGCCGTCGCCATTGAGGTCGCCGACGGCCAAAGTGTTGGCGTCATTGCCACCAGAGGGGAATGTGACGATCGGCTGGAACGTGCCATCGCCGTTACCCAGCAGGATGCCGGCCGCGTTCGCCAGGTCGGTAGCGAAGATAATGTCCAGTTTGCCGTCGCCGTTGATGTCCGCAACTACAAATTGCGGAATCTCACCGGCGTTGTAGGTAACGACTGGAAGAAACTTACCCTCATCCGCCCCTAGCAGAACGCCGATGGTGCCGCTCAGATTGGCCAGGATGATATCGGGGTGGCCGTCACCGTTCACGTCCGCGATCGATACCCAACTTGTACCTGAGCCACCCGCCGGATAGGTCACGGCAGCCTGGAAGGTACCGTTTCCGTTGCCGAACAGAACGCTGACCACTCCGGTGTAGCTGACGGCCACGAGGTCGGGTTTACCGTCGCCGTTCACATCGCCGATGGCGACAGCATTGGTCTGAGGAGCTCCGGCGTCAAAGTTCATTGCCGCCTGAAACGTACCGTTGCCAATGCCGAGTAAAACGGAAACCGCACCGTCGCCATTGGATTCGCCGAAGTAGTTCGTTGCGATGATATCCGGAATGCCATCGCCGTTGACGTCTCCAACGGTCAAATTGCCGAAACGTTGTGCTCCGGTGCTGTAGGTCACGGCGGGCTGGAAGGTTCCGTTGCCATTTCCAAGCAGGACCGACACCAGGCCGTCGGCTGAGCCGCAGGAGTTCCCGGCAGCCGCGCAAGCACCGACAATAATGTCTGGTTTGCCGTCACCATTCACATCCGCGATCGCGACGGTATAAATCTGCTCCCCGCCGGATTCGTAGTTGACTGCCGGTTGAAACGTACCGTCGCCGTTTCCGAGCAGTACTCCGACCGGCGCGGACGAGTCGCTGTTACTCGAAAAATAATTCCCTACTACAAGATCGGGCTTGCCGTCTCCGTTCAGATCTCCGATGGCAACGCTTTGCGGAGTGTCTCCGCCGGAAGCGTAGGCGACGGCAGATTGGAAACTGAGAGGCCCACCGAGGATTGTTCCAGGCAGTGCTGCGGACGGTCGCGGTGGTTGAGCCGCTGCCGCCTGGGTCCCCGAGAGAAACCAGACGAACAGCGCGAGGGTCAAAGTCAGGATAGCAAGCGTGCGGCTGTGAGCAAAAAGGCGACGAAGCATAGCGATCTCCTTGAAGCGGCGTGGAAAAGGAGCCCACCTGCATGATTGATTCGTCAATCGAGACGTAAAGCAGTCGTGGCAATTTTTTCTGGAATGTCATCTTGGTTCACCCAGCAGACCTTGGGTGAACAAGTACTACAGCGCGGGCTTTCATGAGACGTCCGGCCGGGCGAGCGGTCCGCCCTCCATCAGTTCCGGTCAGTTTAGCACCGTTCAACCGGATGCGATTTTCTTTTGCCCTGAATCTGAGTCTCAGCTGCGACCCTTTGCCTAAGCGCTACTCCGAGGATCGCCAACTGAAGGGCGGAACCCCGCCAAGTAGTTTTTGTTGCGGTGGTGTTAAGAAAAAATCGGAACTAACTCGAAGCGGTCTCGACGGAAACAGCGCTCGGCTGCGCATGCCATCAGGTAAACCAAAGGGGCGGACGAAGGCGTCCGCCCCTCCACAAACCTGACTAAACCAGGCCCTGATCCAGCATGGCGTTGGCGACTTTCAGGAAGCCGCCGATGTTGGCGCCGTTCACCAGATTGCCGGGCGTGCCGTATTTCTCGGCCGTTTCGAAGCAGTTCTGGTGGATGGCGATCATGATCTTGTGCAGACGATCATCCACTTCCTGGCGAGTCCAGCTCAGACGTGCGCTGTTTTGCGCCATCTCTAAGCCTGAGGTGGCCACGCCGCCAGCATTGGCAGCCTTGGCCGGCCCGTACAGGATCTTCGCGTCGAGGAACAGCTTGGTCGCTTCGAGCGTGGAGGGCATGTTCGCGCCTTCAGCTACCAGCTTGATGCCATTCTTCAACAGGTTTGCCGCATCTTTCGCGGTGATTTCGTTTTGCGTGGCGCTCGGGAAGGCGCAATCGGCCTTGATATTCCAGAGCGGATTGTGCTCCAGCTTGATGTCCGTCGGCATGAAGATGGCTTTCTTGAACTTGTCGGCGTAGTCGCGAATGCGTCCGCGCTTCACGTTCTTGAGTTCCATGATGTAAGACAGCTTCTCGCGATCGATGCCATCGGGATCGTAAATGACGCCGTTTGAGTCAGACACCGTGACGGGCTTGGCGCCGAGATCGAGCAGTTTTTCGACGGTGTATTGCGAGACGTTGCCGCTGCCCGAAACCAGGCAGATCTTGCCTTCGAGCGAGTCTTTCTTCGTCTTCAGCATTTCGCTGGCGAAATAAACGCAGCCGTAGCCGGTGGCTTCTGGACGAATGAGCGATCCGCCCCAGCCCAGGCCTTTGCCGGTCAGGACGCCGGTGAATTCATTGCGCAGCCGCTTGTACTGGCCAAACAGGAAGCCGATTTCGCGGCCGCCCACGCCAATGTCGCCGGCCGGGACGTCAGTGTCGGGGCCGATGTGGCGCTGCAGTTCGGTCATGAAGCTCTGGCAGAAGCGCATCACTTCGTTGTCGCTCTTGCCCTTGGGATCGAAATCGGATCCGCCCTTGCCGCCGCCCATGGGGAGCGTGGTGAGCGAATTCTTGAATACCTGTTCGAACGCCAGGAATTTCAGGATGCCGAGATTCACGCTGGGATGGAAGCGCAGCCCGCCCTTGTAGGGGCCGATGGCGCTGTTCATCTCGATGCGGAATCCACGGTTGACCTGGATGTTGCCCTGGTCGTCGAACCACGGCACGCGGAACATGAGGACGCGCTCGGGCTCGACAATTCTTTCGAGCAGACGCGCGGATTGATACTCGGGGTGTTTCTTCAGGACTAACCGGAGAGAGTCGAACACTTCAGCAACCGCCTGGTGGAATTCGGGCTCGGCGGGGTTTTTCGCTTTCACACTGATCATCACGGATTCAATGTAATCTCCAGGGACTTTTACTCCTGGATGTGTCATCACAGACATGGTTACGACCTCCGTAGGAACTGCCTAAACATAATGCCGCGCTCTAATTGTGGGCTTCCTCAGAATGCAGGCAGTGATAATTCTCACGGGCACGGGTGATTGCGGTCACTGGGCCGTATATAGCTTAGAATCATCAGGATGCGAGGATCAGTGGGATAACTTCGGAGATACGTGGGGTGGAGACGCGAGATGGTTCTCGTCCGGCCACAGGTGCCTATGCATTCATTGATTGCACTGCTATCATTGATAGCATGGCCAGCATCACCATCAGAAATCTGGAAGCGGAGACGAAGCGCAAGTTGAAGATTCGCGCGGCGATGAATGGGCGCTCCATGGAACAGGAAGTGCGCGAGATCCTGAAGAGCGCGCTGGCCCAGACTGCGAAGCGAAAGTCGAATGTGGCCGAGCGCGTGCGCGCCATCTTCGGTCCGCTCGGTGGAGTGGAACTGGAACGGCTCCCGCGCGAACCGGTGCGCGATCCCGGTTGGGTTGCTGAACGGGAGTGATGTGGCCGCGCTAAATCAAGAAAGCTCATTTACCACAGAGTTGTTCTCTCTGTGCCTCTGGGTCTGTGGTGAATACATAGAATCCCTATGATCATTCTCGACACCAACGTTGTTTCCGAACTGATGCGGCCCGCGCCGGAGCGGATGCTGCTGCGCTGGTTCAGCGGCCAGGCTGCCGAAGACCTGCACGTCACTGCCATCACGATGGCGGAAATTCTGTATGGGATTGAGCTCATCTCGTCCAGCAGGCGGCGCGATGTGGTTCGTGCGGGCGCGGAAAAAATGTTCGGCGATGTGTTTGCGGACCGCATTCTGAGCTATGAAGACCGGGCGGCGCGGGCTTTCTCGCAGATTGTGTCGTCGCGGCGCAGGCAAGGGATTCAGATGTCAGGAGTCGATGCGCAGATCGCAGCCATTGCGCGGCTCCAGGGAGCTACGCTGGCGACGCACAACCCTTATGTTTTCGAAGGATGCGGGGTGAAGCTGGTGAATCCGTGGGAGGGGTGAGCTGCGCAGTCAAGGGGCGCCAGTCTTACTTCGACTTTGACTCTGGAACGCCGAAGTGAATTGCCGAAACGAGGTCGCGCCGCAGGAAAAAAGCATGCTTCTCGTCCCCAGGCTTCAATACGTAGTACCCATCGTTCGTTTCTTCCATAAGCTGCAGCTCAGCAGAGTCTGAGCTAGCAATGGGGACCTTTGCTGATGAGAAATACATGGTCACAGGGACGGGAACCCCGCCCCCGAAGTATGAGCTTATGTTTCTATAGATTAAACTGCTATACAAGAGCAAAACCGTTGCAATGATCGGAAGCTGCCTTTCCCATTCGACAGAACGCCACTCGTCACGCTTCCTGATCACATGCAATACATACAAGCTCAGCAAACCCACTCCGAAGAACCACAGCCCAGCGCCAAACATCCTGCGATCATCAAACTTCAGCGCAAAAATGAACGTCCCAATCGCCTGCAAGGCTGCAAGTAGGACAAACGTTCCCGGCCATTTGTCGAAGCGCTTCTTCATGAAAAAACTGCACAGCATGAATGTGCCGGCACAGGTTAGAAAACCAGTAAAACCCCAGCGCTTGAAATCGTAACTCGTTCCAAAGAAAGTTCCGGCGAGATATCGACCCAAGCCATAGGCGGGGAAAAAAGACCCCACCACGAGCGCTACTTGCAAAGAGTCTTGATTTTTGGGATCGCAGGAAACCCCGAATCCAGTTTGTGCCTTGAGTCCGAGAAGCCCTAGCATCCGAAATACGAATATTGCCGGAGCGCCAACCATAAGAAGAAAAACGAGTCCAGTAGAAAAAATCTTGGTCTTCAGGGGATCGAACTGCGGGATGCTGAATTGCGCATGGTGTATAGCAACTATGAGAAAGCCAAGAGCGTAAACCAATCCGAGGAACAGCGCGCCAAACTTTGCCACGAGCTCAAGGCGGGAGCCCATTCCCGGAGATCTCGGAGGCAGTTCTGAAGCGTCGGCAATTCCAGTGCTTGACATCTGGCTGGCGTCCTTGCGATCGGAGAATACCACGCGCTCGCGGCGAACACAATACGAAGGTGGATGCCGGCAGGAGCTAGCAGATTCTTGGCAACTGTTCGCCGCTAAGCATGTCCACGACGCGGTTACCGCCGATGCGGCTTTGCAGGACGACCGTGCGGCCGGGGCTGGCTTCTACTTTGCCGATTTGCACGCAACCTTGCGAGACTTCCACTTTCCTCATCACTGCGAGCGCGGCCTCGGCTTGGGCTGCGGGGACGAAAACGGCGAAGCGTCCTTCATTGGCGACATAGAGCGGATCGAGTCCCAGAATTTCGCAGGCGCTCTGCACCGTCTCTTCCACCGGGATCAATTTTTCTTCGAGGCTGATGCAGACGTTGCGGTCGGCGGCGATTTCGTTGAGCGTGGTCGCGAGGCCGCCGCGGGTCAGGTCGCGGAGACAATGGATCTCGATTCCGGCCTTCAATAGCGCTTCGACCGCGGGCCACAGGTTGGCGCAGTCGCTCAAAATCGGCGATTCGAACTCGAGACCTTCGCGCACCGAGAGGATAGCGATGCCGTGGCGGCCGAGACCTCCGCTGACAAGGACGGCGTCTCCGGGTTCGACGGAGGCGGGACTGATGGGCTTCGCTTTGGAAGTGATCTCGGCGTTATCCTCAGGGGCTAACGCCCCGGTTTTTTCTTGACCTTCACGGCGCGGCTGAAGCCCCGCCCTTTCAAGACCAGCCTTCTCAAGACCAGCCTTCTCAAGACCAGCCTTCTCAAGACCAGCCTTCTCAAGGCCAGCCTTTTCATGGCCGGCTCCTTCAAGGCCCCCCATCAGACCAGCTCTATCAGCGCCATGGATGAGACCGGTTCGCGGCTCAATGATTCCAATCCCCGAGGTGTTAACGAAGATGCCATCCCCTTTACCTTTGTCGACAACTTTCGTGTCACCCGTTACCAGCTTCACGTTGGCTCGCGCGGCGGCTTGCTGCATTGATGCTACGACCGTGCGCAACGTGTCCATCTCCAGGCCTTCTTCGAGAATGAATCCCGCACTCAGATAAAGCGGCCGCGCGCCGCACATGGCCAAATCGTTGACCGTGCCGTAGACGGCGAGATCGCCGATATTGCCACCCGGAAAGATCAGCGGGCGCACGACAAACGAATCAGTGGTAAAAGCCAGGCGCGATCCGTTCACGTTCAGCACTGCGCCGTCGTGGCGTTCTTCGAGCATGGAGTTCGAGAACGCGGGCATGAAGATTTTTTCGATGAGCTGATGGGTCAGGCGTCCGCCGCCGCCGTGCGCCAGGACGATGCGATCGTCAGCGACTCGGGGTACTGGACAGCTCAGGTTGAATGAGGTGATTTTGGCGTCTGCCATAGTGATAGTAGGCCGCGCACGCGCCTTCGGAAGATACCATAGGCGCGCCCAGCGGATTTTCCGGCGTGCATTTCACGGCAAACGCCGGACAGTCGTGCGGTTTCTTGATGCCTTGCAGAATCAGTCCGCTGATGCATTCCGGCGACTCGTGCGCCGGGACGCCCTGGAACGGAAAGCGCAGGTTGGCGTCGAAGCGCTGGAAGCGTCCACGCAACTGGAAGCCGCTGGCGGGAATCTCTCCCAGGCCGCGCCACTCGCGGGGAGTGATCTCGAATACTTCCGCAATGGTTTTTTGTGCCGGGCGGTTCCCTTCCCGCTTGACCGCGCGGCTGTACTGGTTCTCGACCTGATGTCGGCCTTCTTCGAGCTGGCAGACCGTCATGTGAATGCCTTCGAGAATGTCGAGGGGCTCGAAGCCGGTGACCACGATTGGGACTTCGTACTTGGCCGCGATGGGGAAATATTCTTCGAAGCCCATGATGGTGCAGACGTGCCCGGCGGCGAGGAATCCCTGGACCACGCAGTTGTCGGACGACAGCAGCGCTTCCATCGCGGGGGGAACGAGCACGTGCGAGACCAGCAGCGAGAAGTTTTCGATGCCGTCATGATCGGCTTGCCAGGCGGACATGGCGTTGGCCGGAGCGGTCGTTTCAAATCCGACGGCGAAGAATACGACTTGCTTTTCGGGATTGGTCTTGGCCAGCTTCAGCGCGTCGAGCGGCGAATAAACAATGCGCACGTCGGCGCCTTCGGCTTTGGCATCGAACAGGCTTTTCGCGGAACCGGGCACGCGCAGCATGTCGCCGAACGAACAGAAGATGACCTCCGGCCGCTGCGAAATGGCGACGGCCTTGTCGATCAATTCAATGGGAGTAACGCAGACCGGGCAACCGGGACCGTGCACCAGCGTGATTTCCTTGGGCAGCAAATCTTCCAGACCGCTCTTGACGATGGTGTGCGTCTGCCCGCCGCAGATTTCCATGATGGTCCACGGGCGCGTGGCTTTCTGGCGGATGGCCGCGGCTAGCTGTTCAGCCGCCTTCGGATCGCGATATTCACTGAGGAATTTCACCGAGTTCCTCTTTCAGTCCGCCCATCTCCTCAAGGTACTGGAAGACGCGCTTGGCTTCGTCCTCGTCAATGACGCTGATGGCGAATCCGACGTGGACCAGAACATATTTTCCGACTTCGGCCTCGGGCACGTAGGCGAGGTTGATGTCCTTGCGGATGCCGCCGAAGTCGACTTTGCCGAGACGGAAGGCGAGGTCGCCTCCGTCAATGATTTCGACCAACCGG
>CAVXVD010000071.1:0-12781 GCA_963765015.1 uncultured Acidobacteriota bacterium | reverse complement strand
CCTTCTCCTGTCCTCCCTGGTGCTGATTGCTCTGGTACTCACCGCCTATCGTGAGTTGGCGGGCTTGGGACCAGTCAGCGGAATGAATGACGCCTATGGCTGGGGCATCTGGAAGACCTTCAACGTAATGGTGATGACCGCGTTGGGGTCGGGCGCGTTCGCCGTCGGTATTGCTGCCTGGGTTTTCCGACGCAAGCGTCTGCACTCGCTGATGCGCATGGCACTGCTGACCAGCTTTCTAGCCTATGCCTGCGGTCTCGCGCTTCTCGGCATTGATGCCGGCCGGCCATGGAACTTCTACTGGATGGTCTTCCCCTGGAAATGGAACATGCACTCGCCTCTGGCAGAAGTCGCGATCTGCATGTCGATTTACGCCATGATTCCGCTGGCGGTCGAGAACCTGCCTCCCGTCCTCGAACGCCTCTGGTATTTCGATTCCCGCCTGCGACCCGGGGTGGAGCGCATTGAAAAGCGGTTGCATTATTTCTTCCCCTGGATCATCGCCGCGGCGTACCTGCTGCCTGGAATGCATCAGTCTTCTCTGGGCGCGCTGATGCTGCTGGCCGGCGAACGCGTGCATCCGCTCTGGCAGAGTCCGTGGCTGCCGGTTCTCTATCTCGGAGCCGCCAGCTTCATGTCGTTCGGCTGCGTGGCCGGAACCACTATGCTGTGCTGCCTGGTCTGGAAGCGCGCTATGGACATGGATGTCTTGGACGAAGCCGCGCGCATCACCTCGTGGCTGATTTTCGGATGGCTCGGACTGCGGCTGCTCGACATCCTCTTCCGCGGCGCCCTCGGTACCGCATTTCATTTCGACCGCTTTGCCGGCGTGTTCTGGCTGGAAGTCCTGTTGATCGGCTATGGCGGATGGCTGCTTTATAAAGCCGCACAAAGCCACCAGCCCCAACCCATGTTCGTCGGCTATGTGTTGAGTTCGCTCGGAGGCATGATCTATCGCTTCAGCCCGACGACCCTCGCCTTCCGGCCGAATCCTCAGGCGCTGTATTTTCCCGCCGCTGTGGAAGTCCTGGTCTCGCTCGGCTTCATCTGCCTGGGCATCGTGGGCTTTCTGATCGCAGTGAAACGGCTGGCCATTCTGCCCGCGCCTTTGAGTGAATGGCACGACATGGCGAGCTACTTCCGCTTCCGCCGTCCGTACATCCGGTGGACGGGCTACTTCAAGTACGGACATTACGGCGAAGACGAAACCGAAGCCGAAACTTCTGGCGACTAAGCAAAGGTCTTTTATGGCAAACCGAATCACCATTGATCCCATCACCCGAATCGAAGGCCACCTCCGCATTGACGTGGAGGTCGAAAACAACGCGGTCAGCAACGCATGGGCATCGTGCACCATGTGGCGGGGCATCGAAAAGATTCTCCGTGGCCGCGATCCGCGGGACGCGTGGTTGTTCACCCAACGCTTTTGCGGGGTTTGCACCACGGTGCATGCCATGGCCAGTGTGCGATCGGTGGAAGACGCGCTCAAGCTGGAGATTCCGCTCAATGCGCAATACATCCGCAACCTCGTCCTGATTGCGCACGCGCTGCACGATCACATCGTGCACTTCTATCAGTTGTCGGCGCTCGATTGGGTCGATGTGCTGCAGATTCCCAAAGCCGATCCGGCCGCCACTTCGAAGCTCGCCGAAAGCCTCTCGCCGTGGACGCGTAACTCGCGCAACGAACTGAAGGCCGCGCAGGATCGCGTGCTCGCCGTGGCCAGCAGCGGACAGCTCGGTATCTTCGCCAACGGCTATTGGGGACATCCGGCGATGCGCTTGTCGCCCGACGTCAATCTGCTCGCCTTCTCGCACTACGTGCAGGCACTCGAATATCAGCGCAAGGCGCTGCAAGTCGTCGGCATTCTGGGAGGCAAGACGCCGCACATCCAGAACCTCACAGTCGGAGGAGTCGCCAACGCCATCGATCTCGACAGCCAATCCGCACTGGGCATGGAAAAGCTGGAACTGATTCGCGGCCTGCTGGCCGAGGTAACCCAGTTTGTGCAGCAGGTGTATTTCGTCGACGTCTGCGCCGTAGCCGCGATGTATCCGGAGTGGTTCAAGATCGGCAGCGGTGTCACCAATTACATGGCGGTTCCCGATCTTCCGCTCGATAGTCGAGGATCATCCTACGACCTGCCTGGTGGCTACATCCTCAAGGGCGACCTTGCCGGTGTGAAAGGCTTCCAGACGGCTTCGGACCCGATCTTCCGGAAGTCGGTCACTGAAGATGTCGTCCACGCCTATTACCAGGGGAAAAACCTCTGCACCCGTGGGAAGGCGAGACCGAACCGGCCTTCACCGGCTGGAACGGAGATCAGAAATATTCGTGGGTCAAAGCTCCGCGCTTCAATGGAGAACCGATGCAGGTTGGGCCGCTGGCACAGGTTCTAGTGGGCTACGCGCAGGGCCATCCGCTGACCCGCAAGTACACCGATCTGGCCATCGAGAAGGTCGCCGCCATCGGTGGCGTTCACGCCACCCCCGCAGCGTTGCATTCCACGCTCGGACGCCATGCGGCCCGCGCCATCCGCGCCTGCATGCTCGCAGAGTTGGCCCAGAAGCACCTGCAGTTGCTCACCGATAACATCGCGAAGGGCGATTACACGGTCCACAACCAGCCGGTGTTGCCGACCCATGAAGTGGAAGGCGTAGGCACGCACGAGGCGCCGCGCGGAACGCTCTCGCACTGGGTCGTCATCAAAGACGAGAAAATCAAGAATTACCAGGCCGTCGTTCCCTCGACCTGGAACGCCAGCCCTCGCGATAAATCCGGGGCCCACGGTCCTTACGAGGCCTCGCTGCTGCATACGCCGCTGGCTCGGCCGGAAGAGCCCCTCGAAGTCCTACGGACGATCCACTCTTTCGATCCGTGCATGGCTTGCGCCTGTCACGCCTTCGATGCCAAGGGACGCAAAATCGGCGTGGCGAAGATCCTGTGAAGACCGCGCTCATTGGCGGGATCGGCAACGTGCTGCTCGGCGACGATGGCGTCGGACCGTACGTTCTGAGTCTGATCGAAGCACAGTATGATTTTGGTCCCGAGGTCCGATTGCTCGATCTGGGCACGCCCGCCCTCGACCTGACTCATCAGATCGTCGGCCTGCACTCGCTGGTTCTCATCGATTCCGTCACCAGCAACGAACCCGTCGGAACAATGGTCCATTACAGCAAGGAAGATATTCTGCGGGACTCCCCGGCCGAGCGGCTCGATCCGCACTCGCCCGCCCTGTCGGAGTGCCTCATGACAGCGAGCATGCTGGGTGCCAGCCCGGAAAATGTGCTGCTGGTGGGCATCGTCGGCGCAGTCTACGAACCGGGTGAGCCCCTAAGTGCCGCAGTAAGGGAATCAGTGCAACCAGCGATCGAAGCAGTACTCCAAGAACTGCGAAGACTGGGATTTTCCTACCAGAAACGACTCGTCCCCCACGAGCCCGGCATCTGGTGGGGCGAGCCTCATGATCTAGCCTGTGTCAAACAGATAGACATTTGTGAGCACTCCCCTGTGATCCCCTGCGCCCTCTGTGGTTAAAGCCTTTCGCCCCCAGCATTCATCGTTGTTCAGACTATAATGACGCGCGAAGACTCGCGCCCGTGCCAACGGACGCGTCGACTCCAGGAGGGAAATTGTCGAGTTCAGTGGAATCGTCTCGAGTAGTCTGCATCGCGGACTTGCGCCCTTTGGCGCGCCGGCGCCTTCCGCGCGTCGTGTTTGACTATCTCGACGGCGGCGCCGAGGGCGAGTTCACGCTCCGCGAAAATTGCCGCGCGTTTGAAGACGTGACCTTCCGTCCCCGGCATGCGGTTTCTGTGCCGAGTTGCGATTTGCGCACCCGCGTTCTCGGATTTGATCTGGCTTTCCCGGTGATGCTGGCTCCCGTCGGATACAGCCGTCTCATGCATCCCGAGGGCGAGGTCGCGGCCGCCCGCTGCGCCGGAGCGGCGGGTACCGGCTACATTCTCTCGACGATCTCCGGACACCGCCTGGAAGACGTCAAAGGCGCAACCGCCGGTCCCGCCTGGTATCAGCTTTATCTGATGGGTGGACGTGCAGCAGCCGAGGGTTCCATCGCCCGCGCGCGCGCCGCCGGATTCTCCGCTCTCGTCGTCACCATCGACACGCCCGTGGCGGGAATGCGCGAACGCGACTCCCGCAATGGCATGAAAGAGCTGATGATGGGCAGCCTGTTCAGCAAGATCCCCTTTCTGCCGCAGGTTCTGTCGCGCCCCGGCTGGCTGGTTCGATTCCTGCGCGATGGCGGCGTGCCTCATCTTCCCAACGTGGTGATTCCCGGACAGGGCCCCCTGCCGATGGTCGACGTTGCCGCCGCTCTGGCCAGTTCGACCGTGACCTGGCAAGACCTGAAATGGATCCGCGAAGCGTGGTCCGGCCCGATCGTGATCAAAGGCGTTTTAACCGGTGAAGATGCGCAGCGCGCCATCGACGAAGGAGCGTCTGCCATCGTGGTATCCAATCACGGAGGACGCCAGCTCGATTACGCTCCCGCCTCGCTGCAAGTCCTGCCCGAAGTCGTGGCTGCGGTGAACGGTCGCATTGAAGTATTGATGGATGGCGGGATCCGCCGCGGGACCGACGTGATCAAGGCAATTTGCCTGGGCGCACGAGCGGTGCTGATCGGCCGCGCCTATGCGTATGGCCTGGCCGCCGGAGGCCCGGCCGGCGTGGCCAAGGCGATCAAGATCCTTCGTGAAGAGATGGAGAGAACGCTAAAGCTGCTAGGGTGTCCCTCGATCGGCGAACTAAACCGCTCATTCGTAAATGTAGGAATCAGGAATGAGAGGTGTCAGAAATGCGAGAGCAACTAAAGAAGAGAAGTGCTGCTGGCGACGATATCGTCGCTTGGATCGGCCTCGCGCTCGTATTAGCTGCTGCAATCATCCTCGACAAAGGCAGCGCGCCGCACAAATGGCATGCGGCGATCATGTGGACCTTTGTTACATTCCTCTGCCTCTTAAGATTTGGTCGGAAGAAATGGAACTCGTGGCTATTTTGGGCCTTCTGGGCAACGTGTTTCGGCCTTCACCTTTTCGCTATGTGGCTCATCTTTGAACGGCTTTTGCCGCGTCTGATATTGGGCACGCTGTACGTCGTCCCAGTCGCCTTCATTGAGGGAATATTCCTGGTGGGAATGTTCGCAAGGCTGGAGCACAAACCGGCTTTGGAGCGGGCGACTCCTCCCACAATCCCCCGGTTATGACAGAAGTTTCGCTGGCTCGCTTACGTGAATGTAGGAATCAGGAACGAGAGTCATTAGGAATGGCTGGCAAAATAAAGAAGAGAATTGCAACCGGCTATGATATCCCCGGCTGGATGGTTCTCGCGCTGGGACTAGCTGCTGCCTTCATCCTCGATAAACGCGGCCCTCCGTATAAATGGCATGCGGCAATCATGTGGACGATTCTCGCATTGGTCGGTGTTCTAATTTTCCCTCTTAAGAAACGCAGACCACGGCTATTCTTGATTTTCTGTGCAACGTGCTTAGTTCTGCATGTGTTCGCAATGTGGATCATCTTTGGGCGGCTCTTGCCGCGCTTGATTCTCGGTACGTTGTACGTAGTACCAATCGCGTTCGTTGAGTCAATATTCCTAGTGGTAATTTTCGCAAGACTGGAGCGCAAACTCACTCCCGAACACCATAAACGGAGCGGTGAATCAGTCGAACACTAGTACGCTATAAAAGAATTTTTGCTGGACCCGCGATCGCCGCAGCGAGATCGCTGAGGAACATGGCGGCGCGTGCTCCATCGGCGACCCGGTGATCGCAGGATAAGGTGACGCTCATCATCGGCCGCACCGCCGGCTTGCCGTCCACCGCCACGACGCGGTCTGCAATGCCGCCCACCGCGAGAATCGCCGCCTGCGGCGGAGTGATAATCGCGCTGAATTGATCCACCTGATACATCCCCAGATTGCTGATCGTGAACGTAGCGTCGGCGATATCGGCAGGCCGCAACTTTCCGGCTCGCGCCCGCTCGGCCACATCGCGCCGCTGTATCGCGATTTCCGGCAGAGTCGCCCTGTGCGCGTTGTTAATCACGGCGGCGACCACGCCATCACTGACCGCAATCGCGACTCCCATGTGCACATAGTCGTGCAGCCGAATTCCCTCGGTGGTCCAGCTGGCATTCAGCCGCGGATGCTTCGCCAGCACTCGCGCCACCAGCGCGACCAGAAGATCGGTGTGGCTGATCCGGACTTTGTGAGTGCTCTCGATTTCGGCGACGACGCGCTCGCGGATACTCATTGAGCGCGGTCGCATCCAGATCGCGCGTCACAAAAAAATGCGGAACAGTCGTCCAGCTTTGCGTCGTGCGCTCCGCCATGATGCGGCCCAGCGTTGTGGAAATTTCGAGGCTGCCAGATTTCTTTTCGGCAGCGGGACCACTGGATGCAACCGGAGTTGCGGCTGCCGCCTGCACATCCGACGCGAGAATCTCGCCGCCGGCACCCGAGCCTCGCACCGTCGCGAGGTCGACCCCCAATTCCTTGGCGAGCCGCCGCGCTTTCGGAGATATCTTTGTATTTGCGCTGGATGGCGATGGCGCCGCTGGTGTCGAACCTTGTGCCGAACTCGCATGCGCAACGGGCGCCGCTTGAGCCGGCTCGGCTTTCGCGTGCACTCCAGCTCGCGCAGCGGGCGCGGTCGGCTCGCTCTCGACGGGAATAGCCTCACCAGGCGCAACGATCCACGCGATCGTCTGTCCCACGGGGATGTCGGCGCCCTCCGCGGCTCGGATGCCCGCCAGAATGCCGCCGGCCGGAGCCTCGACTTCGACCACGGCCTTGTCGGTTTCGATGTCGAGCAGAGGTTCGCCCTTGGTAACGCGGTCGCCCTCCTTCCTCCGCCAAGCGATGAGCTTGCCGGTTTCCTGCGCCATCTCGAGAGCGGGCATCACTACGCTGAAGGCCATAGTTTTTTATTGGGGAAGGCCGTCATCTTTCGAAACGATGGCCTTTAGCTCTAGACTTCGACCCGCTCCTTTTTTGCGCTGGCCTCGATCATCTCCAGCACGTGTTCGCTCGGTGCGGATTCGGATTCTCTCGTTGTCGGCAGCGGGCCGTTGACCGTGTAGTAGTGCGCGCCCGCCACCAGAAGTTGTTCTGCCGGGAAGCGCGTGATCACTTCGTGTCCCGTCGGCGTGACTACGATTTCTTCTTCAATGCGTGCCGCGCTCCAGCCGTCGGTCGAAGGCCAGAACGTTTCCAGCGCAAACACCATGCCGGGCTTGATCTCCACCGGATGATCGAACGAAACCAGCCGGCTGATGACCGGCTTCTCCCAGATCGCCAGTCCGATGCCATGACCGTATTGCAGCGCAAAAGCCGCTTCTTCGTTGGGAAAGCCGAAGTCCGTGGCTTTCGGCCAGACGGCGGCAATCTCCGCGGTGGTACGGCCCGGGCGCACGAGTTCGATCGCGGCGTCCAGATAATCGCGGCAGCGTTTGTACGCATCCACCATCGCGTGCGACGCGTAGCCGATGGTGAAGCAGCGGTAATAGCAGGTGCGGTATCCCATGTAGGAATGCAGAATGTCGTAATAGACGGGATCGCCGGGGCGCAGCACGCGATCCGAAAATACATGCGGGTGCGGGTTGCAACGTTCGCCCGAAATCGCATTCACCGCTTCCACGTATTCCGATCCGAGATCGTAGAGAACCTTGCTGACCAGTCCGACCGCCTCATTCTCGCGCAGCCCGGGCTTCATCGCACGGTAGAGTTCGTCATACGCCGCATCGACCATCATCGCCGAAGTATTCAGCAGCGAGATTTCATCCTGCGTCTTAATGACACGGCACTCGGACATCAGTTCCTGTCCGTCCACCACTTCGATTCCTAACTTCTGCAATGCGAACAGAACGGGCAGTTCGATGATGTCGATGCCGACCGGCTCTTTGTGCAGGCCACGCATCTCGAGCTCAAGATAAATTTTCTTAGCGACATCTTCCGCCCGGCCCATCTCCGGAGTCATCGCCCCTCGCAGCATGGAAATTCCCGGCCGCGAGCGCTCCGGCCCGAGCCATGGGCAGTTCAGCGCGTGATGTTTCGCGGCCGATCCGAAATCCCACAGGATGGGCTCGTCATTCTGCGGCAGCAGCGTGAAGCGATTCGCCTTGTCCTGCGCCCACGTGCCGATGTGCGTCGCGGTCAGGTACCGCACGTTGTTCATGTCGAAGCACAGCAGCGCGCCCATCGACGACTGCTTCAGCATGTCTTTGGCTTTTTGCAGACGTTCGCGGCGCAGCCGGTCGAAATCGATCCGGTTCTCCCAATCGACCGCCATGGTTCCGTGAGTTTTTAATCCCATAAAATCTCCCGTACTTCTCATTCATGCGGAACAGGTTCATGTGGAACTGATCCATGTGGAGCGGGCACTCCTGCCCGCTAGCCTGATCGATGCTGCCGGCAAGCGGTCAGGAGTGCCCGCTCCACACCCGAAACTTATCTCTACGCCTTGCCACACATCGCACGTGCAGCGTCGAATACCGTTTCCTCCGTCGGCACCGTCACATCTTCGAGCGGCGGCGAGAATGGAATCGGTACATGCATCGCTCCCATGCGCTTGACCGGGGCATCCAGATCGTAGAAGGCACCTTCAGCAATCACCGCCGCCAACTCGGCCGTCACGCCGTACCGGCCGTATCCTTCGTCGAGCACGATCACGCGCGATGTCTTCTTCGCCGACTCGATGATGGTGTTTTCGTCCAGCGGCCAGGTCGTGCGCGGATCGACCACCTCCGCGCTGATCCCTTCCTTTTCCAGCATGTTGGCCGCGCCCAGCGCCACCTGCACCATGCTGCTGGTCGCGACCAGCGTGATGTCTTCCCCTACACGCTTCACATCGGCCACGCCCAGCGGAATCGTGTAGTCTTCCGCCGGAACCGGGCCTTTCAGCTTGTACATCATCTTGTCTTCGAAAAAGACGACGGGATTCTCGTCGCGAATCGCCGTTTTGAGCAGGCCCTTCGCATCGTAGGGCGTCGAAGGCAGTACGACTTTCAGTCCCGGCACATGGCTGAACCAGGCATGCAGCGACTGCGAATGCTGCGCCGCCGACCGCCGCGTCGCGCCCAACGTCGTCCGCATCACCATCGGAACCTTCCAGTGCCCGCCTGACATGTAATGCGCTTTGGCGGCCTGGTTGACCATCTGATCCATGGTCAGGGTCAGGAAGTCACCGAACATGATATCGACCACCGGACGCAAGCCGGTCATCGCTGCGCCCACGCCGATTCCGGTGAAACCTGCTTCTGAGATGGGAGTATCGAGCACGCGCTCCGCGCCAAATTCCTCGACCAACCCGGAAAGCACCTTGAAGGGCGTGCCGGCCTCAGCGACGTCTTCGCCAAAAATGCATACGCGCGAGTCGCGGCGCATTTCTTCCGCCAGCGCTTCCCGCACCGCCTGCGCAAATGTCAGTTCACGTTCTGCCATAAATAAAATTCAGGCGTAAATGTCCTCTTCTACCTGATCCACGCTTGGATACGGTGCGGCAATGGCAAACTTCACCGCCGCTTCCATCTCACTGCGCGCTTCAGCCGTAATCTGTTCGAGGACCGCGGCGTCCGCGTGACCATTCGCCAGCAGCCAGTTCGCGTGCAACTTGATGGGATCGCGCTCCATCTTCCAATGCTGCTCTTCCTGCTTCGAGCGGTAATACTCGCGATTGATGTCGCCCACGTGATGTCCGCTGTAACGGTAGGTATCGGCCTGCAGGAATGCCGGGCCCTCGCCGGCGCGCGCCCTCTTCACCAGTCGCGTGGCGACTTCGTTCACCGCGCGTACATCCTGGCCATCCACCGTCGTGGCCTCAATCCCGAAAGCTGCAGCGCGTCCCAGAATCGTTCCCGCCGTCGTCTCGCTGAAGTGTGTGTACTCGTTGTACATATTGTTTTCGCAGACGTAGATCACGGGCAGCTTCCACAACTGAGCCAGGTTCATGACTTCATACAGCGATCCCTGACCGAGCGCGCCCTCACCAAAGAAACAGATGGCCACGCGCCCGTTTTTCAACTTCTTGGAAGCGAAAGCGGCGCCCGTCGCGATCCCCACGCTGCCGCCGACAATCGCGTTCGCGCCCAGATTCCCGGTCGCGGGATCGGCGATGTGCATCGATCCGCCCTTGCCCCGGCAGTAACCCGCTTCCTTGCCCAGCAACTCGGCGAACATTCGATCCGGGGAAGCGCCTTTCGCCAGGCAGTGTCCATGGCCGCGGTGTGTGCTGGTGATGTAATCGTCGAGATTCAGCGCCTCGCAAATCCCGACCGCAACCGCCTCTTCACCGCTGTACAGATGCGCCAACCCAGGCATCAGCGCGCGCGTATAAAGTTCATTCACCTGCTCTTCAAACAGGCGGATCCGCACCATCTGCCGGTGGGCGCGCAGCCACTTGTCTTTTTCCATTACCTCGGAGCCTGCCGCCGAGTTGGAAGTCGCCGTCGTCACTTCTTCGGACCTCCCGCCGTGACCGGGGTCGTCACGCCCGACATCGCGGCCAGTACATCGAACATGCAGGCGAAATCATATTTCGTCCAGCCCATGCCCCGAGCCGCGGTCAGGAACTCGTTGCTCGCAGCGGTCGTGGGCAGTGGCACATCGAGTTGCCGTCCCAGATCCATCGCCAGCACCATGTCTTTCTGCATCATGTTCACATCGAACCAGGCTTCTTCCGGCTGCTGCAGTACGAACGGACCGCGGTACTTGATCATCGGTGAAGCCACGGCGCTATTGACCAGCACGTCAACTGCAACTTCCCGCGCAATCCCGCTTTTCTCCGCGAGCAGCACGCCTTCGGAAAACGCCAGCATCTGCACCGCAAGACTCAGATTAACCGCAATCTTCATTGAGAGCGCCAGACCGTTTTCGCCAACGTGCGTGACCTTCGGACCAATGTCGAGCAGCAGCGGCTTTATCTTTTCGAATGTCTCCTTGCGACCGCCAACCATCACCGAAAGTTTGCCTTCGGTCAGCGTGATCACGCTGCCGGAAACCGGAGCGTCTACCATGTCCGCTCCCAGGGCACGAACCTTCGCGGCCAGCGCGCGGCTCACCGTCGGACTCACCGTGCTCATGTCGATGAAGAACTTTCCAGTCTTCAATCCCGCCAGCATTCCATCCGGGCCTTCGCTGATCGACTGAATCGCCGCTGCATTCGTCACCATCGCGAACGTGTAGTCGGAGGCTTGCGCGACGGCACGCGGCGAATCGGCCCAGCGCATGCCTTTTTCCACCAGCCACTCGGCTTTCGCACGCGTGCGGTTGTAGCCAGTCACTTCGTGGCCCTTGCCCAGCAGCCGATTCACCATCTGGCTGCCCATCACGCCTAAACCAATGAATCCAACTTTCGCCATTCCGCTACCGCCTCCAAATTCTGCTTGCGCCGAACCAATCGCGTTCGAGCTTAATGCTTGGCACCGGGCAAGCGCTTCGGCGTTGCCTGGCTGTCTTCCCGCACTTGCGACAAGTGCGCTCGCATGGTCTCGCGCGCTTTTTCCGCATCATGATGTTCCACCGCTTCGAGAATCTTCTTGTGGTGAACCTGGCCGCGTTCCGGGCCGCCGGGAACTTTGAAGATGCGAAGACGCTGCTCCCGCAACAGTCCCACGATGGAATCAAGCAGAGAAAGAATGAGAGGATTCGCGGCGCCCTCGGCCAGTGCGAGGTGAAAATCAAGATCGGCTTCGATGTAGGCCTGTGGATCCTGTCCAGCCTTGTCCATCACAGAAACCGCTTCGCGCATCGTGGCCAGCTCCGCATCCTGAATCCGCAGCGCGGCTAACGCCGCAATCTCAGGCTCCAGAATGGCGCGAACCTCCGCGAGATGAGTCGAGCCCTCGGGCTGCCCGATCTTCACCATCAGATCGAGCGATTGGCGAACCGCCTGCGTGGTGCCATCGGTGATGAATGTGCCTCGGCCGGAATAAGCTTCCACCAGGCCTTTTTCGCGTAATGCCTTGACCGCTTCGCGCACAGCCGTGCGGCTGACGCCAAAACGCTGGGCAAGCTCGCGCTCGGCTGGAAGCTGATCACCAGGTTTCAAATCGCCTTTTACGATCGATTCTTCAATTTGCTGAACGATCTGTTCGTAGAGGCGCGACGTACGAATCAGTTTGTACACTACTCTGTCCCCCGCACAAAGAACCGAGAAGCCGACGGAGACACCGGCTATGGTCTGGCTACTATACCGCATATCCGCTGGGACTTCGCGCGTTAGTTGGTGCAACGGCATCGCTTGGTCCATAGGTATGGTGGTATGACCGATCCGAGATTACTACATCACCCGCGAGCGACGCAACCTTCTGAAACACTGGACTGTTAACTAGGATGCGGTTACCGTACTTTGAACTCCCCGCCCGCTTCGGCCGAGCGTAGACTCCGGCAAAACGCTCCATTCCAACAATTGAATTTGCTTGACACTGTTTCTCCGTTGGTGGTATGGCTGTCGGACCAGATTAGGGAGGGGTTCTATGCTATCGCGCACGGTCAGTGCGTCCCACGACGGACGTATGCCCGCAGCTTTCCGCTTGTGCCTTGCGACTTCGATCCTATTTTTTCTCTCTCTCTCCGCTGCCGCCCAGTCGACGGCTGGCCGGGTTCTCGGCACTCTGACCGATCAAAGTGGAGCTGCGGTGGCTGGGGCCAGCGTGGTGATCACCGACGTCCAGCGCGGCACTTCGCGCACGGTTACAACCGACGAATCCGGCAACTACGCGGCTCCGGACCTCCAGCCCGGCACCTACAAGATCAGCAATGCGTC
>CAVXVD010000070.1:0-7450 GCA_963765015.1 uncultured Acidobacteriota bacterium | reverse complement strand
ACCCTGGTTAGGTGAGCAGTCACCATGGGGGCCTGCGGGGTCGAAGCCATCAGCTATTTGTACCGCTGGGCTTCTTCGGGACGACCAAGCAAGGTAAGTACGACTGCGATTTTACGCCGGACTTCGCGGTCGTTGGGGTCCATCTGATAAGCCTGGGAATACGCCACCAGAGCATCCCCATACTGGCCTTGCTGAAAGGCCAAGTCGCCCCTAAGCATGTAGCCTTGAGCAGTTCCCGGCTGAGTTGGTTCGGTCCGGGGCACCTCCGGTGGACGGGAGGGAACGGCCGAGGTCCTTTCGGGACCGCGTGGCGGAACTATATCCTTCGCGCCGGGCGAGGCAGGTAGCGTGCCAATCACGGAAGTAGGGGTATTGGCAATTGGTTTCCGCAAGGGTGAAGGTGAGCGAGGAGCGTGCGGCGTCGCATCCGAGACTCCGGAGCGGGACGCGGACGGCTCGCTTTTCGATTGCGGAACCGGCGTTGGTATGGTGGATTGCCCCGGAACGATAGCGGTCACTCGCCTCTCCGAGGAACTCGGCGGGCTTTCGGGTAATGGATGGCTGGCGGAGCTTGGACGGCGGGGTTGCATGATTTCCCAGGCTCCCGCCAAGAAGAGCAGCGTCGCGAGCATGCCGCCTGCCAGCCAGACTCGTTTCGATCGCCGCTGCGAGGGCATCCCGATGGCAGGCAGGCTCGCCGCCACGGCCACTCCGGGTAGGAGCACACCCAGTGAATTCGAGCCCGATGGGTGAGCATCCGCGGCCCCGCTCGGAACGCCGGGACTCCCTCTGGGACCTGCACCATCGAGTATCTCCGCGACCCCTCGCGGAACGTAGCAATCCACGGCGGCCGCCAACTCCGCGCAAGTCTGGTAGCGCTGGCCGGGTTGCTTGGTGAGTGCCTTCAACACGATAGCCTCCACTGCTGGATCAAGCCCAGGCTGTAGAGATGTCATGGGGGAAGGTGGCTCGTGCACAATCCGGTACATCACGGTAGTCGCGTTCAATCCAGGGAAAGCCTGTTCTCCCGTGATAAGTTCGTAGAGAATCGACCCCAACGAGAAAATGTCCGAGCGCCCGTCCAGCGTTTTCCCGAGCGCCTGCTCGGGAGACATATAGCTGGGCGTGCCCATAATCATGCCGGGCGAGGTCGTTCCGGCCCCGGCGAGCTTGGCAATGCCGAAGTCAGTCAGCTTTACCAACCCTTCAGGGGTTATCATGATGTTCGAAGGCTTGATATCGCGGTGTACGACGCCAAGCCTGTGGGCGTAATCCAGGGCGGCGCATATCTGCCGGAAGAACACTTGGATTTCCTTGAGCAAAAACCAGCGCTGGCGGCTCATGCGTTCTTGCAAGGTTTCACCCTGAATAAACTGCATGGCGATGTAAAACGCGCCGCTCGCTTCGCCAGCATCATAAAGGGTGACGATATTGGGGTGTTCGAGTTGGCCGACGGCCTTGGCCTCGCGCTGGAGACGGTGGACCAGGACTTCGGGATCCTCAACGCTTAAGGGAATAGTTTTGATGGCGACCACTCGTTCCACCACCGGATCGAAAGCTTTGAAAACAACTCCCATCGCGCCGCGCCCCAGTTCGCTCTCGACGCGGTACCTGCCGATTTGTGTCAGCACATTCATCACAGACCTGAAGGGAATACGCGGTAGCTCGGTTAGGGCGTCGGAAACTTACTCCGCCTCCAGCGTCGCATCAATGGTAATGATTCCGCCCGGGTTCACCGACATCGTCCGGTGCCACTGCCGATGTCCTGGTTTCTCGATGACCACCGCGTGATCCCCGGGTGTCAGCTGCAGGGTGGAGGGTGTGCTGCCCACGAATTTACCATCCACGATAATATCAGCCCCATTAGGGGTTGACTTCACGACGACGGTACTGGGTTCCCCGGAGGTCGGCGTGACCGATTGAGCGACCGGCGGGGCCTCCCGAGCGGCGGTGGGCCCGCCCGGGGTAATCTCCTGGTCCCCGTCGACATAGGTGTTGAACTTTGTGCCTTTCGGGATGGTCACGTCTTTCCCGCCCAGGATGAGATTGAAAGGTACTAGGAGCAGAGATCCTGATGCCTCTTCCCCCTTCTGGCTGGAGCTGGCCCGCAGGCGGATGTCGGAACCGTCAGGAGCCTTGACATTCTCCACAGTGACGTTCAATTTTCCGTCCCGCCCGAGGCTCGTCCTAGGCTTTGCCTCGACCACGTGGCCGACGGCCATCGAGCCTCTGGGAACCACGACTAAGTTGCCCACCCTCACATCTTCCGTCACCTCGAAGTGAACGGGGTCATCGACTTTGTTGGTCGCCGAAGTCAGGGCATCCTGGAGAGAAAGGTGCACTAGTGTTGCATCCGGGATCTTTATGGTTTTTGAAGGAGTCTGTGAGTTTAGAACTCGCGCGATGAAAAACACAATAAATAATGCAAACCAGATTTGAAACGTCTTTGAGCGGAGCATGGGAAGGACTCCTTGTAACGGGTCTTGGCTACTCGTTGGGCAGATGGCGAAGTTTCCATCCTGATTCCTCCGGCCGGCCAAACAATATACCACTCACTGATACCGTAGCCATGATTTCATTCCTTGCCTTCCGACTGGCTAGAGTATCGACTCTAGGGCTAACTCGCTGAATTTCGCATAGTATTCCTCATACATTTCCTGAGTACAGACTCGAACACCTGATAGTAGAGAAAGAAGCGAA
Organism: uncultured Acidobacteriota bacterium; assembly: GCA_963765015.1. Taxonomy (GTDB): domain Bacteria; phylum Acidobacteriota; class Terriglobia; order Terriglobales; family Acidobacteriaceae; genus Sulfotelmatobacter. Next base: position 4,750 of record CAVXVD010000070.1, on the reverse strand, counting down.
AGGCCGGATGTTTCTCATACGGGTCGTTTCGAGTCAAAAGATCCAGCATGAAAAGGCGCGTACTCTTTGGAAGTCGGGGCTAAAAGAACGCAACCGCATATAACCTTGCCCTTGTAACTTCTCTTCGAATCGCACACTTTGTCTGACCCGTGTCGGTCCCTCTTCTAGCTGCAGGAACAGCCCGGAGCGTACAAACGTCAGCAGCCTATTCAGTACGTAGTTTTTGAAGTCGTCTTCACTCGTTGCTTGAGGACCACAGACAGCCTGGTGAAGAATAGCAACGACCGTGTCATCCTCGTAGAAATCCGATATCTCGTACGTCTCTCCCGGTACGATTTGCTTAGAACCCACGTGACAAAACGTATCGCCACTGCACAGTTTTGACAGTGTCAAGAATCCATAATCATTAAACATTTTGTTCGCGGTCAAGATGGCGCTGTTCGACGTAAGAGCCTGAAGCGGAAATATGAGGCCGACGCTTTGTGAACCTTCCCTCAACGAAGAACTCCGGACTCGGCCAACCCTTATGCGTAAATAGCGCAACTCGGAAAAGCGAAGGGTTGCAATCGCTCGTGGGAAAACTCTTATGGATTCCTTATTCCACAGACTTCTTCGTCGGCCCTGGATTTCAATGTCGGCGATGTACACTACCCACTTTTCCCCACTCGGGTCGAGGCGGACACGGCTCACCGGGGAATCGGGCGAGTCGTGCCCTTCGGCTTTCAATATCAGGCTCATTACATCAATTGGCTCTGCAGTTTGTGCCGGGCCGAGGCGACGCTTCCGCTGAGGTTCAGGTACGAGTCAGATTGCCGGTTAAAGGCATCTCGGAAATAGAAGAGGAAAAACATGCGCTGTGCGCTTCCGATCTTCTTGGTATTGGCTGTAATCCACGCCATTTCCTTGTTCATCGATAATAGAAATTCGTCGGGCCCTGAATCTCCTAGGGTGAGTTTTTCAGAAAGGTTTTGCACTTCATCCACGTCTCGAATTAGTTCGAAATCTTTCAGTTTACCGAGCGCCGCGCCAAATCCACTTTGAACTTGAGGTTTCTTGAATACCTGCATCGCGGTTTTCCCCCAAGTAGCTGCGCCAACAGTGAACTGATCACTGTCCACTTCCGTGTTTCCGCATAGTCTTTCGACTGCTCTTAAGAATGACAGCCAAGAGAGCACATAGTCTTTAAACAAGTCCTTCTTGCTGTTCTCGTGGGATCGATTCTCAGGCTCTTGACATTCTCCAGCAAGTCGGAACGGTCAAGGGGAAGTTCGTTTCTCTCCAAGTACGAATTAAATCCTTCTATGGTGTCTTTGAAATTGAGTTCAGTGAAGAGTGTTGCGTGCTGTTCATCAACTTCGCGAACAAAGGTTATATCCCCCAGCCCCGTGTTGAGATAGTCGTGGTATAGCATTTCAATCTGCTGCCTGAGTGACATGGGTGTTTGCCCTGTGTTCAGCGTCAGCATTCGGTAAAGAATTCCTATTCGATTGAGTCCGATGTAGATCTCAACGCGCAAGACCATGTCTCGAACTCTTTGGTTCACAGTGGAGTTGGCTCCGGAAGTGGCTTCGATCAGGGTATTTGTTCTCTGTAAGCCGTCTAGGATAAGCAAGTCTGCAACGCGATTCATCACAAGCTCAATCGCCTCGTTTTTGGTAAGAGTTTTGCGAGGAGTGGAGTCATTGAGTGCCAGAACGATCGGGGGTATCACACAGCCCTGTTCGAGATCTCGCTTCAGCAATGAGTAAACGGTTTTTGAGGCGGAGATCCGACGTCTTTGGAAAGGGTTCTTGTCTCGCACCTTTCCAACCGAGTCCAGGTATTCTCCCACTGTCATGCTGAATAGGACGTTGTGGGCATTGATTCGTTCGTCGCGCAAAATCGAAAGGGCTTCCATAGTGTCTCCAGAGGTAGCGAGCAAGACGACCTTCCATCTGAAACCGCTAGTTTACAGGTCAGGGGCCGCTCGTTGTAGTGGCGAGCGAGAGGACTTCAGAACCTACGCCTTGGATTGATGGCGACCTTTTCTGCGTGTGTCGCATGCCCTAATGCGTAAATGTGCCGTCCTCCGGGGCTTTGGAAAAGAGCTCCGTCAATTTTTGGCAGTTGCCTTGCAGCCGGTAAGGGTCAATGGCGACGCAACGCAAACGTGAAATCCGCGCTCGTGCGGGGGCGCATTGAATTCCTCAAGGCATCGGTTATAGTCGGCTAATGGTCCAGACAGGTGATAGAACCGTATCGCCTATTCACCTAGGCGGAAGAATGTCCGTGATCATGGATTCGCGAAGTAGTGGCCAATGCTGACAGCGGAACCGTAGGTCACTTCTTCCTTTAAACAGTCAGACGAGTCCTATTCCGAGACTATGACCTTGCTCCTCTTCGGAGGGCCGTCCCCCTCGCTGGCTGATCGGTTCGGCCTTCGCGCGCAGCCGGCTGTTGCTCCACTTCGGTTGCTGTACGTTGCGAACTTTCGCGACTGAGACTACGGGAAAGCTTGCTTCCGTCATTTGTGTAGATGTGGGCGTCGTGTTGAGCCCGCGAAACGGATACGTACGCGAAGCGGTTGTTGACCAACAGCTCGCTTTTCTCGGTGTCCACGTGGATCAGCACTCGATCCGCGGTTTGCCCCTGGCTGCTGTGGCTGGTCACTGCGTAACCATAGTCAAGGTGCGGGTGCTCGCGGACGTTGAATCGGACTTCCTGGCCTGAGTCCATCCGGATTCTAAGGTCGCCGTTAGAGTTGACGTGTTCGACAGTGCCGAGATCACGATTAGCAACGTGCAGTTCGCGTGATGGCGCGGTGAACTGAACGCGGTCGCCGTTTGAAAATTCGCGTTCGGCTTCGCGGTGTACGGACACGCCCGAGAGGCGGCGCGGATCGTAGGTTTGCAGCGTGCCCGCCTCGCGTTCGATCGTTAGCCGATTCTCTTTCGGGTCCACGCCGGTGACCCGTGCGTATTCACCCGGCTTGATGCCCTCAGTTTTGCTGCCACGCGAGTATCGAAGCACGTCCCCAGGCTCGTATTGTCCCGCCCACTGCCGATCTGCTCCCGTCATCTCCTGACGCGATTCCAGCACCCGGAGTTTGTGCTCGTCTTTGCTCACGTCTCCACGATTCTGCAGCTCGCGATGAATCAGCGAATTCAATTCGCGTCGAGATTCATTATCGGGCGAAATAACCAACGTCCCTTCTGGATTTCGCGAATACTCGCGGGCTATCGAATTGAACCGTTCTTGGGGATTAGCGATTTCATGCACGCGGCCTTGCTGGTCGAGACTAGCGATTCCTCCGTGGACATCGCCGCGCGCGAGCTGCTCTACCGCCTCCTTCAGAGCCGGGTCCTTCTGTCTCAAAATCTCACTCAACTTGGCCGTCGCCATCCCCGCTTCCTGTAGCTGCTTGTATGGCCTGCCCGCTTCAACCGCCTCATGTTGCCTCGTATCGCCAACCAAAAGAACTCGGTCGGATGTGTGCAGACGGTGAAAAAACTCGTTCATCTGTTTGGTGCTTGCAAGGCTCGATTCATCGATAACGAACAACCGTTTTTGTCCATTATCGGGTGCTTCATTTCGGATGAGCTCGCGCTGCAATGTATGCGACTCAATTCCTGATTCAGCCAATTTGTGGGCCGCGCGCGATGTGGGAGCGAGTCCGACCACTTGGTAGCCTTCGCGCTCGGTGGCTTCGCGGATAGCAGTCAACGAGGTAGTCTTGCCGGCGCCCGCTACGCCTTCAAGGCCCACGATCTTGTCCTGAGTGGCCAGAGTCTGCTCTACAGCTGTTCGTTGGCTAGCACTCAGGTGAGTATGATTCTCCTTCGACAGACTGCCATGTTTCGGAGTTCACAAGAACACCGTGTTGGCCTTGGCCTTTTCGCATTTCACTCACGTTGTCACGTTCGTACTGGATCATCTTTTCAGTGGTAAACGCGCGGGCCGGAGATTTGCCTTCGACTTCGATCAGGGAGCCTGATTCTATTCGCTTTTCGAATCTCTCTCGAACCTCTCCGAAGCCAGCTTCGCCCATTGAGCGTTTCAGCGCATCTCGCATCAGGTCGCGCTCGTCAGTCACAGCGTGCCTTTCGAGATTTTTGTCCTGGGCGTACGTCAGCGCCGATTCCAAGGGCTGGCGACTCGGAACATTTCTTTCGACTTCGTGGGAATGAGCGGCCCGGACTACCTGCTCCGGCTGATTTCCGAATCGCTCGGCCATTTCCTTATGCATTCTCTGCATTTCCGCGTGCGCGATGGCCGGCAACTTATCGTCTCGTGTCTGATGTGCTGCGATCTGCGCCGCACCAGCACCTTTCACGCCCTGCTGTTCGAGGTAGGCCTGAATTTGCTGACTTCTGGGGCTCGAAGCACCAAGGTACTCGCGTGTGTAGCCGGCAATTTCCGGCTGGCCACTTTTTCCCCTTTCGATCTCGTAGCCCTGACCTTTGAGGCGGAGCGCTAGCTCTGAGCGGTATATCGCGGTCGCATACTGTTGAGATCGGTAGAGTTCATGGGGTTGCAAGGCTCGCGCTTCGCCATTCTTTGTTTCAGTGAGATTGAAGAACACAACATGAGTGTGCAATTGCGGTGCTGCGTATCCATTAACCGGTCGCGCGCTGTCATGCTCGAAGCTGGTTGCGACCCATTTACCGGTCGTTTCCGGGAGACGATTGCCGCCCATGCGCGCTTGGACGAACCTCTCCATTTCGTTCAATGCAACTTTGACACTGTCCCGATGAGCCTGGCGTACGGCTTC
>CAVXVD010000069.1:0-7830 GCA_963765015.1 uncultured Acidobacteriota bacterium | reverse complement strand
TATGCCCTCTACTTCGTTCAGTTACATTGTATTGCTACTTCGTGCGTCTGGGGCCTCTGCATCATCTCCGTAACGCTCACCAGGCCGCATGTGGCTCCGCAGCCGTAGCACACGGACGTGGAGTTACTGATTCTGAGACAATCGCCGCAAAATGACAACTCAGCCGGCGAGTAGTGGGCCATCACGATCAGATTTGGGCGCAGGCTCATGGCTGTACCGGAGGGTCAGCCGAGCGCGTTAAGTCCAAGTAACTGCCGTGCTCGATTCTTCAATCAGCTTTATCCTCAGGAATCACGCAGAGTACCAGAATGACAGTTCTTCAACGCGTCTAGAATATATCGTCCAGCCTTCGGCAGATTGCTCTCCGTGATCGGCGTCCAGTCCAGCGCGGCCAGCTTGGCCTCCAGTTCGGCCACTCGTTTCCTGTAGCACATCGAAGCTGTCCTCGGTCGCAATACTTTGTCCGCGCTCTCGTTATCTTTGCCATCACTCCCCCTCCCGCCCACGGGCCGCGACAACCGCATCTGCAATTATCTTTGGGAACTCACGCGGTATCCTGTCTGGGTGCGCATTTGTTCTCGTCGTGGAGAAGGTGCGCTCTGTAAGGTTTGCCGCAGTTGGCGCAAGCTTCCTCAAAATCCTCGGCTTTATCCACGATCAGATTGAGAATTTCCTGCTCCTCAGCGAATGATAGTTTGATTGCGTTACCGAGCGATCTTTCGCCTTCCTCAATCTGCCCATCCTCGCCGGCTTCAAAGCAAGGCGTTCCGTTTTCCCTTCGGTCGTAGATCAGTCCGAGGCTGGCTTTCAGACGGTCCCGTTCGGCCCGGAGCGCGACGTTCTCTTGCTCGGCCTTGGAAACGCGCTCGATGAGGTTACGATTCTCGCATCCTGAGGGCATTCATCCGCGCGAACGGGCTATGCCATAGCCAGAGTCGTCAACGTATCTCCGCAGATCAGGCGCAATCACCGTATCAGCCACTTCGCGCCTCCAGTCTTAGGGAAGAGAGCGGCGTAAGCGGTGACCGTTCCAACGCCGCAATTCGCATGTGTATTGAATCGGTTTCCTCCATCTGGCCTATGCAGCTCCTGGAGCACATGCGGCATCTGACGTAGATTGATAGCCGAACGTGAATGCGCTCCAGCGCCTCATGCTGCTGCTGGCCACAGCTTTTCGAGGGCGGCGTAGTCCTCGTATGCCACCGCCTGACCATCGTCGGCGTAGCACACCGTCGTTCCTGATCCAATGCTGATGCGTTTCACGCTCACTTCGTTCTCCTCTCTACCAGCGCGGCGATCTGCGCGGAGTCCTGCGGCGTAACATTCAGCCCACTACGCTTCGAAATAGAGGCCCATCCGACTTGCCGTCCAGTATCATCCGTGCAAGCGCACTTCGCTGAAAGTTATCCAGCGGCGTTGTATGGACTTCTTCAACAGTCACGCGCTCCGGCTCCGGCTTGGGGCGCAGACGGCCTTGGATATCGTGTAAAATCAGCTGTAGCCGGCACCATAGTCCGTTCCACTTCGCCGTATCGCCTTCTCCACGTCCTGCTGCGAGTAGTAGCCCTCACGCGCAACGGCCAGTGCTGCGGTCATGCGCTTGAGCGCGAATGACTCATTTCATTGCCAGCCATCACATGTCGCACATCTGCTGACCACATCCTCCACCGGCTGCTGTTATGTATCCCTGCTGAACGTACTCTTCCGTATGATCCTGCGCGGACCATGCCGTAGGTTCTCCGGTTACCGGCTCGGCGGCTCTGTGCTGGTCCTCGGCGTCAAGCTGCGCGCACATGTTGCACACGCTCACACATATTGCATGATTCCGACCGAACCATGCGTGGGCGCTCGTTCCCAGCGCACGGTCAAGCATCGCGGCGCTGCGGCGAGCGCTTCTTTGAGTCGGCACACCGGCCCGAGAATGGGATAGCCGCGTTCCATCTCGTCTACTACGTGCTGCGCTGCTTCAATCAGCTTGTCCTGCATGTTTCCCCTCCCGTGCCCCGCGTGGGGGCTACAAATGATCGCCATCTTTGGATGTGACCGAATGCTCTTTCTCGAGGACATGCCATCGTGTATTTGATAGGCATTACAGCATTCGCACTGCCATTTGCTGACATGCTAGCACCTGCTCTTCGATGTCATCTGCCGCTCGCGCAGTGGATCGCACGCTGGACGTTCCAATCGCTGGTCTGGCTGTTCCTTTGTGAATGTCTGCCATTTGCTTCCCTCCCCGTTCCATTGGTGCCCCGCGTGGGGGCTACTCTGCTATTTCCCAGTCGTCGGCAAGCAGCATCCCCAACAGTTATCTCGATTCTCTCCGCGTTTGAGCGCAACAGAATCTGCTCTCCATCCGACAGCAATCTCAAAGCCGATGGGGTCAAAGATCGCTGTTTGCCTTCCTGCATCCACTTCGCCGCTTGCTTAATTTCTGCCATTTGCTTCCCTCCCCGTTCTCCCGCGTCACTGGCGCGGGGTCTAATTCTGTTGTGGCAAAATAGGCCGGAAACTTTGCACCGCGTCCGATCTCTAACTTGAGCTGCTGAAGGAACGAACGCGGTTTGTAGCCAGTTTTCCCGAATCCCTCATCATCTTCGTCGTGGTACTTCAGAGCACGCAACTCCTTCATGCTTAATTCGCGTGGGCAACCGCATTTGCGATCAATCCGCTCATCGGCCAAAACCTCTTCGATTGAATCGCACATTGCTTCGGCATATCCAATGGCCGCATCAAGCTGATCTTTCGCAGCGACCCATTCGCAATCGTTGATTTCAAATATCTTGATGTTCGCCATCACTCGCTCCCTTCCTTCATGCCACGGCGTAACTCGGCCAGCACCGCCTGTTCGCGTTTCAGTGTGCTCGTAAGTTTCGCCGCCATACCTGTTACATCGGTTGCGGAGCCCTGTGCTAGGCCAATTAACCCTTTCAGCAAATCGACGCACCCAGAGATCTCGGCAATCTCCCGCTCACGATTCTCGGCGTTCATCGCTCCTCGCTTTCCTGCTGGGCCTTAGAGAGCCGCTAGGCTACTTGCGCGTGAACCGGCGCGGACATTCCCTGAAGCCGAGCGCCGATGCAAGCGCCTCCGTGATCGGCTGAGTGCCGCCCAACACGGCGTAGATGAATTTGTCAGAGAAGCCAAGAGATGTGGCTACCTGTTTCTGGGTCTTGCCGCGTGGAGCATCCCACCGTTCCCGCAGCGCCTTTACGATTTCGCCTTCCGTGTAAGTCCTCATTGGCACACTCTACCGAATATCTTGCTTCGTGTCAAGAAAAAACTTGACAGCCTCCAAAGTTGCGCCTATTATCCCGAAAGAGAGGTAAAGCCGATGCTCAATCCAATACTGGCGCACACATCATCGGGCGTCGAAACCGTATCGCAGTTGGATAAGGACGCGCTGGACAAGCTGGCGACGTGGCTGTGCGAAGAGAACGCTTATCACGACAAACACTACTACTCGCGGCAACAGCGTGAGCATAACGTCGAGGCCGACGACCGGCGATACGATGCCGAGTACAAGGCCAACGGCGGATACTGTGACCGCTGCAAAGACTTCGCCGGGGAGTTGCTGGCGAACTTCGATTTGACTGAAGGCCGGGAAGCGCGGATCAAGCGCATGACTCGGGAACTTGGGGAGTTCTAAGAAAAGAGGAAACGATGAGTACAGCAATCGCAACCGTACAGCCGTTGGGTGCCGAGATTGAGAAAGTCTTGATCGGTGGCGACCTTGCGCCTTTGACGCCAGAGCAACGGCTGAGTTACTACAACCGCATCTGTGAATCGCTCGGCCTGAATCCGCTGACGAAGCCGTTCGCGTACATCACCCTCAACAGCAAGCTGCAACTCTACGCGCTCAAGGACTGCACCGAGCAGCTTCGCAAGATTCACGGCGTCTCGATTACCAGTGTTGACCCAAAGCAGATCGGCGACCTTCTGGTAGTGGTGGCAGCGGCTCAGGACCGGGAGGGCCGGATCGATTCATCGACTGGCGCGGTGAACGTCAAGGGAGTCTCTGGGGAGAACCTGGCCAACGCCATGATGAAGTGCGAGACGAAGGCCAAGCGCCGGGTCACGCTCTCGATCTGCGGCCTCGGGATGCTGGACGAGACGGAGATTGACACCCTCAGAGAGCAGGGCGTGGCGTCTGAGCCCACCGGGAACAAGTGGGAAGCGCCGGCCAAGAGCGCGGAACCGGCGGCGGTGTAATATCACACAACTCGCCAGAACCCGATATACGTCCTCGGAGCCAGAAGGGTGCCCCGCAGACCACCCAAGCCCCATCGAACGCTCCTGAGCCAAGCCAAGGGCAGGGCGGGGCCGTACAGGGGCAGGTGGTAGAGGGTGAGCCGGTCATTACCGGACCCCAAGCGAAGCGGTTTTTTGCGATCATGCGCTCGGCGGACCTGTCCGAAGAGGAGTGCAAGGCGCGGCTGGCGAAGCTGGGGTTCCATGGCCATAGAGACGGCATCCCGAAGCGGCTGTACGAGGCGGCGATCGATGCCATCGATCCAAACATGAACTTCCACCAAAACAAACCGAAAGGATGAACCGCGATGATTTGGCAGACCGTTGAAAGTTCGCAGATCGAGCAGGTAGGGTACGACGCGGAGACTGAGACATTGGGCATCCGCTTCAAGCCCACAAAGAAGCAGCAAGAGGCAAAGCAACCGGGCGGCGAGTACCACTATTCGTTCGTCCCGCAGGACGTTCACGCGGCGCTGATGACGGCGGAGAGCGTGGGCAGCTACTTCGGGCAGAACATCAAGCCGTTCCCCGACAAGTATCCGTTCACAAAGGTGTCGTGATGCAAATGCAGTCCATTCGCGGGAAAAACATCGTCAGCGCCGGTTACGATCCGGTAGATGGGATTCTCGCGGTGCAGTTCGCAAAGAGTGGGCTGTACAGATTCAAGGGCGTGCCGGAGAACATCTGGGTGAGCCTCCGGCGCGTGCCGTTTCCAGACAAATACTTCACGCAGACGGTGAAGGGAAAGTATCCGGTCGAGAAGCCGGAGAAGCCAGCAGAACAGCCGCAACCGAGAAAGGCAACCGAGATGGAATTCTTTCGCAAAGAGGATGGCCTGACATTCGAGGAGCAGGGCCACGTCTACAAGTTTGAAGGCAAGCGCGTGATGAGCCTGACGCAGATCCTCGACGCGGCGGGGTTGGTCGATTACTCGATGGTGCAGCCAGCGGTTCTTGAGGCGAAGCGCGGCCTCGGCAGCAAGGTCCACGAATACTGCCTGTGGAACGACAAGAACGAACTCGACATGGACGACCTGAAACCGTGGCCGAAGTACTGGAACCGCGTGGAGGGCTGGCGGCAGTTCGTTGCTGACTCGGGATTCATGCCGGACCTGACGTGGTGCGAAGTACCGGCGGCGGCGCGAGTCAACGGGATGCTCTACGCGCTGACTGTGGACCGCTACGGCGTGGTGGGCGATGGCGAGAACATTGCGAACGCGGTCATTGAAATCAAGACGTGCGCCGACAAAGAGCCGAGCCACCAGATTCAGACGGCGGGACAGGCGATTCTCTTCCGGCCGCAATCGGACGCGGTGCAACTGCCGCTGAAACGCTTTGCCGTGTACCTGCTCGAAAAGGCCAACGGCGCGGGCAAGTTCTACACCGTTGAAGAGCACACTGATCGCATGGACGAAAAAATATTCCTTGCGTGCCTGATGCTCACCCACTACCGACTCAACAATGGACTCCTGAAAGGATAGTCATGGCGACGACCGCAATCACACTCGCGTCTCAGGTCACGACTCTGCAAGCGGACCTGAAAATCACCCTCGAAGCGTTCTTTGCTTCACTGCCGGACATGGAATCGAACGTCTCTATGTCTGAAACCCTGGTCACGCAGTCGAAGGCCATCACGGTCTTTCAGCGCGGATCGCGGGGCGAGATTACCGTCAACGACCCTGACGCCTTCGTAAAGGCCAGCGAGCAGGTCAAGGCGCTCAACTCCGTGGGCGACGAAATCAACGAACTCATGGAGCCGTTCATCAAGAAGCTGTTCGCGGCGCACCGGGCGGCTACAGCCATCCGCAGTTCCTACCTTGGGCCGATTCAGGATGAGACGAAGCGGCTGAAACTTGAACGGGAGCAGTTCGCCGCGGAGCAGGAGCGCCAGCGCCGCAAGGCCGAGCAGGAAGCGCAGGAGCAGGCCCGCCAAGCGGAAGAGGCGCGGTTGATCGAGGAAGCCCGGCAAGCCGCCGCAGAGGGCGATTCTGTGGCAGCAGAGGCCATTCTGGAAGAGGCGGTAACCGTCGAGGCTCCCGCAGTCGTTCTCCCGTCCACGGTCCCGCAGGTTCAGGGCGTCAGCTTCCGGTCGGTGTGGGAGTGGAGTCCTGGTGGACATCACCAAGCTGAAGCCGGAATTCCTGATTGCGAATGACAAGGCCATCGGAGCCAACGTGCGGTCGATGCACAAGCAGGCTGAGACGCTGGTGGGAGCCGGGGCTATCTCAGTCACAGAGCGTAAAATCCCGATTGACCGATAGCCATGCTCGCACTCAGGGATTATCAGCGCGACTTCTTTCAGCGTGTGCGCGAACGCTACGACTCTGGCGTGACGCGGCAGCTTGGCGTCCTTGCCACCGGGCTCGGCAAAGCTGTTCTCTTCGCGGCGCTGCGGGAGCAGATGAACTTCCAGCGAAAAGATCATGGTTCTCGTACACCGCGAGGAGTTGGCGAACCAGGCGGCGGATAAGTTTCAGCGGTGGAACCCGGACCTGATGGTGGGGGTCGAGAAGGCGGAGCGCACGTCGAACCCGATGGACACGTTTATCGTGGCCTCTGTTCCTACGCTCGGCAGACGAGGAAGCAAGAGAATCCTGAAGTTCCACCGTGAAGACTTCGACTGCCTTGTCTCGGACGAGGCCCATCATTCCACGGCACCGCAATGGCGAAATGTTCTTGAATACTTTGGCGTGCTCCGACCGGGCGAATCGCAAATGCTTTCGCTCGGGCTGACGGCCACACCGAACCGCTCGGACGGAACCGGACTCAGGCAGAACTTCGATGAGATTGTTTTTGATATGGGCATCCGCTCGGGGATCGAGTCGGGCTGGCTCGTTGATCTTCGCGGAATCAGGATCAGCACAAAGACGAATCTCGACAAGGTTCACTCGCGGGCCGGAGACTTCGCGGAAGATGAGTTGGCGAACGCCGTCAACACCGTGGAGCGGAACGCAATCATCGTCAAGGAATGGATGCGCGTGGCCTACGGACTCAAAACGGTAGTTTTCACCGTAGACATTCAACACGCATTGGATTTGGCGGCGACGTTCAAGAAATGCTCTGTCGAGGCCGAGGCGGTTTGGGGCAACGATCCTGACCGCGCACGGAAGCTGAGACTTCATCGGGAGAACGGGCTGACAGTCATTTGCAACTGTGCGGTGTTGACAGAAGGCTACGACGATCCGGGGATCAAGTGCATCGTTCTGGCGAAGCCTACGAAGTCGGCGCTTGCTCTTTACGCAGATGATCGGACGCGGGACCAGGCTCGATGACGGCAAGGAGTCATGCTTGATTGTGGACGTGGTGGACGCGACGAGTAAACACTCGCTGGTGACCATGCCGAGTCTCTTGGGGATGCCAGCGAATCTCGACCTCAAGGGCAAGTCGGTCATCAAGGCGAAAGAACAATTCGAGCGCGTGGCAAAGGAATTTCCCACGGCCGATTTGTCGAACGTGCTGAGTCTGTCGAAGCTCGAAGCTATCGCAGAGGATATTGCTCTGTTTCAAGTACACTACCCGCCAGAGATTAACAAACTCTCAGAGTTGGGCTGGCGCAAGAGCGGCGATGGGTACATGCTGGCAG
>CAVXVD010000068.1:0-15429 GCA_963765015.1 uncultured Acidobacteriota bacterium | reverse complement strand
CGGACGACCACGAAGATCGCGTCGCCGGCGGGGACGGATGCGGTGAAGGCCGAAGAGAACGATCCCAAATCGGTAGCCGCCCACAAATCTCTGACGGTAGCCGGCGACAGGGGGTCTAATCCGATCGCGGCCCAACTCACGCTGATCTGGGCAGGTCCTGCGGATGTCCGGTTGAGCAGCAACACCGCGTGCGCGCCCTGAGTTGCCAATGGCCGAGTCCACACTTGCAAACCTGGCTGCGGTTCAGCGACCTTGATGGCTTGTACGCCGAGCGAATCTTGATCGACGGCGATCACTTCAGAGTTTGTCAGAATCTCCCGGCTGATTTTCGAGAGCCTTGTCAGATCGGCTCCCACAATCAACGGAGCGCCGGAGATCGCCCACAGGTCCATGTGCAGGCGATTCTCCACGTCAGATAATCCCCGCATGCCCACCATCATCATGTCCGGATCGTTGTAGAAGCCGGTGTGTTGCGCGGCGGGGTGAATGCCTCGGTCGAAATTATCGAGTACTGCCTTCAAAGTCGCGTGTCGATTGTTCGGAGCTGCGCTCGCGACGATGGGATCGACAATGTCCCCGCTGGTGCGCCAGATATCGGCCTCGATGCCTCCGATTCCAGGAGCCCAGGTCCAAGGGCTCTTGCTGCCCCAGTCGCAGATGGAAAAATAAAGACGGTGCCCAGAGATTTTCTCTGCACGTTGGATTGCGTCGGCGATCGCTGCGTATTGCACTGCAGGGTCCAGGTTCTCGTGGTCTCCTCCGCACCAATCCACTTTGACGTAATCGAAGCCCCATTGCGCAAACTGCAGGAAATCCTGATTGTAGTGTCCTTCGCTGCCGGTGTGCGGCATGGCAGGACCGAGGTCGGGTCCATAGAAGCTGCAGCCTGACTCACCCGCGTCGGTGTAGATTCCTGCCTTCAATCCCGCGGCATGGATGAAGCGCACAATGTTGGACATATCACCATCGTGTTCTCCAGGCTTTAAAGCAGGCCACTGCTTTGCATCGACCATGATGTTGTCATTCCGATCGCGCTGCCCGAGCCACCAGCCTTCGTCGATGTTGACGTATTGATAGCCGGCATTCTTCATTCCCGAAGAAATGATGGCGTTTGTCTGCCGCACAACGACGTCAGAATTGACGGTGTTGGAGAAACTATTCCACGAGGACCAGCCCATGGGCGGCGGTGTCGCGGGAATCTGTCTTACGTGGGATGTGGAGGCTGCGAGAGCTTTCGGTGTTTGGGAAGTGACTAAGAGTGAACCAACGATGAGTGCCGCGCAAGTGGCGGCGGACAGCACGAATCGCTTCAGCATCTTTCGCCTCGACCGATTTTCGACACATTCAAGAACTTACCGCTGCCCTGACGTCCTGTTTCAGCGCTTCGCGTTTTTGAACTCGACCTTCCACTCCACCGGTTCCGGCTGACCTTGGAATGTTAGGCTCAGAGAGTTTCCCTGCTGCTGATGTTGTACCAGTATTGAATGATGTCCGCCGACAGATGCTTCTATTCGCGATGCAGTCTCTCGTTCAGGAACGTAGATCCACAACGTGTACGCAGTATCGGCCACAGCTTGGGAAGCACCGTGCAGAGTGTGGGTCGAACTGTCCCAGCTCACATTTAATATGGAATAAGCGCCGCTGATGTGCCGCGAAGTGCCCACGAGTTGCGGTCGGTTTAGCATCGGATGCAGTTGAAAGACTCGGGTGTCATGCGGCGCAACGTCGACCCGCATGCGGTCTTTGAATACCCCGTAGATCTTCTGGTTCCAGAAGTCAAACGCGATATAGGACGTGTCAGCAGCGAGCCCCAGCTCTTCGAAGAAGGCTAGTTCCTGCACCTTATCCCAACTCCGCCAGTTTGTCATCGCCACCACGTCGTAGACGCCCGCAGGCGCATTCACTTTCAGGTCCAGGATTTCCGGATAGTCGTGAATATAGGTGTCAGGAGTTGTATGTTTGAACTTATCCCAGTCCATGTCGGTGCCACGGCTGAATAGATCAACCGGAAGGATTGGCATCGTCGGCAGCGTTTTGCGCAACAAGTCTACCCGCTCATCGGTCAGATCGGGCATGATACTTCCCAGGGAATAGGCAACACCAGTGAGTGAGACGAAGCTGACAACTGTCCGAGCCTCAGCAAGTGTGGTTCCGAACCCGGTCAGCGGGAGTTCGCGTTCGCGCTCGGTTTCAATCACGCTGGGATTTCTATTCTTTACTCCTTCTTCAAAGCTGATGCGGGACTCAAGAGCCATGCCTTCCCCAGGCATGGTGTAGACGACCACATGATTCAGGAATCCATTGGCGTTGATCGAACTGAACAGCGAGTACATCCCCTGCCAGTTGTCGTAGAGATCGTGGCCATTGAAATACGAATTGATGAAGCCGATGCCATTCAACGGCGTGCCGGCGATATCGCCTTCTATGAACCGGTTCGGGCCAATCGTTTTACGAATTAAGGTAAGCCGATTGCGGTAGGCCGCCAAGGGATCTAAGGTCTTGTCGTAGAGTCGAGTAAGATCGACCCCCGGAACGTATTTCGGCACTGCGTGCTCGCCGTCAAACTTGTAATACTCGAAACCCCACTCATCGAGGGTTTTCATTTCTTTCCGTACGAAATCCAGAACTGCCGGATTGGTCGAATCAAGCGCAGGTGTGTTGTAGTCGAGCACCGTCTTTCCATTGGTGTAGTGCAGATACCACTCAGGGTGCTCCGCAACGGCGATAGCTGAGGAGTTCGGCACTAGCCAGATGCCGGGCCGAAGACCTTTGGAGTGAATGTAGTCCGCCAGCCATTGCGGTCCATGAGGGAACTTTTGCTGGTCCCAATTCGTGATCCAGAAGTGCTGTCCGTCTGGTCCGCGATCATAGCCGTCGTCCAGTTGAACGTATTGAAACCCATACGGCGAGAGATGGGCGGCGATCCAGTCCGCATTGCGGACGACGTCCTCTTCCTTCACCCGCTCGTAATAACTCGTCCAACTCGACCAAACCATGGGAGCAGTCGGGAAGTGCGAATCGTCGAATGGCACGTAGAAGGGTAACCCAAGGGACTTCGTAAAGTAGTCTGAGAGGAGTCGCACCTGCGTGTTGCCGGGTACAGGAATGGTGACGTCAAGCAAATCCAGATTCCGTGCGCTGCGAGACAAAATCGCATCTTCTGCGAAGTCGATAGCGATGTCAGACGGGCGGTCGAAAAGGCTGTGGAGGCCGGCAGCAGAAACTTGTCCTAGGGCAAAGTATGCGCAATCCGGATTTCGCCTCGGCAGAAAGGAGGGATTGTGTGTGTAGCTGCCGCCGTAGCTTACGGCGACTTCTCCAGTTCCCACCCAATCCACGGGAGTTCCTTGTCGGTCCAGCAGTCGGGCGATCATCCGTTGTGGAGATGCGGGCGCCTGACCGGTCAATACTGATTCTGACGATGTGCTCGATATTCGCAACTCGTTTGGGTGGAGTTCGAAAATCCACGCTGTTCGAAAATCACGTGTCTTGATGGAGAGCAGGCTCACTCCCGTGATCTCAGCGATCCAGTCTCGCGCGGGATCCAGCCCTTCTGCCGAACGGAGGTTGAGGCGAACGTTCTGCAGCACAATGCCAAGTGCGTTATTCGAGATTGTGAGTTGAGCCAGCGATTCGTCCGCTGAGATGGTCCACCCGGCGGAGCTGATGGTAACGGTCTCCGCCCAGAGAGTCGGAACCACCATGAGAAGGGCGGTTAGACTCAGCACGACGCGATTGAAATTGGTCATGATTCTCCTGCTGCAACTTTACCGCCTACGCAGTGATGAGTACGCTGGCTTTCTGATCATTTCGGCGAATGTCGGCCTATCCAAGCAACCCAATCCTGGTTGTCGGGCGGGACGAGGTTTCTTCCTGACCCGGGAAGAACCTGGCTCCATTCCCCAGACCGAGGATTAAACCAACGCGTGAAAAACGCGCCAGGAAATTGATCCGGTTGCAGAGTTACTGCTTGACCGACCGGAAAATAGAGAAGCGCCCACTCATTGTTTTCCGCCTTCGCCGCTGCTACGAATCCGGAGGGGTCTTTGTCGCCAGGCTGATTGGCCATCAAAGCCGGATCGGGACGCAACGTCCACCATTCCAAAGAAGAGAAGAGTGTCATCAGGTGCGCCATGTCCGTGCTGCCCGGAAGATTGATTGCATCGAACCAGGGGCGGGCCACACCGCTTCCAGGATGGTTCATGGGTAATGCTGGATGATTATCCCAACCCCAGATGCCGTGCGCGCCGTAGGTGACTCCCGCAGCCGGCGATACCAACAGACTCCAGTAAGCAGCGCGACGCACGGCATGTGAGTCAAACCGCGTACGACTGCCTGACTGACTGAGGTGGTCCTCATAGTTCGGTTCCAAATTGATAATGGGATGATTCGGTTGGGCATCCCAGGAGACCGACGGTGGTCCTTGAGTGATCCACTTGAGATC
Source organism: uncultured Acidobacteriota bacterium (assembly GCA_963765015.1). Lineage (GTDB taxonomy): Bacteria > Acidobacteriota > Terriglobia > Terriglobales > Acidobacteriaceae > Sulfotelmatobacter. The sequence continues at coordinate 10,985 of CAVXVD010000068.1, read as the reverse complement.
CTCCGGCATATCGCTGTGACCACTCTGATAGCCGATGATACTGAACCATGATTCTCGGCCAAATTCGCCGCCCACCCATTCGTGGCCAGCTGGGTGGATGGTTGCCAGGCGTGACCGGTTATCCGCAAAGACAGCTCGGCCAATTCGTTTCCATCGTTCCGCCTCGTCTCCGCGGTAATCGCCGTCTCCGGCCAATATCCAGATGACCTGATATGCCCCATAACGCGCCACCATGTATCGAGCCAGCCGGATGATTTGATCGTCGGGCAGGGAATTGCCAGGGTTCAGGAACTTGGAATACGGACTCCACGGCGCGGTCCAGATCAGTACGGGAGCAGCAACGAGGCCGTGGTCGTTCACGGCGCGGACACGCTCGTCCATCCATTGGAAGAAGACGGGGTCGATTGTGATCGATTCGCGACCTTCATAGGCCAGCCGTGCTTCCGCATTTCCGGCTCCGGCAATCCATTGCGTCGTGACGAACTGAACGACTGTAAACCGCTTCTCTTTTCGGTCCGACAGATAAGTTTCCCAACTCGCGTGATCGGCCTTCAACGCGCCATTCCAGGCCGTATCCGAGAGCCAGAAAAATGGCGTTCCGTCGGCCTGTTCCAGGTAGCGGCGGTTTTGCGATACACGGATGCTTCCGTGCTCATAGAGTGAATTTGCGCCTTCATAGGGCACGCAGCGGAACTTTCCCGTTTGCCCGTCTAGCCCTTTGTCTTCTGGATTGAAGGCACGGGTTCGGTAAGTCCACTCGCCGGTTTGTTCGGGTGAAAAACGCGCTCGCCAGGTATTCTCTCCGTCCCAATAGGCACCAACGGTACGAATCTTTCCGTCTGGGCCGGTAAAGTCAACAGTGACGGAAACATCTTGGAAGGGGTTCTGATACCTCGCGGTGCTGGTGAAACTTGCTTCGAAAACAGTCCATCGTGTGGTTTCATCTGTTGCCACTGCAACCGTCGAAAGCAGCCACGCACAGCACGCAGAGGTGAGAAACACAAATGTAAACACCCGAAAGAGGCCGAAAACTGCCGGTTGGAGAGCGTAGGAGAATCGGGCCGACAATACGTAGCCTCCACTCAACAATGCAAAAGTGAATTTTATTCCCAGCGCACTGCTACCACCGCCTTGGCTATAATAGACAAGCGAAAGGCCAACTTCTGTAAGAGGGAGTTGCATCTTTCTGACAAAAACGGCACCATCGCTTCCAGCAAAGATCACCCAGCGCAGTCACGACAGCGTTTGTCAGGAGCCTATGCCCACCTCGTCGATGGGAGTGCTGAACTCAAAGAAGCGCAAGGGCCGTCTGGTTGCCGGTAAGGGAAAGCAACAATCCGCGCCCGACTTCCTGGTTCTGGATTCGCAGGTCAACGCCGACGGGGTGCACGTTTGGCCCTTCGATCCTCGCTTTCCCGTTGACGTCGTGCATCATCACCTGAGTGGGCTCCAGCCTTTTCGAATGAATCGCCATGATTACTTGGAAATTCTGTTCTTGAATGCGGGCGAGCTGGCTTGGCAGGTTCAGGACAAGTTGGTGACGCAGACTAAGGGCGACCTGTTCGTGATGGGAAGCGCGAAATACCATCGGGTAACCGAGAATTCCAGTCCCCAGGCAGCGGTGGAATCGCTTTTCTTTCATCCTGAACTCATTCGTTCTTCCTCCGTCTGCCGCGATGACTCGGAATACTTGGCAGCATTTCAATCGTTCGATCCAGGCTTTCCGCACGTGATCCCCGCCAGCACCGGCGTGCCTTCGGAGGTCCGGGGTCTGATGGCGCGCATCCACCAGGAACTGCCGGCAAGTTCCGATCGAGCGCGGCTGTGTGTGAAGACCTACCTCAAGATGGTTCTGGTTGTGCTGTTGAATCACTATTCTTCGAACCGTATGATTCCGGCAAGATTCGATCGGAGGCAACGTGCTCTGGAACGGTTCAAGCCACTATTTGAGTTTCTTGACCGTCAGTACTGGGATCAAATCACCCCCATCGATGCCGCCAGGACCGTGAACATGAGCCCATCTCACTTCAGGCGGGCATTCAAACAGGTGACGGGGCAGTCGTTTGTTTTGTACTTAAATCACTTCCGAATCGCTAAGGCGCAAGAATTGTTGGTTTCTACCGATAAATCGATCGCCGAGGTAGGCATGGAGGTTGGCTTCTGCGACCAAAGCTACTTCGGTCTGATCTTCCGCCGGTGCACCCAAATGACGCCGCACTTCTATAGGAATCGTGTCCATCAGATGTCCCAACTAGGTTCGCCAACAATTACTCAGCGTTTGATTTCGAAATCTGATCTGCCCACAAGTCGCGCTACGTAACGAGCTTTCCCCGCAACCAGTTTCCTGCGCCTTGCGGAAGCCCTCGCTTTAAGCCGGTAAATCGCACATTCCAGATACTTTTCTTAGAATGACGGCTGTGTTTGTTATAGAAACACGGCACTTCATTCAATTAGATTTTTTAAGCACGGAAGCCGATCCACGGCCGGCGAAGTCCACTTCGGGTCAGCCGACGGGGAACTTTGTGTTCTGACTGGTTTGCAGATCGAAGACTGCAAGCTAAGGTTGAAGAATGCGTAGATTGAAGTTCGCCATGTTCGGCACCGGTTTCTGGGCACGCTACCAGCTTGCGGGCTGGCGCGAACTGCCTGGTGCAGAGTGCATTGCTCTCTATAACCGGACCATTTCCAAGGCACAAGCCCTCGCGCAAGAGTTTGAGATTCCTGCAACCTACGATGATCCGGAAGAACTGATCCAGAAGGAGAAACTGGACTTCGTTGACGTCGTTACCGACGTGGATCACCACGAAGTTTTTGTAAACATGGCAGCCGACCATAAACTCTCGGTCGTTTGTCAGAAGCCCATTGCCTCCACGCTTCTCAAGGCCGAGGCAATGGTCCAAACCTGCCGTTCCGCAGGCGTGCCCTTGTTGATCAACGAGAATTGGCGATGGCAGACCCCTCTCCGCGAACTCAAGAAGATCTTGGATAGCGGTGAAATAGGAACTCCTTTTCGCGCCCGGCTCGACATGATTTCCGGTTTCCCGGTGTTTCGCAACCAGCCTTTCTTGCGCGAACTGGACCAGTTCATTCTGATGGACTTGGGCAGCCACATTCTCGATGTTGCGCGCTTCCTGTTCGGTGAGGCCGAAAGTCTGTACTGCCAGACGCACAGGGTCCACAGCGATATTAAGGGTGAAGACGTTGCCACCGTCATGTTGCGCATGGCGAGCAAGACCACCGTTGTTGTGGAGATGGCTTATGCGGAGAACCCTCTCGAAAGAGAGTGCTTCCCGCAGACATTGGCGTTCGTCGAAGGAGACAAAGGATCTCTGGAGTTGGGCACAGACTATTGGATCAAGGTTACGACGGCGAGCGGTACAACGAAGAAACGGTTTCCTCCCCCGCACTATTCATGGGCTAATCCCGCATACGAGATAGTCCATTCCAGCATCGTTTCCTGTCAGGCGAATCTGCTCCAGGGCTTGAATGGGGGATCGGTGGAAACCACCGGTGAGGACAATTTAAGAACCATGCGGCTGGCGTTTGCGGCCTACGAATCAGCCGCTAACGGCAAGGCAGTAGTGTTCTGAAACTCGAACCTTCTCCAACGAGCTGGTTCCGGATCTGTGGCGCGAATCTCTTCGGTGACTCTCGCCTTTTTGATTGAAGACTGGAGCTGAGGGTGGCTTTGACCCGCAATGTTCTTTACTACGGCTCGGACGTTCCCCTGCCCGAGCCGATCATGCTGCGAGCCGGGCCGCTTGCTCTTACGTTTGTCGGCGGTGAAATTCGCGACATCCGGATGGGAAGCCGCGAAGTCTTGCGGCGCATTTATGTGGCGGTTCGAGACCGCAACTGGCGGAGGGTGCCCGCTTTTATTCAGATTGTTCGGAAAACAATCGGTCCCGAATCATTCGATCTCCAATTTGCGGTTGAGAACAAGCAAGATGAGATCGATTTTCACTGGATTGGTTCCATCGTCGGTGAGTCGAGCGGGACGATTTCATTCACCATGGAAGGGGCCGCCAGGTCCACATTTTGGAAGAACCGAATCGGTTTCTGCGTCCTGCATTCCTCAGCGGAGTTGGCCGGTTCCCGTTGCTCCGTTGAAACGGTCGATGGGGAATGCGTGCAGGGCGAATTTCCTCGGTTCATCTCGCCCCATCAGGTCTTCTTAAGAATGCGGGCAATTTCCTATCAAGTAGCTCCTGGAATTCAAGCCGAAGTGCGTTTGGAGGGAGATGTCTATGAAATGGAGGATCAGCGTAATTGGAGTGACGCATCGTACAAGACCTATTGTCCTCCGTTAAGCCTTCCATTCCCTGCTGAAATCCTCGCGGGCAGCACTGTCTCGCAGGCGATCACGGTGGCGGTAAAAGGGAACATCTCTAAGATCAGCTCTGAGCCTGCTGACGAACCCATCATCCTTGAACTTCGTGAGGCGAGGAGTGTTTTGCCTAGGATTGGGCTAGGGCTCACTCCCGGAGTGGAGCCGCTTTCTTCTGAGTCGATCGAGCGCCTGCGTGCGCTTCACCTGACGCACTTGCGCGTCGATCTGCGACTGAATAATGGTGCCTATGAGTTTCAGTTGCAGCGAGCAACAAATGAGGCTCGACGCTTGGGCGTTGCGCTCGAAGTCGCGCTCTTTCTTACCAACAATGCTGGGCGTGAAATCGAGGAGTTGCGCGCTGCGCTCAATCACGTTCATCCCCCTGTACAGACTTGGCTTGTTTTCCATGTCTTCGAGAATTCCACCCACCAGAAGTGGCTGAACCTGGCGCGAGCCGGCCTATCCGATTACGACCCAGACGCCCTGTTTGGTTGCGGAACGGATGCCAATTTCGCAGAGCTGAACCGATATAGGCCACCAGCTTTTGGAGTTGATCTGGTCAGCTATCCGCTGAGCCCCCAAGTTCACGCTTTCGACCACGCCAACCTGATCGAAAATCTTCAGGCGCAAGAATCGATGGTCGAGAGCTTGCGCCATTTCGCGGGTGGCGCTCGCGTGGCAGTTTCTCCCGTTACGTTGCGGCCGCGTTCCAAACCCGGTGCGATGACGAGCCTCGAGAAACCGCCTGACCGCAGCGAGTTGCCCGCATCGGTCGATCCCCGCCAGATGTCTCTTTTGGGAGCGGTCTGGACGGCTGGCACTTTGAAAAGCCTGGGGGAGGCCGGAATCTACAGCACCACTTTTTTCGAGATCGAAGGTTCGAAGGGTGTTATGGGGGCGTCCCGGGAATCTCTGCGACAAGAAAAGTCTCCCTGTCCATCCGAATCAGTTTCTCCGCTTTATCACGCGTTGGCCGATGTCGGGCAATTCCAGGGCGGCGAAGTAGTGGCCTGTTCTTCGACGGCTCCGCTGAAAGTCCAAGCACTGGCGCTGATTAAAGGCGACCGAATGCGAATCTTTCTAGCCAACATGACTCCCGAGAAGCAAACGATTCGTCTCGTTCTCGGCGCGCTTTCTGGCAGGTTTCAGGTGAAGATTTTGGATGAGAGCACTGCAGAACGGGCGATGACACATCCCGAGGCGTTTCGTTCGGCACCCGGGGAATTTCTCACTGCCGATAGGAAAGGCACAGACATTGAACTGGCTCCGCTGGCCATTATGAGGCTCGACCGCGTATGAGTTTACGACCATGAAACTGGGAATCGGAACCTATACCTACATGTGGTCGATCGGATTCCCGGGCGCCCAACCTGCGGCACCATTGGATGCACTCGGACTGTTGCGCAAAGCGCACGAGTTGGGAGTTCGCGTAGTCCAGTTTGGACCGAACCTGTCACTCAGCGAGGTCAGCGAGAAGCAACTGCTCGCGATTGTCGCCTACGCACGAGATGCGGAAATTGAATTGGAAATAGGTACCAGAGGACTGAATACTCAACACCTTCGGGCTCAATTGGAACTGGCGGCACGGCTAGACTGCAAATTGGTTCGGACGGTGCCGGAGCATGATGATGGCTCGGTCCCCTCGCATGCAGGAATGGTCGAGTGTTTAGGCAAGATCATTCCTGACTTGGAACGTCAGCGGATCCGATTGGCGCTCGAGAATGGCAATCTCCCAGCGCAGGATCTTGCCGCCACCCTCGACGCTTTCGAGAGCCCGTGGCTCGGCGTGACCTTGGACACGGCGAACTCTCTTGCCATTCCCGAAGGCACCCGCCAGGTCGTGAAGGCGCTGGCCCGGCACACGATGTGCTTTCACGTAAAAGACTTCACGGTGGAGCGTGTTTGGCACCGCATGGGTTTCGTCGTGGAAGGAAGACCCGCAGGCCAAGGCCAAATGGATTTGCCCTGGATTCTGCGTGAGCTGAAATGTGCGCGGGTCGATGCCAACGCAATCCTGGAACTGTGGCCACCACAGCAGGCCGATCTTCAGGCGACCACAGCGCTCGAGCAGGAATGGGCCGAAGAAAGCATTCGATACTTACGGCAATACATTTAAACGTAGTCCTACCATCAGAAAGGACAGCACAAATGCAGCAGCAAACCGTGGTGATCGTTGGAGCTGGTGGAAAAATGGGAGCACGCGCCGTGGAAAAGATCGGGAAGGAATCACGGTTTCGCGTGCTTCCCTGCGAAAGCGATGTGGTACGAGCCCGTGAGTTGGCGCGCGATGGCTTCCAGGTGATCCCCACCGAATCCGCGCTACCAGAAGCCGATTTCGTGGTGATGGCGGTTCCTGATGCCTTAATCGGCCGCATTGCCGGTGAACTTGTTCCCCACATGAAGGAGGGAGCGACGCTGATCATGCTGGACGCATGCGCAGCGTATCTAAACCAGTTGCCCCATCGTCCCTCTGTGACGTTCATGATTACTCATCCCTGTCATCCTCCGTTCTTCTTCGAGCAATCCACGCCGGAAGCGCGTGGCGATTATTTTGGTGGAGTTGCCTTACAAGACATTTTGGTTTCGCTAGTAGCGGGTTCGGAGGTTCACTTTCAGGAGGGCTCAGAGGTGTGTAAGGCGATGTTCGGACCGGTGCGGAACGCCTATCGCGTTACGCCGGAGCAATTTGCATTGCTGGAGCCAGCGATGTCAGAGATCGTTGTGGCGACGGCGGCCTGCCTAATGAGGGCCTCTCTGGATGCCGCGGTGGAAAAGGGAGTGCCTCAGGAAGCCGCGCATGCCTTTATGGCTGGGCACGCCCGCATTGCGATGGCAATCACGTTTGGAGCTGAAAAGTCGCCCTTCTCCGATGCCGCCAAAATCGCCATCGAGTTCGGCTTGAAGGAGGTCGTTCGTTCCGACTGGAAGAAAGTCTTTGAACCTCAGGTTCTACGCGAAGCCATCGAAGTCATGCTCGGAGTCGATGCCGTCGAACCTGCCAAGTGAAGAGCTCTCTCGAAGAAAGCTTGAATATTGCGTCACAGGGCGAGATTTGAAGTGGCCCAGACAGCGCGACTGGTTGTTGTGGTGCTCGCGGCTCTTTTGCTCACACCTTTCCGTGCGATTCCTGCGGCCTCCCAAGAGTCAGCGCGCGGGTTTGCAGGCCTCGCTCCAACTCTGCCCATGGGATGGGCAAGCTGGAACGGATACTTCTGCGATTACGATGAACAGACCATTCGCGACCAGGCTGACGCCTTGGTGGCAACCGGCATGCGCGATTTGGGTTACCGCTACGTCATTATTCAGGAATGTATTGCCCCCGCTGGAGATGAAAACGGCAACCTTGTAGTCGATGCGAAGCGATTTCCTCATGGTATCCAAGCTCTGGCGGACTATATACATTCCCGCGGGTTGAAAGCCGGAAGCTTGCCGGTATAGGAAAAAGCGGGTAACCCCTGTTCTTCGCTTACCCAATGGCCTAACTTTTGGGCTGGATCGGGGACCGGAGATGTTTGTCGGCCGAAAAGAGGCATAGCCGTCAGAAGCATGAAAAGGATCGGCATCAGTTTCATTGCATGATCTCCCTGACCAGCCTGGTGGAGTGAAGAATCGGGGACGGCCCTGCGGAGCAAGCGCGTAACCTTTTCAGGATACTGCGGTTTCCGGCCGACAAGATGCTAATCAACTTTCAGGAGGTAGATACCCATGCGTTTCGCTGCCAGATTATTCTGCGTTCTGGAAGCTTGGTTAGTAATCGCATCGAGCACCTCGACGGAACCTTTCGTCGGATAGTCGAACTCGTTGTATGCGAACAGGACCTCGGTTCCCAAGCCCTTCCAGACGACTCCGTTGTCGTTTTCCAGAATCCATATTTCTTCCATTTGATTCTCCACACGGGCAAACGCCATATTGAATGGAACCATGGCCTCAGGCCGCCACCAGCGCACGATTGATTGAGGAGCGGGGAACAGGTTGGGCTCAATGCCAACTTGATACGTGAGCCGCACCGACAGGGCACGGAAATAAGCCATCACAACATCATCGCCAAACTTCGAAAAGCCCTCGTGGTCGAATCCGGCGTCGAGATTGCTGTAAATATATTCATTTCCGCGAATATCGGCATAGTCGGGTGTTGACCACGACGTTCCAAGTGCGCCTTCCGATTCCACGTAATAAAAAAAACCGTACTCGTTCTGCAGACGGCTCTGCAGGTGAAGCGCCGTATCGTGCATCGAGAGAATCTGGTCCGTGCCGGGATCGTCGGAGGGGTAGTGAAATCCGCCAGCCTCTGCGTGTCCGTGCCTGTCCGTGCCGTCGCTATGAAGGAAGTTGATAGTGTCGGTGGCCAGATTAAAGTGGCTGTCGTGGAAGATCCCGTTTAGGCCGCAATCCTTTGCCTTCCGATATGCGGCCATCAAATATTCCTGATACTTAGGATTGCGCTGGTTCACAGCCCACAAAACGTGCCCATAATTGTTGCGATTGTTCTGGCCATTCACGTCATGGCAGAAAAGTTCCGGTATCTTATCCGCCAAGGGAGTGATGGACGAAAAATGCGAGGCGTGCCAGGTAAAAGTCTCTATGTTGAGCCATGCGGCGTGCTCGTTGACGCTTCTCAGGCCATCCCAACCACCGTAGCAATCCGCGATCTCAAGTTCCAGCGGACAACATAGGTTGCCGAAGACGCCGAACCGGTCGCGGTCTTTCTCGAAACGAGGATTAATGTCGCTGTCCGGGCTACGCCAGATCGGCATGATGAAAGCGCGGTTGATGCCCCATTTCTTTAACTGGTCGAGGACAGGCTTGAACTTTTCCATTTGAGCAAGCCCTTTTGCTTCCATATGGGAAACGGGCCGCGCCTTGTCGTATTTCAAGCCATAATATTTCCGGTGTTGGTCTTGCAGAAAGTCACGCACCCGCAAATAGTGATTTGCCAGAGTGGTTTCACTGCTGTCCTTGCGCGCACTTACAAGGATTTTCCGGGCGGGCGAGGTGTGCTGCTCAGTCAGGTCGAAGCAGTATTGATTGAAATGCAGCAGCATTGGCTGATCAGCCTGCCGCTGGAACAGCGAGCGAACGTGCGACGGATGATCGTGCACGGTCAGAAGAACCTGGCTGGCGTCGTACTGGAACGTAAACCCCTGCATCTGGGTGTAAAGCGGCTTGTGCTGAAACACGTGAGGGTTGGCGATGCCGGGTAAATCCCACCCCGAGTAATAAGGTGTGTCTTGCTTAAATCGCGCGTGGGGTTCGCCGCCGCCGCGCATGATGAACCCGTTGCCCACGACGTTGCCGCCGAGTTCCCAGGTCGCTTTGTCCTCGATCTGATAAATCGGATGTTTCGGGCCTTCATAGCGAAATGCGTAAGAGAAGCCGGTGTAGGGTACTCGGTCGTAAGTCTCATTGACCTCACGCAGAATCCAATCGAAACGGCTGCCCTCCGGGCTGGAGGGCTTCTTGGACCAGGACGTAGTATTGGTCAGCGGGTGCATGGCGTGCTCCGTCCATTCCATGCGGTGGATCACACGGTAGTATGGGCGGGTGGAAATGATGACTGCGCCCGCTTCTAGCCGCACGTCTTGAAGTTCGAAATCGCACACCTCCACGCCATAAGGAGTTGCGATTTCAGGCCAGATGCATTCCGTGGTGTCGCGGAGGGCTTTGCCATGCAATGACACCGCTCCGATGCCTTTCAGCGACTTTCCATCCAGGACGAAATTGACTTCGATGCCATTCTTTCCGAGCACCTGAATCCGGTCGGCGGTCCGCCGAAAGCGCAATCCCTCGTTTGAGCTTCCCTCGGTTGGGGTTTCCTCTGAAACGGCCAGAGCTGAGGGCAATGCCGCGAGCGTCGCTGCCGTGGCGCCCCCTTTCAAGAAGACGCGTCTCGATATGGTCACGAATCTCTCCTGGCTCTGTTGTTGTCGCAGACCTAACGAGCCCATTCAGTGCAAGCTCTGCATGAATGGTAAGGCTGTTCGAGCACCACTTCTGTAAGGATTGTGATGAGTTTTATGAACCGGGGGTCGTGCAAGCTGGGTGCTGGTTTGGCCGTATCAAGGTCGAAATTTACGCCGCTGGGAACGACGATCAACAGTAGGTGTCCGCACGGGGAAGGGAGTCTTCGGCCCAAGCAATCCACGCTCGATGTTTTCCTCAGACAATTCTTTGAGATCCTTACAGACGGTCCCGGCGGTGCACGGGGTAAGATAGACGGCTCGCAATACTAGCGCGGGCGGCAGACTTTGAAGGCTGTGCCTGCCACCGAGATCAACGTCGGCGAGCGCCTCGCCGAAAGGGGATCAGAATGATATCCCGGCGTGGTTTTATGGCTGCTCTGTCAGCCCTTCCCGTCTCACGGCTGCTCGGCTTCCGCGGATCCAAGCATTCGAACTCGCCAGCAATATCCGCCGGATCGCCAACATCTTCCGCTGCGGACGACCTGACGAAATTCGTGAAGATCGCAATCGGCACGGGCGGCCATGGGCATACCTATCCCGGCGCGACGGTCCCGTTTGGCATGGTGCAACTCAGTCCCGACACCTTCAACGAAGGCTGGGACTGGTGTTCCGGTTACCACTACTCCGACAGTTCGATCATGGGTTTTAGCCACACGCATCTGAGCGGGACGGGCGCCTCCGACATGCTGGATTTT
>CAVXVD010000067.1:0-22703 GCA_963765015.1 uncultured Acidobacteriota bacterium | reverse complement strand
GGAAATCCTGCCGACACCGATCCCCACACCCGACGCCCTGTGCCGCCGCCCGACACCACCACCACCGACGAGACCTCGATCCTGCCCTACGTTCTGGAGAATCCTGGAACACGGCCTGGCCGTCTTTTCCAGCAATGTCGGACATGTGCGGCGGCGTGCTGTTCTCCCTTGTACCCGAACAACGAGGAACTCGCGGCACAGATCGGGGATTTCGCCGTAACATGATTTCGTCATCTGGGACAATATCAGGTGAAATATCGCTGCTGCATGACGTGCTTCGTGGCCGTGATACCAGAAGCGAGACCATCTCGGCCTCACCATCGGCGACCAGCAATCTCCACAGCTTCGACATGGTTTTCCCTGAGTACTGATTGCCATCCAATCGTCTCAAGAAGGCGGTCTATCGTGCGAGTTACCAGGCCGATTTCCAACTTTTTCACGCGCACCACCATCGGGCGCCAGTTCGGCGTCGTGGTGGCGGTTGGAATGCTGTCGCTGGCAATCTGCCTGTCCCTGGTCAGTTCCTGGCTGGGAGGCCGCCGGGACAGCGACAATCTGAATCGGCAGGGGGCCCGGTCACGGAAAACCTGGCGGCAAAAGCAAGCTCGCCCTGCTGTCGGGTTCGCCGAAAACGCGGCATCGGCAATGTCGGTCACCCTCAACTTCCCCGACATCGTGCGCATCGAGATCTCGCCGAGACGCCGGGGACGTGCCCTGACGTCGCTGGACAAGACCGGCGCTTCCGCGCGGCGGACGACGATCTCGTGCGTCTTTACGCCGGAGCTGTTGCAAGGTGGTGTCGTGATGGAAGGCAAGTACCACCGAGAGCGCCTGGCGGTTTCCTCGCGCCGGTCTTGATGGGGCGAGGTGTCGCCGTTCGAGGCCAGGACAGAAGAAGCGATTCTCTCGGCTACGTCCGAAGATGGTCCGGAGCAAGGATACCTAAAAAGGTGGATCCGGGATAGCTCCTTGTGGACGTTGTTGAGTGTGCAAATTTCATGTCGCAATTCTCTTCATGCCTGTCATCAGGCTCTTCACGCTCAGGCTGACCCGCTCGTTCACGGCCCTGTCGCACACCATGGCCCTGGCCAAGGGCGGCGCACTGAACATGCATGCCGACGTCGACGCCCCCAACGACATCGCCTCCATGGCAGAGACCTTAGACGGCATGATGGCCTCGCTTCAAAGCCACGAAGGACCTGCGGCAGGCGCGCGACGACGCGCTCACCTTCGCCCGCCTGAGGCGACGCCGACCGCGCCAGCTCCGATACCGATCTCGACGCTACTGCTATGTCGCCTCGCACGACCTGCAAACCCCTCTGCGCAACATCATCAGCTACAGCCAGTTGCTCGAACGCCGCTACCTCGGGAGATTAGGTAGCGAGGCCGACGAATTCATGCGATTCATCGTCTCCCTCCGCCGACGAGATGGCCGATATGATCGAGATCGCCTTCTCAATTACACCAAGATCACCGGACGAGAGACCTCGCCCGCTGAAGCAGGTCTCGGGCCGGCAGGCGATCGACCAGGCACTGCTCAACCTGAAGACGCTGATCGACGAAGCCACAATCGTCACGTTCGGCCGCTGCCCGAAGTTTCTCAAGGCCGACGAAAGCCAGTTGGCGACTATGTTCCAGCACCTGATCGAGAACGCCGATGGTTCCAGCCAGCCAGACATTCCCCCCGGAGGTCCACCATCACCGCCGGACTCGTGGCGCCCAAGCGTGTTGAATTTCGTCGTCGTCGACAACGGCATCAGCATGGCGGACCGATGTTTCGAAAGTGTTCGAGGTGTTCAACGCCTGCGTTCCCGCTGATTACCGTGAAGACAGTCGGCCTGGCCGTCTGCCGGCGGATCGTCCGCCGCTTCGGCGGCGACATCGGTGTGACGTCGGACGCCGGGAGGCAGCACGACGTTCCGTTGGCGACTCCGGAACAGGGAGCCGTTTGACCCGGCGCGGAAATCGGCGGACGGTTGAACGGCGTCCGCCGGTCGAAGGATTATGGCGGACGACGCCTGATGCGGGACGAGAACGTCGGATGCGCATGCAACAGTTCCTTCCGGCTCCTCTTGCCGCTCTGTGCCATGATGCCGTTGGCGTACGGAACGCCGGCCTTCACCCGCTCGGGTTGCCAGTTGCGCGTGCGCGAGAGCTTCAGGTTCTTGAGATGCCAGCGCAGTGGGAGCCGCAGGGAGTCATAAAGTTCGGCGCGCTCCCGTTCGCTGACGTCCAGTCCTTCAAAGCACCGAATCAGCCATTCCAGGTCCCGCTCGCGTCCTCGCGCCGTGTCGAGCCAGCGCCGCCACGGGATATTCGCTTCAACGTCGGAATCTTCGCGCAACAGTGGAATAAATCGTGGCCAGGTCGAGCCCACGGCCCGCTCGTCCTCGTAATCGTCCCACGCGATCTCGACATTCCCTGGGATCCGGCGCGCGAGCCATCGCGTGGAGTCGAAGTTCAGCGTGTCCTGCATAGTTGTGCCGGCGACCCCGGAGGTATCGAAGTCGTCGAACACCGACATGTCCGCGCCCAGTTCTCGCAGTCGATCCACGCGCGCGTGAAACGTATTCAGAAGCTTTTCGACGCGCGGCACCAGCGCCGCTGATTGCGGAAATGCCCGCAGAAACAACAGCGTCTCATGGAAACGGAGCAGCGCTTTCGGCTCGCGGAATTCCTGCCGCGCAATCTGCGCAAGGATGCCGGCAGCTGCGCCGGCAGCGCCTCGTCCGAAATGATTTCTGGCAGCTTCGAGGTCGGAGAGAAGCGCGTCGAGCGATGGGGGCATGGATTTCCCGCGAATGGTTTCGGCGGACAGTGTAACCCATTCGCTGCGCTTTGAAAGGCCGGCTATTTCACTCTGCGGCAGGCAACGAGCAGATGGCTCCACGGCTCATCGTCGAGGCGGCTGATTTGCACCACCGGATGCCCATTGGTCGTGGCCGCAATAAATTGGCCGTCCCCGATATACATCCCGGTGTGAGTAATGTTCTTGGCGGATGCACCGAAGAAGAGCAGATCGCCTGGTTGCAACGCCGTGCGCTCTACGGCCACGACACCGCTCCATGCGGCTTGCTGGTCGGCATCGCGTGGCATGTTGATGCCGCGGGCCCGTACCAGCATCTGCGTGAAGCCCGAGCAATCGAATCCAAAACTCGAGCGCCCTCCCCACAAATAAGGCACGCCCAGAAATCGCTTCGCCAACTCGATTGACTCGGGAATGGTCAGCGGCTTCGCATCGGAGACCACGTCCCCGGATTGAATCCATCCGCTGCGCATATCGGGAAGGCGTACCCGAATCCAACCCTCGTGGCTATCTCCGGCGCCTTCCTTCGGATCCTTCCCTGCATTTGGATGCTTCGTTGTTGTTGAATCACCATCCGCTTTTGGCACGTCCGCCGCCACCTCGAGCCGCACCTCGAAGGGCAGCATCAGCAGCGGCTTGTGGCGGGTGACGTCAGGCTCGTTATACACATTGGCGAACAGGCTTTCGACCTGCACGGTCGGCCCCGACGTCGCGTACCCATCGCCGCTCAGCACAATCCGCAACTGATGGCTCGGAATCCATCCCTTGTAGTGGTCGGCCGTCTGAATTCTCGACCACTCCCCCCGCGACACCAGAAGCGTCACATTGCTTCCGTAAAGCGCCTGCGAAACCACGTCGGACTTGTCGGTCGGATGCGAATACATGTTGGCCACCGGCACTACGACAATCTGCGTGCCGTTCTTGGCCAAGCCCGGAACCGCCAGCAAAACCAGAACTGCCAGCGCGGCGTAGGAAGAAAAATGTCGGCGATTCGTTCGCATCGTAGGCCCCCAAACCGAGCGGAGAGATCCTCGCTTGGATGCATCGAGTTGAGATGCTAATGGATGGAAACGTCGCCTGCCACAGAAAAGGAGAAAAAGCCGAAACCTTCGGATCGTACAGCGACTCGGCAACAAAAGGCTGGAAAAATCTTGGCTGCCCCCCAGGGATTCGAACCCCGATAACCTGCTCCAGAGGCAGGTGTCCTAGCCGTTGAACGAGGGGGCAGTCTTTCTTTGCTTGAGCCGCTCAATCCCGGCTCACTCTGATTTTATGGTCCAGAGCGAACAGCGGTCAACCTCGCGGCCATATCCGTAATCAAAGTGGAAACGGCTGTAGAATGCAGCCAGATGTGAGCCGCACCGCCAGGGAGTTCGCATGCACACAAGCCTCGAAAAAGCGTTTTCCACTTCGGACTACCACGAGATGGCGCGCCGTCCGCTGGAACCCGAGCAATGCGCCCTCGTCGTCATCGATATCCAGGAAAAGCTGCTGCCGCCGATCTTCCAGAAGGAGCAACTGGTGCGCAACGCGCAGTTGCTGATTCGCGCCGCCGGAATCCTGAAGATTCCCGCGCTCGTCACCACGCAATATGCCAAGGGACTCGGCGCCACCGTTCCCGAAGTCGCCACCCTGCTCGCCGGCTCAGAGCCGATCGACAAGACTCCATTCTCGTGCTTCGGCAGCGACGCCTTTTGCGCTTCCCTGAAGCGTCTGCCGGGCCAGCGCAACACTTTACTTTTATGCGGAATGGAATCTCACATCTGCGTGACCCAAACCGCGCTCGGCGCTCTGCGCGACGGATATCTGGTGCACATCGCCTCCGATGCCGTCAGCTCGCGCACCGAATGGAATTGGAAGATTGGACTGGAGCGCATGCGCGCAGCCGGCGCGGTGATTTCCTCGACAGAGATGATGATTTATGAGCTGATGCGCGCGTCGTCCTCGGCAGCCTTCAAGGAATTATTGCCGCATCTGAAGAACTGAAGGTTTCAAAGTTCCAAGCTTGCAAAGTTTCAAAGTAAAACCGTCCCGTCTTTGAAACCTTGAAACTTTGCAACCTTGAAACCTCCGTCTTAAGCCCCTTCCGCCTGCTCGACCGGCTCCTGCTCTTTCTTCTTCACCCGCACCACGGTGATCTTGGCAAATCCCTCGTCGAACGCCGGAGCCTTCAGCTTGGCCGCCATGCGCCGCATGATGTCTTCCGGAACCACGCGATCCCGCCGCTGGTGGCGCTCGATGCAAACCTCGAGCGGCACATCAAAAAATACGGCGTGGACTTCGTAGTTGTAATCCTTGGCCAGCTTGATCCAGTGCTGGCGCTCCTGCGGAGTCAGGTTCGTCGCGTCCACATAATTCGTGGGCCGCTTGGCGATCAGCCGCGCCTTCAGCATGGAGCGCAGGTTGGAAAACACCAGATCCTGAAAGCGCTGCTCGCGGACATCGTCAAATAGCAGAGAGCGAACCATGTCGCTCGAGAGCGGCACCACATTGTGCCGCTTGAACCACGAGCTCTTGCCCGATCCGGGCAGCCCGATCGCGAGCACCACGATCCCTTTCGGCGGACGCGGTGGGGCAGCCGGAACTGCTACCGGAGTTGCTGGCGTTCGCGTCCTCGCGACCGCGGGTTTGCGTTCCGGCGCCGCCTCGACAACTCCCACACCCTCCGCTTCCGAGCTTTCACCGGCCAGATCTGCCGCTGCCGAATCGCCCGCCTCATCGCTTGGGGTCAGATCCGGGATGATTCCCTTGACGGTCGCCGGAGTGAAAGCCTGAGCCACGGCCTGCTCTCGTCCTCGCCCGCCCCGGCCTCGCCCGCCGCGACGCCGACGTCCGCGTCCCCGCTGGGCTGATCCCCCGGCCGTCGAGCCCCCAGAGTCTGATCCGCCAGCCGCTTCCCGATTGCCGGACCGCTCTGCCGACTCTGCAGGCGCCGATTCTTCCGCCATCGGCTGTGCTTCCAGCTCGGCTTCGCCCACCTCAGCAGTTTCCGCTTCGTGATGATCGCTCTCCGGCTCCGCCGCAGGAGCCTCGGCCGCATCAAAATATGCCGGTTGCAGGGGCGGAGGTGCAGCCTTGCCAGCCTGCTCCGGGTCTTTCTTCTTGCGTCGCTGTAAGCGATCGCGCATCCATTTACGCATGTTCAGGCTTGTAACACACTTGGCAGGACCGGGGCAATCCGGCGGCCCAATCGCGAACCAGCAACGACAGGGGAACTATCTTCATCGTTGAGAATTCCTGCTGAAAAATCGGTGCTGAGAATCCGCCGAAAAGTGAGGTGCCCGTCCCGCCTGTCCCGGATTTTTCCTCTAGGGGAGCCTCAGATATCCTTCATACACGAAGGCCGAGGTCAGAAAATATCCCACGACTGTTCCCCCGGTATTGATGCCCCATCCAACCGTCCCGTTCCCCGCTCCTGTACCCGAGCCTGGAGCGTCGAACTTAGTAATAGCGCCCGCAGCGGTGCGGACGAACCCTCCGCTGCTGCCGCTGGAGTTGACATAAAAGCCGGTGATCGATCCCCCGGTATTAATGTAAATCGCGGAAGTCAGCGTCGCGCCCGATACGTTGAACGTCGTGATGGTCCCCGAGGCACTGCGCACAAAGCCGTGCGATATCCCCTTACTGTCAAAATAGTTTCCCACGATGGTGCCGGCGTTATTGATGTCCAAAGGAGCCGTGCCCTGCCCCGCGCCCGTTCCCGCCCCCGTGACGTTGAATTCCGTAATCGTGCCAGCCGAGGTGCGCACCCACCCGTGATCGACCCCTTTCGAATCGACGTAGAATCCGGTCGTCGTTCCAGAGTCGTTAATGGCCACGCCCTCCGTCCCCTGGCCCGAACTTGTCCCCGCACCGCTGGCGTTGTAAGCGGTAATTGTCCCCGAGGAACTGCGTACGTACCCGTGCCTCACGCCGTTGCTGTCGATGTAATATCCCGCTGCGGTTCCCGAGCTGTTAAGCCCGCAGCATTGCGTTCCCTGGCCAGAACTTGTGCCCGCAGCCGAAACGCTGAACGTCTTGATCGCGCCCGCAGAACTCCGTATGTACCCGTGGTGCACGCCGCTGCTGTCGGTGTAATTTCCCGCGATCGTGCCCGCCGTATTGATTTGTCCGCCGAAGGTCCCTTGCTTGGCGCTCGTGCCCGCACCCATCGCATCAAACGAGGTGATGGTGCCTGACGTAGACCGCACAAATCCGTGCGCCACATCGCTGGAGTCGTAGTAGTAACCCGCACTCTCACCCGAGGTGTTAATGGTAAGGGCGAGCGTCCCCTGTTCGGCCGCGGTCCCGGCGCCGGGAGCAATGATCGTGGTGTAGCTGACGGCAGGTTCCTGCGCCGCTGCCGCGAACGCAAATAGCAGGCAGACGCAAACCGTCGCAATCTTGACTAGCGGAGAAGTAAAGCTCTTCATGGTCGTTCTCCTGAATTGTGCGCACAGCTTACAGAATCGTTGTTTCTGGATTGTTACAGAATCCCGGGTGAGAAGCGCGTCCCGCAATCAAAGTTGCGATCCGGCTCGGAAGCCGAAGACCCAGGTGCATCAAAATATGCCGGTTGCAGGGACGGAGATGCAGCCTTGCCAGCCTGCTCCGGATCTTCCTTCTTGCGTCGCCGTAAGCGATCGCGCATCCATTTACGCATGTTCAGGCTTGTAACACACTGGGCAGGACCCGAGCAATCCGCCCAGCGCATTGCGGCCCAGCACTGACAGGGGACCATTGGCCATCGTCGTTAGTCTTTTCACCGTAACCAGCCGACCCAGCAAATGGACAGCGTCCTGTCCGACCTCCCGATTTCCGCGCCCGACTGGTGTTCGTGCGTGTTTCCGGTGTATGCTTCTTGTCCGAGCGTTGGACTCCCATTCCCCCAAGAGTTCTGTTCAACGAGACCGAAACGTTCTCCTTTCCGACAGGAGAAACATCATGCCAGCAATCCAGCCGATCCAAAGCAACCGACCTCAGGCATGGCGCAGCGCCTTCGCCATTGTCGCGCTCATTATCTTGATGACAACCGTCGCGTCGGCGCAAACGTTTACCACACTGCTAGCTTTTGATCGGACCGACGGCGCAACGCCTCATGCGCCGCTCGTGCAGGGGCTGGACGGCAATCTCTACGGGACCACCAGTGGAGGCGGCAACGGAGCCGAGTGCGATAGCAACCTGGGCTGCGGCACCGTCTTCAAGATCACTCCGAGTGGTGTCCTCACCAGACTCTATAGTTTCTGCAATCTGACGAATTGCGCCGACGGCGGAGATCCGCAAGCTTCCTTGCTGCTCGCCACCAACGGGTACTTTTATGGAACCACCGGAGATGGCGGGAATAGCGGAAGCAGCCTTTATCCTGCGGGCACAATCTTCAGAATTACCTCCGCCGGCGCACTCACCACATTGCATAAATTTTGCTCCCTCGCCAACTGTACCGATGGGGGCCCCGGCGCCTCGACGCTGATTCAGGCCACAGACGGAAACTTCTACGGCGTAACGGCGGACGGAGGCGGGGGACAGTCCAACTGGAAAGACTGCTCAGCTGGCTGCGGCACCGTGTTTAAGCTCACGCCCAGCGGGACTTACTCAGTCCTGCACGTTTTTTGCGCAGAGACCAACTGCCCCGATGGCGCAATTCCGGCGGGCGCATTGGTGCAAGGCAGTGACGGAAACCTCTACGGGACAACAGAGCTGGGCGGCGTTTACGCTGCCTCAAACTCGTACACCTGTTGCGGGACTATGTTTAAGATCAGCCTGAGCGGAGTTTTCAGCACACTCCACAGCTTTGGAAATGGAGGACCGCACGTTCCAGTCGGAGGATTGGTGCAGGGCGCGGACGGCAATTTCTACGGCACCGCAAACTACGGTGGCAATGCCAATAACGGGTCGATTTTCAAAATCACGCCCACCGGCACCGTGACTGCGCTTTACGGCTTTTGCCGTACCGCGACTCCACCCTGTGCGGAAGGTACTCACCCAGTGGTGGGGCTGGCTTTGGCCAATGATGGGAACTTCTACGGAACCACGAGTAGTGGCGGGACCGACGACGACGGCACCATCTTCGAGATCACTCCCGGCAAAGAGTTTACCGACCTGTACAATCTCTGCTCCAGTTGCAAGCCCAGTGACGATGCTTCTCCCAGCGCCCTGCTTCAAGCTACGGATGGGAACTTCTACGGCACAACCGACTACACCTGCGACGATTGCACTGGCACAGTTTTCAAATTGTCCACGGGATTGTCTCCCTTCGTCGTCGCTCTGCCCGCAACCGCCAAGGTCGGTGTTCAAATCAAGATCCTAGGCACGGATCTTACCGGCGCAACCTCAGTGACGTTTAACGGAGAGACTGCCTCCTTTCACGTCGTCTCGGCGTCTGAGATTACGGCGACGGTTCCGGCCACCGCGACAACCGGCACGATCAAAGTAACCACGCCAACCGACACTCTATCGAGCAACGTTGCGTTCCAAGTGCAGTAATTCTTGAACATCGGCCGCCAGGAACGAGCGCAAAGCCTCGCTCGCGGCCGAAGCTCGGAGCACCATTGTCGTCGGGCAAACCTGAAAAGAGTAGGTCGCACGCTACCTGAAATATCAGTCACTCCGAAAAATCGGAGCACTCCGCATTGCTCCTTTCACCGGAGCCGTCTCACCACGTATCTCCACCAGATCCGAATTCTCCGCCCGGTGGTTCGTTGGCGCTTGCGCCTCATGCCGTAGACGCCAACACACTTGCCGCACGTACATTGAAAGGAGGGCTGGCTCGGAAGCTCCAGGTGTCCGCAGCGCTGACAAAGAAACCAGTCATCCCCTCTTTGCTGCGCCATCGCGAGAAACTGCCCTCCTTCAACGCAGTAAGGACAGCGAATAACTCTTGGTCGATCCGGTGTAGTTGTCCACTGGTGCAAGCGCGTTCCTCCAGCCCGCTTTTCCGAACTACATCTCTTAATGGAAAACTTACCGGATGTATGTACGCCGCCGCACGAAGAAAGCACGCCGAACCAAATTTGGCATACAGGAAAGTCCGTACTCAACGAGTGATCAAGGTGTCGCCTTGCCCCACCCGCGAAACGATTGGCCTCGATTGCGATCGGGTGGCGGCCCTTGCCGCGATCGCGACAACCTTCCGCAAATCCGCGTCCTCTAAATCCCGAACGCAAGATGGAGGATGTCGTGACCCGCAGCTTCGCTTTCACCCTTCTCGCAGTTTCGTTCCTGGCCGCTACTTCCTGGTCGCAATGCAATAACCCCTCATCCCCCGGCGTGGTGATCTGCACTCCCACCAATGGTTCGACCGTGGTTTCCCCGGAGATTTCGATCCGTTCCGCCCCGGCTCAGGGCGCCTCGATCACCCAAATTATTCTCTACGACAACAACAACAACATCTGGCAGGGCGATCCCGGGATGAGTGGTGTCGATCTCTATGACGGCGCAATCTACAATGGGCCTAACAATTTTGTGGTCAACGCGTGGGATTCCGACGGCCATCTTTACCAGGCGAAGACCGATGTCACCGTGACCGGCTTGGCCTTTCCGCCCTGCACTGTGCCGACTTCCCCCGGCATCAATTTCTGCGGCCCAACGCCGGGTGCCGTTTTGCCGGTTGATGCTGAATTTAACGTCGCGGCGACCGGCCAGTCGGCCATCCAGACCATCAATTTCTATGTCGATGGAAAGCTTGCGCAGAGTGTGGCCAACAGCGTTCCTCAGGGTAATTCCTTCGGCGTGGGAGTCGGAATTCAACTTGCCAAGCAGGGCGTGGCCTACACCGTTAAAGCGGTCGCGACCGACACCACCGGTCATAAATACAGCGCGACCAAAACCGTTACCCCGGAATACACCTACGGAGCTTATGGTTGCGCGCCCAAGGGAAACCAGTGCTATCCCGGCATCAACGTCACGGAACCGCTGGGCGAAGCTTACGTCGGCAACACCTTTAACCTGAACGCGCAGATCGTGGACAATCCCAAGCCGATCACCGGGATGAAGGCTTACATCGACAATACCGTCTACGCAACCTCAAGCAACGGCACTCTGCAGCACGAGATCACCGATGCGCCCAACGGAACTCACATCCTCACCATTCAAGGATGGGACGACGACGGCACCGAATACCGCATCCAGCAAGACATCAACGTCAACGTCTCGGAATAGAGGCAAAGGCCAACTTTCGTGATTCGAAGGAGTGGATTTCGATCGAGGTCAGGGGACAATTGGCGGGAGTGAAATCAGGATTCGATGTCAACCCTGGGATGGTTCACCGGGCCGGGTCGCGGCGAAGCGCAGTCGCACGTAATCGGCTACCCAGCGTCCACCGGCATCGCAAAGTTGCGGTTCCAGGACCCGCCGCACCTCCTGCAGATATTCGCTGCGGGCCTCGTCAGAAAAGCCCTGCACAAAGTTCTGAGCGAACGTTTCCAACCAACCCATGATGTCGCCCGGCAAGGGAGTTGGGCGCGGGATCAGCGCGATGCTATCGACGCGAAAACCTGCCCGCTCCAATCTCGTAGCGTAGTCGCCAGGGGTCGGAAAATACCATGGAACGCGAGCCTCGCCGTCCAACCCACGTCGGTTCAGGGCTTGCACCAGCGCCGTCCTGATTTTATGGACGCAGCCGTGGCCTCCGCATTCCGCAACAAAGCGCCCTCCCGGCTTCAACGAGCGATACACTCCCGCCAGCATCCGATCGGCACGCTTGATCCAGTGCAGCACAGCATTACTGAATACAGCATCGAATTCTTCTTTGAATTGCAGCTCTTCGCCGCTGACGGCGAACGCGTTCAAGCCGAGCTTTCTCGCGGCTTCGACCTGCGCCACGCTCGAGTCGACCGCGACCACTTCACAACCGGAATCCACTAGCTTTCGCGTGAGCACGCCGTCTCCGCACCCCAGATCGAGAATCCTCTCGCCGGCCTTCGGTGCCAGCAAATCCACCACGGGCGCGCCTAAGTCGGAGACGAATCTCGCATTTTGGGCATAAGATTCCGGGTTCCAGGTTTGTGCCGTGGACATGCAGATATCATAGCAACTGGAAGTTGAAGTACGCACACAGCGCTCCACACCCTACTCGATTGAATCGAGTGCAACCTTCGCGCTGCCAAGTCGGTTTCGGCATGCAAGCCGCCCAGGAGATCGCCGACCGGTCCTGCGCAACGACGCAAGGCCGGCCGGAGAAGGACCTGCGCAATCGCTGCAAAGAGCAAACGAGATAAGACACAGGCGCGCCTTATCTCGTCCCTCACTCAGACCGACTCGCTGAAACCAAATCGCGTAAACCCGGATTGCGCTCTAGTGGCGCCCGCCGCCATGTCCACCAGAGTGGCCGCCACCCCGATATCCGGGCAGTGCGTGCTCTGCCCCTCCCTCATGGGGAGCCGTGCCCACGTTGCCGCGTCCATCGCGCGCCTCATTGGCCTGGAAGTGGTTGAAGCGCTGCGCCCCGCGCTCCGGCAGCGGTCCAGCGTAACCGTGATGGGGATCGTACCGGTTATCGACATGTCCGTAAAACCCATGGGGGCCGTGAAACCACGGGCCTGCTCCAATAAATATACCGCCGGCAAACCAATCGGGCCCGTAATAGCCGTAAGGTGCGCAATCGTACGGGGCATAGTCGAAGTATCCGTAAGGGCATACCGGAGCCGGTCCGACCTCCACGCCAACTGAAACCTGCGCCGGCGCCACCGGTGCAGCGCATAAAAGTCCGGCTACAAGAACTGCGAAAACGAAAGCAAATGCAATTTTGAACATAATGTCTCCTTGATCCGTTCAGAGTTTTCAATCTGGACGGCTAAGGGGCAGCATAATACTGATGATCCATAACGGGCAAACCGGAAGTTGCCTGTCAAGATGGTGGATACCGGCCATCGTACTTCGGATCCGCAAAAAGATTGGCGAGCGCTGCCGACATTTCATCAACCGTTGAGCAGCTTTGGATCTTGTTCAACCTCTTTCCTGCAAGAGGCGAATCTCCCGCCGAATCTTTTCTATTCGCTGCTTGATCTCAATTGTCAGATGCCCTAATTCTGGCCTTGATTCCAGATCGGGCAAGAGCTTTTCCAGAAAGTTTAGTTCGTCCTTCAGTATTGGCAGCCGGATCATAAGGTTAGAGTTTTACCGACCCGTCCAACGGTGTCAATTGTCGAACTCGCTCGCGCTCGTCGAGCGGTTTCGCGTGAAATCGCGTTTCTTTCAACTATCGCCGAAAAATCAAACTGTTCCGATCCTTGATGCGCCGTCGCTCAAACCTTCGGCTTTCGAAAGTCCAACGTCTCCCTCGGTTCGGTGCCTCTCAGCCAGTGGCGGGGAACATCGTGGAACTGGATCGACCCATCCGGGAGCTTCCTCTCGATTCGCTCGCAGATGTCCCAGTCGAGCCAGGCACAGCGCTTTACGTTTTCAGCGGGAGGGACCGACTCTGTCGTAGTGAGGACATCCACGCCCAGAGCCTTCAGCCTGTCAATCACTTCCTCCCTTGCTCCGCCCATCGAGCTATAAGCGAGCAGGTGCTGGTCCTCGCGCCAGCGGCGCGGTTTCGGCATCCAATCGATGCGGAATTGAGCCAGTCCGCCGGGATACTTGGCGTCGACCTCGCTCTTGCGAATCACGATCATGCTGAAGAGAAAGATGATGGCCATCGTCTTCGCCGAACCTCGGTGGTGATCTTATCGGCTCCTTTTTTTTAGTTCAACACTTTCAAATTCAGTGATGGAAACGCTGCTTGGCGCCGCGCCGTTCTATATTGTCGGCGGGCAGGAAATTGTCTACACTCGCATCCGCCCATGAAACGTCGGCTCGCTCGCCTTCTAGCTCCGCAATTCACGCGAAGTCTTCCCGTCTTCGCCGCACTGTACACAGCTCGCATCCTGCGAATGATTTTTATTTGCACTCTATGCGGCGCCTGCTCCTGGTCTCAATCGCTCGTCATCAAACGCGTGACCGTGATCGACGCCACTGACCGCGACGCCCAGCCCGACACCACGGTGATCGTAGAGGGCGATCGCATCGTTGCAGTTGGGCCGTGGAGAAAACTACACATCCCCAGAAAAGCTGTGGTCGTCAACGGGACGGGCAAGTTTCTCATTCCGGGCCTGTGGGATATGCATGTCCACGGAACGTCCGACACCCGCGCTCCCTGGAGCCACCTTCTTTTCCTTGCGAACGGAGTTGTCGGTGTCCGTGACATGTCTGGGCCACCCGACGCTCGTGCCTGGCGCGCCGCGCTTTCCAGCCAGGACCCGTCGCCGACCATCTACCTCGGCAGTCCGATCATCGATGGTCTCAACCCAGTCTGGCCGGATTCGATTGCTGTCGCCGACCAAGCTCAAGCGCGCCAGGTAGTCGAAGAGCAGCAGAGGCGGGGCGCAGACTTCATCAAGGTCTACAGCAAGTTATCCCGCGACGCCTACTTCGCGATTGCCGACGAGGCCCACAAGTGTGGAATTGCATTCGAAGGGCACGTTCCGGAATCGGTGACCGCCGCCGAGGCATCCGAAGCAGGCCAGAAAAGCATTGAGCATCTGACCCGCGTGGCGGACGGCTGCTCCAAAGAAGAAGCGTCGATCGATTCTGAGATTCAGCGGCAAGAAGCGTTGTTCCGGTCGCCCGAGGCGACAATGCCGCAAAAGATTGACTCGGGCAAGAATATCATCCGCCTCAACCTTCGCGTCATTGACACTTTTGACGAAGCCACCGCGCAGCACCTGTTTGCGCTGTTCGTGAAAAATCGAACCTGGCAGTGCCCAACCCTCACCTTGCTGCGAGCTCAGATCGACGCCCCGCTTCTTGCCGATGACCCTCGATTGAAATATTTGAGCAGCGAGGTGCGGGCGAAATGGGATGCAGGTTATTACAAGAACGTTCCTCCTGGGCCTCGGGCCGCAATTGCAAAACTGAGTACGCTTCAATTTGACGAGTCCAAAAGGCTCGTTGGCCTTATGTACCGGGCGGGTGTTCCCCTCCTCGCCGGCACGGACAGCATGAATCCGCAGTGCTTCCCCGGCTTCGGCCTCCACGACGAGCTCGCGCTGCTGGTCGATGCCGGACTATCTCCGCTCGCCGCTCTCCAGGCCGCCACTCGAAATGCCGCTGATTTTATGGGACAACTCGACCACCGCGGAACCATTGAGGTTGGCAAGACTGCTGATCTGGTTTTACTCAACAAAGACCCGCTCGCCGACATTCATAACACGCGTTCGATTCAGGCGGTCGTGCTCCGTGGCAAGCTGTACTCGCGCGCAGCGCTCGATGCGATGCTGGCCAAGGCGCAGACGCTAGCGCACAGTCAAGATGCCAGTTCCTCCAGGAAATGAAGATTGCGGTTCGCCAATTGGAGTCTGTTTTTTTAGAATCGGGCCCACTCCCAAATCTCCGGCGCGCCTACAATGAATGCATGCCCAGTCCGGTTCCCGCACCCATTCACAACCAGAAATATATTTCCCTGCAAACCTTTCGCAAGTCCGGCGTCGGAGTCGCTACGCCGGTGTGGTTCGGAGAAGAGGGCGACAAGCTCTACGTAATGACGCGCAGCGACATGGGCAAGACCAAGCGAATTCGCAATAATCCCCGGGTGACGGTCGCGCCCTGCACCATCCGCGGAACCGTAACCGGCCCGGAATTTTCCGCCACCGCTCGCATCCTGCCGCCCGAAGAACAGCCGGCCGCGCGTCAAACGCTCCGGCGCAAGTATTGGATGGCGAGAATTCCCCTGGTCTGGTTCCGGACGGATACCTATATCGAGATCAGTTTCTGACAGCAGGTCTATAAAACAGGTTTAAACAATCAGGTTTCAGAGTTTCAAGGTTTCAAAGTTTCAAAGAACGACCCGCACGGGTTCACCTTGAAACCTTGAAACTTTGCAACCTTGAAACTCTGAACCCTAGCCCTTACTCATTCCCACTGCTCCAGTGGCACAGATACTCATGAATTGACTTGGCGGCGCGGCGTCCGGCGCCCATCGCCAGGATGACCGTTGCGCTCCCGGTCACAATATCGCCGCCGGCGAACACGCCTTTGCGCGTCGTGCGCTGGGTTTCTTCGCTGGCTTGAATGTATCCGCGCTTGGTGGTGCCGAGGCCGGGCGTGGTGCTTTGCACGATCGGATTCGCGCTGGTTCCAATCGCGATGATCGCCACCGACAGCGGCAGATCGAACTCCGATCCCTCTTTCGGCACCGGCCGCCTGCGTCCGGAGGCATCGGGCTCTCCCAGTTCCATGCGCACGCAGCGCGCCGCCGTCAGCCAGCCTTTACCGTCGGAGAGGAACTCCACCGGCGCGGTCAGCATCTGGAAATCAATTCCCTCCTGCCGGGCGTGATGCACTTCCTCCGCGCGCGCCGGCATCTCGGCATCGCTCCGGCGATAAATTACATACGCTTTCCGCGCTCCCAGCCGCAGCGCCGACCGGATCGCATCCAGCGCCGTGTTCCCGCCGCCGATCACCGCTACGTCTTTGCCGTGCAGATCGAGCATGGGCTCATCGTAGTTCGGGAACTTGTACGCCTTCATCAAATTGATGCGCGTCAGAAATTCATTGGCGGAATACACCCCGTTCAGATGCTCGCCCTGAATGTTCATGAACTGCGGCAGCCCCGCTCCCGTGCCGATGTACACCGCGTCGAATCCTTCTTCTTCAATCAGTTCGTCGATGGTGATGGTGCGTCCCACCACGACGTCCGTCTCGAATTCCACGCCCATCTCCCGCATGTAGTCGATCTGCTCCCGAACAATCTGCTTGGGCAGCCGGAACTCTGGAATGCCGTACACCAGCACGCCGCCAATCTCATGCAGCGCTTCAAACACGCGTACCTTGTGCCCCTTTTGAATCAGGTCGCCGGCAACGGTCAACCCCGAAGGCCCGCTGCCCACCACCGCAACTTTCTTTCCTGTGGGCTCAACCTTCGGCAGGATGTGGGTTCCCATGCGCTGCTCGTAATCGGCGACAAAGCGCTCCAGATAGCCAATCCCGAGCGGCTTCACCTTCTTCGACAGCAGGCACTTCCCTTCACACTGATCTTCCTGCGGGCACACGCGTCCCGTCACCGCAGGCAAAACGTTGTCCTCGCGGATGGTCGCCGCCGCTCCCAAAAAATCGCCAATCACGATCTTCTCGACGAATTCCTTTACCTTCACGCCCACCGGGCAGTTGTCGGTGCAGGTCGGCTTGGCGCATTCCAGGCAGCGCATCGCTTCCTGCTGCGCCAGTTCCGCGCTGTATCCCAGATTCACTTCCTCAAAGTTGTGGGCGCGAACTTCGGCGGCCTGCTCGGGCATGAGCTGCCGCGGAACCTTGATTCTTTCCTTGATGGGCACGGGATTCTGCGATTTCTTGATGTTGGTCAAGCTCATCGTCGATCTCCTTGCCCGTTGACTGGAACGGGGGCTGGGACTGCCGCGCACGCGTGCTCCGCCTCATGGGCTGGGGTACACCGCGTCTCGCTGGTTTTGCAAAACGTGGGCTTCCCTGCACCGTCCGCTTTTTCCTGAAATTCTTTCAGCGACCGCTGCTCAGCTTCGCGGTACATTCCGTTGCGCTGCACCAGCACGGCGAAATCGACGCGGTGCCCATCGAACTCCGGGCCGTCGACACAGGCGAATTCGCTCTTGCCGTCGATCATCACGCGGCATCCGCCGCACATTCCTGTTCCATCGATCATGATCGGGTTCAGGCTCACCACGGTGTGGATGTTCTCTTTGCGCGTCATCTCCGACACCGCTCTCATCATCACGATCGGCCCAACCGCGACTACCAGGTCGATCCGCGTGCCGTTCTCAATCAACTGCCGCAGCTTGTCGGTGACGAATCCCTTGTCGGCGTAACTGCCATCGTCGGTCGTGATCATCAGCGAGTCGCTCACCGCCCGCATCTCCGGCTCCAGGATGACCAGCTCTTTATTGCGCGCTCCCACGATCGAAATCACCCGGTTCCCGGCCCGCTTCATCGCCGAAGCCGTGGGATACGCCATCGCCGTCCCCACTCCTCCGCCGACCACGACTACCGTCCCGTAGTTGGCGATTTCGCTAGGCTTGCCCAGCGGACCCACCACGTCGAGGATCGAATCCCCGGTGTTTAGCGAGTTCAGCAGCTGAGTCGTCTTGCCGGCGCCCTGCACCACGATGCTGATCGTCCCCTTTTCCGGATCGGAATTCTCAATCGTCACCGGAATCCGCTCGCCCTCCTCGTAAATCCGCAGGATGACGAACTGCCCCGGCTTTTGTTTGCGCGCGATGCGGGGCGCTTCAATAACGAAACGCTTAATGCCAGGGGCCAGAAATTGGGCTTGGATGATCTTGAACACAAGTCACTCCGCAGGACGGAATTATGATGAAAACCCCAACGAAATCATTGTGTCTGGAGCAGTGAGCGCCGGGCTGTGACCAGGATCACACCCCCCTGTGCGAAGGAATGCAGTACCGGCCGGGCCGTCCCCTGTCGCTTTTGGCGCGCCGTTTTCGATATATAGAGTGAGGAACGAATTATGCCGGCATGGAAGCACACCAGTCTGTGGACGCCCGCCGTGTACCAGAAATATCGCAAATATGTGGAGAAAACAGTGCCCAACGCCTCGAAGGGCGTGTTTGAAGGGGCACACGAGGACTGCGCCGACCTCTCCATCCGGCTACTCATTGACTTTGCCCAGTTGTCGGGACTTCCCGTCACCTTTCGTGACGTTTCCGGCTGGCGTTACATCTCGAAAGCGGAGCGGGCTTACGGTCCGCCCGGCGCTCCCTTCTCGACAGATCACCCACAAGCAGCGATCCACAACTTCAAATCGGGGGACCGGGTGGCAGATGGCACCATGGTTCCCTGGTTCACCAAGGACGACTTCGCCAAAATGGTGATGGAGAATATCCAGACGAAATCTTTATGGTTTCTGAATACAGAGGAAAATCCCTCTGGGCCCGATCCGGGCGACCTGATGATGCGTTATGGCGGGATTCACCGTTATCACCACACCGCACTCGTGCTCAGTGTATACGCACCCTATGCCACTCACCCTCTCTGGCGGAATCCTGGTATTCCCGATTTTCCTGGAGCGGACGTGGCCGAGAAGCAAAAGAACGTCACACGCTACTTCATGGGAACGAAAGGCGACGATGGTCGCACTGCCTATCGCACCCCGGACATGTGGTGGCACTTCGATTATCTGAACTCGCGCGGCGACGCCAAGCGCAATGCCGAGCTTATCTATTTCGCCAATGAAAACCAGCTTGCGAATGACGACGATTTCGAATTCCGCATCTACTCCGAATCGGTCACCGACAACTGGGACGATTGGGATGGCCGCGGCGTTCCCCCAAACCGGAAATGGGACGCGTACTCGGTCGGTAACGTCAACGTAGTCCCGCGCGCCAGCTGATTGTGCTCGCGAACAGAAAGAACCCGGGAACCAATTCTTCGAGGCCTGGGCAGGTTTCGTTCGGATGTCGCTGGTCAGGGCCCGCTTTCGATATCCACTGATAGAAAGCTCGCAGCTTTCGAGACCCTGCGAGCTAGGACGGAGGACACGTCATTATGTTCGAACTGCCACTTGATACCGCAACCATCAAGAAGATCAGAGGCCACCAGTACTATTTTTTTCCGCAACCGGGCACTCATAAGAACCAGAAAGACCGGCCCTCGGTGTATGCCAATCCAAAATTGCTGCAAACCTACAAGGGCGCAGGATCGAACAACACGGCGCAGTTGCTTCCCGACGTGTTCGATGCGGCGAATACCTTGATGTCGGCTTTGATCGAATACGGAGAAAAGATCGACGATTGGAGCTTGCGCAGCGCCATCATCCAGAATGGATACCGGCCCGATGATCCGTCGCAGGGCAGAGAGTACCTGCGCGTCATCAAGAAGATCATCAAAGAGAACCCCGCCATTTTCAAAGACCTCGAGTTCCCCAAGGAACTAGAGGACGAAGCGCAAGGCATTCTGGGAAAGCTTGGCGATAAAAGACGCGTTGACTTTCACAGGCACGTAGCGGCGGCTCCAGGGTGGGACAGCAAGTTAACCGCTGCCCTGTTTAATCTCGTCGACAACCGCTACGCCCCGCGCGGCTTCAACCCGCATTCGACGGGCTTGGTCTTCGACCTGGACTTCTGGATCTTCGACGGAGCCGGAGAGCGCAACGTTCGAGCCGATACCAACATCAACGGCCGAGCCCTGCAGAGCGCCGCCGGCAGCTGGCTCAACAAGTACTCGATGCAGTTTGGCTTTGACTCCTATGACACCGAGATCGAGATATGGCATCAGGAGCTGCGCACCTCGTAAAATGTCCGACCCTACAAGAACATCACGGACAAACTCGGATCGGGCATCCGGTGAAAGCACCCAGCCGTCTGGAATGGCCTACTGCCCGGCGGCCGCATCCGCGGCTTGCTTCGCAAACTCGAACGTGCATGGACGCCCGACGATCCCGAGGCCCTGATCCCGTGTGCCCGTTCCCTCGGTCTCCTTGAACTGGGCCTTGATGTTATAGCTGTACTCCGCGCCCTGGTGGGCAAGAACCCCGCGCGCATATTTTCTGGAGGCCACGACGCCATTGGCCGAGAGCTTGGCGCTGCCATCTTCTTTGACTGGGCCCTCGATGAGAAGATATCCCGGCTCTCCCGCCGTCCCGCGCTCTCCGCGAAAATTGCCCTTCTCGATCACGCCCGGAAACTCCCAGGTGTAACCTTCGGTATTCCCTTTCGCGGGGCAGGTGAGCTTGGTGAGCCACTTGCCGTCAAACTGCTTCCCCGCCTCTTTTTGTGCCAGCGCACTGCTGCTGCCCAAAAGAACGATTAAGGCACAGACAAGAACAAAGTCGATCTTGCGCATACCACCTCCCTGATACTCACCGCCGCCGTGACAGCGACCGTCAGAAGTTCACTCTTACGATTGCCATTTTGTCGGTGAGTCCGGGCACAGGAGAAGGTGATTGCAGTACTCCCTCTGGAGCAGCTCCGGGTTTCCAGCGTGTGCGCCTGATCGTTCCGCCTGCGCGGCGTGAGTAGGAAAGAGCCCCCACCGTCTGGCGCTCAGTGCAACGAATGCTTGAGCCATTCCGCATGATGCGGCAGGAGAAGATACGTGAGGCGAAGCACGTTCCAATGCGATTTCATCGGACCGAAACGTTACCTGACGGCCACATTATCCAACAAGTTCAAGGCGGATAACCCAGGCTTTCGCTCCCCCAGGCATCCGCGATGATGGCCAGCCGGACAATTAGCGCGGTTACGCCCGTAATCATTCGCGTCCTTGCGAAATATGCCAAAATCTTGATCCTGAGCTGCGAAAGAAGCCAGAACAATCCGCGGTACATCATCCAGATTGCCTCGAAACCAGTTGGGAGGAGGTTTCACCATGACCCGAAGAAGGCTGCTGATCGCCCTGATGGGTGCGACCGGCGTTGCGGCGGTAGCGGACGTAACGCAAAAGCCCCGAGACAAAGTTGCTATCGCCAATGCCAACGTGAAGGAACTGCTTCTTCTGATGGACGCTGATCAGAGCGGCAAGATCTCGAAGCGCGAATGGATGAACTTCATGGAAGCCGAATTCAACCAGCTCGACAAAGACGGCAACGGAGAACTCGACCGGAAAGAATTGCTGCAATCGAAGCTGGCCGTTTCCAAACCCCGCCAGTGATTGAAACGCCCGCTCGAGTTTAGAGACAGCTGGATGTCGCCTCCTCAGGGCTTCATAGGGCAAACCTTTGGCGTGAAGCGATCTCCGTCCCTCCTTCGTGCGGCTCAGGCTATAATTGCGCCCGAATGGCTCTGACCTCTGGCACGAGACTTGGCCCCTACGAAATCGAATCGCCGTTGGGCGCAGGTGGAATGGGCGAAGTCTATCGCGCTCGCGACACCCGCCTGGAACGCACCGTTGCCATCAAAGTATTGAACGCTCAACTGGTGGCCAGCACGGAACTTCGCGCGCGCTTCGAACGCGAGGCCAAGATCATCTCCCAGCTGCAGCATCCGCATATCTGCGTGCTGCACGATGTGGGCAACGAAGGCCCCGTCGACTACCTGGTCATGGAGTTCCTGCAAGGCGAATCTCTCGCCGATCGAGTCAGGAAGGGGCCGCTCGCACCCGATCAGGTGCTGAACATCGCCATCCAAATCGCTGATGCGCTCGAAAAAGCCCACCGCGCTGGCGTAGTGCATCGCGACCTGAAGCCCGGCAACGTGATGCTCACCAAGTCGGGGGCAAAACTTCTCGATTTCGGCCTGGCCAAACCATTTGGCGCGACGGTCGCGTCCGGAGCGGGAAGCGGCACCTCGCCCTCGGTTTTCGCGGCATTGACCCAGACCATGCCCTCGCCATCGCCCGCCACGCCGCTTTCCACCGCAGGCGCCGTGATCGGGACGGTCCATTACATGTCGCCCGAGCAGATCCAGGGCGCCGAGGCCGATGCCCGCTCCGACATCTTCTCTTTCGGCGTGATGCTGTTCGAGATGGTCACGGGCAAGCGCACCTTTGAAGGCAAGACCCAGGCCAGCATCGTGGGACAGATTCTTGCCGTCGATCCCCCCTCGGTCAGCATTCTTCGCCCGCAGACCCCGCCGGGGCTCGACCGTGTCATCCGCCTCTGTCTCGAAAAAGATCCCGACGAACGCATCCAGACCGCGCACGATTTGAAGCTGCAATTGCAAGGGATTGCCGCCGGAGACAATCCGGGCGGCGCCACAGCCGCGGCCTCATCTCACAGCAAGAAGTCTTTCACGGTGCTGACCGCCGCAACCCTTGCCGGATGGCTGATTGCTGCGACCCTCGGCATTTTGCTGGTGATCTACGCCGGCCGCCTCACCTCTGCGCATCAACCGGTTCACACCAGCATCGAACCGCCCGCCGGATTTGACTTCTTCTCGGTCACCGACGGGGCGCCAGCCCTGTCTCCCGATGGCCAGGGAGAAAAAAAAAAAAAAAAAAAAAAAAAACATGGCAC
>CAVXVD010000066.1:0-46819 GCA_963765015.1 uncultured Acidobacteriota bacterium | reverse complement strand
TCGTCGGGCCCCTCAATAAGTTCAACCCGCGCACTACTCAGACCTTTACGAACCCCAATACCGGCAACGGCATCCCAAGTACCGGCAACTACTATTTCAATCCGACTAGCCTCAGTAACGCACAGAGCGGTGATTCGACTGGTGCGCCACCGCCTGGGGTGTTTCCTTCCGATGCCCAAGTGGTCGCCGATCCCTCCCTCGCAACCTACGGAACTTTGCCGCGCAATTATTTCCGCGGACCGGGATATATCAATTTCGACTTGGCCTTTTCGAAAACGACATCCATCGGCGAGCATGTGAAGTTCGAATTTCGCGCCGAATTCTTCAACATCTTTAACCACGCCAACTTTTCGAATCCCGGTATTGGCGGAGCAGGTACCAACCCAAACAGTTCACAATTCGGGCAAATTACGTCGACTTTTGACCCGCGCATTATTCAGCTGGCAGGGAGAATCTCCTTCTAAACAAGCCTCGACACCAACCGCCGGGAGGCGCAGGCTTCCCGGCACCTTATTTCCAGCAAGTTTAGGAAGATGGGAGAGAGCGACTATACGAGCGGCGAGTCGCTCATGCGGAAGCGGGTGCGGACGTGCTCGGAAATGAGTTCGATGGCGGGACGGTTGGTGACCGGGTCCGCCTGGGCCAGATATTTCATGGCTTCGACCAGCAGGCGTTGTCCGTCGACGTATCGAGGATCGGAGGTGCGTTCCCGGCGCTTATTTCCCAGCTTAGGAGGGACAGTAATCGTAAAAACCTTGGCCATATGAACCCAACAGAGGTGCGGCCAGTATAGCGCCCGCTCTCGAAATCTCAGACAATTTTCTTACCCTTTAATTACAACAACTTAGCCGCGAGGCAAAATTGTCTGCGTCTTGCTCGTGGTCTTGAACTTGAAAACGTCCTCGTTGATCTTATCGTTGATGCGAATGCCCGAGTACTTGGTTAGCCGGTAATCGCCTTGCGGCGTCCAGAATTGCTGCTGCACGGAAACGCCTTTCTCCAGATCGATCCAGAGAAGAATCTTGTTGTACGTATTCCGGACCTTCTCGGATTTGGGGACGAGTTGTAGCTCGCCAGTGGCGACCCCATTGACCGTCTGAGGGCCGAGATAGCTTACATCGAACGCTTTCTGCAGATCCTGACCGCTGCCTCCGAAGCCCAGAACAACATAGCTTCCGATTTCTGAGCTGTTCTTGCCCAAGTCGTAGTCGGTGATCTGGTCGGCCTTGGGTTGGTAGATGCGGACTCTGCCTTTGCTGTAGAGCACGAATTTCGGCTCCGCCTTCTGCGTGGAAAGACTGCTGCCGGCCATCTTCACGTCCGCCATCATTTCGACGTCCTGTCCGGAGCGGCGGTAATAGATGCTGCCAGTCTGCACGTCGTCCACTTCGTCGATGACTTTTTCGTACGTGTCCCACTCGAAAGTCGCCTGCGCAGTGTGGAAAGTGGCGGCGACGGCGTCCATTTTTTTCAGGACGGCGTCGAGTCCGGCGGAATCAGCCGGTTTTTGCGGAGCGGGCGTCGTGGCACGAAGGAAAAAGCTGCAGTCGAAGTTGGCCGGCGCCGAGCGCAAATGATCGGACCAGTTCGTCGGAGCAACGCCCGAAAGATTCCCGAGAATGGCCACTGGAAGGATAAGCGAGAGAAATTTCATTCTGAAGGTCCAATGCGGCCCGAGTTCCGAATCCTGCTATTCCCGCCGCGCAAGAACTTTGTAGCTTTGCACTTTGCCTTTGCTATCGGAAACTGGTTCGCAACTCAGGATCGACACCGCACCGGAGATCGGTTCGATGATCCGTAGCACCTGATCCTGCAGTGGTGCCGAATCTCCCGGAGTCAGAGCGTTCGCCGCAACCTGGTAATAAAGGCGTCCCTCGGCATCGGTCGATACGATGACCTCGGTAGTCGGATGCGGATTCCGGGCGATCGGTTTATCGTGAAACGTGATCACCTTCGGGGAGAACAACACGAAGATGATGATCAGCGTGACCATGATGTCGTAGTGGAGCGTGCCACGCTCGTGCTGCCACAGAATGTATCCACGGATTGTTCGCCAAATGGCGTTCATGGGCAGGGGCGCCGGGGGCGCGGTAGTCGCAAGTTCTGCTCTCTGCAAGTCTATTGACCAGTCCTTCTCTTGGCAATTCTACGATCTTGCTAGAACTTTCTGGGAGTAATCCGGTCCGCCCCGATATACGGCCGCAAGACCTCGGGAACTACGACGGTCCCGTCGGCCTGCTGATAGTTCTCCACGATCGCGACCCAAGTGCGGCCCACGGCCAGCCCACTCCCGTTCAGCGTGTGCACGAACTCCGTCTTATTCTTGCCCTCCGGCCGGAAGCGGATATTCGCTCGGCGCGCCTGGTACGACTCGAAATTCGAACACGACGAGATCTCGCGATAAAGTTGCTGTCCCGGAAGCCACACTTCAATATCGTACGTCTTCGCCGACGACGCACTCATGTCACCGGTCGAGAGCGCCATCGTACGATAGTGCAGGCCGAGCCTCTGCAGAACTTCTTCGGCGTTGCGCGTGAGTTTTTCGTGCTCGTCGTAGGAGTGATCCGGGTGCGCGAACTTCACCAGTTCGACTTTTTGGAACTGGTGCTGCCTGATGATGCCGCGCACATCTTTGCCGTACGATCCCGCCTCACTGCGAAAACAGGGCGTGTAGGCGGTGAGCGAAATTGGCAGTCGCGACTGATCGAGAACTTCATCCCGATACAAGTTCGTGACCGGTACCTCTGCCGTTGAAATCAGCCACAGATCTTTGTCGCCATGGGGCACGCGGAAAAGATCGTCGGCAAACTTGGGCAACTGCCCGGTGCCATACATCGATTCGGTATTCACCAGATACGGTGGCAGAACTTCCGTGTATCCGTGTTCGCGGGTGTGCAGATCGAGCATGAAATTGGCGAGCGCCCGCTCGAGTTTCGCCCCCAAATCCCAATACACGGCGAAACGTGCGCCGGTCAGTTTCACGGCGCGCTCTAGATCGAGAACTCCGAGTTCGGCGCCGAGATCCCAATGCGGTTTGGGAGTGAAGTCGAATTTCGGCGGAGTGCCCCAACGCCGCACCTCGACGTTGTCGTCGGCGCTGCGGCCCACGGGCACGCTGGCGTGCGGCAGGTTCGGGACGCCCGCCATGATGTCCCGCAGTCGCCCGTCGAGATCAGCGGCCGTTTTCTCGAGAGCCTGAATCTTCTCCCGCAGGTCCTTGGTTTGCGCCATGGCGGCGCTGGCGTCCTGCCCGCTCTTCTTCAGCTTGGCAATCTCTTCCGATGCTTTGTTGCGTCGCGCCTTGCTGGTCTCGGCCTCGGTGATGGCCTGGCGCCGTTCGGTGTCGACCTCAGTGAAGTCTTTGAGCACGGCAGCGGGGTCCATGCCGCGCTGGCGCAGCTTTTCCTCGACCAACGGAAGGTTTTCGCGAACAAAATTCAGGTCAAGCATAGGGACTAACTAATGTATCGGAAAAGCACCGCTGAATGCACGCCCGCCGTACCATCCGAGGTTGCCGCCATTCGTGCGCCTCGTTTCCTCGGTGGTTGATAATCTGGCCGATTGCTTATCCACCAGATTGGTGGGATGATGACCTCAAACGGAGGTGCAGCATGGCCGCTGATCGCCATCCCGGCATCACCATGCACAAGCTGTCCTTTGGAGGCGGGTTCATTGGCCTGGTCTTCGCCGCCGGCAGCGCACTCATCTTCATTCTGGGATTTCCCGCTCTCTGGTATTTCGTCGCCCTGGCCATTGCTTTGGGCCTTGGAATCGCGGTCGTCCTCAGACTCACGAGCGGCAAGATGTCGGACCACAACAAGCCGCTCTCGATTCTGACGGTGCCCCAGAAAATCGAAGTCCAGGGATCGAGACGTCTAGAGAATCCTCGCAATCTCTTGCAGCAATCTCCAGTTCCTTTGCCATCCTGACCGAAGTGGCTGCTTCGCTCGGATGACCATTACCTCTTCGCTTTGGCTTTTTCACACGTCTGTGTAAACTACGTTCGCGATGCGATCGTCCCCCAGGCCTGCGCTGACATCTGTCCTAGGCTCCATTGCCTGCATCTTTGTGCTCTCGATTTCCGGCTTCACTTCGGCCTACAACGGCCATCCCAAACTCGTAGTCATCATTGTCATTGACCAGTTCCGGGGCGATTACCTCGAGCGTTACCGCGATCAGTTCGGAGACGCCGGGTTCCGCTTCCTGCTTGACCACGGCGCCTACTTCGCCAATTGCAATTACAACTACGCCAATACGCGGACCGCACCTGGACACTCCACGCTGTTTACCGGAGCCTATAGCAACGGCCACGGAATCGCAGCCAACGAGTGGTGGGACCAGAAAAAGAAGAAGATGGTGACGTCCGTCGAGGACGATGACACCAAGCTAGTTGGCGTGCCTGAGAGCAAGACCGGCGCGTCGCCCCATAACCTCATGGCCGACACTCTGGGAGACGAACTGAAGCTGGCCACCCAAGGTAAGGCCCGCGTCTTCGGAGTCTCGCTGAAGGATCGCGCTGCGGTCCTGCCCGCAGGTTTTGCCGGCGACGCCGCTTATTGGATCGAGCCGAAGAGCGGCGCGTGGATTACTTCCACGTACTATCGCCCCGACCTTCCCAAGTGGGTACAGGATTTCAACTCCAGCCGGCCGGCGAAATATTGGGATCGCGAGTGGAAAGACGGGCAGGGAGCGGTTCTGCGGTCCACCGCGCATCGCACGGGCAGAGATGGATCTGACGCTGGCTTCTACGAAGTCATCGGTTCTACGCCTTACGCCAACGAGTATGAATTCGAGTTCGCCAAAGAATTGATGGTCTACGAAAACGTCGGCCGTGGCCCCGCGACCGACCTGCTCATCGTCAGCCTTTCAGCCAACGATATTCTCGGTCATCAAGTCGGACCCGATTCTCCCGAAATGCAGCAGATGGCCCTCGATCTCGACCACGAACTGGCGGACTTCTTCAATTTCCTCGGTCACGAAGTCGGCCTTGCCAATGTGTGGATCGCTCTTTCCGCGGACCATGGCGTCTCATCGTTGCCCGACGCTGTGAAAAAACTGCACGTCCGCGCCGCCAATCTGGGTCATGACAAGCTCGATCAAGTTAACGCTGCGCTGGTTGCTAAGTTCTCTCCGGGACATCCAACCGCGTACGTGAAAATGGACTACCCGATGGCTTGGCTTGATCAGGATGCTTTCGCCGCGGTTCACGTCCGCGAGCATGACGCCGAGGTCGCGGTCGGCGAAGCTATGAAGCAAGCCGGCGGTGTCCGAGACTACTACACCAAATCGCAACTCGCGGAAGGCGAAGTTCCTGCCACAGAATTAGGCCACAAGTATCTGAACAGCTATTCTCCCGAAGGCAGCTGGTACGTGATGGGCGTGCCGGATATCTACACAGTCGGATCGGCGTCAGGCACGGACCATGCTTCGCCGTACAACTACGACACTCACGTCCCGCTGGCGTTCTACGGTTTGCCCTTCCAGCCGGGAACCTACCGCACGAGCTCTGAGCCGGTTGACATGGTCGCTACGCTCGCGTCGCTGTTAGGGATCAATGCTCCCACGCATGCGGTAGGGCGCGTGCTCACGGAGTCGCTTGCGCCCGCGAGCCGCTTCAAAGGCGGGATACACATGGGGCCTGGTCCGGAAGGAGGGCCTCAGCCATGACTCCCGATCTCAGCGTGAACTTTGCAGGGATTGACCTGAAGAATCCGATCATCGCTGCCAGCGGCACGTTCGGCTATGGCGTGGAGTTTGAAGATGTCGTACATCTGAACAAACTGGGGGGCTTTGTCGTCAAGGGACTATCCAGGGAGCCCATGATCGGCAATCCTCCTCCGCGCTTGTGGGAGACGGCTGCCGGGATGTTGAACGCGATCGGCCTGCAGAACATCGGAGCGCAGGCATTTCTCGACGAGAAGATGCCGCATCTGCGGCAGATCAAAAACATCGTTGTGATGGCGAATATCTTCGGCTACACGCGCGAAGATTACGAACGCACGATCGAGATGCTCAACGAGGGCGAAGGAATCGCAGCCTACGAGCTGAATGTCTCTTGTCCGAACACGGCTCATGGCGGGCTGCAGTTTGGCAGCGATCCGCGCACGCTTGACGAAGTCGTGACTACCGCCAAGCGCGTGTCGCGGCGGCCGCTCATCGTGAAGCTCTCACCCAACGTGACCAGCATCGCGCAGATGGCCTACGTGGCGCAGGAAGCGGGAGCCGACGCCATCTCCCTAGTCAACACCTTCGTGGCTATGGCGATTGATCCGGAGACTCGCAAACCCCGCATCGCCAACGTCACCGCGGGCCTTTCCGGGCCGGCCATCAAGCCCATTGCAGTGCGGATGGTCTACGACGCGGCACACGCGGTGAAAATTCCCGTAATCGGCATGGGAGGCATCTCGACGCCGGAAGACGTGGTCGAGTTTATGCTTGCCGGAGCCACAGCCGTCGAAATCGGTACCGCCAGCTACTGGGATCCTTGTGCGACAGAGAAAATCGTCGACGGCCTCGTAGAATGGTGCACCGAGCACCGGGTCCAGCGAATCGCCGAACTGATCGGTGGCATGCAAACAGAATAATATTCATCTGTTCGTAAGTTCTATCTCCATGCCCCAAGAATCGCGCCCATCGCGACGTAGCACACCAACTGATAGCCCGTGTTGATCAGGTAGAGCTGGTTGCGTTGGCGGCTGAACAACGCACTGGTCAGCTGAACCGTAGTGACGAAGCCCAGCCACACGACCAGCCCGATCTTCAACCCGTTAAAAGCACCCGTCGAGCCCGACAATCCGATCAGTTTGCCAAGCACGAATGCCGCGACGATGCTGGCCACCAGCGACATGGCGTAGGAGGGTGCCGCATTCTTCTGCATCTCTGCGATCTTTACTTTGTCGTTCGGATCGTACCCCATCAGCTTCATCCAGGGAGTGGCAAACAGTGCTGGCGAATACCACAGAAAGCCGACCAACATTGTGGCCAGAGCCGACACGAGGACAGCCAACAAATTCACACCCAGAAAATACATGAACTCCTCCGCTCGTTCAGGATTGAACTGAATGGGCCCGGAATACTTTTGTTCGGAATACGGATACTTGTGCCGCTTGCGGGAACTAGGGCAGGGACGCGGCTAGTCTTCGCTATCGGCGGTGAGTGTACCAGATCGATCCGGGAGACTTGTAGTTGAGGCCTTCGCCCCAGACGGCGTGAGTGGCGCCTTCGCTGTCGATCGCCAGGCCAAAGTAATCTCCGAACGGGAAGCGGAAGCCGTTGGGAAGAATGTAATCGTAGCTGCGTGCCGGACTGGAGAGTTGCGTTTCCTCGCTCCAGGTCGCGCCGCCGTTGGTCGAGCTGCGGTAGAAAGTATTCCAGAGCGGAAGACTGTGATGATCCAGGTCATGCGCTCTGGTATCCATCCATGCGATGCGGACGTCGCCGGACGCGCCAGCCACGATTGCCGGAAAGGCGTGCTCCACGCCGGGTGATGCAGACGATACATTGGCGCGCGCGGACCAGGATGCGCCAGCGGTGGTCGACGACGAGAAATAAATGCGCTCCGGGCCGCCGTTCGCCGTGCCGGCATTCCACAAGGCGTATAGCGCGCCCTCCGTATCGGATGCGAGAGCGATCTGCGCCCCCAAATATCCAGTTTCGCAACTTTCTGCTTCGCAACCCGGAGGGGCGCTGGACTGATCCAGTAGAACCGTACCCCAGGTGCGTCCACCGTCAGTCGACCGGCTTACATAAACACTTACCGGACGCAACGGCATGTCATGGCGGGCATAAGCTGTCCAACCAAAATAGATGTTCCCTGCCTGATCGACGGTAGCGCCACCAGCCAAGGATGAGCCCGGTTCGGCATTGGCATTCACATGCACGAGGGTGAAAGTCTGCCCAGCATCGTGAGAGGCGGCAACCAGGAATCGCTCATCGTGGTTGAATCCCACATAGACATCGGCTCCACGCACCGCAAGCACCGGCTTGTCGGTGTCCTCCCGGCCTCGCTCCGCCCACGAAAACGACCAAGTCCGTCCGTAATCGAGAGAGCGCGCTACCACGACGTCGTGCTTGTTGTTCTGCATCCAGGAGGCGTAAACCGTTTGCCGGTCGAGCGGATCGACCACGATCTGCGGATCGAACTGCCCCGTGGGAGAGGGCGATAGGGGCTGCGAAGGCTGCCAGGTCAATCCGTTATCGCTGCTCACTATCAGCGCG
Source organism: uncultured Acidobacteriota bacterium (assembly GCA_963765015.1). Classification (GTDB taxonomy): domain Bacteria; phylum Acidobacteriota; class Terriglobia; order Terriglobales; family Acidobacteriaceae; genus Sulfotelmatobacter. The sequence continues at coordinate 38,602 of CAVXVD010000066.1, read as the reverse complement.
ATCGAGGGAGCAGTACAGGCAGGGCAGTTAGGCACCGCTCCGTATTGCGGATAAAGCACATAAATGTGCCCGTGGTCGTCCGCGGCTATGGCAGGTTCCCACTGGTCCCCGGTGCGGTAGCCAAGGCGGAGCTGCGGTGAAAATGAGGAAACGGCCAGCACAACCGGAGCCGTGACCAAGGCCAGGAGGACGACAAGGACAGTCCTGCGCACACTATTGAGCTCGGCTTGGAAGTGGCTGGTTGTGGAAAACAAGGATCCTACCCCTGGGAAAACCTCCCCGGACTTTACCGTGATTTCCAGGCCTCGTCAATTGTCCAGCTTTGGGATCCTCCTGATTTTACAAGCTTGTGACTTTCCTGGAGTTTGTTCATCTAAATAAGGCAGAATACAAGATCAAACCGCAATCATTTGCGCTCAAGAAAGGCGAATCGCAATGGAGAAGGCAACGTTTGCAGCGGGATGTTTCTGGGGAGTGGAAGCCACCTTCCGGCAAATGCCGGGTGTAGTCTCAACCCGTGTCGGCTACACCGGCGGAAAAACCGAAAACCCGACCTACAAGGAAGTTTGCACCGATCGCACCGGCCACGCCGAAGCCGTCGACATCGACTTCGATCCCACCAAGGTCACTTACGCCCAACTATTGAAAGTATTCTTCGAGAACCACGACCCGACGCAGGTCAACCGTCAGGGCCCGGATTGGGGCTCGCAATATCGGACGGCAATCTTCTTTCATACACCCGAGCAGAAAGCCCAGGCCGAGCAGTTCAAGCAGGAATTGGAGAAGGCGCACGCCTACTCGAAGCCGATCGCAACTCAGATCGTCCCCGCTGTCACTTTCTATCCGGCGGAGGATTATCACCAGCAGTATCTGGAAAAGCGGGGATTGGCGAGCTGCCATATCCGAACATAAGCACGTTCACGCCTTCAGCGTGCGACTTGAGCGTCGACCGGTTGCCGTGCTCGGAAGAAAAACAGGAGAATAAAGCCGCCCAGGTAATAGGGCACGCTCTGTTGCAGTCCGGAGCCTAGAAACCGCTGTACCAACCCGAACAGCGCCAGCGCCTCGCATAGGGCGTAGGTCGCAAGGTAACCGGTTCTCCAGTGGTTGAGGCTGATCACATCTTCGGGTTGGGTTGCCAGACTTGCCGCCGCTCGCAGAACCAGCGTTCGACGTACCACAAAGATGATTCCCACCATGGCTACGCCCAGCGTCGTGAAAATATAGCTCAGAGATGGGTTCATGCCCCGCACCCTGGGTCCGACCAGTTCTCCCACGAGTGCATAGAGCAAAATGCTGGCCAGCATCGCCCACTGCACCGCCCGCAGTGTATTCAGGGCCCTATTCATGAAACAGACCTTCTCGACTCGAATAGCTTCGAGAAGCATTCTAAGTCGAAATCTGTCGGAGGAGTATTACTTTCTGAGAGCCGGCGAAACGGCGGGAATCGCTTCAGCGAGAGAAGGTCGCGTGCGCATCATGCCCCGGCGGTTTTCCCGGCCGCATCCGCAGAAAAATCTGGAACGAAATCGGCCGGTTGCCGTAAACCGGATCCAGTACATCGGGCTTGGAATAGAATGTAACATCTGCTCCCAATCCCAATTGCCACATGCGGTTCTGCACTACATCCCGCACGCTGCCGAAGGTGTACGCGCCAATCCGGTAGGAAGGCTGGAGGACGGCCGGCGGGAATAACTCATCCTTGTCGACGAGTTCCGTCCGCGTAAACACGTAATTCCGCTCTCGAAAATTCAGCGTCGATTCCAACAGGTAGCCGTTCAAATTCGCCCCAATCGCCACTTTATGCACCCGGCCCCACACCAGCGACGTGGCCCAGTTGCCCGACGCGAAGGGCCGGTTGTACTCCACCGATGCGGTTTGCCGCCACTGGCTTCCCGGCTCCAGTGCCTCCGGGTGCTCCAATCGTCCAATACTGTATTGCGCCGTCCAGTTGCGCGCAGGGGCCACACTGGCCCGGGTGGACCAGGAATCGAGCGCGGCCAGTTGAATGCTCCAGCGTTCTTCGTTCGGCTCGCGACCGTTGAATGCCGAAGCTTCCAGCTTGACGCGGTCTATGGTGAATCCCGTTGTGACGACCCCGAAACTGGTATGCGTGGAATCCTGCAGATGATGGCTGAGAGGGGCCAGCGGCAACTCCGACGCCGAAGCCCGATGAATATACGTCACTGGCCCCAGCGCTGGCTCAGCCGATGGCCCGCCGTACAACTCCCACGAAATCGTCTTCGTCAGAGGCAGGGTATAGAGTGCGGCCAGCTCCGCGAACACATTGTGGGGATGCTGATGATCGACCAGGGGCTCGCCGTGATACGTCTCGCCGGTTTGAAATAGTTCCGGAAACCCCGGATGTGGCGAGGTGAGCGATTCGGCGGAAAACATCTCACGGAAAAGAATTGTTCCCGAGCCCAGCTTGTGCTGCTCCATCAGCATCCCCCAGTTGACGGACTCAGCTTTGCCCGCGCCCCGTGGGCCACCCTGCTGGTTGTAATCCACGAAGATGACCCCGTGTGCCATCAACTCCCACTGCCCCCGCATCCACATCCAGTCGGGACCAGAGACGGATGCAGGCTGCCACGCTGTTCCAGACCCTTCGTGCGGGGAAGGCAGCAAGGAGGCGGCACGCTCGTCCATCTGCATGCCGTCCATCGACATGTCTGGTGCAGGCGAAGTCGGCTTCGGCGGTGTCTGCTCCTGCGCGCAGATTGAGACTGGGGGACACAGCACGAGCCAAAAAACGGCGATCAGGAATTTCTTCACGGGAAACGGGACATGGGCACCCTGTGTTGAGGTTAGGTCCCGGTGATTTTGATGCGGAGCTCTTCAGGGAGTCGCTGGCGAATTTCTTCCGGCAGCCGATCGTGCACGCGCCGCGCGCCCTGCTTGGCCGCATCCAGCACCGTGACCGGAGCCGGGGTGGCTACGGCTACACCGAGCCAGATTAGCGCGGAGAGTGCGAATCCGGCCAGCGCCGCAATTTCCAGCCAGAAGGCATGGCGCGGTCCAAGATAGTGGATCACGCCAAAGGCCAGCAGAAACACCGTCGCAGAAATAGAGGCGAGTGCGATCAATCCAACGTCAATAAGGCGATGAATTTTCTGCCGGCTGCGGCAGTATTCGCACGCCGCAAAGTGGTTTTCGTAGTCACCGCACATTTCGGGGGCCAGGCCGGAAATGTCATAACGCCAGCCCGCCAGAATCTTGCCTACGATTGGATCAATGCACTGCTGACTCATTGGGGGTTACGAAATCAGCCACGCCATCCGTGTTTAGAGCCGAATCGGCTCCAAAGCTTCGGTCTGGGACGCCAAAAGCACGCGGTTTTGAAACAAACCTCCCCGCATGGCCAGCGCCTTTTCTGCCTCTCTCCGGGCTACTTCCGGGTGATTGTTCTGCTCTGAGAGATGCGCCAGCACCACAAACGTCGCACTATTATCATAGTCGTTCGTGAAGAAATCCGCGAGGGCCACATTCGATAGATGCCCCACGCGGCTCATCACTCGCTGCTTTACCGACCACGGATATGGCCCCACCCGCAGCATTTCCAGATCGTGATTGGACTCCATCACCAGCACATCGCAGCCCCGCAAGTGATCGCGCACGCTCACCGGCAAATAGCCAAGATCGGTGGCGATTCCCACTTTGATGCCCTCTGCCCGGAACGTGAAGCCCACCGGATCGGAGGCATCATGGGGAATGGTGAAGGGCTTCACCGCAATGTCACCCACCTGAAAGCTGTGTCCCGCTTCGAAGCGCTCGTATTTTTCCAGGCGCGGTTTCTCGCCGTTCTCATTGCGCAAGGCCCGCGCCCATGCCTGGTGCGTGGCGCCGGTCATAAAGATTGGGATGCGCAATTTCTTGGCCAGCGTTGCCAGACCGTAGACGTGGTCGGAGTGCTCGTGGGTGATCAGAATTGCGGAAAGTGCTTGCGGATCGTCGCCCAGCGCCTTCATCCGCTTGAAGGTCTCGCGGCAGGAGATGCCCGGCGTCCACCAGGATCTTGGTGCTGGAGCTGGCCACAATGGCGCAATTGCCGCGGCTCCCCGAAGCCAGCATGGTGACACTGACACCCATGTCCGCAGCATACGCGCTCGACCTGTGGAATCGGGAGTGACTTTCTGGTTAAGCCGATACCTAAGAACGGACCTCGGCCGTCCGACCTCAGCCAGTTCTTACCGGGTATCGAGAGTCGGAAAGTCCGAGGTCCGCGATCTGGCTATTTCAGTCCCACCCCGTAGTAGTAGGTGTAGGGAGCGTATCCCGCAATTGGAAGTGCCGTCTGAAAACTGGAGAAGATCGCTGCATTTCCCTGGAAGGACACGAACACGTCCTGCTGCACGCCTCCCGTCGACGTGCGAAAGGTGAACATGCCATAGAGTGGATCGGAGAGTTTGTTCACGGTGCCGTCATAGAGATACGGCGTGTCGGCCACGGCCGCCAGAGTGCCCGTCGCCAGAGTGTTGTTTTGGCCATCGGTGATGGTCATCAGTCCGTTCGCCGCGATGGTCACCCTCCCTTTGCCTTCCGACGGGATCCCGGTTTCCACGTTGCCCTGGCCGGTCTGCGCGAGGGATTTCTCGTAGTAAATCGCCGTATAGGTTCCGGCAACGCTGGGATCGAAAGTCTTGGCCGCTGCCCTCGGCAGGCTGAGGATCGTGCCGCTACCGGTGTCTACGGCGAAGAATCCGCTGGGGGTGCCGAACGCGTAGTCCGCGCCGGAACTCTCGTTGATGGTGAAAAAGTCGCCGGAGGCATCCTCGGTTATGCTTGTCGCCGAAACGCTACCGCTGTTGAAAAGACTCTGACTGAACGCGCCCATCGGCCAGTAACCATCGTGCTGGGCATTTCCCTGAGCATCGATCGAAATCGTGCCGACTTCCATCCCGCCGGCAGCCGTCCGGAATTGCACGTAATTGAAGTTTTTTCCCGCGAAGGTGTTGATCGATGCCGGCACGCTCTCGACCGCAGTGATCAACGCCTTGGTGTCTTTGTTCGGGCCCGCATTCGCTGCTTCCACCATCATCACGAAGCCTGGCACTTCGTACGCTGACAGCAGATTGCCGTTCGGATCGGTGATGGTGTAAGTTCCGTCGGCATTTACGGTGTAAGGCACTGTTCCCGTTTCGCTGTTCGTGTAGTTTTTGTAGGTGATCGTTTGCGCCGTGGAGTCGATGGAGATGGTTAGGAAATCTCCCACGGACGCAGTGGCGTTATATGAGCGAACCGCAGTCTTGGAATTCGTCAGAGTCGAAGGAGAAGTGGAACAACTGGTCAAGAAACAACCAAGCAATAACAGCGCAAACATTGGTGTTTTCATCAAAGATAGTCCTCCGTCAGGGCATGGATCGGCTCTCCAGAGTCTGAGCTTTAGCAAACGGCAAAGAAGATTCCTGACGAAAGTAATCGATGGTTAATTGTGGTTAATGCTGGAGTGGAGGATTACCTTCCTTCTCGTAAGTTGTCGATTACCTGTCGCATAATCGCCCCACCATAGGCGCCTGCGATTCCAGGCAGGAATGCGAGGAACGACCCGTAGATTTGGGCCCGAGTCGGCTTCACGGATTGGACCACGTACGCAGCGAGTTCCGTAGCAGGGATGAACGCCCCGACGATGACCACCCAGCGCCACGGCCACCGCGGACGCAATAATCCCAGCAGAATGCAAGCCGAAACCACGAGCAGCGCGGTGAACAGCAGGTCGTCGATCACAACGTCAGCCCAACCCGCGCCAATACCGCAAAACGCAGCCAGCAGATAAAACCACACATCGCGTCCGCCGCTGCCGCCTTGTTCTGATTCCTTCATTTTTCGGAAGAGCAAATCATCAATACTGGTAGAATCCTCGCCCGCTCTTCCGCCCCAGCCAGCCAGCATCCACCATCTTGATCAGCAGCGGACAGGGCCGGTATTTCGGATCCCCCAGCCCGTCGAGCATTACCCGCATGATATCCAGGCAAACGTCGAGCCCGATGAAATCTGCCAGCGTTAACGGTCCCATGGGATGTGCCATCCCGAGCTTGAAAACCTCGTCGACCGCCTCCGGCGTGGCGACCCCTTCCATCACGGTATACATGGCTTCGTTGAGCAGTGGCATCAGCACGCGGTTCGAGACAAATCCCGGCGCGTCGTTCACTTCCACCGGGGTCTTTTCCAGCTTGAGGGCCAAGTCACGCACAGCCTCAAACGTTGCCTGCGACGTGGCTAGCCCGCGGATCACTTCCACCAGCTTCATCACCGGCACAGGATTGAAGAAGTGCATCCCGATGATCTTCTCCGGCCGTTTCGTCAGCGCCGCCAGCTTGGTAATGGAAATCGACGATGTGTTCGACGCCAGGAGAATCTCGGGCCGCGTCAGTCGGTCGAGATCGCGGAAGATTTCCGTCTTGATTTCAAATTTCTCCGTCGCCGCCTCAATCACGAAGTCGCAATCAGCCAGCTTCCCACGATCTGTGACTGGATGAATACGCCCCAACGCGGCAGCTTTGTCCTCAGCGGTGATTTTCGTCTTCGATACTTCGCGGTCCAGATTCTTGGTGATGATGCCAATCGCGCGCTCCACAAAACGCTGCTCGACGTCGCACAGAACCACCTGGTATCCGCTGCGCGCGAACACATGGGCAATGCCGTTGCCCATCGTGCCCGCACCGATTACTCCCACTCTCTGAATGTCCATAGATCTTTGCCTCTCGGAAAACGTTCGAGTCTATCACTAAGAGAGACCTCGGACCTCAGACCTCGGACTTTTGGCACGCTGAGGTTTTGCTGAGGTCTGAGGTCCGGCCTCCCGCACGTTTCTATCCGCGCTCGCGGGCGTATCATGAAGGGTTTTCATTCTCTGCAGTTTTCGAATGGATGCGCCTCATGCCGGTCAAAACCATTATTGAGCCCTTCCGCATCAAGAGCGTCGAGCCTCTTCGCTGGACCAGCCGCAAGCAGCGCCAGCAACTGCTCGAGGCTGCCTATTACAACTTGTTTCTTCTCCCCGCCGACGATGTCCTGATCGACCTGCTCACCGACTCGGGCACCGGTGCCATGTCGACGCACCAGTGGGCCGCGATCATGGAAGGCGACGAGAGCTACGCTGGCAGTCGCAGCTTCATCCGCTTCAAGAATTCTGTTCAGGAAATCTTCGGCTATAAGCATGTAATTCCCACGCATCAAGGTCGCGCCGCCGAGCGCATCCTCTTCGGCATCATGTGCCGGCGCGGCGACGTCGTCCCCAACAACACGCACTTCGACACCACACGCGCCAACATTGAATTCGTCGGCGCGGAAGCTGTGGACCTCGTCATCCCGGAAGGCCGGCAGCCTTCGGTCTCTCATCCTTTCAAAGGCAACATGGACGTTGCTGCTCTCGAAGCTCTCATTGAGCGCGTCGGCAGCGATCACATTCCGTTGGTCATGCTCACCATCACCAACAACTCCGGCGGGGGGCAGCCGGTCTCCATGGAAAACGTTCGCCAGGTGAACGCCATCTGCAAGCGCCACGGTATCCCGCTTTATTTCGACGCCTGCCGCTTCGCCGAAAATGCCTGGTTCATTAAGCTGCGTGAAAAGGGTTACGAACACAAAACGCCGAAAGAGATCGCGCAGGAAATGTTCCGCCTCGGCGACGGATGCACCATGTCGGCCAAGAAGGACGGCATGGCCAACATTGGCGGATTTCTCTGTACCAACGACGACCGGCTCGCCCAGCAGGAAAAAGACTTGCTGATTCTAACCGAGGGATATCCCACCTACGGCGGCCTCGCCGGACGTGATCTCGAAGCGATTGCCGTCGGCGTGCAAGAAGCCCTCGAAGAAGACTATCTGCGTTATCGCATCACCTCGACGGCCTATCTGGGCAATCACATTGCGTCGCAGGGAGTGCCTATCGTACAGCCGCCTGGAGGCCATGCTATATATCTGGATGCCCGCGCGTTCCTGCCGCACATTCCCGTAGACCAGTTTCCCGGAGTCGCTCTGGCTGCTGAACTTTATCTGGAAGGCGGAATCCGCTCGGTCGAAATCGGCACGCTGATGTTTGCCGGCGCCGCGCAAATGGACCTGGTGCGCCTGGCCATTCCTCGCCGCGTGTACACCCAAAGCCATATCGATTACGTCGTCGAAGTAATTCTGGAAGTGTGGAAGCATCGCGAGCAGATCCCAGGCATGCGGTTGACCCACCAGGCACCATTCCTAAGACATTTCACTGCACACCTGGAACCAGTGAAAATAGGGAAGCTATCCGAGACCTAAGGCCTTCTCCGGTGCTGGCACCCCGTCGCCACTCTAGTTCCCTTCAGGAAGCGGGCTCGCCCATCTGACAACGGATGGCAGATGGCTTATGAACTCAAGCCAGGTTGAAAACTTTTTTTCGTCTGACTTCGCGTAGGCGGCCTGGGCATCTTTCAAGCAGATGCTCATATCTTGCGGCGCATCGGGGAAAAGTCTGGCTAGGTGGTAAGCGCTTTTTGAGCGCTCATAAAGGGCCTGCGCTTGGTACTCTTGGTCGACGTGCCCTACAGCCTTCTCTAGATCGAAGAGCGAGAGATTTAGTAAACGGGTCGCCTCAGCGGGATCGCTGCGACCGATCCTGACCGCCTTTTCGCGTCGCGCATACCCCAGTCGGAGCCAACCGATGTGATACGAGGGGCGCTCGCGCGTGAGTTGCTCGAAGAAGGGAATCGCTGTATCGAACTCATCTGAACGGATCGCATCTATCGCGTCGGACATGCTCATTGCCCGCTTTGTTGATAGGGAAGTCTCCGGTATCTGCAATTCGATCGCTGGTTGCTTAATCTCCTCTTCTGGTACGTATTCGGCCTTACTCGGCTCCGCCAGCCTGCCCGCGATGCCACCATCGGGTCGAACAAGCACCGCGTTTGCCTCCGCCCTAAATCGCGTGTACTCGCAAAAATCGTGGCCCTTAACCCTCGTAAGTATGTGAGGTCTGGCCATCGCATCGACGTGAAGCATGGAGCGAGCGGACCACATCTCCACGGCGGCGCTATCGACCCGTTTGCGAACCGGGAAGACGAACCTAATATCGTCTGACGCGTTGTCGACCTCCGTAAGCAGATCCATGCTTCCGCCGTAAAAGAAAAAGCGACCAATCCGAAAGGCTCCGGTCAGCGGGCTGCTCTCCCCGTTCTTCTCGTGCGAGACCGGGAGCGGAGATATACCGAACAGATGGTCCGTGGCGCCCTCAAGTCCGTCAGCTACCTCTTCGAGTGGATCGTGCGGGAAAGGGACGTGCGCCAGCCTATTCCGAAAGGAGTTGACGTAGCGCATCGCAGTCCTGACCTCCACGTCCCCGGAGCGTCTATAGTCCGGAGGTACGTCGCACGCCTTTGCCCATGAGACCAGGAGGGGGCCCATATCGATTCCTGTAGACGTTAGAAACTTTCGAAGAGCCAGCAAGAACAGTCCAGAGCAGTCTCCCGCTTTTGCAACCTCGTCGAGGATGTTGATCCACTGGTCTATGGCACCATCCGCCGCTCCTTGCATCGATCTAAATGAGCCGGTCACCTGATCCCAAGTTTTCCCATAGAAGAATTCGCGCTGCCTGCGCAGGATAGCGCAGCTACTCGCATCTCCGACAAGCTTTGCCATTGCTGCAAGGCTGAGCGTAATTGCCGTCGCTTCCCAAAGGTGAATGAGCCGCCATACCCTTTCGTAAGGGTCTGCGTAGTTGTGCCGACGTCTCAAGAAAGTATCCAGGGCGTCCGAAATAGACGGCCAAAGAAAGCCACCGTTGCTGGCAGCTTCGAGGTTTGCAATCTTGGTCATAGCAGAGAATCCTAAGGAACGCATTTTACGCCGTTTCTAAGGGTGAAGACTCAAAGCGCGGGCAACTGCCTGAGCAAGGCCGTAATTCTTCATGCCATGAGGTGTAAAATATCTAAGCAAAGACCTAATCGCTAATCTCCTCATTTTCGAAAGGAATTCTCCCATGGCAACGCTCGAAGCCCCCGTCCGGCCGCGCACTAGCCTGCATTCAGGACCATTTGTCACCGAGCCCTTTTTTGATTTCCGCAATGAAGACAACGCCCGCAAGATGCGCGCCGCCATCGCGAAAGTACGCGGGCAGTTGGGCCGCGAGTATGACCTGATCATCGGCGGCAAGCGCGTCAAGACCACCGAGAAGATCAAGTCGCTCAACCCGTCGAAGCCCTCGGAGATCGTCGGCATCCACCAGAAAGCCGGCAAAGAGCATGTGGAGCCCGCGATGAACGCCGCACTCAAGGCCTTCGAAACGTGGAGCCGAACCTCGGTCGAGGAGCGCGCCAGCCTGATCTTCCGCGTCGGCGACCTGATGCGCCAGCGCAAGATGGAATACATGGCGTGGCTGGTGTTCGAAGTCAGCAAGAATTGGGGGGAAGCCGACGCCGACATTTCCGAGACCATCGATTTCGCCGAGTTCTACGCACGCGAGGCGCTGCGCTTTGCCAAGGCGCAGACACCGATCCAGTTGCCCGGAGAGCACGACACGCTGCACTACATTCCGCTCGGCGTGGGTGCGGTGATTCCGCCGTGGAATTTCCCTTGCGCCATCATGGCTGGGATGACGATGGCCTCGATCGTGAGCGGCAACACGGTGATCCTGAAACCGTCGAGTGATTCGCCGACCATCGCCGCGAAATTTATCGAACTGCTCGAAGAAGCTGGCATGCCCGAGGGCGTAGTGAATTTCTGTCCGGGCGCCGGGGCCAGCTTCGGCGACGCCGTGGTTGCCCATCCCAAGACGCGCTATATCGCCTTCACGGGATCGCGCGAAGTCGGACTCCACATCAATAAAGTCGCGGCGACGCAGGCTCCCGGCCAGGTCTGGATCAAGCGCACGATCCTCGAAATGGGTGGCAAAGACGCGATGATCATCGACGTCGATGCCGACATCGATGCTGCGGTCGAAGCCGTGGCCCAAGCCGCATTCGGCTTCCAGGGACAGAAGTGCTCGGCGTGCTCGCGTGCGATTGTTGACGAACGCGTCTATGATAAGTTCCTCGAACAGCTCAAGGCGCGAGTCGAAAAGATTCACATCGGCGATGTCACCGAGAACGCCGCCATGGGCGCGGTGATCAACGAAGGCTCCATGAAGACGATTCTGGAGTACATCGAGCAGGGCAAGAAAGATGGACGCCTCATCACGGGCGGCGAACGCGCTCCCGGCGAGGGCTACTTCATCCAGCCGACCGTGATCGCCGACATTCCGCCAAAATCGAAACTCGAGCAAGAAGAAATTTTCGGGCCCGTGCTCGCGGTCATCAAGGCGCGCGGCTTCGACCACGCGCTTGAGATCGCCAACGACACCGAGTTCGGGTTGACCGGCGCCGTCTTCACCAGTTCGCGCGACAAGATCGAGCGCGCGATCCAGGAATTCCACGTCGGCAATTTATATGTCAATCGCAAGTGCACGGGGGCGATGGTCGGGGCACATCCCTTCGGCGGCTTCAACATGTCTGGGACGGATTCCAAGTCGGGAGGCCCGGATTATCTGTACCTGTTCACGCAGGCGAAGTCAGTCGGAGAAAAGATCCGTTGATGGTTTATTGCTGAGGGTGGGGCTGGAGATTATGTGGAGCGGGCACTCCTGCCCGCTTAACGACTGCCGGAAACTGTTTCTTCTGCACAAGGATCATCACAAACTCTGCGGAGGTCGATCCACTGCGAGCAAGCGGAAGGAGTGCCCGCTCCACACAAAATAGAACCTCACTTCCCTCCGCCGGCCGGCAACGGATTTCTCTCTGTAAACTGTCGCTGATGCCAGTAAGGATAAATTGGCGTCACGTCGCTGGCTCGGTCGAGCCTGGCAATCTGTTCCTGCGACAAATTCCATCCCGTCGCCTGAAGATTCTGTCGCAACTGCTCTTCGTTGCGCGCACCAAAAATCACGGTCGAAACTGTGGGCCGCTGCAGTAACCAGTTCAGCGCCACCTGCGGCACGGTCTTGCCTGTTTCCTTCGCAACCGCATCGAGCGCATCGACCACGTTGTACAAATGCTCGTCCTCGACTGGCGGCCCCATCTCTGCCGTTTTGTGCAGCCGGCTCACGGCCGGGATCGGCTGCCCGCGCCGTAGTTTCCCCGTCAGCCGTCCCCATCCCAGCGGACTCCAGATCAGTGCTCCCACTCCCTGGTCGAGTCCCAGCGGCATCAGCTCCCACTCATATTCGCGGCTGATCAGCGAGTAGTAGACCTGATGTCCAACGTAACGTGCCCAGCCATAGCGGTCCGCCACTTCGAGCGATTTCATCAAATGCCATCCCGAAAAATTTGAGCAGGCGATGTACCGCACCTTGCCACTGACGACGAGATTGTTCAGCGTGCTTAGTACTTCTTCGACGGGAGTAAGAGCATCGAAGCCGTGCAGATGATAGATGTCAATGTAATCCGTTCCCAACCGCCGCAAGCTGGCCTCGCAGGCCGGAATTAAATGATGCCGCGACGACCCCAGATCATTCGGGCCCGGCCCCATGCGAAAGGTCGCCTTGGTCGAGATCAACACCTTATCGCGCCGCCCCGCAACGGCCTTCCCGAGGACGATCTCGGAAAGCCCATCGGAATAAATATCCGCGGTGTCGAATAGATTCACACCTGTTTCAAGGCAGATGTCGACCAGGCGCGTCGCTTCCGCCACATCGCTCGCACCCCACGCCTTAAAGAACTCATTGCCGCCGCCAAACGTGCCAGTGCCAAAACTCAGCACCGGAACCTTCAATCCAGATTTTCCAAGCTGTCGGAATTCCATATCAGGCATAGATGCAGCTGATCTGATGAGGACGACAAAAATAAAAAGGCCGCCCGCAGGCGGCCTCTGCTCAATTCGGATACTTACTGGGCAACACCTGCTGGAGGCTGCGGAGCTACTCCCGCGGTGGTGGCGGCCGCAGCTTCGTTCAAAATGCGGTGGTGGATGGTGAACAGCGCGAGCTCCAGCCGGTCCGAAACACCGATCTTGTCGTACACGTTGCGCAGGTAATTCTTGATGACCTGCTCGGTCGTGCCCAGTTGCGTGGCGATTTCCTTATTCTTGTATCCCTGTACGATCAGGGCGACGATGCGCAGCTCTTTCGCTGTGAGGCGGTCGCGCACACGCAGGCCGACCATATCGTTTTCGGTGAGTTCGCTGGGTACGGCGACATCCTGCACCCAGGTTTCACCGCGCGCCACTTTGCGCACGCAATCGACGAGCGCCGCGCTGGTCACGTTGCGGTAGACCACGCCATGGGCGCCGTTCGTCATATGCTTTTGTGCGCTCTCGCCGGTATCGGCGAGTACGATCACGCGCGTCTTGGCTTTATTCGCGCCTTGCACGATCGCAGCAAAGTCGTTATGGAATCCCGCAGCCACCACCAGAACGGCAGCGCGGAATTTATCCAGTGCCATGAACATCTGTTCAGGGGTCTGCGCCTGGGCGACAATGCGCATCTCATCTTCCACCGCCAGCACTTTGGCAATGCCCGCACGGAAGATCGCCTGGTTATCCGCCAGAATCAGTTTGAGCATATTTCAACGCTCCCAAAAAGTCTTGTTCGAACGAATTTGTCCGGACAAACTATGAGTTCCTCACGAACTCGTAAGAGTCGATCACGCAGGCAACGCCGCGGCCTTCTCCGCCTTCGCCGGTTTCATCGGCGCGCACCACTCGCCCCTTGCACTGGATGGTCACATGTTCCTGACCGCCCGTCATCTCCGGAGGCAGCGTGATTTCAAATTCCACGGGCGAACCGATCTCCATTGATGCATCGGCGCGGATGTACACGCCCGCCGCACTGAGATTTCCGGTCACTCCGTCAGCGTCTCCGCCGGTCTCGCCCTTATGAATCTTGATCGGCAATTCCAGCGGGAATCTTTTCCCGGTCCGTGCTTCTTCCCCCACGGTACCTCCTCTAAGTTGGCCGACTGTCCGATTGCTGTCTGGGTAGGAGGCCAACATCGTCAAATCAAGCTCCCGGCGGGCTTTCGCCCACTTTTATGCTCAGGGGCGGTTATATCACGGAACCTCACCCGTGTAAAAGCCTGATAAACCCGTTAGTTACGGGTAACATCTAGGTTCCCCCTCAAGCCGGGACCTCAATTGTGTGCTTCGTCGAAAGTTGGCGAGACTTGCAGGAGCTGGTCCGAGACTCGATCCTCGCGCTGACGTACCTTTACACATCGTTCCAGAACCTCGTGATAGTTTCTTTGGAAGGGTTATTTCCTTCTTGAATGGGGGCATCCATGCTCGTTTTCCCCAATATTCGCCCGTTTTTCCGGGTCGGCGTCGTAGCCTTGTCGTTGTTCTCAGCGAGCCTCGCGGGTTCGCAAACGCAATCCTCTCCACCAGCGGCAACGAAGTCGCAACCGCCCGCGTCAAAAGCTCCGGCACCGCAAGTGAGTCCCGGTTCCAGCGAGGACAAAGCCGTCGAGCCACCCGGAGTGCTGGTGCAGTTGAACGGCGCCCTGGAGAGCTTGGCTGCGAAGGTATCTCCGGCGGTAGTGCAGATTCTGGTCACGGGTTATGGGCCGCTGCGCGAGGAAGACAAGTCTCAGACGGCGTTCATCGTACGCCAGCACGCGGTGGGATCAGGCGTGATCGTAGACTCTCACGGCTACATCATGACAAACGCGCACGTCGTCGAAGGCGCACAACGCATTCGAGTCGCTCTACCGCTGCCCACGGGCGACTCGGGCGGCCAGGTCCCGATTGGAAAGCGTCGGATTCTGGAAGCTCGCCTCCTGGGCCAGCACAAGGAGACCGATCTCGCGCTGTTGAAGGTGGACGAAACGGATCTCCCCACTCTTTCTTTGGTCAGCCAGCAGCGACCTCACGTGGGGCAACTCGTGTTTGCGATCGGTAGTCCGGAAGGTCTGCAGAACTCAGTCACGATGGGAGTTTTGAGCGCACTGGCTCGCCAGCCTGATACGACCAAGCCGCTCACATATCTGCAGACCGACGCCCCCATCAATCCGGGCAATAGCGGCGGCCCGCTGGTCGACATGAACGGCACGGTCGTTGGGATCAACACCTTCATCTTGTCGCAAGGCGGAGGCAGTGAAGGGTTGGGTTTTGCGATTCCCGCGCGCGTGGTGGATTTTGTGTATCACAGTCTGCGCGCTCATGGACATGTGCATCGCGTCGAAATCGGGGCGGTGGCCCAGGAAATCACGCCGACGCTGGCGGACGGTCTCAACCTTCGCCAGAAATGGGGTGTGGTGGTGGTGGATGTGAAGCCCGACGGCCCGGCGGCGGCGGCTGGTTTGCAACTGCAGGACATTATTCTCACGGCCGACGAGCGGCGCATCGAAACCCTACCATCGCTATCGTCTGCGTTGTATCTCCATCGGCTCGATGAGCCGGTGAAGCTGGTCATCTTGCGCGGCAATGAAAAGAAGACGCTGTATGTTCCCGCGATCGAACATCGCGATCACATGGACGAATTGCTGGACGCGATCAATCCAGAGAACAGCTTGATTTCGCGCCTGGGAGTTCTGGCCATCGATCTCACTCCGGAACTGACTTCCCGTTTGGGCTTACGCATCAGCTCAGGCGTAGTGGTGGTGGGCCGCGCGGTTGACTTGATCATGCCTGATACTGGATTGCAGGCGGGGGATGTGATTCACCAGCTCAACACAACTCCTGTCGATAGCATGGATGGGCTGCGCGCCGCAGTTAACAAATTGAAGACGGGAGATCCGGTGGTGCTGCAGGTTGAGCGCTCGGACGGGCTGATGTACGTGAGCTTTGAGATGGAGTAGTGCGAAGCCGGTACTACGGAGTTCTATTTCCCCGCTGCTGCCGCGGTTGTGGTGACTTTGCGGGCATTTTCGATGGGGATTCCCAGTTGAGAGCTAATCGCTTCGGCGATTCGCAAATCATCGGCGGTGAAGGCGTCCTGTCCGGCGCGGTATAGCGCCAGCACGGCCGCCACGCCGGATGCTCCCTCCAGCGGCACCGCCAGCGCCGAGCGCAACGTGCTGTACTTTGTGGGATCGTTCAGGTAGCCCGGCTCGACCGACGGATTTCCGTTCAGGATTGCTTTGTGATTCTGCACGACCCATCCTGACAGGCCCTCTCCATCAGGAATTCTCAGGGAAGAAAAGAGCCGGAAGTTTTCCCCGCTGACGAACTCCGGGAGCAGCACGCCATCTTTCGGACAATACACGGCCATGGCATGGTGCGGTACCAAGTGCCTTAGGCGCACTGCGAGCAACGACAGAATGTCTTCGGAGCTGAGATGATTTTCGGGTTTGCGGCTGAGATCTGCGATCTCTTGACCTTGCTGCCGGGCTGCCGATACCGAGGCGGAAGAATTGCTCGCCGATCTCGTGGAATCCTGAGATGGCGCGGCGGATTCTGCGAAGCCCGCGTCCGGCGCGAGTCCCCGCTCCACTCTGATGTCGGTGGAAAGCTTCGGCGGCGCCTGAAGCGGCTGCTCGGTTGCCAGCTTCTCCAGTTCGATGTAACGGCGCTGCAGGATCAAAACCACCTTCGGATCGAAACTTTTTCCCGCATCGGCGACGACCTTGGCCATCGCGTCGTCGAGCGGGAGTGCCTTGCGATATTGCCGGTCAGACGCGAGGGCATCGAGACAATCGACCGCCGCTAGGATGCGCGCGCCGATCGGAATGGATTCTCCTGAAAGCCCACTGGGATATCCAGTTCCGTCCCACTTCTCATGGTGCGCACGCACGATCGGCACGACCGGATAGGGGAAATGCACTTGTTCCAGAATCTCCGCACCGACGATGGGATGAATCTTCATCTTCTCGAATTCTTCGGGTGTCAGCTTGCCGGGCTTGGAAATAATGTGTTCGGGCACGGCTAGCTTTCCAATGTCGTGCAGCACGGATGCCGCGCGTAGCGCCTCGGTCTCATCCTCACTCAGGCCAAGCTCCTTCGCGAGTTCCATGGCGTAGACGCGGACGCGCTGCAAGTGCTCGCCGGTGGTTTCATCTTTCGCCTCGATGGCCAGCGCGAGGGCTTCGATCGTCCGCAAGTGGAGGCTCGAAACCTGTTCGGCATGGCGCTTTTCCGTTTCCAATTTGCCGAGGTACAGGCGATAGGAGCGGTACATCAGATAGATCGGAGGCAGCACGAGCAGAGATGATTGCCAGCCGATGTGCCCGTTGAGGAAGTTGACCAGGCCTGCTGCGGCGGCTCCAACGATGTAGTAAGGAAAGGACCAGAGATAGATCTCGGTCCACACTTTGACGATAGGCTTGTCTTCCGTCAACCCGATGATGGTGGACATCGCTCCAGTGTTCAAAGCGAAGTGCGTTATAGCCGCCACCAGAAGGGCCAGCGGTCCGGGAGTATGCAGAACGTGGATTACGACTAGCTTGTAGGCCCCGTACGCGATCGCGCTCGAAACCGTTACTTGCGACAGGTTAAACACAAGTTGAACCAGTTTCAGTTGGCGAGCCGGCCTCCAATAAAACTGTCCCACAGTGGCGGCCAGGCCGATTAGCAGAGTTTCGGGCAGGCTGAGTTCCAGAATGCCGAGCAAGGTGAATAGGAAATTAACCGACATCGTCCCCTCGACGCCGGGCAGCGTCACTTTGAGCGAGGAGGCGAGCAGGGCTGCGATCAGATAGCAGGTGAACTTGACGGGATCGGTCGAGTGCCAGTGCGCGGAGGCAACGCCGAAGCAGACGAATCCGGCCAAAGCCGTCCCGGCTATAAACGCACGTGCGCCAATGGAACGAACCCAAGACATGACAAGTGTTTAAATTTTCAACGATTTGCGAGAGGCTGTCCGCCCAAAAGAGAGGTCACCGATTACCATGGTTTCGGCTCAATAATCAGCAACTTAGCCCACTGTTGCGGGCGGGTTTGGGTGACCGCGTCGCAGTGGGCCTTTTGCGACATTTTGTCCCGCCCTCGCGATGACGGGACAAAGTGCCCGTTGCGTTATGCAGCACATCTCTGTAAGTCATTGATAAATATATGTATGACTCCGCTCGCTTTGGTCATGCAGCTGCACTTCTCCTAGTCACGTGGGGTGCGGTTACGCGCTCGTGGGCGACGTTGGGGGATCAATGAAGAAGTTTGTGCTTTTACTGCTGATCATAGCGCTTCCGGTAGCCTCGGCTGCCCAGAACGCCACTAAGCTTTCTCCAGACTTGCAGAAATCGACCGCGCCCACGGCTAGGGTCGTGGTGCAGTACAACAGCCAGCCCGGCCTGCTGGATCTCCAGTTACTTTCGACGCTCGGATCGATCTTGAATGCGCTTCCGCTGGTGAATGCGGTGGTCGCCGATTTACCGCTGGCGAATATCCTGTCATTGTCGAACCAAGCTAATGTGAAGTACATCAGCCTGGATCGCACGATGGCTCCCACTTTGAGCAATGCCGCGCCGGCAGTGAACGCCTTTGCAGCATGGCAAGCCGGCTACACCGGATCGGGTGTCGGAGTCGCGTTGATCGACAGCGGAATCAGCAGCCACCCGGATTTGAAGGGCGGCTTCTTGGGATTGTCGCGCGTAGTTTGGAACCAGAGTTTTGTGACGGGAAATGCGAGCGCGAACGATCAGTATGGACACGGCACGCACATCGCCGGATTGATCGCGGGCAACGGTTCGAGTTCGAAGGGACCACAGTATTCGCGGACCTTTGAAGGAATTGCGCCGCAGGCAAATCTGGTCAACCTGCGCGTACTCGATCAGAATGGCGAAGGCACCGACAGCGCCGTGATTGCGGCCATCGGAGCGGCAATCAACTTGAAGCCTCTGTTCAACATCCGCGTAATCAATCTTTCGATGGGCCGCCCGATCTTTGAGAGCTACAAACTCGATCCGGTTTGCCAAGCGGTCGAACAAGCGTGGAAGAGTGGCATTGTGGTGGTCGTTGCCGCCGGAAACAACGGACGCTATCAGCCCACCGACGGCTACGCCACCATCACTTCGCCCGGCAACGATCCGTATGTAATCACGGTAGGCGCGATGAAGACCATGGGGACGCCGACCCGCGTGGATGATTTAATCGCCAGCTACAGTTCGAAGGGGCCGACGGTGATCGATGCCGTGGCCAAGCCCGATATCGTTGCTCCAGGCAACCTGCTGGTTTCGCTCGAAGCGCCGGGATCCACTTTGTATACCCAGTACCCCGGCAATCAGGTTCCTTACAGTTTCTACGTCAACGGGGGAAGCAGTGCTTCGTCGTCGAGCTACTTCACGCTGAGCGGCACCAGTATGGCGGCGGGCGTGGTCAGCGGAGTGGTCGCCGACCTGCTGCAAAAGAGTCCGAGCCTGACACCGGACCAGGTGAAGGCCCGGCTGATGAAGACGGCCTGGAAGCAGTTCCCGGCTTTCAGCAGCACGACCGATCCGACTACCGGCATTACTTACACGGACCAATATGATGTGTTCACGATTGGTGCGGGCTATGTCGACGTAGAAGCCGCGCTGACCAGCACTGACGTAGCCAAAGGGACGGCGATGTCGCCGATTGCCTCATACAATGCGGCTTCCGGCAACGTCTACCTTAATGACGATCCCACCGCCGTGTGGAATACCTCGGCCACCTGGTCGAATGCGGAGGTATGGGGAAGCTCGGAATTCGTGGCGGGAGCCCCGTCGACCACCATGACTGGAAGCAATGCGTTGTGGGGCAGCAATGCTCTGTGGGGCTCCAACGCGTTATGGGGCTCGAACGCGCTTTGGGGCAGCAATGCTCTGTGGGGAAGCAATGCCCTGTGGGGTAGCAACGCGTTGTGGGGCAGCAATGCTCTCTGGGGCAGTAATGCGGCCGCCGGCGAACAATAAATCTGCGCAACATGAGCAGGAAAGGCCGCGAGGTTTCCTCGCGGCCTTATTTCATGCTCGCATCATGAGTCTATGAATTCGCCAGCGTCACCAGTGCAGGTTTGGGAGGATGGTGCGAACTGGTGACGAACTCTTCCGAGTCGTCGTCGGTGACTGGCGTCAGCGCGAAGTCCGTATAGTTGCGCGCATCGGGATCACGTTTAAGCTGGCGCCGGAGTTTGCCGTATTTCCAGATGAGTCCTGCCAGCGTGAGGTGTTTCTTCAACAAGTCCGCGATATAGCGCGGATAGAAAGCGAACGGACTCTCCGCCGGCATCGTTGGGCGGCGGTCTTTGCGGTACTTACGGCGTAGGTATCCGCCTTCGAGCGGATCGATCTTCTCCAGCGCCACGCAGGAGTAGTACCACAGCAACAGGAACGTCATGTTACCGGGATTGCAGTTGGTGGCTACCGCTCGCCGCATAACCGTTTCCAGATGTTTCGGCGAGTAATAGGCCATCCAGGCGTCGTGATAGAGTTTCTGCCATTGCTCTGCCGTCATAGTGGAATGTGCGGCGGTGACGTGCTCCAGGTCGTACTTGTTCAGGTCCGGATCGAGATGGGCGCCTGCCTTGTGCAGCTTCTGATGATCTTCTGAGCCGGGCAGCGGCGTCAGGCAATGCGGCTCCAGCAAGTCGATGGGCAACTCCCGCTGAATGGTCTCGATATCGCGCATCACGGATTCCGGCGTGTCTGAGGGGAATCCGATGATGTATCCCGCAAAGACCGTGACACCGGCTTTTTTCCATTCGAGCAGCATCTTGCGGTACTCGGCGACTTTATTCTGCTTCTTCCTGGCGCCCAGCAGCGCGTCCGGGTTGATGCTCTCCAATCCGATGAATACGCGGGCCACACCCGCACGTCCTGCCTTCTCGATGAAGTGCGGCAGGCGATGGCACATCGTATCGACCTGGATGACGAACTTGAGGTTCAGCTTTTCGCCTTCGCGCATTGCGATCAGCCGGTCGAAGACAATTTCCCAATCAGTGTTGCGCGCGAAGTTGTCGTCGGTGATGAAGAAGCGGTTGATTCCCTGGGCGAGATTACGGCGGATGATCTGCTCGATGTCATCCACCGAGCGGCGCCGCGATTTCCGGCCCTGTACATTGATGATCGTGCAGAACGAACAGAGGAACGGACATCCGCGGCCAGCGTCGAAGGTGGTGATCTTGCCGCCGGTGCGCTTCACGCGTGTTGCCGGAAGAATTGGGACCGGAGCGCCATCGAGCGAGGGCAGGTCCGCCATGTAGTTATAGAGCGGCTTCAGCCGGCGATGCCACGCGTCTACCAGCACTTCCTCGAACCGGCCTTCGGCCTCTCCCGCAAACAGGGAAATGCCGAGATCCATGGCTTCCTGAAGTTCTGGAGTAATTCCCGGCAACATCGAGAGGCATCCGGAGACGTGAAAGCCTCCAATGCAAACCTGAACGCCGGCGGAGCGAAGCGGCCGCGCGAGGTCCATGGCGCGCGGAAATTGATTGGACTGTACACCGATCAGCGCGACCATCCCGGGTTCGTTGCCCAATTCCCGTGCGATACGTTCCGGCCGGATGTGCGTGTTGGTTTCGTCCAGCGCCTTGATGACGATATCGACGTCATCTCCCAAGACGTGCCGCTCCTGGCAATCGAGGGCCAGGCCGTTGATCACCGCCAGTGTGTTCGACGGGATTGCCGATCGCAGCCACTGGATGACGTAGCCGTCATCGTCATAGTGCGATGGCTTGATCAAAATCAGCGTAAAGCGCTTCCGCGCCCGCGAAACGGCACCCATTGCCCACCCTTTCGGTTCCCTCGCACAACGGGCGGAATTCGGCCCGGCAAGGTGCGCCTAGGATACACAATTTGGGTGGATTTATCTGCTGAAGATGTGAATGATTGACCCTGAAAGGCGACCGGGGGTTCATGGATTGATTCGAGGGCGAGGAGTTACTGCTGCGGCGCGAAATATCCCTTGCGCGCCCGGACTTGCGTGTCCTTCTTCAGGGACGAGATTTCAATCGATCGGTATCGTCCGTCGGCATCGAAATCAGCGGGCTTGTAGGAAACGACATACTGGCTGCGCAACTCGTCTTCAATCGCAGCATAGGAATGGGTGATGTCCTTCATCTTGAAGGGGAAGAAGGCGCGACCACCGGTGGCTTCGGCGAGTTGCTCGAGCACCTTATCGCCGCGCATCACCAGGCCGCTATCGTCGGTTGAGATGGCGTAGATGATGACCTCGGCACGTTGCGCCATCTCAATGGCCTGCGCTTTGGAGAACTCACTTTGATTATCTTCCCCATCGCTGACCACTATGATGGCCTTACGGACTGGGCGATCCGGATGGTCTTTTAGAAATTTATCCTTGCAGGCGTGATACACCGCGTCGTAGAGGGCGGTTCCGCCACCGTCCTGCAGCTTCTTAACGCCAGCGGAGAGCAGTTGCACGTTGTCGGTGAAGTCCTGTGCCATCTGCGTGTGGCTGTTGAAGCCGAGCACGAAGGCTTTATCGAAGCTGGCGCGTAAAGTGTGCTGCAGGAAGCTGGTCGCGGCTTCCTGCTCGAAATCGAAGCGGCTATCGACCGATCCGCTTACGTCCACCAGAAGCCCAAGATGAAGCGGAAGGTCGGTCTCGCGGCGGAAATTCAAAATCGCTTGCGGCGGCTTGTGATCGTCGAGAATGCTGAAATCACTCTGGTTCAGGTCGCGCACGAATTTGCCATGCTTGTCGGTGGCGATGAACAGAACGTTTACTTCATTCACGCGGGCATGCAACGTGATCATCGCACCTTGGTCGTCGGACCCGGCAGGTGCGGCGGACACATTCGAAGCGGTCAGGCTCGGTGCTCCCGAGACGTACGCAGACTGAGCCTGCAGCTGGCCTACCCCGAGAAAGGTTGCCAGGGAAAGAGTCAGGAAGCGAAAAATCGAGTTCGTGTACTTCATGCCCGTTGAATCCAAATTTTTCACTCTAAACCGCATCTCGGGACACTTCCAAGGAATAAGCTGCACGCCAAGTGCCGAATCGGGCCGCCAGAACCCGCTTGTGATTGACTTTAGGAGCGCAGCGTTCAGGTGCCAAGTTACAAAAGGAGCACACGTTTGGTCACGGCACAAAGCCCGACATCTAAACGACTTGCACCGTATTGCTCACCGCTTTTGATACGCCAGCACCGTACCCAATCGGATTCCGGGTTTAACATAGTGGCACGACTGCAACCGTTGTTCCTTAAAATCTTTTTCGGAGGATTGGATGAAGAAACTCATCGTGTGTGTCGTAGTCTTTCTGATGTCGGCCGCGAGTGTCCTGGCCAGTGACGAGCGCGAAGAAGATCGCGTCAAAGATGCCGGCACTGTCCTGAAAGAGATTCTGAATATTCCCGACAACATTCCACAGGATCTGATCGACAAAGCCGAGTGCCTCATCATTTTGCCGTCCGTCAAGAAGGGAGCGCTCGGCGTCGGCGGCAGCTACGGCCGCGGTGTGATGGTTTGCCGCAGTGGTCAGCACTATAAGGGAAAATGGGGCGCTCCGGCGCTGTACGCTCTGGAAGGCGTGAGCATTGGCTTTCAGATTGGCGGCCAGGCCACTGATTTCGTTCTTCTGGTCATGAATCCTAAGGGAGCTGAGTCTCTGCTTTACAGCAAAGTGAAGCTGGGCGCGGACGCATCGGCTGCGGCTGGTCCCAAAGGAAGAACGGCCGAAGGTGCCACGGATATCGTGATGGATGCCGAGATCCTCTCCTACTCGCGCAACAAGGGCTTGTTCGCGGGCGTTTCTTTGGAAGGCTCGACTCTGCGCTCCGACGGCAGCGCCAACGAAAAACTTTATGGAAAAAAACTGAGCGCTAAGGAGATTATTCGCGAAGGCAAAGTCGGAATTCCTGCCTGCGCGAGCGAGTTGGTTTCCCTGCTTGACACGAAGACGCCGGTGAACAAGTCTGACCCGAAGTCATTGGAATAGTTGAATCAAGAAGTTCCCCGGTGAAACCCTGTGCCCTCTTGGATGAGAATGAATTTCTCGCGGAGGGCACAAATCATTGAAGGTGTATTGAGTCGAATGGCAAACAAAAACAAGAAGAACCAGCTAGTCCGTTGTGCCTGGGCGCGCGACGAGCAATCGATTCGCTATCACGATGAAGAGTGGGGCGTGCCGCAGCACGACGACCGGGCGCTCTTCGAATTCCTCATTCTTGAGGGCGCACAGGCAGGGCTGAGCTGGAGCACCATTCTCACCAAGCGCGACAATTACCGTCGTGCCTTCGACGGCTTCGATCCAGAACGGGTCGCGCAGTACAAGGCGCGCAAGGTCCAACAACTACTGGCTGATGCTGGGATCGTTCGCAACCGGCTGAAGATCGCTTCCGCCGTCGAAAATGCAAAGGCGTTTCTCCGCCTTCAGCAGGAGTTCGGCAGCTTTGACCGCTACGTCTGGCAGTTCGTGGACGGCAAGCCGCGCATCAACTCGCCGAAATCGTTCAAGGAAGTTCCCGCGCGGACGGCAGAGTCGGACGCAATGAGCAAGAACTTGAAACGCCGCGGCTTCAACTTTGTCGGATCGACCATCTGCTACGCCTTCATGCAGGCGGTGGGGATGGTGAACGATCACACGGTGGACTGCTTTCGCTACAAAGCTCTCGGTGGACGCAAACTCCGTAAGGCGCAGAGGCCTGCCTGAAGCCCGTCAGCGATGACTGAATGCGCTGGCCGTTTGATATATAACCAGCAGTCCCAACAGGAGCACTCCAATTTCCACGCGGGTGGACCACACGTGGAGCGCGTCGAACTGCAGCCGCGCCGGATTGTCGAGAGTGGTGCTATCGAAATTCCCGACCTGCGCGCGCAAGGCGATCATGCGCGGCGTGATCCAGAACTGCGAAACCAGGGTGAGCGCGAGCATCATGCAGATCAGCAAGTGGCGCATCGCGAATACGTGCGCCGTGCCGTCGGTCACGCGGCTGTAGAGCAGGGAACTGGCCAGAAAGACGATCCCGGAGACGATGGCGATCCAGTGCAGCTTGGTGAGCAGATTGCCGACTAGAGTTCCGGCTAGAAGCCGCGTCGGCAGCAAGTGAAACGCCGTGGGAGCCATGATGGCGAAGAAAATAATTCCGCCAATCCAGACTACGAGCGATAGAAACATGAGGAAGCGCAGGAGTGACATGACGGTAGAATTATAGCGGTATCGCCCACGAACTACTGCTTGGCCGGTGAGGAATGCACTCTACGCCACAGTTTCTTGAGCAGTACGTAAGGATAGCGGATCACAACGCGTAACCAAAGCCAGCCCCAAATTAGAACCCATTCAGGGATCAGCCTCACAATGAGCGTCCATTGCGGATGAATCTCCGGTTCATCCCTATGGGCGTAGTACTTTAAAGCATCGTCGGTCCATGCGACTGAATACTTCGGTTCGTATTGCAGGGTTGAGAGTCTAGGCAATCGGAGCCCAAGATATCGGGCTTGCGGCTCGACGAGGAAACATTTGCCATCGCGGAAGAACATTACCCAAGCATGTCCGATGCCATAACGCCCATGACGACCGAAAACGATTCGAGCCTCCAGTCCCAGGACCATCAGTTGACGCCAGGTCCAAAGCGAGAAGTCCTCGCAGTCACCCGCCTTGCGACGCTCGAACTCCTCTGGCGGCTGCCAATACTCATCTTTGCCAAACAGTTCCTTATCAGAGACGCCGCGGCAACCGCGGAGAAACTGACGTATTTCTTCGAGGGATTTGCAATGGATTGCGAGCGGCTGGCTGACGTAGCGTCCCATCGGAAAGGTGGGATGCGGGCCTTTGCGACGGAGGAACGGCTGGGATACTTGTTTCCCGATCGAGTCGTAAACTCTCGGAATGATCTCTGCGATCACGTGAGTTGCATTCTCTCACGAAGAGCACAGGAGGCAACTATGGAGGACACAGGAATCGAGAACCCTTATACCGGTACCGGAACGTTCTCGATCATCTCCTTCAGCACCTGATCGGATTGCTCCGACTTTTTCAGCGTCGAGGCGTAGAGTCCATTCACGACGATCCGGTGAGCGAAGACGGGCACCACCAGCGGCTTGAAATCTTCCGGGGTGCAGAAGGTGCGGCCTTCGAGGAAGGCCATGGCTTGCGCGGCGCGGTAGAGCGCTTGCGATCCACGGGGCGAAACGCCCAGCGACAGGAATTCCGATTCGCGCGTGCGGCGAACGATTTCGAGCGCGTAGGTCACGAGTGAATCGTCGACGCGGATATTCTTGACCGCTTGCTGCATCTCAAGCACGTCTGCGCCCGTCAGTACCGGACGGAGATCGTTGAGGTGCGACACGCCTGCCTCGGAGCGCAGGATCTGGCGTTCAGCCTGAGCGTCGGGATATCCCATGCGCACGCGCATCAGAAAGCGGTCGAGTTGCGACTCGGGCAGCGGGTACGTCCCGTGATGCTCGACGGGATTCTGCGTTGCAATCACCAGAAACGGCTGCGGCAATTCGTAGGAGTGCGCGTCGACCGTGACCTGGCCTTCGTTCATCGCCTCGAGTAGCGCTGATTGTGTCTTGGGCGTGGTGCGGTTGATTTCGTCGGCCAGCAGAACATTCGTAAAAACAGGTCCGCGCTTGAATTCGAAACGCTGCTCGGCCGCGGAAAAAATGGAAATGCCGACCACATCGGATGGCAGCATGTCGCTGGTGAACTGCACGCGCTGGAAGGTGCAATCGATGGCGCGGGCAAGGGCCTGTCCGAGCGTGGTCTTGCCGACTCCGGGAACGCCCTCGATGAGGAGGTGTCCGCGGGCGAAGATGCTAACCAGCGCGAGGCGCACGACGTCGTCCTTGCCGCGAATCACGCGGCGCAGGGCCTTTTCGAGTTCAGCGGCTTTGTGAGAAACGGCGATGGCAGTCTCGGGCGACATTCTTTGGATTCTACTATCGGGCGTCGTGCGAGCGGAGTTACCTACGTCATGGGACCAGTTGCTAGAGAGCAGCCGCACGCTTTTCAGCGAGACCCCTTAGACGCGCGACGCTGGTCTTAGAACGCAACCGACGATCACACTTGCGCCAGGTTTGGCTGAGAGCTCTCGGCTTACTGCATAAACTCCGGCGGTCTTCCCGTGAGGCGCTCGATGCGCTTGGCGATGGGCGGATGCGTCGAGAACAAGTTCCCGAAGTTCATTCCCAGCAGCGGCTGAATGATGAACAGGTGTGCGGTCGACGGGCTGGCCTGCATGGGGACACGGCGCGAGTAGGCGTCGAGCTTTTGCAGGGCGCTGGCCAGCGCGTAGGGATTGCCGGTGAAGTGCGCGCCGGTGGCGTCGGCCTGATATTCGCGCGAGCGCGAGACAGCGAGTTGAATCAGCATCGCAGCGATGGGAGCGAGGATGAGCATGAAGAGTGCTCCAATTCCTCCCCCTCCGCGGCGATCACGGCTGCCCCCACCGCCGAAAAAGATACCGAAGCGCGAGACCATGGTGATTGCCCCTGCAATGGTGGCCGCGACGGAGCTAATCAAAATGTCCCGATTGCTGACGTGGCCCAGTTCGTGGGCCAAGACGCCTTCGAGTTCTTCGTCCGTCAATAACCCCAGAATGCCATGAGTCACGGCGACGGAGGCGTGGCTCGGATTTCGTCCGGTCGCGAAGGCGTTGGGAGATTCCGTGGGGATCACGTAGATCTTGGGCATCGGAATGCCGATTTTCTGCGTGAGGCGCTCGACGGCCGCGTAGGCGCGCGGGAGTTGCTCGCGCGTAACGGGCTGGGCGTGATACATCGCCAGCGCAATCTTGTCGGAATAGAAGTACGAGGCGAAGTTCATGACGGCAGCGAAGGCCAGCGCCAGGAGCATTCCATTCTGTCCGCCAAAGTAGCGTCCGATAAACATCAGGAGCAGCGTTAGTGCGGTCAGTAGGAACGTGGTCTTGAATGCGTTTCCCATAGTGTTTTGCAGCTGTCCATTGGATGTTACTCCGGGCAGCGAGATGCAAGGGGATGTTTTTCGAAAGCGGCGATTTCCCGCGCCCATTGGAATCATGGAGTTACGTCTTGCCGCGCCGGTGCGGGAACCAGGCTACCTTTCGCCAGTTCGCCGGAATCCGGAAGCCTGACGATTGCTACGACTGTTTGGCGGCTTCGCGTTTTAGGGCACGCTGTAGGGTTTGGTCCAGGGCGGCCTTGGCGCTTTCGTATTCCTGCTGCGAAATACGGCCTTGTTTGTGCTCCACTTCGAGTTCAAAGAGCTCTTCTTTCAACCCTTCGAGCAGCATCGACGAAGGGGCGCGTGGAGTGGGCTGCGAGCGAGGCTCCATGGGCCGGGCAGCACGAGCTGGCAATGGTTCCGCGGGCTCGTAGTCTTCATCGTCTTCAATGTCAGAAAGGCCGCTGGCGTTGGAGCGGGCGTTGCGGTTGGCGGCCTGCTGGCGTGACGCGATAAAGATTCCTCCTACGATCAGAGCTGCCGCGAAGCTTCCAAGTATCCACCAGCGATACTTCTGCAGCGGATCGGGAGCATCGATGGGCGGGCCGAGGCCGCCACCGGGGCGGCTCTCAGTTTGTTGCGCGGGCGGCTCCTGATTGTTGCCCTGACTTCCGCCGTCTTCTGCTTGAGCCGCGAGCGTTCCTACTCCGGAGAGTTTGAAGGCCATGGGCTGGCCTACTTTCAGGGACGAGGCCACTTCCACATTGGCATCGGGCTGGCCGGGGAACGGCGTGGCCTGATAGCTGGCCCCCGGGGCAGCGGAGAATTCCATGGACTTGGGCGCGATCGCGACCAGATGCTCCACCGGATAAACACTCTTGGGATCGATGTTGATGCTGCCGGTGTAAGGCACCGTATAAACGACATTGAATCGCGTCTCGCCCGGGCGAAGCGGGAACAGGAATGCATAGCGATTCTTGGCGTTTTCGCCTTCCGGGACGGGGGCGGATTTCACCGGCTGGCCGCCGGCGGTCATCGCCTGGCCTTCCGTGATAGTGGCTCCATCGGGCACGTAGAACTCGAGGTTGTGTTCGTTCATCTGGGTGCGCGGAGGCTTGGAATTGTTTTGCACGGCGAAGGTGCGCTCGACCTGCAGCTGTCCCTGGGCGGCCTGAAAGCGCATGATGTCGGCGATGACTTCGATTTCATTGACCTTTTTGCTCGCGTCATAGACTTCGATCTCGACCGACGTGGTTCCGGGAGGGGCCATGCGGTGATAGGTCACTTCCTGATGAATCACGCGGACGAGGTGAGGCCCCTCGGCGTCCAGTTTGAAGGAAAAGTTGCCCTTGGCGTCGGCCTTGGTGCGTCCGGCTTCTTCCATGCCTTGACCGAGGCTCAGCAGGACGACCTCGTCTCCGGCGCCGGGCTTGCCGGTGGTGCCGTTCTTCACCGTGCCGGTGAGGGTTTGGGACGAAGCAAGGGTGGAGAGAACAATCACCACTAATGCCGTGAGGCGGAGATGCGGTGACAGCCGCCCTCGACGGTTCAGCCGGGCAAGGCCCGGCAGTTGCTTGAATGGAGAGAGTGCTGTCGAGTTGCGCTCGACCGGACAGGCGCGGGCAGCTGTCCCCACATAAATCACCGGTGATTGGGTTCGGTTCATGGTCTCGCTTTTCTTGGGGCGGATGCGGCGTTGGATTCGAGGCGCGAGATTTCGGCCAGGAGCGCGGCGGCTTCGTCTTGCAGAGAGGTCTTCATCGATTGATAGTCGACGTCGGGAATCTTGCCTGCCTTATATTCGAAGTTCAAGTCGCGCAAGTTTTCGTAGACGGCATCTTTGCGCTCACGTAGGTACGACGCGCGGGTTTTCGCCTTGCCCGAATAGATCCGGCTGGGCAGATAAAAAATATAGAGAAGCGACGCGGCTGTAACGAGAGCGCAGCAAGCCCACTCAAAGTTCATAAGTCAGTCTCCTTGCGAGCCTGCTCGCGGAACTCATCAAGTTCGGCTCCGCGGATGGGGCGCAATCCATCGGCGAGCGCCGGGGTAGGTCGCTTCTTCCAGGCGCGAACGACAAGAATCACGATCGCGAATCCTACGAATAGCGCGGCGAAGGGCATGATCCATGCCGCACGATCAAAACCGGTGGTGGTGGGCGCGGCCAGGACCGTGGGGCCATACTTTTGCACAAACGACTGCTCGACCAGGCTGTCGCTGTCGCCGCGGGTGACGGCGGCCATAAGCTCGTTACGCATGCCGTCGGAGTCCGGACAGCCAACGTGGTTGCACTCGAGCAGAATCTGGCCACAACTGCAGATGCACATCAGCTGGTGGCCAAGTTCGCCGAATCGCGTGGCCGGGTCGCCCGCTCCGGTGAAAACGAAGACGGCAAGCGAAAGCAGCGCGCCGTGAAGCGTGCGGCGGAGGGGCGAGTTGAGTTTCATCTTCATTCGTTTCTCCGCGATCGGAGCCTCAATCTTGCGCATTGCGAATTTCGTGGCGCCATCGAACAGCCGCGCTCTCGCGCGTCCGGCGGACCAAGCGTCCGCCGCTCCATTGTCAGTCTCCGGTCGCTACCGGGGCTGGTTGCTCAACCAATCTTGGGACTGGCAGGCGGACCGGGGCTGGGGCGTTCGGTACCAGGGCCAGCACGGTGCCGCCGAGCATGATCCAGACGCCGAGCCAGATCCACATCACGAGCGGGTTCAGATGCGCTTTGAGGATGGGGCGGCCGGTGTCCTGGTTGAGGCCCTCATACACAAGGTAGAGATCCTCGCTGATGGTCGAGCGGATGTACGGCATGGTGGAAGTCTGGCGGCTGGCTTTGTAGAGCCGGCGCTCGGGCGTCAGCGTGTCGATTTGCTTGCCGCCTTTAAAGACATCCAGCACGGCCCACTCGGCCGCGTAGTTCGGAAACTCTTCGTCGGTATAGGAGCGGCAGACGAGCGTGTAGCTGCCAATCGTCATTTTGTCGCCGTAGCCCATTTCCTGCTCTTTGTCCTGATTGAAGGCGGAGCCGGCGAATCCGATGATGACGACGACCACTCCGAAGTGAACCAGGTAGCCTCCGTAGCGTCGCGTATTGCGGTGTGTCAACTGGACCATGGAGGCGAACATGCCCTGTCCAGTGTGGCCGGAAATGACTTTACCGCCGCGCCAAAACTCACTGGCGATCGTGAGCGTGACCAGCACGGAGAGGCCGATGGCCATCAAGGAGTAAAAGTACGAAATATCCTGCCAGGGACGCAGGCCGAAGGGAGATCCCCAGCTTGGCGGTGTGATCATGAGAAAGACCATCACGCCGAGCGCGCCGACCGTGGGCCACATGAAATTCCGTTTCAGGCTTTCGAAGGAAGTCTTGCGCCACGCCAGCAGAGGGCCGATCGCGGTAAGGATCAGCAGCAAGAGTGCGACTGGGATCGCGACCCGGTTATAGAAGGGCGCTCCCACCGTGACTTTGTTGCCTTGCACGAGTTCGGAAATCTTGGGGAACCACGTGCCCCACAGCACAGTGAAGCAGAGCAGCACGAAGAGCAGGTTGTTGAACAGGAAGCTCGACTCGCGCGAGATCAGCGACTCGAGTTTGTGCTCGCTTCGGAGGTGATCCTTGTTCTTAACGTAGAAGAACATGAAGACGGCGAAAATGATGGCGAGAAACCACGCAAACCAAGTACCAATCGAGGACTGCGCAAAGGCGTGGACCGAGCTGATGATGCCACTACGGGTGAGGAAGGTGCCGAGGATCGAGAGCCAGAACGCTCCGAACACCAGCCACATGTTCCACACCTTTAGCATGCCGCGCTTTTCCTGCATCATTACCGAATGAAGGAAAGCTGTGCCAAAAAGCCAGGGCATCAGAGAAGCGTTTTCGACCGGGTCCCATCCCCAGTAGCCGCCCCATCCGAGAACCGCATAAGCCCAGTGGGCGCCGAGAAAAATTCCGCAGGTGAGCAATCCCCAGGTGACCATGGTCCAGCGGCGCGTGATGTGAATCCATTTGTCGCCCGGATACTTCATGATCAGAGCGCCAAGAGCGAAGGCGAAGGGGATTGTCGTGCCCACGTAGCCGAGATAGAGCATGGGCGGGTGGATGACCATCTCGGGATATTGCAGGAGGGGATTCAGGCCGCTGCCATCGGCGCGGAGCGGACCTTCGAGCAGACCAAACGGGTTGGCGGCGAAATTTACCAGCGCGAGAAAGAAAATCTGTACCGCCGCGAGAACCACCGAAGCGTACGCGAAAAGCCGGGGATCCGTTTTGTAGCGCAGGCGGAGGACAAAGGCGTATCCGGAGAGCAGCAGCGCCCAGAAGAGAATGGAACCTTCCTGGCCGGACCACAGGACAGCGAACTTGTAAGGAGCGGGCAGGTCGCGGTTGCTGTGGTGAAAGATGTAGGCGATAGAGAAATCGTCACGAAAGGCTGCCACGACGAGAGCGATCGAGGCGAGAACCACGGCTCCGAATACGACAACGCCTGCGCGGCGGGCGGTTTCGCCCAGCCGCTCCCATTCGCGGTCGCCCTGGAACACGAGCGCGAGCAGGCCGAAGACAAAGCAATAGATGCTCAACGCCAATGCGAGGAGCAAGGCAAAACTACCTATTAGCGCCATGTGGGAGAACCCCAAGGTATTTTTTCAGAAACCCATGAGAGTAGCAACCGAAGGGGTCAACAAAAAACGGTCCCGGAACGGCCGGACTGTGCAAACCGGCCGATTGCTTCGCGAGCGGAGAGGGATGACGCGTAAACGTTTCCGCCGCGAGACGGCGGCCGGGGCTCGGCCGCCTAGGCGGTTCCAGGAGCGCTTTAGGCGCTCTGCTGGTGATAGCGCTGGCGAACCTCGCGTTCCGCAGCAAGCCAGTCTTCGGCTTCG
Source organism: uncultured Acidobacteriota bacterium (assembly GCA_963765015.1). GTDB lineage: Bacteria > Acidobacteriota > Terriglobia > Terriglobales > Acidobacteriaceae > Sulfotelmatobacter. The sequence goes on along the minus strand of CAVXVD010000066.1, from coordinate 6,073 downwards.
TGGCCTGGTTCAAATCCGCGGCGCTCCGATAGCAGGTAGGCAAGGCGCCGTATTTCGTCGTCGAGATTGATAGGAACGAGGTTGGCCCGGCCTTCACTACGTACAAGAGCCGGCTTTTGTACGGACTTCTTCGGTTCGGCCTGGGTTTTCTCTGGGGTTGTATCAATTGCGCTGTTCTGGGTCGCGGGAAGACTGGTAGAAACCACTGCCTCCGGTGCCACACTTGCTCCGCCACTTATCTTCTTGGGAAATTTTGCTTTTGCCATAGATGCGTACTCCTTGCAAACTCCTAAATATAGGAATGATTGGATTGGTTGATGAGGGAACAACATACACGTCGCCCTTTGAGATGATCGGTTAGTTAACTGTGGGTGCGAATATATCTCTACTATAACTCCTGGAGCCTGTGGATAGGAGTGAGTTGGACGAAAATTTTAGATACTAGTCTGCAGGAATTCCGAAGTGAAAAAGGGGCAGCTGGTGTGCGCTAATCGTGCGCGATAAGAATAACGATTGTATAAACAACATCGGGCTGGATGCGGCTCTTACATCTTGCGCAACGAGGTTGCCCGCGGGAGGCCCGAAACTCCTTGCCCACGAGTGTGGTCGCGCAGAATAGGCCGCGGAGAGCTTTTTGTTATAATTTAACCTCGTCTCGAGGCGCTATCGTCTAGGGGTTAGGACGGAAGATTCTCAATCTTCAAACCCGGGTTCGATTCCCGGTAGCGCTACCACCGCCCTCCGCGATCTCGCGGACCGCCAGGGAGATGCTTAGGTCTTGCGAGGCCTCCTGGAATCGGTCGTATCGGCTCCTTCATTTTTCCTCACGGAAACCACGGCTCTTTCATCTTCGCTGGCGCAAAAGATCGACAATCGTGCTACCCTGCTGCGCTTGATTGGAAGGCCTTCATGTCCTCTTCCCTGCGCTCGGCCGCTACCCTCGTTTTACTGATGTTGTGCCTGCAAACCGTAGCGCCTGGTGACCAAGCCAATCCACAGGGGATGAACCCGGAGCTAGCGGCTGCCGAGCAACTTTATCGAGCGGGCAAGTTTGCGGATGCCGAGGTCGGCTATCAGGCAGTTCTAAAGAATGCCTCGAAGCTCGTGGCTTCCGAAGTGGTAGTTGCGCAGGTTGGACTTGTGCGGTCGATGCTGCGGCAGCAGAAAATCGATGAAGCCTTGGATGCAGTGAATGCCGCGTTGAGCACGCAGCCCAATTCGGCGGCATTGCTGGCGGCCAGAGGAGAGGTCCAGTTTCGGCGTGGTGAGATGTCCGACGCCGAAGCGTCTTACCTGATGGCCAAAAAGCTCGACCCGAAGGAAGTGCACGCCTATCTCGGACTGTCGCGGTTGTATGCTTCCTACTCCCTCTACCGCAACTCGTATGGCCAGCTGCAGAGGGCCCACGAGGTTGCTCCGGATGACGTCGAGGTGCAGAGGGCATGGCTCCGGATGCTTCCGCGAAAAGAGAGGCTGGCGGCGTTGGAAGCCTATCTGGCAGGTCCTCATCCGGATGATGAAGAAGAAACAAAATGGATGACCGAGTATCTGGTTTTCTTGAAAGCGACCGCGGACAAGCCGGTCCACGCCTGCAGGCTGGTCAGTAAAGTGGAGCAGACCGAGACCAAGCTAGAGACGATGCTTGGGGCGGACATTCGCCGGATGCGGGGAATTGGCTTGTCAGTCCGGCTCAATGACCGGAGCGTTCATCTTCTGCTGGACACTGGAGCAGGCGGGATCATGGTGACCCGCAAGTTCGCTGACAAAGCGGGATTGACCCCGATTTCGGCGGTGCACTACGGTGGCATCGGTGACAAAGGTCTGCAAAGCGGCTACACGGCGGTGGCAGACCATCTTCGGGTTGGCGAACTGGAGTTCCAGGATTGCGTAGTCGAAGTGAGCGACAAAGGCTCAGTAGGCGATGAAGATGGTTTGATTGGCGCCGATGTCTTCGGAAGGTATCTGGTTGATATTGACCTGCCGGGAATGCGCCTTAAACTGTCGCCGCTGCCGAAGCGCCCCGAAGATGCCGTGGCTCCGACGTCGTTGAACAGCGAAGGCGAGGAGCCAGCCAATGCCGAGCGGAAAGAAGATCCCCCCAAAGAGGGAACTCCGAAGGAGGAAAATTCCGCGCCGATGACCGCGAAATCTGAACCACACCTACCCAGGGATCGTTACATCGCGCCCGAGATGGCGGACTGGACGAAAGTTTTCCGCTTTGGTCACATGATGTTGGTGCCTACAAGCGTGAATGATTCGAAAGCCATGCTGTTCGGACTCGACACGGGTGCGTTCAGCAATCTGCTTTCGATACGTGCCGGTCGGCAGGTCAGCAAAGTGAATTCGGAAGACCGCATTCGAGTTCAAGGGGTGAACGGTGCGGTGAACAAGGTCTACAGTTCGGAGAAGGCGACTTTGAAGTTCGCGCACTTTCAGCAAGCGAATTTGGACATCGTCACGCTGGACCTCTCCACCATAAGCCGCCACACCGGGACGGAGGTTTCTGGCTTTCTCGGGTTCGCCATGCTGCGGCAGCTTGAAATTCAATTGGACTATCGAGACGGGCTGGTGAATTTCAAATATGACCCCAAGCGCGTCAACCCTTTCGGGAGGTAGCCAAATGTTGCCGGCGAACGACGGCGCGCGGTTGGGGCGAATTGCCGAGCGCGGGGGAAATGCTCTTTATCCATGCTTACCTACCGTAATTCGCCACAACTGCTGCTACTTTTCCCGTTGCCGACAACTCCATGAACTCCCCCGTGCGTGTCCCCGTTTGATTTGTGTAGTAGAGCACCACGCTGTTTATTCCGCAAAGCACATCGACAAGGCGAAAGTGGAGATCCGGGTAGGCTGCCAGCCCTCGTTGAAAGTAGCTTCTCAGGGCCGCCTTTCCGACCACCTTCCCATCAGGGATCCCGAGTAACTGAGCGGCAACGGGCGAAGTTAATTCGACGTCCTCTTCATAGTGCGACATGATCAAATCCAGATCATGAGCGTTCCATGCTGCGACCCACGCGTCGGCCAGACACAAAGCTTCATCGATCGTCAATGGTGCTTCTCCACCGGAGGATTGACTCTGGGAATCGATTCTATAGGGGCCTGAGAAATAGTTGGATGAGGTGCGGAATCGTGGCCGGCTCAGGCGCAATCCAGCCTCTCGAACTTGATTCGCATCCTTTACGCTTTGGGCTTAATCTAAGTGGGCAAATTTACCTGCGAGGATACCTATGCGTCTGGGTGCAAACCGGATTTTCCTGGCTGTTCTCCTCTCTTTTCTGTCAGTAGCCACGTTGCAAGCGGTCGATAGCCCTTTTCATGATGCGCCCGCGTCAGCGAAAGCGCAGAAGAATCCGCTGGACGGCCAGCAAGCTGCCTTGGACGCGGGTAAGACCCTATATGCGCGGAACTGCCTGGCGTGTCACGGAAAGGCAGGGCAGGGCACGGGAAATGTGCCCTCCCTGGTTGACGGCAAGCTTAAGGGCGTGACCGAAGGAGAAGTATTTTGGTTCATTACCAAGGGCGACAAGGACAATGGAATGCCATCGTGGGCATTTCTGCCGGAGGACAAGCGATGGCAGGTGGTGACCTTTGTTGAAGCTATGGCTTCGGGGAAGACGGTGAGTTCGGCGAACTCGGCTCCGGCGACCGAGGTTCCGTCGGCGAAGGTGAAGGATCCGTCTCCGACGGCCCCCTTCACTGATTTTCGTTATGAGAAGCCGGGGACGGTTCGAAAGATCACGGTAAGCGATCTGCCCAAACCATTTGCGACGCAGTCGTCCAACAATGGCGCAGAGGAGGTCGCGCGTCCGGAAAATGCGTGGCCGGTGGCGCCGGCAGGTTTCAAGGTGGAAATGTTCGCATCTGGGCTGGACAATCCGCGGTTGCTGCGGACCGCTCCCAATGGCGACATCTTTTTGGCGGAGAGTGAACCGGGGCGCATTCGGGTGTTTCGCGGGATGACCTCCGACGGCAAGCCGGAACAGTCGGCGATTTTTGCCAGCGGACTTAAGCGGCCCTATGGGATTGCCTTCTACCCGCCCGGTCCGGATCCACAGTGGATTTATATCGGCAACACGAATGAGGTGATTCGCTTCCCCTATCACAATGGGGATTTGAAGGCGAGTGGAGCGCCGCAGCATATAGCCGATTTACCCGCGGGTGGCGGGCATTGGACGCGGGCGGTCGATTTCACTGCCGATGGCAAGAAGCTGTTCGTGGCCGTGGGATCGGCGTCGAATGTGGACGATCCGGACACGCATCCCGGCGAAAAGAATCGCGCCGACATTCTGGTCTGTGATCCAGCGAACTGCCAGCTGAAGGTCTATGCGTACGGCATTCGGAATGCCGGGGGCGGGATTGCGGTGAATCCGCTGACCGGCGAGCTATGGTGCTCGGTCAATGAACGCGACGCGCTCGGTGACAATCTGGTGCCCGACTACATCACGCATGTGCAGGAGGGCGGCTTCTACGGTTGGCCATGGTGGTATATGGGGGCGCACCAGGATCCGCGGCACGAAGGCAAGCATCCGGAACTGAAGGATAAGGCGATCGTTCCGGATGTCTTGCTGCAACCCCACAATGCCTCGCTGGAATTTACGTTCTACCAGGCAGATAAGTTTCCGTCGGAATATAAGGGAGACATTTTCGCCTCGGAGCACGGATCGTGGAATAAGTCGGTGCGTGTGGGATACGAAGTGATTCGTGTGCCGTTGCATCAGACCGGACACGCGACGGGCGAATATGAGGATTTTCTGACCGGGTTCGTGCTGCCGGATGGCCACGTCTGGGGACGTCCGGTTGGAATCACGGTCGCACCGGATGGCTCCCTGCTGGTGAGCGATGATGGATCGAATTCGATCTGGAGAGTGAGCTATACGGGGAAGTAAGACATCTAGGATGCTACTGTGGCGTCGAGGCCGTGAGGACGGCTTGCTGCTCATCGCCATTCCGCACTTTTTGGAAAAACACGCGTAGCGCGCCGTAGTATTTCAATTCGAAAAGTTCGTCATTTACAGCCAGCCGACGGCTGATGTGCAGGGAACCGGCGCGTTTGTCGGCGCTAATTCCATAGACCACCGCTTTGAGGTCGGAGGTTTGGGGTTCGGGTAGATGGGAGACTTCCCATCCTTGTGGCAGGGCTATCGTTATATCGTCGACGTCTGCGTATGCATATGCGAAGTAGATAGGTTGCACGCGGTTGGCACTTTCAATTGTCACCCCCACAATCGAGAAGTATATTGATGAGTTCTTAGAGCATTACACGGACACGTTCCGGCTCCATACCACCGAGATCGGCTCCTGGATTTCGGGGTATTTCGGCTCCGGAAAATCGCACCTAGCAAAGATTGTGGCTTTGCTCGCCGAAAACCGCTCGCTTGAAGGGCATACAGCGGCGAGGCGCTTCGAGGCACGCGTGCCGGTGAGCGCGCCGCGACGTGCTTCAATCCTGCGAAACCTTGCGTGCATTGACCAGTGCTTGACTCGCGTTCTTGCCTTCAATCTCAACACACTGGTCGATAGTAAGGCCACGCCGCTACCGCGATTACTACTTTCGCAGTACTACCAGTCGCGCGGATACAGTTCTAACCTTCTGTACGCCCGTGTAATTGAGGAGGAAATCGATAAGCGTGGCAAACTCGACGTCCTCCACGAGGAGGCTGCAGCTCTGGCCGGCCGCCCGTGGTCAGATATCCAGAAGAATCCTCATTTCTACTCGAAGTTCCTGTACCGCGCAGCGTGCAAGATCGCACCGGACGCATTTGCGACTCCTGAAGAGGCGGCGCAGGGCCTGAAGAATGCCGAGCAGGGTGATATCTACAACGTCCAGTTTCTTGTGCACACGATGCTCGACGACATAGCATTGCGCGAGCAGCAAACGAAGAAGCCTGCCCGTACCCTGCTCGTACTCGATGAATCGGGTCAGTGGATTGAGGACAATGCTGGCCGTCTTGCCCAACTTCAAGCACTGGTCGAGGAGGCGGCCATCAAGGGCCAAGGGAAGATCTGGATCTTCGTCACAACCCATGAAGACATGGGTGCAATCTATCAGAATGCCCGTGCCCTGCAGGCGGAC